>CAMXPV010000044.1 GCA_947245585.1 uncultured Lachnospiraceae bacterium | reverse complement strand
ATTTAAAAATATACCGGGAGATATATTGACAAATTTCAAATATTGAGATAGGAGGTGTCTATTATGAACTTAACAAAATTTACTCAGAAATCCATACAGGCAGTAGAACAGTGTGAAAAGCTTGCTTACGAATATGGCAATCAGGAGATTGAAGAAGAACACCTGTTATATAGCCTGCTTACAATTGACGACAGCCTGATCTTAAAGCTTGTCGAGAAGATGGAGATACAGAAAGAATACTTTGTGAATCGTGTGGAACAGGGACTTTCCAAGCGCACGAAGGTGCAGGGCGGACAGATTTTCATCGGACAGGACTTGAATAAGGTTCTGATCGGTGCGGAGGATGAGGCGAAGGCGCTTGGCGATGAATATGTGTCAGTAGAACACCTTTTCCTCGCCATGTTGAAGCATCCCAACAGGGAGATCAAAGAAATTTTCCGGGAGTTTGGCATTACAAGAGAACGGTTTTTGCAGGCCCTTTCCACGGTGCGGGGCAACCAGCGCGTGACTTCGGATAACCCGGAGGCCACCTACGATACTCTGGAGAAATACGGACAGGATCTGGTGGAGAAGGCCAGAGATCAGAAACTCGATCCGGTGATCGGCAGGGATACGGAGATTCGCAATGTGATCCGGATTTTGTCAAGAAAGACAAAGAATAATCCTGTGCTGATCGGTGAGCCGGGCGTTGGAAAAACGGCAGTGGCGGAAGGATTGGCACAGCGTATCGTGCGCGGGGATGTGCCGGAGGGCCTTAAGGATAAGAAGATATTCTCACTGGATATGGGGGCGTTGGTGGCCGGCGCGAAATACCGCGGTGAGTTTGAGGAACGGCTGAAAGCGGTATTGGACGATGTGAAAAACAGCGACGGCCAGATCATTCTCTTTATTGATGAGCTGCATACCATTGTTGGCGCGGGAAAGACGGACGGTGCCATGGATGCAGGCAATATGTTAAAGCCCATGTTGGCCAGAGGCGAGCTGCACTGTATCGGCGCAACGACGTTGGATGAATACCGTCAATATATTGAAAAAGATGCGGCATTAGAACGGCGTTTTCAGCCCGTCATGGTGGAGGAACCTACGGTGGAGGACACGATCTCGATTCTGCGGGGTCTGAAAGAGCGCTATGAGGTTTATCACGGCGTAAAAATCATGGACAATGCGCTAGTCAGCGCAGCGGTGCTGTCCAACCGTTATATCTCGGACAGGTTTTTGCCGGATAAAGCCATTGATCTGGTGGATGAAGCCTGTGCGCTGATTAAGACGGAGTTGGATTCCATGCCGACGGAGTTAGACGAGCTGCGCCGCAGGGTGATGCAGTTGGAGATCGAGGAGACAGCGCTCAAAAGAGAGGATGACAATTTGAGCAGAGAGCGGCTTTCCAACCTGCAAAAAGAGCTTGCCGAGTTAAAAGAAGAATTGCAAAACCGCATGGCGCAATGGGAGAATGAGAAGGCTTCCGTGGAAAAACTGTCAAAGATCCGTGAGGAGATCGATGAAGTCAACAGCCAGATCCAGATTGCCCAGAGAGACGGCGATTATGAGAAGGCGGCGGAGTTAAGCTACGGCAGATTACCTTCTTTGAAACAGCAGTTGGAAATCGAGGAGGAGAAGGTCAGCGGGGAAGAGTTGTCACTGGTACACCAAAGCGTGTCGGACGAGGAGATTGCCAAAATTATTTCCCGGTGGACAGGCATCCCGGTTTCCAAGCTGACGGAGAGCGAGCGCAATAAAACGCTCCATCTGGATGAAGAACTGCACAAGCGGGTGATCGGACAGGATGAGGGCGTGACAAAGGTAACAGATGCTATTATCCGATCCAAGGCGGGAATCAAAGACCCCACCAAGCCCATCGGCTCCTTCCTGTTCTTAGGGCCCACAGGCGTGGGTAAGACAGAACTGGCCAAAGCGCTTGCGGCAGCCCTCTTTGATGATGAGACAAACATGGTTCGTATCGACATGAGCGAATATATGGAGAAATATTCTGTCTCCAGACTGATCGGCGCACCTCCCGGATACGTGGGCTACGAGGAAGGCGGGCAATTGACGGAGGCGGTACGGAGAAAGCCTTACTCGGTGGTGCTCTTTGACGAGATCGAAAAGGCCCATCCGGATGTCTTCAATGTGCTCCTGCAGGTGTTGGATGACGGGCGCATCACAGATTCCCAGGGAAGGACGGTGGACTTCAAAAATACGATACTGATTATGACCTCCAATATCGGCGCGGAGTATCTGTTGGACGGGATCGACGAACAGGGAGCGATCACGGAGAACGCGGAGAAACTGGTGATGGGCGATCTGAGAAATCACTTCCGGCCGGAATTTTTAAACAGATTGGATGAAACCATTCTCTTCAAGCCGCTTACCAGGGAGAATATTGGCGGTATTATCCGACTGATCGTGAATGATCTGAACAGACGGTTGGCAGACAGGGAACTTTCTATCGAACTCTCGCCGGAGGCGGAAAAGTATATTGTGGAGAACGCTTACGATCCGGTTTACGGGGCAAGGCCGTTAAAACGGTATATCCAGAAATATGTGGAAACCCTTTCTGCGAAGCTGATCCTTTCGGATCAGGTGAGCGCAAAGGATACCATATTAATCACAGTGGAGGACAGCGCGTTGACAGCGCGAAGAAAATAATCAAAACAGCCCGGTGCGCAGAAATGGAAAGGCAGCGCCGGGCTGCTTTTTATGCACAATTCCATGCAGCGGAAATATGCGCTTATTCTGGCAAGATGGGAAAAAATATGGTATGGTTAAGTAGATATAAAAATCAAAAATGACTATTTGAGTCAATCAAAAGGGCTTGCGGATTCCCTATAAGTGACGGGAAAAGAGTGAAATCTGTGAGATTAAAATAGGATTTAGCAGATTTTACGGCAAAAAAGCAAGAAAAGGGAAAAAATCTGTGGATAAGTCTGTGTTTCCTTGAAACACTAAATCTGGATTTAGCGGAGGCAGGAAACAAATTGGAAAGATGTTTTAGAAACAGAGAGAGGGAGGAAAAAGCATGAGATATCCGGCTTTTTTGCGGGAAAAGGGAACCATCGGGTTTGTGGCGCCTTCTTTTGGATGCGCCATCGAGCCCTATAGGAGTGGGTTTGAAAATGCGCAGGTAAGATGGCGGGCGCAGGGATATCAGTTGGGGCTTGGCCCGAACTGCTATGCGGACGACGGGGTAGGGATCAGCACAGCCCCTGACAGATGCGGGAAAGAGCTGACAGACTGGTATTGCGATAAAAATAACGACTGTCTCATTTCCTGCGGCGGCGGTGAATTGATGTGCGAGATTTTGGATTATGTGGATTTCGGAAGGATTCGGGAAGCGGCCCCCAAGTGGTATCTGGGATACTCGGATAACACCAATTTCACCTTTCTTTTGACGACACTGTGTGATACGGCATCGGTTTACGGGCCCTGTGCGGCGGCCTTTGGCATGGAACCATTGCACCCGTCATTGAATGACGCGATGTCTCTTCTACGGGGGGAGAAGCTTATCATGAACGGGTATGACAAATGGGAGAGGGAATCCCTGAAGGATGAGGAGAATCCGCTTGCGCCCTACCATCTGACCGAAACGTCTGTTATGAAATATTTTTTGCCGGATGGCAGAACAAATGTGGAGAGTTTGCAGAGGGCGGCGGCGATATACGGTCATCCGGTCGGAACGACAGAGGACGGGATAGCATTTTCAGGCCGTCTTCTCGGCGGCTGTATGGACTGCCTGGTCACTCTGTTGGGGACGAAGTACGATAGGGTAACCGAATTTGCAGAAAGATACCGGGAGGATGGGATCATCTGGTTTTTGGAGGCCTGTGATCTGAATTTGATGGGGATACGCCGGGCCATGTGGCAGATGGAACATGCGGGGTGGTTTCAACACTGTAAAGGTTTCCTGATCGGCAGACCCCGGGTCGGCATGGATGTGGAGGAGTTTGGCATTGATCAGTATCAGGCGGTCTGCGAGATGCTGTACCGTTATCAGGTGCCGGTCCTTATGGATTTGGATATTGGGCATCTGCCTCCTGCAATGCCGCTAATCTGTGGCAGTATGGCGAGGGTGGTCAGCGACGGAAGTGTATATCGGGTGGAGATGGAGCTGGTATAGAGCAGAAAAGAAGTTGAGAATATAAATCAGAATGGAAAGGCGGGTGTTATGTTATGCCAAAAGACCCAGTGATGTTACTGAGTTATGTAAACTTAAAACTGCGTGATTTTTACGCGAATTTGGATCAGCTTTGCGAAGATCTCGATGTGAACCGTGGGGAAATTATCGATAAACTGGCTAGTATTGATTATCATTACGACGAGGAGAAAAATCAGTTTGTCTGAAAAAGTGAAAGTAACAATTGTTATTGATGACGAAAAACCGAACACCTATGACAATGAGAAAAATGCAGGCCTAATGATTCTGACACAGGAGACAGATATGACTCTTATGTCAGTTTTATTGCGGAATCACCTTATGGAGGGCAATTTCTGCGGCGGCAGAGGAGACTGCGGGCGGTGTGTCATACAGTTTCAGGAGGGGGCGCCTCTTCCGACAGGATTGGAAAGAGCGAGGCTTTCCCCGGAGGAACTGCGGCAGGGATATCGGCTTGCCTGTGTGACAAGACCGAAGAGAGACTGTGTGATCAAAATTCCCTACAAAGAGAAATCGGATACTCCCATTGTCACCGAAGTGAATCTTCCGTCAGGAAAAATTGACTCAAATGGTCAAAAGAGAACTTTACCTGAAAATCGGAAACCAGACGTTACGGAATCAGAAATGAGTCACTTTATCATCGCCGTGGATTTGGGAACGACCACCATTGCCATGCAGCTTCGGGATGCGAAGACAGGAGAGATTGCAGATACTTACTGCGAGCAGAATCCCCAGAGGAGTTATGGCGCGGATGTGCTGTCCCGAATCGTGGCTTCCTGCAGCGGCGGCAGGGAAGAATTGCAGACGTTGGCCGGTGAAGTTCTTGTGCGGGGCCTGCGCCAGTTTATGGCGTATCTGGGAAACAGGCAGGACGCGCAGATCCTCTGTATGTGTATTGCAGGCAACACGGCCATGGAACATCTGCTTCTGGGCTATGATGTGGAAAGTTTGGGAAAAGCGCCCTTTGTGCCCGTGGACACGGGACTGCAAAAAATTGCCGGGGCGTTTCCCGTCTATGTTGCGCCCTGTATCAGCGCATTTGTGGGCGGCGATATTGTGGCGGGATTATATGCGCTGCGGATGCTTCCCGTGCCGGAACGGGAACCTTTCCGGGAGGAACCGGAAGGGACACCGCATTCTGCGGTGGCAGAGCGGGAGGGACTTTTAAAGGCCACGCTTCTGATTGATCTGGGCACCAACGGCGAGATGGCCATGACCGACGGACGGCGCATGATTGTCACTGCCACGGCGGCAGGCCCGGCCTTTGAAGGCAGGGGTGATCTGATGGGCACCGACAGGATTGCGCTTACGGCGGAACTTTTGCGGCGTGGAATACTGGATGAGACAGGGCTTATGGCGGAACCCTGGTTTGAGGAAGGGGTGGCTGTAGGGCCGTCAGGAAAAGTTGAGTTGGCGGCGGATAAACGAAAGACATCCGACACGAAAAATAGCGTATGCTATTTTATGCAGGAAGACGTTCGCGCCCTGCAGATGGCCAAGGCGGCGGTACGTGCAGGCGTGGAGATTCTGTGGGAAGAGATGGGATGTCCTGAGGTGGATTGTGTTTATCTGGCGGGCGGTTTCGGCTATTATCTGGATGTGGAGGCCTCCATAGCCATCGGCCTTCTGCCGGCTTATATGCGCGGCAGAGTACAGGCTGTGGGAAATACGTCTCTGGCGGGAGCATATGAGATGGGGCGGGCGCTGTGTCTGGAAGAGACAACAGGTGAAGAGTTGGAGAAAAGGCTTTCTGACATAGAAAGCATTAATTTGGCCGAGAAAGAGAAGTTTGAGGGACTATATCTGAAATATATGAATTTGGAGGAGAATTAAGGTTCTGTTAAGGTCCGGCCTCTTTTTGTTTAAGGAAGGGCTGCTAATCTGATATTGTAGTCAGGAATGATACCGATAAGGAGGAGAGGTAATATGTGGACAAGAGCGAAGGTAAAGGAGCGGGCGAAGGCGGCTCTGCACAGGAATTATTGGAAGATTGTGCTGGTTGCGTCCCTGCTTTTTTTGTTGGGGTGCGGTTCAGGAGGGTATCAGATCTATAAGTCGGCCCATCATGCCGGGAGCGGAACCGAAGCGGAAGAGAATCCTGTGCAGGAACAGGGCGGTGAACCGGCGGAGAATTATGATTATACGATCACCATTATGGAAACGGTGGCGGTTGGAGTAATGGGGTTTGGTCTTTTTATGGTGTTGTTGCTTTTTTCTTCTGCGGCGGTCTTACTCGTAGATATTTTCCTGCTCAATCCTTTGAGTGTGGGCGGCAGCCGGTTTATGTTAAAGAGCGTGGAGGACGTGGCGCAGGTGAAGGAGATTGCTTACGGCTTCGATCACTCATATAAAAATGTTATCAAGGTGATGTTTTACAAAGAACTCAACGTGTTCCTGTGGACTTTTGTGTTTGTGATACCGGGAATCGTGAAAATGTACCAGTATTACATGGTGCCCTATCTTTTGGCGGAGCATCCGAATCTGGATTACAGGGAGGCGCTGCAGATGAGCCGCGACATGATGGAAGGGAACAAGTGGAAGACCTTCGTGCTTGGACTCTCCTTTATTTTGTGGGATTTTTTCGGCGCGATCACTTTCGGCATCGGAGAGGTGCTCTATGTACAGCCATACCGGCAGTTGACCTTTGCGGCTCTGTATTGTGAATTAAAAAATACATGTGCTATTAATACTGCGAAGCAGGGGGAATACGTGGATGGCATATAGAATACTGGTGGCGGACGATGAGGCGGAGATCAGGGATGTGTTGCGATTGTACCTGGAAAAGGAAGGGTACGAAGTGGTGGAGGCAGTAGATGGATTGGAGGCTGCCAGACTGATCAAACAGGGAGGGATTGATCTGGCAATTCTGGATATTATGATGCCGGGATTGGATGGATATCGGGTGTTACGAAATGCAAGGGAGGAGAACAATCTCCCGGTGATTATGCTTTCTGCCAGAGGCAGCGACTCCGATAAGATTTTAGGACTGGATCTGGGAGCGGACGATTACATGACCAAGCCTTTTGTGCCGTTGGAGGCAGTGGCACGGGTGAAGTCCAACCTGCGGCGGTTTTATGCGCTGGGTGCGGGAGAGGACCGGTCGGCCGAAGAGACGGCGCTTGAAGTGGGCGATTTACGTCTGGAGCCGGACACCTGTCTGTTCTACCGGGCAGGAGAGAGGGTTGAACTGACTTCCGTGGAATTTCGGATTATGAAGCTGTTTATGGAGAGTCCGGGCCGTGTCTTTACCAAGCAGCAGATTTTTGAGGCAGGTTGGGGAGAGAGCTACATGGTTTCCGACAACAATGTGATGGTGTGTATCTCAAAGCTGCGGGCAAAACTGGACTATGGTGACAAAAATTATATCAGTACCATCAGAGGGCTTGGATACCGCATGGAAAAAGAGTGGGGCGCGGGGGAATGAAGAAGACGGCAAAATGGTATTTGATCCAACGGTTTTTGATCGTTCTGTTTTGCGTTTATTGGGGCGGCGAACTGATCGATCTTTTATATCGGAAAGCGCTTGCGCCGGTAGTCATGGCGTTTTTGGAATCCCAGAAGATTACGATTACCGGGGGCGGCAGTGTTCTCATGTGGATGTTACAGGTGTTATTATATATTTTATCCGGGTTTCTGCCGCCGGGAATCAGGGCGTGGATACAGGGGCGGATTGACATGGCACTTGGGGGCGGCATGACGATAGAGGTGACTTCTCCGCTTTATAACGGGCTGTGGGGCGTGGCGCTGCGAATTTTAATCATAAGCGGTATTATGGCAATATTCCTCATCAGGCTGCTTCCCTATCTGGTGGGGGCCCTCTATTATTCCGGAGTGGTGACGAAGCAGTTTGACGCGCTGCTTGCGGAGGAAAAGGAGCAGAAACGTCTGGCGGATCAAAAAAGAAATCTTCTTCTTTCGGATATTGCACATGATATTAAAACACCCATCACAACGATCTGCGGGTACAGCAGAGCGCTTACCGAGGGCGTGGCGGAAGAGAGGAAAAGACAGGCGTATCTGGACGTGATCTACGCAAAGGCGATGCGGATGGACGAGCTGATCACCCTGCTTTTTGAGTATGTAAAACTGGAGAGCGAGGGGTTTGTCCTGCACCGGGAGCCGGGAGATTTTGCGGAACTGGTACGGGAGATGACAGCCATTCTCTATACGGATTTTGAGGAAAAAGGGATGACGCTTGTGATGGAGATTGCAGAGGAAAAGATGCCCCTGATGATGGACGGGCTGCAGCTTGGGCGCGCCGTCACCAATCTGCTGACCAACGCCCTGCGTTACGGTAAGGAGGGGGGCCGGGTTTTGGTTCGCCTTTCTGATTATGAGCTTACGGTGGCAGACGAGGGGGAACCTATCGATCCGGCGCTTGCGGCTCATATTTTTGATCCCTTTACCAGAGGGGACAGCGCCCGTTCCACTAAGGGAGGCAGCGGTTTGGGACTGGGGATTGCAAAGAAAATCGTGGAGATGCACGGGGGAAGTCTGACCTTAAATCTGAATGCGGAGGAAAACTATACGAAGGCGTTTCAGATGAGGTTTCCGGACCCTGCGTAATTCTGAATTTGTCGGAGGCGGACGGCATATATATGATAGCAAAAGCAGTCTGCAGGTATCCGGTGATGAGAGTGAAAAAACATATAATTACAGCTGTTATGATTTTTGCGGGAATGATTTTGACATTTGGTTTTTTGGCAGTGGGATGCCGCGGTGATCTCGCAGAGGCGGCTGAGTATATAACGTGTATGATTGACAAGGAGAAAGCTGTGGACAGTCCAAAGAAAATTGCGTTGACCTTTGATGACGGCCCGCATCCTTACTATACCGAACAACTTTTGGACGGGTTGAAGGAGCGGGGAGCCAGGGCCAGTTTTTTCGTGATGGGAAAGCAGGCGGAGGCCTATCCGGAACTGATTTTGCGGATGCAGACAGAGGGGCATTTGATCGGCAACCACACTTACAGCCACATGCAGTTGGGAAAGGGGAACCGGGAAACTTTTAAGTCCGAACTGATCAAGACAAACGAGCTTCTTTCGGGGATTACGGGGGAAGAGCCGCAGTATGTGAGGCCGCCCTATGGGAGCTGGGATAAAAGTTTTGAGTCGGAACTTACGATGATTCCGGTTCTCTGGACGATTGATCCGATGGACTGGTGCAGCAGCGATGTGGGAGGTATTGTACGGAAAGTCACGAAAAAAGCGGAGGAAAATGCTGTCATTTTGATGCACGACGAATATAAGTCCAGCGTGACGGCAGCCCTTCAAATCGTGGATGTTTTGCAAAAACAGGGGTATGAGTTTGTGACGGTGGATGAGATTCTTTTTGATTAGGGAGTGGAAAGGCATTGGACTTTTGTCCTGTAATATAGTACAATGAGCGGGACGGGAGGAAACGGCCGCACAGCCTTTCGCTCTTGAAAATCAAAAAGGAAAAAGGTCATAGATGGGAACAACCGACAGAGCGGATCAGGGAAAGAAACCGGAAAAGAAAGCAAAAAGGAAATCAGAGAAGAAACCAGAAAAGAAACTGCATTGGATAATCGTTGGCGCCGGCATGATTGTTTTGGCATTGGCCTGTGGTATTACAGGCTATTTCGTGCAGCAGCACCTTGATCTGGTGGCAGTAGAGAGCGCAGCTGTGGAGGCCATGGTACATACGGAGGCTGTAAAATTGGCCGAGTACAGCAAGACGCAGCACAGAAAGGACAGCGTCAGGCAGAATGCGGGCAAGGACACGAGCCGGGCGCTTGTGGATGCGGCCCGTTATATGTTAGATGGGATAAAGAACAGGCCCAGGGAGGTGGAGGTCACCGCAGAGAACGCCGCTGACTTTGCGACCATCGAGAGTTGTATGATTAATACGGAGACCGGCAAGATCGACGTGACGATGAAGGCAAAAGATCTGGCGATCAGCGACGACGGTTATTATTATCTCTTTGAGGAGAAGGCCTATCAGTCTGCTTTGACGGGCAGCGAATATATTATTGAAGATCAGAAAGATGTAAATTTGACTTTTTCAGTCAATCTCAACTACAACACGGCTAGCTCAAGGCTTTTTTCCAAGTTTGTGGTGGCGGTGAAGAAAAACGGGAGTTATTTGGCGATCACAAGGCCGCATTACATCACAAACCCGCAGGCCATTGCCAAGTACAATCTTTCCTTTGGAAATACCACATCAAAGAAGGGGCTTTTGGTTGACCCTGAAAAATTGCAGAGCTCGGAACTGGATGATCTGGGCGTGAAGCACGCGGCTTACAACATTCCCCTGAGCAGGATTTTGGGACAGACTACCAGTGAGCATTATCCCACGGTTTACTATACGTATAATGGAAGGAATTATGCTTTCAACGGGCAGATCATTGCGGAGTACGATTATATCTTTACGAATCTCACCAACAGAGGGATTACCACGACGGCGATTATCTTAAACGATCATTCGGCCCATCCGGAATTGATTCATCCCAAGGCGCGCTCAGGCGGTCACGCGCCGTATTATGCTTTCAATGCGGCGGATGAGGACGGCATGGAGTGCATTGCGGCGGTGGCTTCCTTTTTGGCAAGCCGCTATTCCGGCACCGGCCACGGCAAGGTGGTAAACTGGGTGATCGGCAATGAGATCAACGCCAGAAGCGAGTGGAATTATATCGAGCATATGGACACGGCCAGTTATGTGGACGAGTATGCCAGAGCTTTCCGGGTGTTCTACAATGCTATTTTGAGTATCAACAGCAGTGCGAGAGTGTACATATCTTTGGACCAGCAGTGGGGGAAGAGTCTCTATTCCCACAACGGGTATGGCTCCAAGGAGATTCTTGACGAGTTTAACAGAAATTTAAAGGCGGAGGGCAATATCGATTGGGCGTTGGCCCAGCATCCGTACAATTATCCGCTGACCAGTCCGAAAGCATGGAGCAGCAGCGGCAAGGCCGGCTCCTATGTACAGGAGGGGGAGAATACGCCGGTTATCACGATCAAAAATCTCCATGTCCTGACAAATTATCTGCAAAAGCCGGAGATGCTTACGGAGGACGGCAAGGTACGGCATTTGATCTTAAGCGAGATGGGATATACATCCTCCCAGGGGCAGGAACTGCAGGCGGCATCTTTTGTGTACGCTTACAAGGTTATCGAGGCAAACCAGTATGTAGACAGTATGCTGTTTTCCAGGGAGACGGATGCGACTTCGGAGGTTAATCAGGGACTTGCCTTGGGTCTTTGTACCCTGGGCGGGGGACGCAAATCTATTTATGAGGCGTACAAGTATGTGGATACGCCGGAGTCAGCCCAGTATACGGACTTTGCCCTGCGGGTGATTGGCATTTCAAATTGGAGTGAAGTGATCAGAAGGTATTAGAATAATTGGGAAACAAGAAATTGATAGATACTTTGGCTTTTGGTCTGCCAGTTGGCGCAGATGGAAGCCGCGGTGTCTTCGCTGGGGACGGACAGGGTGATATCCACCACTGTCACGTCCTTTTCTTTTACCAGAAGATGAGCTTCGTACTCTCCGGAAGTGGATTTATAGTAATCTGCCCGCACGGCGGACTCGCTTCGCATATCCATTTCGTGATCGGCGAAAAAGGCGGCAATATCCTCCTTGATGGAATCGCCGATGCGGTTGCCGAAATAGGAGAGCGTGTTTTTGCCCTCCTCCGTGATTTCCAGATAAGTACGGTTGCGCAGGGATTTGGCACGGATCATTTCCGCGTCAATCAACTCTGCGATGATCTGCTGCAGGGTCAGAAAGTTGGTGTAATCGTGCCCCAGGATAAAGTCGCCTATCTGCGCTTTGGTGAGCGGAAAGGCGACACGGTCCAACATGTAGAGCGTAATCAGTTTGTATAGGGTTAAGGGATCCTGTGTCATGGCGTCTCCTGATTTAATAACGATTATTATTTTTTGATGTGGGACTTCACTGCTTCCGCCACCACTTCCGCCACCTTCGGGTCGAAAGCTTCCGGCATGATGTTGTCCTCGTTCAGTTGATCGTCGGGGACGAGACCTGCGATCGCAAGCGCGGCGGCCAGTTTCATCTCTTCCGTGATCTGGCCGGCCCGTCCCTCCAATGCGCCCTTGAATATGCCGGGGAAGGCGACCACGTTGTTGACCTGATTCGGGAAATCGGAACGGCCTGTGCCGACTACCCGCGCACCGGCGGCCTTCGCCGCGTCGGGCATGATCTCGGGAACGGGATTTGCCATGGCAAAAAGGATGGAATCCCGATTCATGGAAGATACCATATCGGGTGTTACGATATTGGGGGCGGAGACGCCCACAAAGATATCCGCGCCCTTTAAGGCATCGGCCAGGGTTCCGTGTTCCCCGTTTGGATTCGTGGTCTCGGTCATTTTCTGCTGCATCCAGTTAAGCCCCTCGGTATCTTTCCCAATGATGCCGACTTTGTCGCACATGATGACGTTGGTAAAGCCATAGGTCAAAAGCAGTTTGGTGATGGCCACGCCGGCACTTCCCGCACCGTTTACGACAACCTTGCAGTCCTCCTTTTTCTTGCCGACCACTTTCAGGCCGTTGATGATACCGGCAAGAACCACAATGGCGGTGCCGTGCTGATCGTCGTGAAAGACCGGGATGTCCAGGGATGCTTTCAACCGCTCTTCGATCTCAAAGCAGCGGGGAGCGCTGATATCCTCCAGATTGATGCCGCCAAAGCCGGGAGCCAGGTAAGTCACGGCCTTGATGATTTCTTCGGTATCCTGGGTGTCCAGACAGATCGGCACCGCGTTGACGCCGCCAAACTCTTTAAACAGCACCGCTTTGCCTTCCATGACAGGCATGGCGGCATGGGGGCCGATATTGCCGAGTCCCAACACGGCGCTGCCGTCTGACACCACGGCCACGGTATTGGATTTCCAGGTATAGGTGTAGGCGGCCTCTTTATCTTTTGCGATGACTTTACAGGGTTCCGCCACGCCGGGGGTATAGGCGAGGGAGAGATCCTCGCGGGTTTTCACGGGAGTTTTGGAGACGGTCTCCAATTTTCCCTGCCATTTTTCGTGTAGCATAAGCGCTTTTTCATTGGTTGTCATTTGGAGTACCTCACTTTTTTCTTCATATAGCCTATCTTATAGTATTTGTAATTTCCTTGCAATATCCTGTTATCGAAAAAAATTACTTTCTATTTAAAAAAATATGGTGTATAATGTACACGTTAGCAAAGAACAGTGCGCAGACATGAAGCGAAATCGAGCGGCACTGCATAGACGAAAATCATTTTCTGAGTCGTATCAGGCGCGAAAATCCCTAGACGAAAGAATAAAAATACAAAACCGGGAGGAATTTATGAGAGAAAAGTATGAATCGCTGGCCTTGGCTGATTTGAAAGAGATTGCGAAGGCAAGAGGAATTAAGGGCACCTCAACCATGAAGAAGGCAGAAATCGTGGAGGCGATGCTCAAGGAAGATGAGAAGGATAAGGCGGCGGGCAAGGAGGTGGCGGTGAAATCCGTTGCGCCGGCTAACGCGCCTGCAAGGAGGGAGTCCTCAGGGGAGGATGAGAAATTCCCGACGGAGCTTGACAGCGGCATTACGGCGAGCGGTATTCTGGAGGTTATGAGCGACGGCTTCGGGTTTATCCGCTGCGAGAATTATCTGCCCGGCGAAAACGACGTTTATGTGGCACCCAGCCAGATTCGCCGCTTTGGTCTGAAGACGGGTGATATTCTGGAGGGCAATACCAGAATCAAGACGCAGAACGAAAAGTTCAGCGCGCTTTTATATGTGAAGTCCATCAACGGGTATGCGCCGGATGTGGCGGCGCGCCGGGTGAATTTTGAGGACATGACGCCGATTTTCCCCGATGAGCGTTTAAAACTGGAGGCGCCCGGTTCCTCGGTGGCGATGCGGATCATGGATCTGATCAGCCCTGTGGGAAAAGGTCAGAGAGGTATGATTGTATCACCGCCCAAGGCCGGCAAGACGACTCTGCTCAAGGAGGTGGCGAAGTCCATCACCAGAACCGCCCCGGAGGCCCATTTGATTATTCTGTTGATTGATGAGCGGCCGGAGGAAGTGACAGATATTAAGGAGGCCATTGAGGGCCCCAATGTGGAAGTGATTTACTCGACTTTTGACGAGCTGCCCGAGCACCATAAGAGGGTGTCCGAGATGGTGATTGAGCGCGCGAAACGTCTGGTGGAGCACAAGAAGGACGTGGTGATTCTTTTGGACAGCATTACCCGTTTGACCAGAGCGTACAACTTAGTGGTTCCGCCTAGCGGACGTACCTTGTCGGGCGGTCTTGATCCTGCGGCTTTACATATGCCCAAGCGGTTTTTCGGCGCGGCCCGCAATATGCGCGAGGGCGGCAGTCTGACGATCCTTGCGACGGCGCTTGTGGAGACGGGAAGCAAGATGGACGACGTGGTCTATGAGGAGTTCAAGGGTACCGGCAATATGGAGATGGTGCTTGACAGAAAGCTTTCCGAAAAGAGAGTGTTCCCGGCCATTGATATTCCGAAATCCAGTACCAGAAGAGAGGATCTTCTGCTAAATTCCGACGAGCTGGAGGCGATCAATATCATCCGCAAGGCGTTAAACGGCATGAAGGCGGAAGAGGCGGCGGAGCGTGTTGTGGATATGTTTGCCAAGACCAGAAATAATCAGGAATTTGTAAATATGGTCAAAAAAATGAAGTTCATTTAAATAATGTAAAAAAAGGCTTGCATCCCCGAAAATCCTATGCTACAATGTAAAAGCTGTCGGTCTGTGACAGGTTTTTGTGCAATTAGTGAGGAGAAGTTGAAAGAAACCGATTCTTTCAACAGCAGAGTTACGCGTGTGGCGTAAGTCGGCAGGCTGAGAAAGGAGTATCTGTAGCGATGAGAGAAGGAATTCATCCTGAGTATTATCAGGCGACGGTAACATGTAACTGTGGCAACACGTTTGTGACCGGTTCCACCAAGCCCGAGATTCATGTGGAGGTTTGCTCCAAGTGCCATTCGTTCTATACAGGACAGCAGAAGACGGCACAGGCTCGCGGCCGTATTGATAAGTTCAATCGGAAATACGGTGTGGAAAACAAATAAATGCAGTGTAAGAAAAAGGTTGAGACTATCTCAACCTTTTCTAAATTCAAGTAAAAGGACAGAAAAATGGCGAAAAAGAAACAGAAGTATTCCGGAATCGGCGGACAGGCGGTTTTGGAAGGCATTATGATGAAAAATAAAGAGCAGTATGCCGTGGCGGTGAGAAAGCCGAATGGGGAGATCGAGGTGGAGGTCGAACACTATAACGGCATTATGCATGGCAGCCAGATTATGAAAATTCCTTTTGTCAGGGGGATTTTCCAGTTTATTGACTCTCTGATTCTGGGAATGCGCTCTCTCAATTTCTCGGCCTCTTTTTACGAGGACGAGGAGGCGAAGGAGACGGCGGCGGATAAGGCTTTCAACAAGATCTTTAAGGATAAGGCTGAAAAGGTGTTTAGCGGGTTGGTGATGCTTGTTTCGTTGGCGATTGCCATAGGAATCTTCATGGTACTGCCCTACTTTATCATTTCCCGGTTTGAGGAATACATCAGAAGCGCCTCCTTCCTGGCGATTCTGGAGGGCGCATTGCGAATACTGATTTTCGTGGGCTATGTGTTAGCCATTTCCCTGATGAAGGATATCAGGCGGGTTTATATGTATCACGGCGCGGAGCATAAGTGCATCAACTGCATCGAGAAGGGAGCGCCCCTCACCGTGAGGGAGGTGATGCGCTGTTCTAAGCAGCACAGACGCTGCGGCACCAGTTTTCTCCTGTTTGTCATGTTTGTCAGCGTGATCCTGTTTTTCTTTATCCGGGTGGAGAATCCGGTCTACCGGGTGTTGATCCGTATCGCTCTGATTCCGGTGATTGCAGGAATTTCTTATGAAATAATACGGCTTGCGGGAAGGAGCAACAATATTCTTGTGAGAATCATTTCAGCGCCCGGTATGTGGCTGCAGAGACTGACCACAAGGGAGCCGGACGAGAGTATGGTGGAGGTGGCAATCGCCGCCGTGGAGGCGGTTTTCGACTGGAAGGCTTATATCTTTGAGACCTTTGGGTACGAGGTGGATGAAAGTTGGATGGAGGAATGATTTCATAGCGGGAGACTTGGAGTATGGAGCAGGCAGCTCGGATTTATAAAGAGGTATATGAGGAGGGCCGGGCGCGTCTGGCGGAGGCCGGAATCGACGAGGCGGCGCTTGATGCGAGGCTGTTGTTGGAGCATGTCTGCGGCACGGACCGAAATACCCTGCTTGCCCACGGGGACAGGGTGGTTTCGGAGGAGGAAGACCACGGTTACCGGGAGCTGATCGAAAAACGGGCGGCCCGTGTGCCGTTGCAGCATTTGACAGGCGAGCAGGAGTTTATGGGGTTGACTTTTGCAGTCAATAAGGACGTGCTTGTGCCCAGACAGGATACGGAAGTGTTGGTGGAGGAAGTGATGCAGGCGCTCCATGACGGTATGCGGATTCTGGATTTGTGTACCGGTTCGGGCTGTATTCTCTTAAGTCTGCTACAGTATTCAAATGACTGTACCGGCGTGGGCGTGGATATGTCTGCCGCAGCGCTTGCCGTGGCGGAGGAGAACTATGAAAGACTGCGCGCGGAACGTCCTGAGATGAAAGCCTGTTTTGCGCAGGGGGATCTTTTTGCGGCGTTGGAGCAGGGAGAGCGGTTTGATATCATCGTATCCAATCCCCCGTATATAGAAACGGGTGTTATTGATACACTGATGCCGGAGGTGCGGGAGCACGAACCAAGGATGGCCCTGGACGGTGGGGCGGACGGTCTTTCCTTTTACCGCAAAATTGCGCAGGAGGCCGGAGACTATCTGGTTGGCGGCGGAATGTTGTTTTTTGAGATCGGGTACGGACAGGCGGACCATGTGCGGGAGATTATGGCAGAAGCGGGTTTTGGCGAAATTCAGGTGGCGAAAGACTTTGCAGGGCTTGACCGGGTGGTCTGTGGAAGTTGGTTTAGGAGGTAGTTATGTTTGATAAATTGGAGGATCTGCTAAGGAAATTTGAGGAGATCATGAATGAACTGAGCGAGCCCTCTGTGGCGGAGAATCAGGAACGGTTTCGTTCGCTGATGAAGGAACAGAGTGATTTGACTCCGATTGTTAATTCTTATAAAGAATACAAAAAGTGCAATCAGGATATAGAGGACAGTCTCGTTATGTTGGATGAGGAGTCCGACGAGGATATGCGGGAAATGCTCAAGGAAGAACTGGCGGAGGCGAAGAAGCGCGTGGAGGAGCTTGAGCATGAACTGAAAATCCTTCTTCTGCCCAAGGACCCGAATGACGACAAGAACGTGATTGTGGAAATCCGTGCGGGCGCAGGTGGTGACGAGGCGGCTCTTTTTGCAGCGGAGATTTACCGTATGTATGTGCACTATGCGGAGGGACGCCGCTGGAAGGTGGAGACCATGGAAGTCGAGGAAATCGGCATCGGCGGCATGAAGAGCGTAACCTTTATGGTGACGGGACAGGGCGCGTACTCGGTTTTAAAATATGAGAGCGGCGTGCACAGGGTGCAGCGTGTGCCGGAGACGGAATCCGGCGGACGGATTCACACTTCCACCATCAGCGTGGCGGTGATGCCGGAGGTGGACGACGATATTGATATCGTGATCGAGGATAAGGATATCCGGATCGACGTGATGCGGGCGTCCGGAAACGGCGGCCAGTGCGTCAACACTACGGATTCGGCAGTGCGCCTGACCCATTATCCCACAGGAATCGTGGTGTACAGCCAGACCGAGAAGTCCCAGATTCAGAATAAGGCGAAGGCGTTTGCGCTGCTCAAGGCGAAGCTCTACGATATCGAGCAGCAGCAGCGGCATGACGCGGAGGCGGAGCTTCGCAGAAGCCAGATCGGCACGGGAGACCGTTCCGAGAAGATTAGAACCTACAATTTTCCGCAGGGGCGCGTCACCGACCACCGGATCAACCTGACGATTTATAAGCTTGATAAGGTGATGAACGGGGATATTCAGGAAATTCTGGACGCGTGTATCGCGGCGGATCAAGCGGCAAAACTGGTGAAGATGGGAGAAAACTGAGATTATGTATAATGTGTAAATTAGGTCGGATAAATGTTTGCACAGTTGTTCAAGTTGGTGTACAATATATGATATGGTTCTAAACGCTATTCCTGCATTCTGGCAGGAAAATAATTCGATTTGACGATGCGCTCACAGCGCGTACGTGAAGGAGGACGATGTGAAGACGATTCCATGGAACAAGAGATATGAGCTCGGTGTAGAGGCCATTGATAAGGAGCACAAACAACTCTTTGCAACGATCAATAAGCTGCTTGCCCTTGGAGAGGAAGAGGAGAAAAAAGAGTGGGTGTGCCGGGAAGGCGTTAAGTATCTGAAAAACCATGTAATTGAGCATTTCCAACATGAAGAAGCCTATATGAGCTCCATTGGTTACGCAGATTTAAATTTACATAAGCGGCTGCATGATGATTTTCAAAATAATACGCTGCCATCGTTGGAAGCGGAGCTTGAGGACACGAGTTATTCAGAGGAGGCTATGCGGCATTTTCTGGGTGTCAGTATCGGTTGGTTGGTTGCACATACCCAGACGGAAGATCTGGCCATTGTGGGAAGGAAGATGAGTCAGTGGGGGAATATTCCCCATGATGAGGAAATAGATGCGCTGGAGCAGACGATTGTCCAGCTTATGAAAGACACGTTCCAGTTGAAGGCGAGAGCCATCAGCAGGCAGTATGGCGGGGAGGAGATCGGTAAGATCATCTGCGACCGTTTTGTTTATCGTGGAAAGAAAAAAGAACGCTGGGAGATCATATGGGGAATTGAGGAAGGGCTTCTTCTTAAGGTTGTCAGTGAGCTGATGGGTACGCAGTATTTGAAAGTGGATGATATGGTAATAAATATCACCCGTTACATATCGAGACAGCTGATCGAGAAGATTAGAGAGTGCTTCCCTCAGCTTGAGATGTTTGACTTGGAAGGAGAGTCTTTGCTTACGCATGAGCAGCTTGTGTCCACTTTTGACAGGACTCCTCCATTCTGTAGTCTGCTGTTTGACACGGGAGACGGGTATTTTACTTTTAGCGTCATTACATCTGTGCCGGATAAGGGAAAGATTGTATCTCCCATCAACGCGCAGAACGCCATGGGGCAGATCAGAAAATATCTGGACGGCGCAAAGCGGAAGAAACAGATTTTGGTGGTGGACGATTCCGACTTTATGCGTGCCAATATGAAAAGGCTTTTGGGTAACGATTACGAAATGTTGGAGAGCAATTCCAGTATTGCGGCGATCAAGAGCATTACGGTCAACAGGCCGGATCTGATCTTGCTTGATTACGAGATGCCTGTCTGCGACGGAAGACAGACCCTTGAAATGATCCGCTCTGACGAAGAGATTGCGGATATTCCCGTTGTCTTTTTGACAAGCAGGGGAGACGCGGAGAGCGTCAAAAACGTGATGGCCTTAAAGCCGAAGGGATATCTTTTAAAATCGATGCCGGAGGCGGACATCAAGAAATATATTGACGGGCTTCTTGCGAAAAAGGACGCTGCGAAGTGAGCGGCCTGACGTACGGCCCGAAAAAGAGAGAGGACGGAAAAGGGCAGAAGAATAGGGCGGTGGCGGCCCTTGTGGCGGCGGGCGTATTGTTCGCCGTCATTCAGATACTGACGCCGTTTGCGCGGGAATACAGTTGGAAACGGTTTGAAATGGCGCCGATTTATCTTTTACAGTATGTGCTTCGGCCTTTTGCGCTTGTGCTGCTTGGATGGGGCATAGTGGAGGCGGGAAAGGCGTTTGGCGTTATCCGCATCTGGGAGGACAGAACAGAACGGACGGTAAGGATTTTTCGCGTGATTTTTTATGTGTCGGCAGCGATTCTGGCGGTGTTTGCCGTGTTGGGGCTGTGGACGACCATAGACCTGACGTATCGGTGGTGGCAGTTGGAACGCATGATGAGTCTGAGGGAAGATTTTGATTTTTCCACGATTCCGCAATTGATGCCGTGGCAGCTCGAAGGGATCTATCTGTTTGTGTCAAACCATCTCGGCGGTGCAGGCTTGTTTCTGGGAGCGGCGCTTGGACTATTCGGAAGAAAAAAAGAACCGGATAGGAAGAAGCAGACAGAAGGACTGGATTGAAAATCGTATTATGGAGGCAGAGAGGGAAATGGAAGGGAAAGAAAGCGTTCCGGCGCAGAATATGACGGCGGATATGGGAACGGTGGAGACCATGAAGGATTATGAGAAGGAGCTTGAGGCATCTTTTCGCAAGATTGCAGAGGGCGATATCATCAAGGGAACGGTAATCGACGTGAACGAGGAGGAAGTGATCCTCGATCTGAAATATTATGCCCAGGGTATTATCAAGGCGGAGAATCTCAGTAACGATCCGGATTTCCTTTCAGCGGGTAAGATCGCTGTGGGCGATGAGATTGAAGCGACGGTAATCAAGATGGATGACGGGGAAGGCAATATCGAGCTCTCCAAAAAGGAGGCCAACGACGTTCTGGCATGGGATAAATTGCAGGCTATGTTGAACGAGGAAACCATCGTGAAGGTCCGCATTAAAGAGAGCGTAAAGAGCGGCGTGGTTGCTTTCCTGGAAGGGATGCGGGCATTTATCCCGGCATCTCAGCTTTCTACCGACTATGTGGAGGATGTGGAATCCTGGGTTGGAAAGGAAATTGAGGTGAAGGTGATCACTGTGGACCGGGAGAAAAACAAGGTGGTTCTTTCCGGTAAGGCAGTGGCCAGAGAACAGGAAGCCGAGGAGCGCAGGCATAAGATTTCCATGATGGTTCCGGGAACTGTGGTGGAGGGCGTGGTGGAAAGCCTGATGCCTTATGGCGCGTTTGTGAATTTGGGAGGCGGCGTGAGCGGCCTGATTCATATTTCCCAGATATCCCAGAGACGGATCAAGAAGCCGGGCGAGGTTTTAAAGGAAGGCCAGAAAGTTAAGGTCAAGATTTTAAACACCAACGACAACAAGGTGAGTCTGAGCATGAAGGCGCTGGAGGAGATCACCGAGCAGACGGAGGAGGACAGCGCGCCGCAGGAATATACCTCCGGGGAGTCTGTTTCCACCAGTCTGGGGGATCTGCTTTCCAAGCTGAATCTGTAAACGTGTGAGAAAATGCTGCTGCGCAGACTTTTCTCACGCAGCTATGGAATCATGGGAGGGAATATGCAGACACTTTACGTTACAGATTTGGACGGTACGCTGTTGAACAGTAACGACCGTATAAGTCAATATAGCATTCAAACCATTAACGGGCTAGTGGCGCAGGGCATGCAGTTTACTTATGCGACAGCCCGTTCTCTCGTGTCCGCCTCTGTGGTGGCCAAAGGGTTATCGACGACTATTCCGGTCATTGCTTATAATGGCGCGTTAATTGTGAACCCTGCTACGGGGGAGGTGATTTCCTCCCTTTCTTTTACGAAGGAGGAGGCGCAGCAGATCAGAGAGGTTTTACAGGGAAACGATGCGAACCCGTTGGTTTACGCTTATGTGGACGATGTGGAACGTGTTTCCTATGTGGCCGGCAGGGAGAATGAGGGCATCCGCCGTTATCTGGACGTCAGGAAAGGGGATAAGAGATTCCGGCCTCTTCCGGATGAGACGTGTCTGTATCAGGGGGATATTTTTTATTTTACCTGTATTGCCGGGCGGGAAGAGCTGCTTGGGTTATACGAAATATTTAAGGAGGATGGGAGGTATCGTTGTACGCTGCAGCAGGAATTGTACCGCCCTGAATTTTTTTTGGAGATTATGCCGAAAAAGGCGTCTAAGGCGGAGGCGATCAAAGGTTTGAAAGAGATATGGCGCTGCGACAGGGTGGTGTCTTTCGGGGACGCCATTAACGATATTCCCATGTTCGAGATATCAGACGAATGCTACGCCGTGTCTAACGCCGCACCGGAGCTAAAGGAGCTTGCCACGGGGGTGATCGCGTCCAATGACGAGGACGGCGTGGCAAAGTGGCTGTCTCAGTTCGTACAGATATCCAGTGGGTAAAATAGCCGGGCGGTCGAAGATTTCCGAGGCGGTTCTTCGTTATAGAAAAAGAGGCGGCAGGCAGATGCAGTTTGTGCGGCAAAAAGCGATACGCCTTGAATACGATCGGAAAAGGAGAGGATTATGAAAACAGGGAAAATGATTTTGACTATTGCAGTCAGCGTTGCTTTTTTGATTCTGTCATCAATTTTATCGCAGGGAATTGTGATGCCGTTGCTTGCTATGGCGGGCGTTCCCGCGTGGCTGTATCATATCGTGGGAGGACTGCTCTACGCGGCGCTGACTTATGCTATGGTTTGGCTTTACTGCACGAAGTGTTTGAAAACGGAGCTTTCGGCGTTTCTGATACCGAAATGCAGGATTCGCCTGAAATGGGCGGCAGCGGCGGTGCTTCTTCCGACGGTTGTCAGCGCGATATATTTGCTTCTTCCGGGAAGCTATGCTGCAGATCCGCTGGATGCGGGGACGAAGCTTGCATTTGTGACGCGGGGCGCTTTTTTGGCGGGCGTGGGAGCCGGTGTCGTGGAAGAACTGTTGTTCCGCGGGCTTTTGATGAATGCGGTGATACAAAAATATGGCAGGGCGGCGGGGATTTTTGCGCCTTCGGTGCTCTTTGCGTCGCTTCATATTATCGGTATGAAATTCAGCCTGTTAAGCTGTGTGCAGGTGATGATTGCGGGAACGTTTGTGGGCGTGATGTTCTCCCTGATTGCGCTGGAAGGGCGTTCGGTCTGGAACAGCGCAATTGTGCATGCGGTCTGGAATATGATTATCATCGGCGGCGGGCTGACCATCGGCACGGAGGTCAATGAGTACGCGGTCTGCAGCTATGTGCTGGAAACGCGCTCTTTTCTGCTTACGGGCGGGGAATTTGGCATTGAGTCCTCTGTGGTGTCCATCATCGGGTATCTGGCGGTGGGGCTGGTTGCTGTGGGGATGATGAAGCGGGGACGGCGGTAAGAAATGGAATGATTCCCTCATTTTTTGTAATCGACGTATTACAATTCCCTTATTTTTTTGTAATTGCCTGTTTGAAATTCACTCATTTTTTTGCGAATCGTTGTATTTTTCGGGAAAATAGCATATACTAGACATAGCCTAACCGATTATAATAGGGCTAATGTATATGCAGAAAATGATGGGAGATGTCATGGGATATCTGAAACGGAAAATAGATCTTTTTTTAGAGGAATGGAAGCAGGACAGCCAAAGAAAACCGCTTGTGGTGAAGGGGCCAAGGCAGATTGGGAAAACGGAGTCTGTCAGAAACTTTGGGAAAAAGCATTATAAGAATGTGGTAGAGATTAATTTTGTAGAGGAACCAAAGTATAAGCAGATTGTGGCAGACGGTTATAAAACAGCGGATTTGATCAAAAATATTTCCCGTATTGATCCGGAAAAACGGTTTGTTGAGGGAGAAACGCTGGTTTTCTTTGACGAGTTGCAGGAATTTCCGGAGATTGCCACGGCGCTTAAATTTTTTGAACAGGATGGCAGATTTGATGTGATATGCAGCGGTTCTCTTCTGGGAATACACTATGGCAGAATTGAGAGTAACAGTGTCGGGTATAAGACTGATTATGAAATGTGTTCTCTCGATTTTGAGGAGTTTTTGTGGGCCAAAGGGTATGATGGCTCTTTTGTGGAAGAAATGCTTGCGCATATGACGCAGATGAGACCCTTCAATGAGGCGGAGTTGTCCGTATGTAATTTATTATTTTTGGATTTTTGCATTTTGGGCGGAATGCCGGCTGTAGTCAGGGAGTACATCGAAAAAGACACATTTGAAGGATCATTGGCAATACAAAGACAGCTTCTGATCGACTATGAAGAGGACGTCCGTAAGTACGCGGCAGGCATGGATCAAACGAGGATTCTTAATGTTTTTCGCCAGATTCCGATACAGCTTGCCAAGGACAATCGGAAATTTCAAATTTCCAAGGTGGCAAGCGGCGCACGGTTTAAGGATTACAGGGGGTGTATCGAATGGCTTTCGGATGCGGGAATCGTCAATACCTGTTATTGTATGAACTATCCGGAATTGCCGCTTAAGGGTAACTTTGACGAGACAAAATATAAGTTGTATTTTGCGGATAGCGGTCTGCTTGTCGCTATGTTGGATGAGGAGGCGCAGGAGGATCTTCGCGCGAATCGTAATCTTGGCGTTTATAAAGGAGCGCTCTACGAAAATGTGGTGGGAGAGGCGCTTGTTAAGAGCGGCTATGGCCTGTATTACTATAAGCGAGAGGATTCTACGTTGGAGGAAGATTTCTTTGTCAGGACGACAAAGGATTTGGTTCCGGTTGAGGTGAAAGCGACTAACGGAAGATCAAAATCATTAAGGACCTTGATAGAGAGCGAAAAATATGAAGATATTCATTATGGGATTAAACTGATTAACGGCAATATCGGATATGATGGACAAATTTATACGTTTCCCTATTTTTGCACCTTTTTGTTAAAACGTTATCTGAGGAGTTCTGTATTATAAGTGTGTAGGAAGGAACAGTCTGGTGTAATATGGGAACGACAAAAGAGGAGATTGGTAAACACATGAGAAAAAAGGAACTGGCGCTTGCCGTGATCGAGAGATTGAAGCAGGAATACCCGGACGCGGGCTGTACGTTAGACTACAACGAGGCGTGGAAGCTTTTAATCAGCGTGCGGCTGGCGGCCCAGTGTACGGACGCCAGAGTCAATGTGGTGGTGGAGAAGCTTTATGAAAAATTCCCGGATGTAGACGCTCTGGCGGCGGCCCCCGTGGAGGAGATCGAAGCGATCGTGCATCCCTGCGGCTTGGGAAACAGCAAGGCGAGGGATATCAGCGCGTGCATGAAGCGGTTAAAGGAAGAATATGGCGGGCAGGTGCCGGACGATTTTGACGCGCTGCTTGCGCTTCCCGGCGTGGGCAGGAAGAGCGCGAACCTGATCATGGGGGATGTGTTTGGCAAACCGGCGATCGTTACGGATACCCATTGCATCCGGCTGTGCAACCGCATCGGTCTGGTGGATGGAATCAAAGAGCCCAAGAAGGTGGAGATGGCATTATGGAAGATTGTACCGCCCGAAGAGGGAAGCGATCTCTGCCACCGGTTTGTCATGCACGGCAGGGAGGTTTGTACGGCGCGGACAAAGCCTTACTGCGATCAATGCTGTCTGGCGGATGTTTGCAGGAAAAATATTTAGTCGGAAAAAGGATAAAGGGGAAGCGGATGGAAGAATCCAGGATTTTTCAGAGCGCCTTGTCAAACTTTGCCACGGACGTGGCTTGCGGCGGTGCGATCAGACATCTCACGGATATTGGGTATACGCTGGATCAGATTGTGGCGCGTTTGGATTATCCCGTGTCAAGGGAGAAGGCGCAGCGGATTATGATGGACTACCTGTATCAGAGCCGTGTGCTGTTGCGGGAGGAGCCTTCGGATGCCCTGTTTGAGGCACAGACCCAGTTTGTACAGGAACAGGACGCTTATGGAAGAAGAACCTTGAGAAAAGTTTCTGCTGACCATGGCAGTCAAAACAATATGACGGGTACGACAGATTTGACAGTATTGTCGCATAGAAAAAAAGAGGCGGAAACAGGGAATTTTTTGTGGAAAGAAGTGATCTATGATGCCGGGCGGGATGGAAAACTGACAGAGCTGTTATATAGAAAGTGTGAGGAAAAAGAGAAACGTTGGCACTATATGTCCTGCGATTATGATCTTTTTGGCAATGACCTTATGGGTCAGGGTGGGGAGCCGCCGCAATTTGGTCTCAATAACCGACAGCGGGAATATCTGGCAGGCATCCGCTGGGAGAAGCCTGTACTGTATCACAGACTAGATCAGCGGATGCGGGAGATACTCGGAAAACTCTATGAAGCCGGTGTTTACAGCGGCGTTTGCTTTTTTATGGAACGCCGGGAAAAAATTATCATACTACCAAAGTCCCATTAAATGCTGCATGAGCAGACTGACCGCTGTGATGCCGCTCCAACAGCAAAAGCCCATGATGATTGGCTTTCCGCCGGTTTTAATCAGTTTTACAATATCTGTGTTCAGGCCGATGGCGGCCATGGCAAGGACGATAAAGAACTTGCTCAGTTCTTTTACCGGCGAGAAGATACCGGAGTCCACATCGCAGGATACGGCGATTGTGGTGATGATGGAAGCGGCGATAAAATACAGAATAAACATGGGGAAAATCTGTTTTATGCTGACCTTTTTTTCGGACGTACCTTCTGACTTTTCGCGGCGTGTTCTGAGAAAGGCGAGCGTCAGCGTAATCGGAATGATGGCCAGTGTGCGGGTCAGTTTTACGGTGACGGCGGTATCAAGGGTCGCGGAACCAAGGCCCCACATGTTATCCCAGGTGGAGGCCGCTGCCGTCACGGAACTGGTGTCGTTGACGGCGGTTCCGGCGAAAATACCGAAGGCTTCACCGCTTATGGTAGAAAACCCGATCAGCTTGCCGAAGGTGGGAAAGAGCAGAGCGGCCAGTACGTTGAAGAAAAAAATCACGGAGATGGCCTGAGCCACTTCCTCATCGTCGGCATCGATCACCGGAGCGGTGGCGGCAATGGCGGACCCTCCGCAGATGGAGGAACCGACACCGATCAGCGTGGAAATTTTACTTGGTATCCGCATGACCTTGTGTAATACAAAGGCGATGATCAACGATACGGTGATGGTGCTTACAATGATCGGAAGAGACTGCTTTCCGGTTTGCAAAATGACATTCAGATTCAGCCCGAAACCCAACAGAATCACGGCCCATTGCAGAATTTTTTTGGAAGTGAATTTAACGCCTGCTTCAAAAGGCGTTTTGTTTTTCAGAAAGATGGTGACGATCATGCCTGCGATGATGGCAATGACCGCGCCGCCGATAATCGGGAACTGTTTGCCGAGAAACCAGGAAGGGACTGCGATGCACAGGCAAAGCAGCAGGCCCTTCCAATTATTTTTAAGAAAACTCATTTCTGCTATCCTCCCTCATAAGGTGAAAAATTTTCGTAACAGTACGATTGTCCTATATGGGGAAGGATTTGTCAACTTGTTCAGAGCAGGAAAGCCTGTACCAGTGTGATACCTATAAGCGCAAGGCAGTAGAGCAGCATTCCTGGATTCAAAATTACGGTCTTGAAACGCTGTCCTTTTTCTATGGTGACGGCTCCCGGTTTTAATGTCATCGCCCGGCGCTTTACGAAAAACAGAACGATGCCTGCAATTCCCATGCCGAAGACGCACAGGGAAAAGAGCGCGGAAAAGATCAGGGTGATAGGATTCGTCTGGTCCATGGTCAGAATCACACCGCCAAGGACGCTGCCAAAAAAGTTTATGGTCATATGCAAAATAATGGTATATTTCAGGTTACCGGTTTTCACATAGATAAAGGCAAAAAAGCAGCCGAGAAAGAACGCGTAAAAGAACTGGTTAAAGTTCATATGGAACAGGCCGAATAACAGGCCGGAGAGCACAATTGTGCAGCCTTCCCCGTACTTGATCACTTTGTCACAGACCAACTTGCGGAATAAGATTTCTTCAAAAACAGGCGCGCACAATACGGTAAAAATGGCAGTAAGCCAAAGTGAACTGTCCGTTATTACATTGAGGAGCGTATTTTGCACGGGAGAACCTTTGATTACCCCGATGACGGCGGTGAAGATCAGTCCGATTATATTTCCAATGATCATGAGGCCATAGGAGATCAGAAAGGCGATCAGGATCTGTCCGGGCTTCATGCTGTGTTTTTCAATCGTTGCCGCTTCCCTGTTCCGCATGAGAACAAAGGAAATGGGAAAACCGATGATGTAGAGGGGCAGCATGGTCACGGCCAACAGGATTGTCATACTCTCTCCCCACTGGGGAAAACACGAGAGCGCAAGCATCTGCGTGCCGTATTGAAGCAGAAGAATTACTGCGGTGCTGATGAGCATGCAAAAACCGATGCCCGAAAATTCTTTTTTATAAGTATTCGTATTCATTTGTTTTCTCCTTTAATATGAACTTTATTGATCTGTTAATAATAGTAACACATTATTCTTCTTCGTCAAATTTTTCTTCTTCCAACCGTTTCTTTCTCCGATGATAGAGTGAGGTACAGAGGCAGAGCGTGATGGAAAGCACTGCGCCTAAGAGAAAGAAGCTTACGATAAAGACGCTCAGTGCACTGGCGGTATCATGGTAATTACGGTAGGAAAGAATGGCGTTAAACAGGGCTGTCACTGCGGCGGCGAGAAGGCTTAAGCTTATATTGACTGCAGGAGTCGCCTGTAAGTGTCTGTCCCAGATGCCGTTTTTCAGACAACCGCCCATCAGATAGATGCCCATACACAGAAACACGATAAATTCACCGACGCACGTATCTTTTACATTTTCCGGGCCGTATAAAAATACCTGCACCGCGATTGCAAGAAACAAGCCGAAAAAGCCAAGCCAGAAGCCGTGACTTTCAAGTTTTAAAAACTTCAATTCCTGCATTTCGTCTAAATTATTTTTTTGATACCATTTCATCTTCGTTGTCCTCCCAAAATAAATCATTTAATGTTTTTCCGAGTTCCTTACAGATTTGAATGCAAAGATTTAAGGTGGGATTATAATCTCCGGATTCCACCATACCAATGGTCTGTCTGGTGACACCAACCCGTTTTGCCAACTCGGTCTGCGATAGATCCTTTTCCATGCGCGCCAATTTTAATTTTAGATTCTTCATAAAAATAGGAGGTCTCCTTTCTTCGGCAGACAGCGCCTGTTGATTATCTCTGATAGGCATAAGATAGCATAGAAAAAAATAGATGTCAAGTATATTTTACATTAAAATATTATAATTTGCATTTCGGTGATATATTATACAAATGCAAAGTATATGTGGGACATATAGGCATCACAGGAAATAGGAGAGCGTCCCCTGCTCCGTTTTCGGGTGCAGCACTTTGTGCTTCCGGTAGTGGGTGGGCGTGCATCCGAGAAACTTTTTAAAAAGTTTATTAAAGTAGCTTGTGTTGTTAAAGCCAACGGAGATGGCAAGGTCTGCGATAGAGCCAAAATTTTCCTCGGAGTCCATCAATTTTTTTGTGGATTCATAGATGCGGTACTTCATCAAATACTCAAAAGGACTCATTTGCAGGGTTCTGGCAAAACAACGGCAGCACTCGCTTTTGCTGACGTGAATGCTGTCGGCAATTTGTTGCAGTGTCAGGGGTTGGGCGTAGTGTGTCCGAATAAACAGCATCGCTTCTTTGACGCGATGCTCGTCCTGAGATGCGCGGAAGACAGCGGAAGTGTCCGTCTGGGGAAGCTGACGGAGCATCTCCACCCAAAAATGGCAAAGATGTCCCTTGGTGGCGATTTCATAGCCAAAATTCTGACTCAGGTTTAAGTCGATCACATCTTTCAGGGTCTGCAGTATGCGCTCGTGCCAGGGAGCGCTCTCGTCAAGAAAGAATGCTTTAAAAAGCTGATAGCTCTGCATCGGAAGAAGATATTCCGTCTGCAGATAATTGTTTTTGTGGCCAAAAATAAAATCCGGATGAAAGACCAGGGAGTGGAAAGTACAGCTTTTTTCATTTGGGGCATGGATGCAGTGCATCACATTCTGATTGACAATAAGCCCTTGCCCCGGCTTGATGAGATAGGAGGCATCGTCCGTGGAGACTTCGGCAACTCCCTCATCGACAAGGATGATTTCCATCTCTTCATGCCAATGCCAACGAATCCAGTTCATATAGGATTTGCGCAAATCCAGACGGCGCGCGTTGACCGGGTAATCCAATGTTCCGTAATCCTTTTTGGCATAGAGATTATCATAGGTTTCCGGCGAGTCGGGAGAGATTGACGCTTTGTTTTCATTTATTGCAGGGATGGCTGTCGGTAACGTATTCATGGAGGCTCCTCTTATGTAGGGTTGATGTCTGTCGGGAAAAGTTAGAGATGTTTCAGGGCGGACGTCGTTTTAGATAATCGGTTACATGAATTAAAACTACAAATATATTAGCATAAATGGGCAGAGTAGTCAAATTGGAAAGGAAACAATACAATAGTAGTAAAACTATTTTGACATATATAAAGTGGAAAGAGCAGGGAAAGATGGATTCTCAAAAAAACGAAAATATATTAAATCTGGCATTGCAGACACCGGAAGCGGAGCGGGAACGCTCATTGGAATTGAATGTGGGATATGATGAACAGGAAAATACATGGGAAGTGATTGTCAAATATCATGGCTTTCTGCAGAGGCTGACGCAGTGGGGGATAGCGGTGGAAGAACTGATAGCGGGATACGCGATATTGACTGTGCCGGAATCGGCGGTGGAGCGTCTTGCGGAGGTGGAGGAGATTGAGTATGTGGAGAAACCTAAGCGCCTTTTCTTTTCTGATCTGGCCGGCAATACGGCATCCTGTTATGCGCCGGGCAGCCAGATTTTTCGTGATTTGACGGGGAAAGGTGTGTTGGTTGCGGTGATAGATTCCGGTATCAGTTACTATAATATGGATTTTCGTAATGCGGATGGAACAACCAGAATCCTGTATTTATGGGATCAGGTTTTGGGACGGGAATTTGATGCCGCACAGATCAATGAAGCGCTCGGGGCCGGAAGCAGGTTGGCGGCGGAGCAGCTTGTGCCAAGCATAGATACCAGCGGACATGGCACGGCGGTGGCCGGAATCGCTGCGGGAAACGGCGGTGACGCGGGCATAGCCTATGCGGGAGTTGCAAGAGAGAGTGATCTTTTGGTTGTGCGTCTTGGAACGCCCAAAGAAAATTCTTTTCCCAGAACTACGGAGCTGATGCGGGCATTGACTTATGTGGTTAACAAAGCGGTTGCGCTGAAAATGCCAGTTGCCGTGAATTTAAGTTTTGGAAATACCTATGGCTCTCATGATGGGACTTCTCTGGTGGAGCGGTTTATCACGAATGTTTCGGAAATCGGACGAAGCGTCATCTGCGTGGGAAGCGGAAACGAAGCCGCTTCGGGAGGACATGTGGGTGGCAGTGTGCGGTTGGAAAGAGCGGGAAACTACGACGTGACTCAAATAGTCAATCAAACGGATGCAAATGCGGACGATTCGGACGTCAGGGTGGAAATGACGGTAGGGGATTATGAAAGAGGGCTGAATGTGCAGCTGTGGAAAGAATATACGGACCGTTTCTTAGTGACAGTCGTGTCGCCTTCCGGTGAGCGTTTTCAGATAGATACTGACCGTCCCGGTAAACAGGTTTTTCGATTACAGCAGACACAAATTTTGTTGTACAACGGGGAACCGGCACCTTATACGACTGCGCAGGAAATTTATTTTGACTTCTTGCCGGTGGTGGGTGAAACATACCTGAATCAGGGTGTTTGGACGTTTTTGCTTCGGCCCTTAAAGATTACTACCGGAAATTATACCTTTTATCTGCCGTCTTCTTCCGTCCGCAACGCAGGCACCCGCTTTGTCAGAACCACACCGGATGTAACGCTCACAATTCCCTCCACTGCCGGCAATGTCGTCACGGTGGGGGCATATGATCCGGTATATGAGTCCTACGCGGATTTTTCGGGCAGAGGATATCTGTATCAGGATCGGGTGAACAGCCGGACTTCGGACACCTATGTAAAGCCGGATCTTGTGGCGCCTGGGGTGGGTGTCGTGGCCCCGGACAGATCCGGCGGTTATTCACCGGTTACAGGCACTTCCTTTGCCACGCCGTTTGTGACGGGAGCGGCGGCTCTGTTGATGCAGTGGGGGATTGTGATGGAAAACGACCCGTATTTGTACGGGGAGAAGGTGAAGGCCTATCTCAGGAAGGGGGCGAAACCGATCCGCGGGGTGGCGGAATACCCCGATACGAGGGTTGGGTATGGGGCGCTGTGCGTAGCCTCAAGTCTTCCGACTTGAGGCGGGGATAGTCTGTCGGGGTAGGAATGGAGTTGGCTTTTGGGGAATAAGCGCTTTGGTTTGTGATGTATGGTGTCGCATAATGTGTTTATTTTTCGCTGATTGGGCGATGTA
>CAMXPV010000043.1 GCA_947245585.1 uncultured Lachnospiraceae bacterium | reverse complement strand
AATCCTTGTCAGTTGCATAGCTACAAATTTTGTCTAACTTTTTGGGGTCAGATCAATGACCGGTTCAAGGTAGGCTTAAAAATTTGGCTGATGAAACTTTTCGCTCTACTGATTCGTATTATTATATATAGGAGAAATACGACAGGCGCAGGAAGACGGAGAGGTGATTTTATGAGCGGATTTATTGGGTCAGAGCAGGAGATACCGTGGAGAAAAGAGCAGGACACATCGTGGAGGAAAAAGCCGGAATGTAACCGCAGAAAGCGTAAGAGCCGCGCGGACTGCGCAAGAAAAAGGCAGGAGAAAATCCTTTTGGAAAAGAAGGCCAAGCGCCATAAACTGTTTCTGGATCTGGCACAGAAGGCGTGGTATAAGCATGAGAATGAACTGGAATTTCAACAGCAAATTGCTTTCGCCAGAAAAGAAGTGAGCAGCGCGCTTTTAAAACAGCATTCGATTGAACGGGCCACAGGTGAGCCGGCAGAACTGGGTGCCAATCCCGCCGTACTCTCTAAGGCATCTGCGGAGTTGGCACAGGCCTACGTATTTTTCAAGGTTCCCAGTGCGCGGGTGAATTCAAGGCCGAAGACGGGAAGGTGAAATTCTGCTTTACATTTTCACCCTTCTATGCTATAGTTGAAATAACATATCTGGGAGTCTGAAATTCTGATACATCTGTATGACACGTCAAGGAACCTGAATCCCTTATATGAAAAACAAAATAAGGGAGGAAAGGCTGATGGGAAAGAAGGACGAGTATCAGTTTGATTATCTGGACGATAACAGAAGATTTGCTGACCAGATAAACGGCGCGCTGTTTCACGGAAGGCAGGTTGTAAAACCCGAAGAACTGGAGCCGGAGGATTCACAGATCGCAGCCCTCAGTAAAAGGGCCGGAACAGAAAACATGAAAACAATCGTAGATAAGGTGCGTATCTGGAAAGGAAAAAAGCTGCATATTCTCGCGGTGGAGAACCAAAATTACATAGACTACCGCATGGTGTTGCGGAATATGCTCTCGGAGAGTGCAGGTTATCAGAAACAATGGCGGCATAAGAAACGGATCCATGAGCAAAAGAAGGATTTGAAAGACAAAGATGAATTTCTTTCCGGTATGAAGAAAGAGGAAAAATTTGCGCCGATCATAACGCTAGTGGTGTACTTCGGGACAGACGGCACATGGGATGGCGCGAGGTGCCTGTATGATCTGCTAGACATGGATGAGGAATTAAAGGAGTACGTGTCAAACTACAGGCTGAACCTGTACGATTGCCACGGGCATGACACATTCGATGAATACAAGACAGGCCTGCGGCAGGTTTTTGAGACAGTCCGGTATGCAAAGGACAAGGAGAAGCTTCAGGAAGTAATGGAAGAAAACCGGGAGGCATACAGCCGGATCGACAGCGACACGAGAACTATGTTGGAAGTTATGGCAAATATAAAGATACCTGAGGAGTGCAAAGTGCTAGAAGATGGGAAGGAGGGTTACAATATGTGTAAAGCGTTTGAGGATATGAGACTTGAGGGGTTTGAGGAAGGCATTGCGACAGGAATAGAGCGCGGAATAGAAAAAGGCATACGCGCCTTGATACAGACGTGTACGGAGTTAGGCATTTCCGATGATATTATCATAGAGAAGTGTGCGGAAAAGTATGAAATGACAAAAGAGGAGGCGGTCCGGTACATGAAAGAATGCTGTGTCTGACAGGTTTCGAGGTAACAACGTATCCTCTTTTACGGCAAAACCACAGTAAACACGCTCCCTCCGCCAACCCGTTCCCCGACGGTGATGGAGCCGTGGTGTAGTTTGACAATTTCAGAGGCGATGGATAAACCGAGCCCGAAGTGTCCCTTGGCGCTTCGGGATTTTTCCGCTCTGTAAAAACGGTCGAAGATTTTTTTTCTGTCCTCAGGAGGGATGCCGGGACCGGTGTCCGAGACGGAGAGATAGAAGCGGTTTTTCCTGTGGGCAAGAGCCAGTTCGATCGAACCGCCTTCCGGCGTGTAACTGATGGCATTGTGCAGTAAGATGGAGAGGAGCTGCACGATGCGTTCCTTGTCAGCGGTACAGGTGGGCAGGGCAGTTTCAGGAAGCGAGATGGAAAGCGACAGTTTTTTTTCTGCGGCCAGAGGTTCAAACGCTTCGTAGGTGTTGATGAGCAATGTGTCCAACTCTATGGGCGCGGGATGAACGGAGAAATTGTGGTTATCGGAGGCGCTCAGAGTCAGCATGTCATTGACCAGAGAAGTCATCAATTTGCTCTCCTGCCTGATGGTGTCCAGGAATTTGAGGCGGTTTTCCTTTTCGGCATCCCGGCAGCATTCTGCGGCGGAGTAAATGACCGCCAGAGGGGTGCGAAGCTCATGGGAAGCCGCTGCCACGAAAGCGGTTTGCCGTCTGCGGCTCTCGATGACAGGCTGCAGAAGCCGACCTGTGAAAAAGAAAGAAAAGAGCGTCAGAAGAAGGATAGCGGCCATATCAATCAGGAGAAAACGGAGTCTCTGTCTGGTGATCTGTTCCTGCAAAGAATCCAGAGGGGAGAGAATCACGATCTGCAGGGAAGCGGTGCCTTTTTCCAACTCAATGACGCCGGCATAATATTCATTTTTACCGCCTTCGGGATTGAATGGGAACTCTGCATGAAAGCAGGTGTTATAGAGACCGCCACTGCTTAATTCTTCCTGGATATTAGTGTACTCGACGCTGTTTTTGTATACGGACATGCAGGAGGAGAGGAGGTCTGCCGTGTTTGCCGTGTCGGAGGTAACGGAAAGGTTGGTAAGGCGGTTGTAGAGAAAAGGGATGCCATTATCCAGCGCATAAAAAGTATAGCCGCTGCGGGACTCCATCTTGGAAAGCCATTCCATGGAGATCACGGCCTGCTGTTCTAAACTGGTGGCAATGGTGTTGATGTCGTTTTGGAAGGAACGGTACTGCGTATCGTAGAGCTCTTTTTCGGAGAGATATAGGTATAGCAGGGACATCACAATAATGATGGCGGTGGTAATACCGGCGCACAGCGCCGTCAGATACAGATGCACTTTTCGGAACATTTTTTCCTCCCATTGATAAACGGATATGGAGAACGCTATCAAATTCCCGTCAGGGAGTACCCAACGCCGCGGACGGTTTTTATGGTGAGAACGCTGCCAACCGTGTTCAAACGTCTGCGCAGAAAATGAATATAGTTGTCCAGGTTTCCATTTTCCACGTCACTTTCAGGCCCCCAGACTTTTAAAAGAAGGAGGCTTCTTGGAAGCGTTGCACCGCCGCTTTTTATAAAAATCTCAAGGAGCGCTGCCTCCCGTTTGGAGAGGGTGCAGCTTGCCTTGGGCCCCATTAAACGGTTTTCAGCAGGAAACCATGTGATATCTGAGACAAAGGTGGTTTCTTCGTCCACTATTTGGCGGGGCCTCCTGGTGACACAACGGATTCTGGCTAAGAGTTCCTCCTGTGCGAAGGGCTTTACCAGATAATCATCCGCGCCCAGGTCCAGTCCCGTTACTTTATCTGAGAGGGTGCCAAGGGCTGTGATCAGGATGACGGGCGTAGCAATGCCCTTTTGCCGAAGCGCGGTGAGCACATCGGTGCCCTGCATACAGGGCAGCATACGATCCAGGAGTATGACATCGTAAATGTTCTGTTCTCCATAGAACAGAGCGTCTTCCCCGTCAAAGCAGGCATCCACAATAAAGCCGGCCTGTGTCAGTCCGTAGACAAGTGTCTCATTCAATTTTTCATCATCTTCCGCAAGAAGTATTCGCATGACGATTTCTCCTTTTTATGAGTGTATCACAGATTTCTTTAAAAAGTCTCTAAAGTCTTTTCTTTTTTTTACAAAAATGTTATTATCAAATCTGGGAGGAAAGGCAGTGAGACAATACGGAGAAAAAGAAGAATTTACCATCAGTTTTGATGAACAGACACTGCCCATTATCGAGCAGATCTCAGAGGGAATGCCCGGCGGCTTTTTTATTTACCACGCGGATGGCGATGAGGAGCTGATTTATATCAACCAGGCCATGCTGCGGATATTTGGCTGCGATAGGTTAGAGGAGTTTAAAGAGCTGACAGGGTATACTTTTAAGGGTTTGGTTCATCCGGCGGATATCGATAAAGTGGAAGAGAGTATTGCGACCCAGATTGCGCGAGGCACGGATAATCTTGATTACGTGGAGTACCGGATTGTCCGCAAGGACGGCACGGTGTGTTGGGTGGAGGACTACGGACACTTTGTACACACACAGGCTTATGGGGATCTCTTTTATGTTTTTATAGAGGATGCAACGGAACGGATACAGAAACGTGTGGAAGAACTTGAGCGGGTGAACGAAGCGCTTTACGGCGCTCATCTGCGGGAGGATTACTTTAAGAGGGCGCTTCTCTACGATGCGGTTTCCTTTGTGGAGATCAATCTGACAAGGGATGAATTTATTTCGGCGGCTGTGTTGAACGGAGAGGGAGAGGTGCAGAATCTCTTCGCGTATATGGGCATACAGCCTTTTGAAAAATATTCTGACTTTGCTGCTTTTTGGGCGGATTTTACGGAAGTCGATGAATTGGACGAGTACCATCGCTTTTTTGACGTAGAGCGGCTGATTGGCTGCTACGAAAAAGGGGAGCGGGAGCAGGTCTACGACAGCTGGGTTACAGATATGTACGGTAGAAAACGTCTGAGCCACTACACCTTCTTTTTGGAGAAAAACGAGCACACGGGCGATGTGATTGCACTTTCGCTGTCGAGGGACATTACGGAGCAGGTGGAAAGACAGTCGCTTTTAAAGTCGGCGCTTAGACAGGCGGAGACGGAGCGATTGACGAGGAATACCTTTTTTGCCAATATGTCCCATGACATAAGGACGCCGTTAAATGCGATTATCGGATATGCGGAGCTTTTGAAAGGGTGCGTCGGAGATCCGGGCAAGGTGGGAGAGTGCATCGAAAGGATCAATCGTTCCGGGGAGGAGCTTTTAGCAGTCTTCAATGAGTTCTTGAAGGACAATTTGAACGAGCCTTCCAGAGCGGAGCTGACGGAGCGGGAATATCATCTGGGAGAGCTGTTAAGAGAGGTGGAGAAAAGCGCCGAACGGCCCATCAAGGCAAAGAATATTCAATTTCAATTGAACAAGACGGGACTTTCCCACTTTACAGTGGAAGTCGACTATATCAGGCTGCGGGAGATTTTAAATCAACTGCTTGACAATGCGATTAAATATACACCGGCGGAGGGGCGTGTGAACCTGTCGGTCAGGGAGAGCAAAAGCGATGTGAAAGGCCGGGGACTGTACCGCTTTATTATTTCGGATACCGGCTGTGGGATTCCGGAGGATCAGTTGGAGGTAATTTTCCAACCGGCAAGACAGGAAAAAAATGCGGTATATAACGGTATGCCGGGAGCCGGACTGGCGGTGGTGAGAAGTTATGCGCAGACCATGGGCGGCACGGTCAGCGTGGAGAGCAGAGTCGGGGAGGGGAGTACGTTTACGGTAGAGCTTCCCATGAAATATCCCATGTGCGGTTCCTTTATGGAACAGGAGAAGCCTGCCTGTGACTTGCCACAAAGTGCGGACGGTAAAGGCTGTATTCTTTTGGCGGAAGACAACGGCATTAACAGGGAGATTGAGGAGGAACTTCTCAAAAATCTGGGATATCGGGTGGAGACGGCCTGTGACGGTGTGAGCGCTTATGAGATGCTGAAAAGTTCTGAACCCGGCAGGTATGCGCTGGTGCTGATGGATATTGAGATGCCGGGAATGAACGGTTATGAGACGGCCGGAGCGATCCGCAAACTGGAAAACGAGGCGCTTTCCGAAATACCGATTATTGCCCTCTCCTCGGATGCGATGGAGGAAGACCGGCAAAAATCATTGAGAGCCGGGATGAACGGGCACTTTTCCAAACCCGTTGATATTGAAGCATTGCAGGAAATGATACAAAAAATTTTAGAGGATACTGGTTATGAGTATAAATATGAATAGGAAAAAAGTATTTCATTCAGTTGTATATGCGCTTCCGCTTTTGATTGTCGTGTTCATTATATTTAATATATATACAACACAGAATAAGGCGAGGATTGCGGAGCAGAACAAAAATTATGCGGAGGATGCGACGCGCCAGACGGCCCAACAGCTTTCCGATCAATTTGAGAACGGGATTCGCGTGATCACTACCTATGCTTATTTTTTTGATACCTATTTGAATGGCGGCAGCATCACGGAGGATGCTCTGTCGGGGATAGAGGAAAACTCGATTTTTGATACGGTTCGTTTTACGGATGAAAACGGCATTACGCACCTGTCTGACGGCAGAACGGTGGACTCTTCCGACCGGGAATATTTTAAGCGTGGAATGCAGGGAGAGAGCGGAATCACAGCTGTGTTTGACGGACGGCTTGAGGAGGAAGGAAGAAGAATCATGTTTTATGCGCCGGTGGAATCGGATGGGAAAATCATCGGCATTATCCGTGGGTCTTATGTGGCGGAACAGTATTTGAGAGAAATTCTGCACACGACCTATTTCGGAGAGCCTTCCACCACCTGGCTGTGTATGCCAAACGGCAGGGTGATCGCAAGCTCCGACGGGCAGGATTACAGAGAGGAAAACCTGGCGGATTTTTTGGAAAAAGAGAGCTATATTGACAGTCATACGGCGGAGGAAACAAGGCGTGTGTTTGAAAACGGAGGAGAGGGCACTTTTATCTGTGGGGAGGGCAGCAGGACGGACAATCTCTGCGTGACCTATATTCCTGACAGCGACTATGTGTTGGTGCAGACATTTCCTCCCAGTGTAACCAAAAAGATGATTGCCAAAGCGAACGCGGCGGGTATCGGTCTGGAGATCGCGCTGATTGCGCTGTTTGCCGTTTACTTTATCTTTGTGGTTGTGAATTCCGTGAAGCGGCGCAGAGCCCTGGAGGCGGAAAACCGTCAGATCAACTATGTGCTGACGGGGTTAAACATTCTCTTTTCCTCCAGTTATCTGACTGTGGATCTGGAGACAGGCGTTTATTCCTACACCGCAGGCGTGAAGCTTTCGGATAATCAGGCTCTGCGTGAGGGTGAATATAAGGATATCGTAGAGAGCCACAGCAAAGATATTATCGGAGAGGAAGCGCAGGAAAGCTTCAGGCAGATGCTGAGAGCTGATTCTATCATAGAAAATCTGGCCGATCAGGACACCTTTACCTATGAGTGCCATGTGATGCGGGATGGGCAGGAGGCATGGGAGCAGATGACCGTTGTCTGTATCGAGCGGAAAGAGGGACAGGCGGTTAAAATGCTGTATCTGCGTCAGGATATTTCTGAGATGAAGCTGCGTGAGCAGAGACAGAAAGAGGAAATGGCGGTGATGAACCGAAAGGAGATGCAGTACCGGATTGCCATTACCTCCAACGCGTTCAGCTCCTTTGAATTTAACGTGACAGAGGATTTGATCGAGCAGGATATTGTGCGCGAAAATGCGCAGGGAGAACAGATTTCACTGCTTAAAAAGGCTGGGTTAGAGGCACCGTGCAAGGCATCGGAGTGTTTTGAAAGGTGGAAAAAGTTTATTCTTCCGGAATCCATGGAAGATTACTGCCACATGGTGAACGTGGAACATTTGAAGCACTGCTTTGAGAGGGGCGAAGTGGAAGTTGACGTGGATTACTGGGCTATGGTGGAGGAGGACGGAGAGCCTATGTGCATGCGTCAGACCTTTATCATGACGCAGGACGATATGACGGGCGCGGTGATTGCACTCGTTGTTTCCAGAGATATCACAGAACAGGTGATCAAGCAGAAGGAACAGACGGAGGCGCTGCAGGATGCTCTGATACACGCCAGACAGGCCAATGAGGCGAAAACCACGTTCCTCTCCAATATGAGCCATGATATCCGTACCCCTATGAATGCTATCATTGGATTTGCAACCATTGCGGCAAGCCGCATTGAAAGCAGGGATCAGGTGAAAGAATGTCTGCAAAAGGTGCTTGCGTCCAGTAATCATCTGCTCAGCCTGATTAATGACATTCTGGATATGAGCCGTATTGAGAGTGGAAAGATGCAGATTCATGAACAGGAGTGCAATATTTCCGAATTGATGCACAACCTGGTCAACATCATTCAGCCGCAGGTGAAGGCAAAGCAGTTGGAGCTTTTTATTGATACGTTTGAAGTGACAAACGAGGATGTAATCGCAGATCCGTTAAAGCTAAACCAGATATTCATCAACTTGATGAGCAACGCGGTAAAATATACGCCGGCGGGCGGTGTGATTACGTTCCGTATCATACAGCATACCACGTTCAAACACGGATACGGCGATTATGAATTTATCATTAAGGACAATGGCATCGGTATGTCGGAGGAGTTTGTGGAGCGTATTTTTGAGCCCTTTGAGAGAGAGTCCACGACCACGAGAAGCGGCATTCAGGGTACTGGTCTTGGTATGGCGATCACCAAAAACATTATCGAGATGATGAACGGTACGGTTACTGTGGAGAGTAAGGTGGGGAAGGGCAGCACCTTTACTGTAAACTTGAGCTTAAAGCTGCAGGATGTGGAGAAAAATGCGGAGCAGATCAGGGAATTAGAAGGGCTTAGGGCTCTTGTGGTGGATGATGATTTCAATGTCTGCGACAGTGTCAGCAAGATGCTAAAGACGATCGGTATGCGGGCTGAGTGGACCACTTCCGGCAAGGAGGCAGTGTATCGCGCCAAAAGCGCCCGCGACGAAGGGGACTCCTACCACACTTATATTATCGACTGGCAGATGCCGGAGACCAGCGGCGTGGAGACGGCAAGAAAGATTCGCAACGCGGTGGGAGACGAATCGCCCATTATTATTTTGACGGCTTACGATTGGTCGGATATTGAGGAGGAGGCGAAGGAGGCGGGCATCACTGCATTCTGTGCGAAACCGCTCTTCATGTCAGACTTGAAATCCGCGCTTCTTTCGGTTAACAACGCTGGACTGCGGGAAGAAGACGACACAGCTGTCTGGCAGACGGTGGATTTCAGCGGTAAACGGGTGCTCCTTGTGGAGGATATTGAGATGAACAGGGAGATTGCGGAGGTGATCCTGACCGAAAGCGGATTTGAGGTGGAGTCCGCACCGGACGGAACGGATGCCGTGAATATGGTGAGCAAGTCGGAGGAAGGGTATTACGATGTGGTGCTGATGGATGTGCAGATGCCGATTATGAATGGTTACGAGGCAACCCGGTCCATCCGCTCCCTGCCAAGGCAGGATGTCAGGACGCTGCCGATTATTGCAATGACGGCGAACGCGCTGGAAGAGGACAAGGAGGCAGCATTAAAGAGCGGTATGAACGACCATATTGCGAAGCCGCTTGATATCGAGCTGTTTATGGAGGTACTGGCCAAGCATCTTCGGAAATAAAAGAAAATGGCAGAAAAGCAAAAGGCTCTCCTTTTTTCAGGGAGAGCTTTTTTTGTGTCAAATAGTTGGTCAAATTGACCGGTAAATATCAGTGTTATGTAAACTAAAAGCAAATAATGCCGAAAAAAATGCGGTTTATACCACAAAGCATAAAAAACTGAAAATAATGTTGTAAAATGTTCTTTGGAAAATTGACTGAAGGAAGGTGCATAAGATGATAAAGACCATGAAAGGAAAACTGACGATCAGCGTGATCTGCATTGTCGCCGCAAGCATTCTGCTTACCACGTTGGGGATTGTAATGATCGCGGGACGGCGCATGATGGCGGAGCAAACGGATATTTTGCAGCTTTATGCGGATAAGTACGCGGAGGAAATCAACACATGGATAGAGAATGAAAAAATGCTGGCGGACGGGACGGCAAGCAGCATTGAGGCGATGGGCAGCCTGGAGACGGGGTTTCTGCAGTCGGTGGTGGATACCCATGCGGCGGGCAGGCAGGAGCTTCTGAATTTATACTGCGGCACAAAAGACAGCGCTTTTATCCAGTCCAACAGGGAAGCGGAAATCCCGGAGGGTTACGATCCGGTACAGCGGGGATGGTATCAACAGGCGGATGCGGCGGGGGAAACCATTGTGACAGATCCTTACTGGGATGTGCTGACGGGACAGATGTGCACGACGATCGCATCGCCGGTGTATGTGGACGGGAAGCTGGCGGCGGTGATCGGTCTTGATGTGACATTGGGGACGGTGACGGAGCTGACGGGGAGCATCAACTACGCGGAGGGCGTATACGGCTTTTTGTCGGACAGCAGCGGCAGGTATGTGGCCCATAGAAATAAGGAGTATGAACCTTCCGAGGAGACGGCGGTGGCGGTTATGGATATTATGCCTGCCCTAAAGTCCCTGATAGAGGGGAATGGCAGAGATGTGGTCAGGACGCAGGACTATGACGGAACGGCCTGCTATTTTGCGGCATCGCAGATTTCGGGCAGTAACTGGAAACTTGGCGTAGTCTGTCCCACTTCCCATGTGTGGGGATCGCTTGTGACGATGATTCTGGTGGCTGTTGTGACCGCCCTCGTTATCATTGTGTTGGTGGCGGTGTTTATGGCTGGTCTGATCGGTAGAACGCTTGCTCCCGTGCAGATGCTCAAGCAGTTTGCCTCCGGCGATTTTTCGGAAAACCCGGTGGAGGAAAAGGGAATTCCCGCTCAGTATAAAAATGAGACGGAACAGATTAGGACAGCTACCGTTGAAGTTAAGCAGCAGATCAGGGGGATCATCCTTAGTACGAAGGATGAGGCAGAAAGTATCAATCATATTTCAGAGGAAACCTCCGAGAAAATGACGGTGCTGAGCGGCGACATTTCTCTGATTGCGGAAACGGCCGGCAGGGTCATGAAACAGACGGCAGAGGCAAGGGAATTGGCGGAACAGATGAGACTGACGGGGGAGGAGCTTGGCAGGGCGATTGATACCGTGGCCGGAAAAGCGCAGGAAGCGGCGGATCAGTCCGGGGACATTATGGAACGTGCCGGAAAGCAGCATGAAGCGTCAAGGAAATCGACGGCGGAGGCGGTGGAACTGTGCGGCACTACCATGAACGAACTCGGAGCTGCCATAAAGGAGAGCCAGAAGGTGAAGGAGATCGACACCCTGACGGAGGAGATCCTTGCCATCAGTTCACAGACCAATTTGTTGGCTTTGAACGCATCCATTGAGGCTTCCAGAGCCGGTGAGGCAGGCCGCGGATTTGCTGTGGTGGCGGATGAGATCAGGGAGCTTGCCGATCATTCCAGACAGGCGGTGGATCAGATTCGTAAAGTGACGGAGGACGTGGTGCACAGTGTGGCCTTTCTTTCCGAGAGTGCGGAAAAGCTTCTTACTTTTATGAATGAGAAGGTCATGAAGGATTATCAGGGAATGACGGAGCTTGCGGGAATGTACGAGAATGACGCTGTATTTTACAGCAATATTTCCGCCGAGTTGGGCGCTTCCTCCCATGAGATGAGCGCCAGCATGGCGGGCATCGGTGACTCCCTGTTGGTGATTACCCGATTAGTGGGGGAGATTGCGGAATTTATGCAAAAGATGGAACAGTCGGCTGCAGTTTCCAACGAGAGTTCCCGTGCGGTACTCTCCCGAATGGAGGAATTGTCGGGGCTGAGTGCGGAACTGAAAGACACCGTGGCCGGATTCAGAGTTTGATGTAATTTGATATTGATACGATATTTATGTGGGAAAGAGCAGGCCGTTGACTTGGGTGACGGCTTGCTCTTTCTTTTGCGTTTCAGAAAAATGTTGCACAAGATAATTCTTAATAATGCCATAAGGAAATCTTCAGTTTTTTTAGAGAGAATTTAGAGGAACGCCTGTTAAGATTGAAAAAAGCGGGTTACATAAAAAATACAAAAGATACCACGCAGAGAGGATGGCAGCAGGATGAAAAGCAGAAAAGTGATAGCAGCAGTAGGATTGGCATTAAGTGTGGGCATGATGGCGGCAGGGTGTGGGGAGCCTGTCAGGGCCGGATCGCATACGGAAGTAAAGGAGATGGACCTGACAGAGGAGAAGCAGGATGCACAGCCACTGGAAAATACAAAGAAGGAGGAGGTCCTGGAGAAAGCCGATCAGGAGGCGGAAGAGAGTAAACAGAATGAGAGTCAGACTGTGGGTATGTCTGAGGGGACGGAACATCTCGGCGGCAAGGTACAGAGTGCGCAGGAAGATGGTATGATTTTTGCCCGGACCACACTGATGGATGACGACGGATCGGTCACGCTGTTGGAGATGAAGGACGCAGAAAAAATCCCGGTGAAATTTACGGCGGACACCAGGATAGAGCACTGGACGATTCAGGGCGGCGGTGCAGACATTGACAGGAAAGAAGCGGCGGTTTCGGATTTGCAGGAAGGCATGGGCGTGGAGATGGAAGGATATTTCGAGGGGGAAACGTTTGTGGCGGTGAGGGTTATTATTGAAGAGTATGTTTAAAAAGTGTATGTTTCAAAGTTGAGAAGATTCTTAGAGATTATTTAGAGAAAAGACTGCTATGATAGAAAGGAGATACTTATGTCTGACTTACAACGAAAAAGGAAACTGGCAAGAAGAGGAATGATTTTGTCGGCGGCCTGTGGGTTTTTACTGACGGCTGCGGCGGGATGTGGCAAGGCGGAGGAAGAAAGACTGCAGATCGAGGCTATCGGAGAGGAGAGGGATGCCTCCGAAGACGACGCGGTAAAGAAGGATACCGCGCAGTCTGTGGGAAATGAGGAAATAGAAGGAAGCGTGACGAGTCTTTCAGCAGACAGCTTCGTGATCAGTAAGATCGAGACATGGTCGGAGGATGGCGCCAGCTTTGCGGCATCGGCAGCGCCGGGTTATGAGGAGGAAGAGAATCTGATCACGGTACATATGGCGGAAAGCTGTGGGTATGAGTATAAGACCGTGAAAAACGGAGGCGTCAACCCGGAGGATATCTCCGCAAGGGAGGGAAGCTTCACGGATTTAAAGGAAGAACTGACAGTGATCATAAAGGGAAGCTGGCAGGAGGACGGGAGTTTTCTTGCGGATCATATTGAGATGGAGGAGTTTGTATAATGGGCAAGCATGGTAATAGGAGAAAACGGATGTTGGCAGCCTGGCTTTTGCTTGCCATGACGGCAGGGCTCTTTGGCGGCTGCGGAAAGAATGGACAGACCGACGCGCCGGGAATGCAGGGTGCGGTTTCGGGTGATGCGGCAGAAGGAGATACGGCGAATACAGGAGCAGAAACGGAGAATGGAGAGGACGGTGCGCAGGAGGACGGCGAAGCGAAAGCCATGGGGCGGTATGTGGAATCCAAGACGGATCTTTCCGCCTATGTGACGAGGGATTTTGGCGTGACGCGGCTTACTGACGGAAGCCTGTTGGTTTTGGACGAGAAGGCGGGGCAGATCATTTCCACGGACGGCGGGGAGACTTGGGAGACGAAGGCCATTCCCGGCATCGACGATCTGGGCGCTTTTACGAAGGATAATTATATTTTCCAGATGCGGGCGGGACTGGACGGCACGGTTTATGTGCTGTCTTCCCCAAGTACCGGCGGCACGGGTGAATTTCATACAGGGCTGGTTGTGGGAAGGCCGGACGGCAGTTCGCAGGTGATCGCAGAGCTAGAAGCGAAGGAAGGCTATGTGCAGAATCTTTGGGTTTCCCCGGAAAACAGGGTGTTTGCGAAGGTGTTGGGCGCAAACTGCCTCTATGAGGTGAATCTGGAGGACGGCTCCATGAGCAATTATATGACCTTGGAATATCTTCCCGATCTGGTGCAGTTTCAGGGCGACTATATGATTCTGATGACGGCCTTTGAGGGGGTTACTTTCTATGACATGAAGGAAGAAAAGATCGTTGCCGATGATGTGCTCCAGAAATTCATGGAAGAAAACTATCTGGGGGAATACTATGCGGACGAATCCTTTACGGTCTATGTGACACCGGGGGATGAGGAAGCCGTGTATGTGGCGGGAAAGGGCGGCGTATACCGCCATGTGATCGGAGGAAGCGCCATGGAACAGATCATAGACGGATCGCTTTCCAGTTTCAGCAATCCGGCCATGGGACTTCGGTGCATGATTACGCTTCCGCAGGATGAATTTCTGGTGCTCTTTTCGGGCGGGCAGCTCATCCGCTATACTTACGATCCGAATGTGCCTACGGTGCCGGAGGATCTGGTGACGGTGTATTCTTTGGAGGAGTGGGACGCTGTGCGGCAGGCAATCGCCCAGTATCAGACGGAGCACCCCGACACCTTTGTGAAATATGAGGTTGCGCTTAGCGGCACGGACAGCAAATCCAGAGAGGATGCGGTTAAGAAATTGAACACGGAGCTGATGGCGGGCAAGGGGCCGGACGTGATCATTCTGGATGAGCTTCCCGCGAAGTCCTACATCGAAAAGGGGATTCTGGCGGACTTAAAGCCCCACATAGACGGCCTGACGGGCGAGGCGGCCCTGCTTCCTAATATCGTGGACGCTTTCACGGAAAACGGCGGCGTCTATATGATGCCGGTGGTTTTCACCCTTCCCATGGTGGGCGGCAGACAGACGGATGTGGAGGGCGTTACGAATTACGCGTCTTTGGCGGATACGATAGAGAGGCTGCGGGAGGAACATCCCGGCGAGGGAATCTGCGATTTCTTTGCCTCGGAGGCGACCGTGCGATGGTTTTTGCCGGTGGGGGCCACGGCATTTGTGGAGGAGTCGGGAAAGCTTAACGAGGCGCTGTTAAGGGAGTATCTGTCAGACACAGAACGAATTTACCGGGCGGCCAACGAGGGAATCTCCAATGACCTGAAAGAGCAGTATGTGCGTCAGGAGAGCTATTATAAGGAGAGCGCCGCGGAGAGGAGTTATTATTACCACCATCTGGGCGACGCGGGAAATACAGCCGTTGATTTTCTGTATGGAGATCAGTCCTTTGCGGCAGGTATGTTGTTTGATGTCTACGGCTATCAAAAGTCGATGTCCATCAGCCGCGCGGAGGGATTTGAGGATATGAAATTTGCGTTCTTTGACGGGATGAGCGAAGACGTCTTTGCCCCTTCCGTGTTGGTGGGGCTGAACGCCTCGTCCGCCCATAAGGAGCAGGCAGAGCAGTTCTTCGACGTGATCATGGGGACGGAGGTGCAGGGTCTCCTTTACGATGGGTTTATGACAAACCAGAGCGCGCTTACACAGCAGCTTTCTCCCCAGTGGCAGGTAATGAAAAACGGCGGTATGGATGTGGATTACGGCGAGGTGTCAAGTAGTATCGGCAGCAGCACGGGGGACGGCAGGGAAGTTCATATGGAAATTTACATGCCCACCAAGGAGGAGTATCAGGCTTTGTATGACCATTGCTGTAAGGTGCACACGCCCTATGTGGCGGATTCCGTGGTGGAGGATGCGCTGATCGGGATTGGCGGACAGTATCTGGACGGATATCTGACGCTGGACGAGGCGGTGCAGAAGATTATGGCAAAGGTAGAAATCTATGCGGCAGAGTAGAAAAATGGGGAAATTTGTATAAAACTATACTATAATGGAAGAGTTATAAAGCTTTAAGCGTGGAGGTAAGAATGAACAGATCAAAAAAATGGCTGGCAGTGTTTTTGGCGGGCGTGATGGCCGCATCCTTAACGGGATGCGGCAGCCCTGCGCAGACAGAGGGGAACGGACAGGGCGGAAAAACCGACGGCGCAGGAGGAACGGACGGCGGCACGGCCATGGGCCGGTATATGGAAGCTTCCCAAAAGTTGGATATCGGTGAGGCGACGGATCTGGTGGTGCTGTCGGACGGACGGTTGGAGCTTCTCGAAAACGGAGCGGAGGGGCGCTATCTTTCCTCGGACGGCGGCGTTACCTGGGAGGCGGTGGAACTGCCGGGGTGGTACGATCTGGCGATGGAAGCCTTTGTGCTTGATATGAAGGGGACTTCAGATGGGAGTGTGGCCATACTGTGTAAGGGTTACAAGTCTGCACTTGCTGGCAGTGAGACGGAAGACGAAGAAGCGGAGGCATCCGGGGAACAGGAAGCTGAGGGAGGCGACGAGACAGAAAAGGGAGACGGCGATAGTATTTTTCTGTGTCTGATTTCGCCCGAGGGGGAGGCGGAGCGGTTTGCCGTTCCGCTCAATGAAGAAACGGTATACCTTTCCAATCTGTGCTTTTCGCAGGACGGGGAGAACCTCTATCTTGCCGCGGGAGAAGAGGGAATTTACGAGATTGACAGAAAGACCGGAGACAGCAGGCTTGTGATGAAGACTGGTATTATCCCGGACATTTTCTGTGTCTGGGATCATTATCTTGCGGTGAAGTGCGAGAGGAAAGGTGTGTTTTTGTACGATCTGGACACGAAGGAGGAAATCGAGGACCAGGTGCTCGCGGATTTTGTGAAACAGAACTACCTGAAAAACGAGAACATTGTATCTTCCACCTTTACCATTTTTCCGGCGGAGGATGGGGGAATCTATTTGGCCGGGGCCGCAGGACTGCACCGTCATGTGATCGGCGGCGCAGTGATGGAGCAGGTGATTAACGGCGCGCTGTGCGGATTAAGTGATCCCAGGACCCCGGTGTCTGTCATGACGCGGACGAAGGACGATGGATTTTTGGCGGCTTTTTCGGAGGGAAAGCTGTCTTCCTTTACTTATGATCCGGATATGCCGGCTACCCCTTCCCAGACGCTTTCCGTCTACAGCCTGACGGAAAACGATGTGCTTAGACAGGCCATCACGCGCTTTCAGGAGGCCAATCCCGACGTCTTTGTGGAATACCGGGTGGGCATGGGAACGGAGGAGGGCATCACGAGAGAGGATGCCATTAAGAAATTGAATACGGAGATTATGTCGGGGAAGGGGCCGGACCTTATGGTATTGGAGGGACTGCCCATAGATTCCTACCGGGAAAAAGGTGTGCTTGCGGATCTGACTCCTTATCTGGCAAAGTTGGAAGCAGAAGAAAAACTGCTGCCTAATATCAAGGAGAGTTTTACGGAAGAAGGCGGAATTTATATGATACCCGCGGCAGTCACTCTTCCCATGTACTATACGGAACAAAGTAATATGGCGGATGTGTCGGACCTTGCCACGTTGGCGGATCTGTTTGAGAAGCTGAGAGCGGAGCACCCGGGGGAAGAACTGATGGAGCTGTACAGTAAGGATATGCTGTTTGACGCTCTCTTTCCGGTGTCTGCGCCAAATTGGGTTAAGGAGGACGGCACGTTTGATGAAGAGCAGATTGCCGATGATCTGGAGCAGATGAAACGCATTTACGACGCCTGTATGGAGGGGCTTTCCAATCAGGTGTTGCTGAAGTATAAGGGATATGTGGAGCAGCATGTGGCAAACAGCGATAAGGCTACGGTCTACGACGATCTGGGAGGCGGCGGTGTGCAGATTGCGGGCGGCAAGGTGCAGGTCAGTATGGGTGAAATGTTAAACGCTTATCATTACGGACTCTTGCAGTCTGTGAAGCAGGTGGAAGGAAAAGGAGACTATCGTCTGGAACAGATTCCGGGCGGGGTGAAGGATGCGTTTACGCCTGTGGCTTTGATGGGAATCAATGCGGCCTCCCAAAAGTCTGACCTTGCAGGAGAGTTTTTGCAACTGATTCTCTCAAAAGAGACGCAGGAATTGCTTTATCCGACGGGTTTCCCGATCAACGAAGAAGGGCTGCGGCTTTATATGGAAAGTCTGGGCGGACATGTGCCCGAGAGTCTGAGAGAGCCGGGCGAGATATACGGTATGTATGGGTTTTCCGGAGATGACGTCGGGCCTATTATGGTGGAATTGTATGTGCCGACAGTGCAGGAAACAGAAGCGTTTTGCGATATGCTGAAAACGGTGCACACGCCTTATATACAAAATGTGGCATTGGAGGAGGCGCTTCGGGAGGAGGCAGCGGTTTATCTGGACGGAATCTGCAGCTTGGAGGAGATGATGTATGGGGTACGGGCGAAGAGCGCGATCATTATGGCGGAGTAAAAAAAGGCTTCCCTTTCTGCTCTTTTTGCTGCCCAGCCTTGCAGGGGTGACGGTGTTTGTACTGCTTCCCTTTCTGGATGTGATGAAGCGCTCCCTGCAGACGGCTGTCACGGGGGAGTTTACGGGAATCAAAAATTACGACGTGATTTTTCATAATCAGGCCTTTCTCCTGGCGGTGGGCAATACTCTGCGCTTTACCTTTGTGTGTATTCCCCTGTTGGTGCTTGTGGGGCTTTTGATTGCCTTTCCCTTAAGCGGCTTTCGGAATGCAGGATTGATCAAGTCGGTTTACCTGTTTCCCCTTGCCATGCCCACGGCCACCATAGTGCTAGTCTGGAAGATGGTTTTTTACAGGCAGGGCTTTTTCAATCTGGCGCTGACAAGGCTGGGAGAGGCGACGGGATTGTGGGGGCCTGTGACGGTGGATTATCTGGCGACAGGCGCTTCTTTCTGGGTATTGGTGGCAAGTTATCTGTGGAAAAATACCGGTTACACAGTGGTGCTCTGGCTGGCCGGTATTTTGTCGATTCCGAAAGAGTACATAGAGGCGGCTAAGGTGGACGGTGCGGGTCGATGGAAATGCATCCGCCATATCATCCTGCCCAATCTGAAAGGGAGCTTTTATACGATTGTGATATTGTCTTTCCTGAACTCTTTCAAGATTTACAGGGAGGCTTATCTGGTGGCAGGGTCTTATCCGCAGGAGGATATTTACCTGCTGCAGCATCTGTTTAACAACTGGTTTGTGAATATGGAGTTTGACAAGATGGCGGCGGCTGCGGTCTGTGTGTGTGCGGTTTTGCTCTTGGCGATTATGGCGTTACAGAGGCTGTGGGATCAGGAAGGGTGACGACTGCAGATCGTGGGATAAAGGGCGCGTCAAGTGTAGGCCGCCGGAAGGCAGGAAAAGACAGGGAGGTTGTATGGCTGTAGGAAAAAAACGACTGTTACAAAAGATCAAAACATATAGTACGGCGGCGCTCCTTCTGCTTCCGGCGCTTCTGATCTGTTTTCCCGTATTCCTGATCCTGACGGGGTCGGTGATGGACGGCATTGAACTGGGGCAGTATCTCGGCCCGGTGTTTGGCGGCGGGGAAGATTTTATTCATTGGAAGCTGATGCCGGATTATCCCACCTTTGAACACTATGGAAGGCTGTTGTTTTTGACACCCTCCTTCTTTGTGTTGTTTTGGAATTCGGTGAAAATGGTGGGCTGTATTCTGGCGGGGCAGCTCCTTGTAGGGGTGCCTGCGGCATGGGCCTTTGCGGCTTTCCGGGTGCGGGGCAGCCAGACGCTTTTTGCGCTCTATGTGGCGTTGATGCTTCTGCCCTTTCAGGTTACCATGCTGTCAAGCTATCTGGTGTTGGACCGGCTTATGCTGCTCAACACCCACAGGGCTATTATTCTGCCTGCCGTGTTCTCCACGTTTCCCATCTTTTTGTCCTATGGTGGATTTCGGCAGGTGCCGGAGCAGCTTTTGGAGGCGGCCCGCATTGACGGGGCAGGCGAACTCAGGATTTTTTTGGAAATAGGGCTCCCACTGGGGAAAAGTGGGTTATTGTCTGCCATGGTATTAGGGTTTTTGGAATATTGGAATTTGATGGAGCAGCCGTTGGCGTTTCTGGAGGAAAAGGCGCTTTGGCCGCTGTCTTTGTATCTGCCGGAGATTTCATGGACGCAGGCGGGTTTTGCCCTCTGCGCATCCTTTGTCACTCTGATTCCGGCAGCTTTTGTGTTTGTGTTGGGACAGGATTATCTGGAGCAGGGGATTATTTATTCGGGGCTCAAAGAATAGAGTGAGAAGAACATCTGGCAGCGCAGCCGCAGAGGCTGCTTCACCAGGAAGTTCGGGAGGTTGATGGTATATGGATAAGCGGAGAAAGAAGATCATAGCAGGACTGGCAGTTTTCATGGCCTTTATGTGGCTGTGTACGCTGATTTCAAAGAGCATCTATGCGTCCAGGCTGCCGATGGTATCTACCTGCAGCATGGATTCCAAGTATATTGAGCATGTGGTGGAGGCCGAGGGAATTGTGGAAGCCGGCAATAAACTGCCGGTGACGGTTCTGGGAGGATTGCGCGTCGTGACGGTATCTGTGCAGGCCGGTGACAGGGTGGAGGAAGGCGATCTTCTCTTTACGGTGGATTTGGAGGATATGCAAAATTTAATGGCAGATCAGGAACTGGCCTGTCAGAAAACCCAGCTACAGATCGACGCGATCCTGCATAACAGAGAACTGGCGCAGGAAAAGAAGGCGTTGGAGGAAGCCAGGGCTAGAGAAGACTATGATGCGCTTGCCAGATATCAGGATACGTTGGTGGGCCGGGCCGCCGAGAATGTGGTGCAGGCTGAGGAGGCCCTTGATGAGCTGCAGGCTGAGAACCGGGCGCATGAGAACGATTGGGAGAAGGAGGACGGGGAGAGAAAGACAGAGGAGGAGATGGAAGCGGAGCGCAAGGCCAGAGAACAGGAGGAGGAAAGGCTGAAGCAGGAGCTGCAGGCGGCGGCCTACGCGGAGGCGGACGCGAAGTGGAACCGGGACAATACCATGAAGGATGCCGGACGGAAAGTGGAGGATGTGGTGTCCGAGGAGGATGAGGATGCGGCCCTTGCGGTTTATCGTGCCGAGGTGGAGAGCATACAGGAAAAACTCTCCGCATACAAGACAGTTTTGGATGGCGGTGGGGAGATTAAGGCTCCTATGGGCGGTATGGTGACCGATGTCTATGTGCAGGCGGGAGGCAGAGTGCCGGATACGGCTTCTTTTCTGATGGCGGATGATACAGTGCCCTGTCAGTTCAGCGTCACACTGACCAAGGAAGAAAAAACTTATGTAAACCTTGACGATGATGTGAAACTGAAACTGGGCGAGCGGAAGGAATTGAATGCAAAGGTGGATTATCTGGCGGAAAATGAGAATGCGCCGGGCAGTTTCACCGCGCTCTTACAGCTCCCGGAGGAGACGGGCACGCCCGGCCAGTCGGGGACAATGATCTGTGCAAAGGCCGGGGAAAAACAGCCCTGTTGTATTCCTCTTATGGCCCTTCACGAGGAGCAGACCAAAAGTTATGTGTATGTGGTGGGCGAGCGGGAAGGGATTCTTGGCATGGAGTATTATGTGGAGGAAATCAATGTGAGCGTCATTGATAAAAATGATAAGTTTGCGGCGGTGGAGGGGGCAATTTCACAGGAAAGCAGGATCATCCAGTCGGCGGACAAAGAGATGAAACGGGGGGATGTGATCAGACTGGCACAGCCGTGAATGCGCGGGTTTGCGAGTTCTTATGATTTATTTAAGAAATGGGAGGGTTGAAAATCGGTTGGCGTGGTTGTACAATAACAGTGACATAATTGGTTCATTTTGACTGACTTTCGCAGGGGAAAACACAATGATTTTGACAGTGATAAAAATTACTTTGGTGTGCGTCAGTGCACTGGCGATCCTGTATATGTTGGCGATCATGCCGCGCGTGTTTAACCGGCCGGACACCACGCTCTTTCAAAAAGTATATTTTGCTCACAGGGGGCTTCACGACAATGCGTCGGACGCGCCGGAAAATTCTATGGCGGCCTTCAGAAAGGCGGTGGAGGCCGGACTTGGCATGGAACTGGATGTGCAGGTGACCAAGGACGGCGTGCCGGTTATTTTCCATGACTTTAAACTGGGAAGGGTCTGCGGCGTGGAGGGAAAGGTGGTAAACCAGACTTATGAGGAGCTGCAAGCCTATACGCTTTGTCAGTCGGATGAGCGGATTCCGAAGCTGTCCGACTTGCTTGCGATGGTGGATGGCCGAGTGCCCCTGATCGTGGAAATCAAGGCAGAAACGGCGGATGTCTCCTGTTGTGCGATCATTGACAGGCTGCTTCGCGCATATAAGGGCGCTTACTGCATTGAGTCCTTTAATCCTATGGTGCTTTGGTGGTTTCGCAGGAATCACGGGAGTGTGGTGAGGGGACAGCTCTCCTCCAATTTCCGCAGGGAGGGTGTGTATTGGAATGTGCTCTATTTTGCAATGACCCATCTGTTGTTTAATTTTTTGACAAAACCGGATTTCATCGCCTACAATCATAAGTTCAGCGAGGAGCCCGGCAGAAGGATATGCAGGCGGCTTTACCGTCATCCGGCGGCGGCGTGGACGATCCGCAGCCAACAGGAACTGGAAGCGAGAAAGGGAGAGTACGATGTGTTCATTTTTGACAGCTTTCTTCCTGTAAAAGTAAAGAAGACGGGATAGTTTGACGCCTCATAAACGGCGGTTTTCACAGGTCATGCTCTAAATCGACAAATATCACAGGATATTTGTCTTTCTTTTTGTGAAAATTTCAAAAAATAGGTGTTAAAATTTCTAAAATATGGTAAAATATATGCTAGCTTAGAGTCATGAATATATTCGGAAATGGAGGATAGCAGAAATATGGCGAAATGGGTGTATTTGTTTGAGGAAGGTAACGCGGATATGCGCAATCTCCTCGGCGGAAAAGGCGCGAACCTGGCGGAAATGACAAATTTGGGTCTGCCGATTCCACAGGGCTTTACCGTGACGACAGAGGCTTGTACGGACTATTACAATAACGGAAGACAGATTTCGGATGAAATTAAAGAGCAGATTTTTACGGCGCTTGCGGATCTTGAGAAGAAACAGGGCAAGCAGTTCGGCGATACCGAGAATCCTCTTCTGGTGTCGGTGCGTTCCGGAGCGAGAGCCTCCATGCCGGGCATGATGGATACCATTTTGAACCTCGGCTTAACGGACGTGGCGGTGGAAGGTTTTGCAAAGAAGACCGGCAATCCCCGGTTTGCTTATGATTCCTACCGCAGGTTCATTCAAATGTTCTCCGACGTGGTTATGGAGATTCCGAAATCCTTCTTTGAGAGGATTCTGGATGAGATCAAAGAAGCGAAGGGTGTGAAATATGACACAGACCTGACGGCGGATGACATGAAGGAGATCATAGTCCGTTTTAAGAATATTTATAAGGAAAACAAGGGCGAGGAGTTCCCGCAGGATCCCAAGGTACAGTTGATGGAGGCGGTGAAGGCCGTGTTCCGTTCCTGGGATAATGAGAGAGCCATCGTATACAGACGTATGAACGACATTCCCGGAGACTGGGGCACTGCAGTAAATGTACAGGCCATGGTATTCGGAAATATGGGCGACACCTCCGGAACGGGCGTGGCGTTTACGAGAAATCCCTCCACCGGCGCCAAGGGCATTTACGGCGAGTATCTGATCAATGCGCAGGGTGAGGACGTGGTGGCGGGTATCCGGACACCTCAGCCGATCACCAGACTGGAGCAGGATCTTCCGGAGTGCTACAAGCAGTTTATGGAGATTGCAAATCGTCTTGAGGACCATTATCGCGATATGCAGGATATGGAGTTCACCATTGAGGATGGCAAGCTCTTCTTCTTACAGACAAGAAACGGCAAGCGCACCGCGCCTGCGGCATTGCAGATTGCCTGTGATCTGGTTGACGAAGGAAAGATTACGCCTGAGGAGGCGGTTCTCAGAATCGAGGCGAAGTCATTGGATCAGCTTCTCCATCCCACCTTTGATCCCGACGCGTTGAAAGCGGGACAGGTGGTCGGACAAGCGCTTCCGGCATCCCCCGGCGCTGCGGCGGGTAAGGTATACTTTACCGCAAACGAGGCGAAGGAAGCGCATGAAAAGGGCGAGAGAGTGGTGTTGGTTCGCCTGGAAACTTCCCCGGAGGATATCGAGGGAATGCACGCGGCGGAAGGCATTCTTACCGTGAGAGGCGGTATGACCTCCCACGCGGCTGTGGTTGCCAGAGGCATGGGTACGGCCTGTGTGTCCGGCTGTGGCGAGATCGCCATCAACGAGCAGGACAAAGTGTTTGAATTGGGCGGAGAGGTGTTCCATGAGGGCGATTACATTTCCCTGGACGGCTCCACCGGAAAGATTTATAAAGGCGACATCAAGACCGTGGAGGCTTCCGTCAGCGGAAACTTCGGACGGATTATGGAGTGGGCGGATAAGTACCGCAGACTGCAGGTGCGCACCAACGCAGACACTCCCGCCGATGCGGCAAATGCTGTAAAGTATGGCGCGGAGGGCATCGGTCTTTGCAGAACGGAGCATATGTTCTTTGATCCCGACAGGATTCCGAAGATTCGTCAGATGATACTGGCGAGAACGCAGGAGCAGAGGGAGAAAGCGTTAAATGCGCTGATTCCTTTCCAGAAGGGTGACTTTAAGGCATTGTATGAGGTGATGGAGGGCAGACCGGTTACCATCCGTTTCCTTGATCCTCCGCTCCATGAGTTTGTACCTACAGAGCAGGGCGACATCGACGATCTGGCGGTGGAGATGATGATGACGGCTGAGGAGGTACAGGAAATTTGTGACTCTCTTCACGAGTTTAACCCCATGATGGGACACCGGGGCTGCCGTCTGGCAGTGACCTATCCCGAGATTGCCAAGATGCAGACCCGAGCTGTGATGGAAGCGGCCATTGAGGTGAAGAACGAGAAAGGCTACGATATCGTACCGGAGATTATGATTCCTCTGGTGGGCGAGAAGAAGGAGTTTAAGTTCGTCAAGGACGTGGTGGTGGAAGTGGCAGAGCAGGTGAAGAAAGAGAAAAATTCCGATATCAAGTACCACATCGGTACGATGATCGAGATTCCCCGGGCGGCGCTTCTGGCAAACGAGATTGCCGAGGAGGCGGAGTTCTTCTCCTTTGGAACCAACGACCTGACCCAGATGACCTTCGGATTCTCCCGTGACGACGCGGGCAAGTTCCTGGGCGATTACTATAAGAATAAGATTTACGAGTCCGATCCGTTCGCAAGACTGGATCAGAGCGGCGTGGGACAGCTAGTGCAGATGGCGGCTGAGAAGGGCAGAAGCACCAGACCGGATATTAAGCTTGGTATCTGCGGCGAGCACGGCGGCGACCCGTCTTCCGTGGAGTTCTGTCATAAGGTGGGATTGACCTATGTGTCCTGCTCACCGTTCAGAGTGCCGATTGCAAGACTCGCGGCGGCGCAGGCGGCGATTGCGGAGAAGAAGTAGGGAAATTTTTAAGAGGGGTTCATCCAAGATGGATGGATTCCTCTTTTTGTAAAATTTTTGGTGGTATAAAAATAATACAATTATTGCTAGGAACTGAAATAAAAACGGCAAGCCGTTTGTTGTTGAAGGCTGAAAAGCTGAATATCTTTAAAGGCATAGGAAAAACAAAAAATAAAGTATATTTTAGAGAATAATGCAAATGAATGTCATAAGAATAGCTTAAGAACCTATCTCCGTCATAAGAAGAATGATAACATGGTTTTCTCTAAAAATAGAGCAGCATAAAGAGACTCCATACACTTATCAGAAAATAAGGGATATATTTAGCGTCAACAGGCAGGTTCTGATGAGTGATCTAGTATAGAAGATAGTGATGTAAAAAGATGGATAATTTGACAAAAGAACAGCGACGGAAGAATATGCAGCGTATTAAGGCAAAGGATACCAGCATAGAAGTAAAACTGCGCAAAACCCTGTGGAATAAAGGGTATCGTTACCGAAAAAATTATGGCAGTCTACCGGGAAAACCGGATATTGCGTTGACAAAATATAAGATAGCAATTTTCTGTGACAGTGAATTTTTTCATGGAAAGGATTGGGAAGTATTAAAACCGAGATTAGAAAAGAGTAATAACAGCCAGTATTGGATCAGCAAGATTTCCAGAAACCGAGAGCGTGATGATGAAATAAATAAAAGATTATTGTTTGAGGGGTGGACAGTGATTAGGTTCTGGGGGAAGGATATTGCTAAAAATGTGGATGAGTGTGTTCGAGTAGTTGAAGAGGCAATATGGGATATAAAATTGCGAGAAAATTAGAGATACGGATGTATACAATAGTTTGAGTAAAAAGGAGACAGAGTTTGGAAGAAAAGGATATATTAAAAAGGCTAATTAAATCGAATTCTTTGTTTAGGATGATTCATGTTACATCTCGAATATACGATATTCTTCCGAATAACAAAGAGCATATTGGGGCATATATAGAATACCAGGATATAAACGAATTACGTGATGATTTTCTTGATGAATTAGCAGATTCCATAATTGATTGGATATATAGTTCAGAAAAGTTTTTAGAACTCAAAAAAGCAGCAGTAAAAAAAGGGAAAACGGAAGCGGCTGCAACACAAGAAGTGGGAAGAAAAGCAAGACAAAAATTTAGGGGGAATCATTTGAATGATAATTTGCTTATTCAGGGACAACTCGGTGAACTATTATTATTTCAGTTTATTCAACATTGTATGCAGGCAATTCCGTTATTAAGAAAAATGCAAATTACAACATCATCAGACCATGAGAGATTTGGGGCAGATGCTATCCATTATAAATTGGAACAAGGGAAAAATATAATTATATTGGGGGAGGCAAAGACATATACGAGTAAATACAAGTTTAATGAAGCCTTTGAAGATGCACTAAACAGTATTTTAAATACATATGCAAATCATAGAAAAGAGTTGAATCTATATGTGCATGAAGATTTTTTGGATAGAGAAATGAATTTGATTGCTGATAAATATTTGAACAACACATTAAAACCTATTGAAATAGAATTAGTCAGTATAATTATATATAATGAGACTTCTAAGCTGAACAAAGTAAGTGAAAAAGATATACAGAAACAGATTGAAAAAATAATAGAGAAAAAATATCATGATTTTGATAATACAAAAATAAATATAGTTCAAAATCCTATTTTATTGCGCATTACATATATTGTATTTCCTATCTGGGATTTGAAAGATTTAGCACAGCGTTTCCAGAAGATGATATAGTGAAAGGATTCTTTCCATGGAAAAATTGAAAAAAGATGTGTTAGAGAAATGGCTAAAGATAGAATTCTATCATGTTGCAAATAAAGCAAAATTAATTTCTACTCAAGAAAATGTGGACGATAAATTGATATATGATACTATACGGTGCCTTGATCATGAATCTATTATGGTTCAAGAACCTTCTGCGAATTACATAATAACTGTTATTGGGCTTATGTGGGAACATATAAATCATAATTTATACGATTTGAGATCGGTAGTTATTAAATTCCTTTCAAGGATAGGGTATCCAACATCTGCGGTAATATGTGATAACAATTTCGATAAGATATTGTGTAGTTTTTCACGTTTAAATAGTTGGATTGATGAGGTCGTTGCAACAATAAATCAGCAAAATAATGAAGTTACTGTATGTGGTCGGAAATATTTGCTTACAAGTTTTCAGAAGAGAATATGGGATAGTATGAATGAAGATAGAATATTGGGGATATCTGCACCGACATCAGCAGGAAAATCATTTGTCATATTATTGAAAATTATTGAGCGCCTTAATAAAGAGGACATAGATGTTGTGTATATTGTTCCAACGCTAAGTTTGATAAATCAAGTTACAGAGGATTTTGCCAAAGGATTGAAAGAGGCGGGAATATCAAACTATAGGATATCAAATTCTTTTGATGAGGAGCAGCAAGCCGATGCAAAACATATATATGTATTAACTCAAGAAAAAGCGATTGCAGCTTTTGCGGATTCAGAAAAAGCATTTACAAAAAAATTAATATTGATAGCTGATGAAATTCAAAATATCGAAAGAATAAAAGAAGATAGTGACGAAAGATCAAAAATTTTGTTTGATACATTGGTTGAATTTAGATATAAGGATAATGTCGATCAAATCATTATTTCTGGACCGAGAATTGAGCAGATTGATAAAATTGGTCAAAGTATATTTGGCATTGAAACCAAGGATCATACTACAGAAATAAGTCCGGTATTGAATTTGACATATAGCATTAAAAAGATTGATAAATCATTTTATTTTAAACAGTACTGTGCTCTAACGAATGAGCCAATAATAGAAAAAATAGATAATGCCGCTATTATTCAAGGTTATGGGCAAAAAGTCTATACAGAAAAATATCTTAATTATTTAAATCATTTTATTAATGATGTGGGGAGTGAAGAGCAAAATATAATTTTTGCACCAACCTCAAATGGAGCTAGAAAAATAGCGTTGGCTTTATCACCAAAGGTGGGATGTATTGAAGAAGAACTTATACAATATTATAAGGAAACTATTAATGCCAAGTATTCATTATGCGATACATTGTTAAAGGGAGTAGCTTATCATCATGGGAAGCTGCCGATGCATGTTCGTAGAACTTTGGAACGAGCAATATCTGAAAAAAGAATTAGTAACGTTGTATGTACAACTACCTTATTACAAGGAGTAAATCTTCCGGCGCAGAATGTATTCATAAGAAATCCACATTTATATATGAGGAAAAGAGGAAATTCTGCGGAACTAACAAATTATGAGATGGCAAATTTGAGAGGAAGGGCGGGTAGGCTGTTAAAAGATTATATAGGTAGAACTTTCGTTATGGATGAAGACGAGTTCTCGGATACAGAAGGTTATGAGCAGATGGAGCTTTTTGATGATGTGACAAAAGAATTACCTTCTAGCTATGAGCAATGTTTTGAAGAATACCGATATGAAATAGAAGATGTTTTGAATGGTGTTAAACCTGTTGATGCAACAATGCAGAAATATGGGTATTTAATATCTTATATCAGACAATCAGTATTGAGATATGGCGAGCAGGCTAAAAATAAAATGCGGGATGTAGGAATAAAATTGTCGCAAAAGCAGGTTGCAGCTATTATTTTAAAGTTGAGTAATCTTACTATTCCAAATAAAATTTGTTACCAGAATCGTTATTGGGATCCATTTGTGTTGGAAACTATTTTTACAGAATATAATGGTGAAGTTCCGATGACTCCTTATGAAAAAGGGGCGAAAGCTAAACTGGACAGTATGATGAGATTTCTAAGAGATACAGAAGAGACGGCAAGTATGTATAATAAACATATTCCTCAGAAATATCAAAGTAAACAAATGCAGGGAATAATGACAGGATTATGTATGAGTTGGTCTCAAGAGAAAAAATTAAAAGATATCTTAAATGATAGCAGATATGAGGGAGATGATGGTGCAGATAATATTGATGAAACTATTGAATTGTTGCAAAATACAATTTCATTCAGTATTCCTCTTTTACTGAAGCCTATTTTTGATATAAAAAATCCAGAAAGTTGTTTTTTATCGTGCATGCAATTAGGTGCGTTTAACATTGCAAATAGATCAATGATCGAAATGGGTATAGCGCGAGAGACTGCCTTGTATCTTTATGATAAATTTTTTCAGAAAGTAAATTATAACAATTTCAATAAAATTGATATTGAAGAAAGCATTCGACAAATTATTGGGGAAAATTATTCAGCTATACCATATTGGGTTCAAGTGCAATTAGACTTTTTGAAATAGAAGATTTTTATATCAAAGTATATTTCTAATTCATTATATAGTAAGTGGTAAATTAGCGAGGAGATGAAGATAGAAAGCATGTGGGGTATGCCAGAACATCAAACAATAGAATACAAAGAATCATGGCATGATGAATTTTTAGAATGGATCTGCGGCTATGCAAACGCATACGGTGGAACCCTTTATATCGGCAAAAATGATGATGGGGAAGTTGTTGGACTCAGCGATAAAGACAGAAAAAAGTTATTGGAGGCTATTCCCAATAAAATTACGGATACAATGGGTATCGTAGCGGATGTCAATTTGCTATATGAGGGGAAACTGCAATATATTGAAATTATTGTGGACAAATACCCTTCGCTTATCAGTTATCATGGCAAATATTTTTATCGCTCTGGTAGCACAATGAGGACGATAACAGGAAAAGAACTTGACAAAGCAATTCTGAAATCACAGGGCAGAACATGGGATGGTATGCCGATTCCAAAGCTGAAAGTGACAGATTTAAGGAGAGAGTCAATTGATTTACTGAAAGAAAAGGCGATAAGAAGAGGAAGGCTGACGGAGGAAGAAACAAAGGTTAATGATACAATATTGATGGAAAACCTTCATTTAATTGATGAAGAAGGTTATCTGATAAGAGCAGCAATGTTGGCATTCTATAAAGATCCAGAGAAATGGGTTGCAGGTTCCTATATTAAAATTGGCTATTTTGGAAATTCCGATTCTGATCTAAAATATCAGGATGAGGTGCATGGCTCTCTAATTGAACAGATTGATAAGACGGTTGATTTGGTTTATACGAAATATTTGAAAGCCCTAATCTATTATGACGGGATCCAGAGAATCGAACAGTTTATGTTCCCGCAGGAAGCGTTCCGCGAGATATTGTTGAATGCGGTGGTCCACAAGGATTATAGTGCCTGTAATCCGATTCAGATCAGCGTATATGAGGATAAAATATATATCTGGAATGATGGTGAGATGCCGTCTGAACTAGACTCAACAGAGAAACTGTTTAAAAAGCATTCTTCCAAGCCGTATAATCCAAAACTGGCAAATGTCTTTTTTAAGAGTGGTATGATAGAGGCGTGGGGCAGAGGATTTGACAAAATCAAGGAGGCGTGTGTAAAGTACGATGGACGTTTGCCAGAATACAATATCAGCGCATCTGGAATTATGGTACTGTGCAAGGCGTGCGATAATTATTTGGAGTTGTTAAATGGTAATGAAAATAATTCGCTCATTTCAGATGAGCGAATTATGAGCGAATTAATGAGTGGCAAAATGAGAGAACCTGTGCAACAAATACTTGAATATCTAAAAAACAATGATACAATTACAACTATGATAGGGAAAAAAATAACAGGAAAGTCAGAGGCTCAGGTTCGCAGATATTTAAAAGCATTAACCGACTGTGGAGTTATTAAAAGTAAAAAAATAACAAAAGGGAATATATATACAAAGATTTAAAGAAATCCGCTCATATAAAATGAGCGAATAATGAACGGAAAGCAATAAATTATGGGAGGCTAAAATGGATATATACTATAAATTTCTTAATATAGTTGCGCTTTTATTAGTTCCAATAATAGCCGTTATTGTGGGGCAGAAGTTGCAAGAAAAAGCAAAAAAACGAGATGACAAGATGCAAATATTCAAAATTTTGATGACTAGCAGAGGACTTGGTTGGAATCATGATATGGTATGGGCATTAAATATATTAGATGTTGTGTTTGCGGATGATGATGCAGTAATAAGGCAGTGGAGATCATATTATGATAAACTATGTATAGAAAAGCCTTCTGATACAGATTTAAAAAAGCTTTTAACAGAAAGACATAAGTTGATTGAGCAAATAGCTAATTCCTTGGGATATAAAGGTAAAATAACTTGGGAAACGATACAGAATCCTTATATTCCACAAGGAATGTTAGAAGCAATGAATAAGACACAAGAATTTCAAATATCTCAGCAAAATTTGATGAATATGTTTCAGCAAATGATGACTCCTGCAAATCAAGAAAATGCTGAGAAAGAAGTACATAAATAGATTTAGTATTTGGTTATAGTTATGAGGGTGAGTATGGTTCAAAAAAGAAAAGTCAATATAAAACAGGACTTATAACGAACAGAAAAAAGAGTTCAAGTAGTCGCTACATGAGCAAAAGGCCGAAGCATTTTGCGGCGCTTAAATGGGGGCGGGAAAAATAGATGCTGATCGATTGTTGGGATTTGAAGAAAATGCTTAGCGATACTATAACTAAAACGCAGGAAGAAATTTAGACAATAGCTTTGCAGATTGTATTTGCGCTCAATATAGATTTTTAAAATTTGTTGGTTTTATGATCAGCGTATAAACTTTATTGCATTGCCAGATTGTCTGTTGTCATGAGACGTTATGTAGGATGTACATATGCCGGATATCAGCGAAATTCAGAAAGCTGTTGTACCAATAGCATGTTTTTATGGAATAAAAAGATTATAGCTGTTTGGTTCCTATGCAAAAAGGTACAGCGAACGGGAAAATTTATAGGAAGCAGGTGCGTCAGAATGGCAGTGTAGGCGGCAATCTCGGAGAAGAAGCAGGGAAGACAATATGATGTATGTGATCAATATTTTGCAGAATCAGGAAGCAATGTCCATAGACAGGAACGAAGACAAAAAGAGAGCCCGGAATGCGCTTGCAGAAATCCTGAGTATGGAGAAGCGTCTGCCAGATGATTTTGATCTTGAAAAGGAACTTGGGGAAGTAAGGGCCGAAAAGTATGGTATGGGATATGGGGATTATACCAAGGAAAAACAGGAACAGCAGGATATGAATCTGGAAGAGATAGATTTGCTGTTAAAGAACGCGGATGATCACTAATCTACAAGATTCTTGACTTTTTATATGAATTATTTTGCAAGGCCCTCTTCTTTTCCCTCAATCTTCCTACCTCTTCTAGCTCCCCCTATCGTCCTTCTTATGCTGTGTGGAACAGATAGCTAAACCGAGAAAGGAGGAGTCAAAGGGGCATGATATGTCATTGTAAAGTGAATTTGGGTGGGAATATATTAAAATATTCATTTTTTGACCGATAAATAATATGAGTATAAAGTGAGACAGTGGATCATTACGAAGTAAACCATTTGGTTACGCATATCTATATTTGTGGGATGAGAGAGGGGAGCGTAAATGCAGGTTAATTCTAATTATCAACAGAATATCATATCATACGAAAATAAGCAGAAAAGTAGCGGGACTCCTACATTTGCACAATATGTAGCTGAAAAGAATGAAGAGCGGCTTCGATATGAAGCGTCAACGGATTTTGAGGAACGTGTGTTACAGAGTGCCGGACCGAATGCTCCACAATCTGTAAAAGATGCTTGGATGGAGACGGTGAAAGAAG
>CAMXPV010000042.1 GCA_947245585.1 uncultured Lachnospiraceae bacterium | reverse complement strand
TGATTTTATTATATCAAAAAAAGCCAGCTTTTGCTGACCTTTTTTGACAGTCTGAGGGGCGCTAAGATAACGCCCCTGTTTTATGAGAACAGATATTGATATTTCCGCCGCTGCCTCCTGAGCAGTTCTTTTACCCTTCTTTTCACCTCCGCCGGATATTCCACATCTTCTTCCAGAATCCTTTCCACATCCGCATTGGTAAAGTTAAATTTCATATGCTGTCCGTAGCGCTTCTCCACCGCATCCAACTGTTCGTCAAAATCCCTGCATAAAGTCTTCGCTTTCGGCTTTTCGTACAGACTGTCTAAGGGTACGTAAATCGGATAGTCCATTCCCGTATCTGCCATCAATGATGCGCCATGATCGAAGGCCGGGCAATAGTGATAGCGCCCGATCTCATCCCGAAGAACGGCGATATTATGAGTATGTCTGTCCTCATTTAAAAAAAGCGCGTCTATCGTCAGAATGATGCTCAGATATTTGCCAAACTCTTTGAGGCCCGTCATTTGTTCGATCTGTTCTGTCAAAAACACCGCTCTGCTTTCAGGCTCCCTGATATGGAAAACACTCTGGTACAGGCTCTCCCCATAATACTGCCAAAACAGCCTCTCCAAGGTAATCAACTGCCAATGCGCAGGAAGGAAATGATCGCTCTGGCACCCTAAAAAACAGTTCTCCCCATACTGAATCCGTACAGTGTCATACACGATAAACATATCCTGATCCAACGAAGAAAAAGAAAGCAGACGCGAGACCACATATTCTGACAAGCCTTCATATCCCGTATAATCCGCCTTATACCACTTCTTTCCGCTATACCATTTTAATTGATTTCCTTTGGAAGACTGTCTGCGCTGTCCGCCGACTTCCTGTTCAAACAGAGTCACCATGCCTAATTCCTCTCTACCCTGAGCCAAAAATCATCATCCGCCATTCTTCCCTCTGTCTTCTCAACAATCATAAGCGGGTCATAAAACGGCAGATTCAGTTTTTCCAATATCAGCTTCATCTTATCTCTGGTTCTGGGAAAGCACCGGGATTCCAAAAATGTCTCGTACTGCTCATAGGTAGGACTCTCTATCCTGCCGAATGCACGACGGAAAAGATCCTGCGTAAAATTAGTAACCGTCACCCTTCTATGCTGCGGCGAAACGTCGATGACGGTATATACATCCTCTCCCTGTCCATACCAAAGACGGAGCGGCTCTATCTGCTGCGGCACACGAAATCGGTCGATACAGCCAGGATTCTCCCGTATCAGCCTGCACAGCGTGACGATTTCCCCCTTAATCGGCTGCTCCTGTATTTCCCATCTCTCTATTGTTTTTACGGAAACATTGACAAACTGCGCAAATTCTTTCTGGGTCAGGCCCAGACTTTTGCGCAGGCATTTGATTTCCTGACCGGTGATTGTATTCGCTATGGCATACTGCCTCTGTCGTTTGTCCATGCTCCCGCCACCACCTTCCATCAATTTCCCTCAATTTATATTATTATTTCATTTATATTTTTACTTTATCATGAAAATACCCTTATTTCAAGTAGTAATATATTGATTTTATTACTTAAAACAATAAACTGACATCCCCATAAATGCAGATGCGAAATGCGCCAATCAAAATCAAATGGATGGGATAATACAGATAGAAAAACCATTTCATCCATTTTGCTTTTCCCTTTTCGCCATTGTATAACTTTAACACAGGATAAACCAGCAAAACGCCAATCTGCACCAAGGCGTAAACCTTGTTTACAAAAAGGAACGATACTGCCGCGTAGACCGCAACATACAGAAGCATTGCTTTCATCTGTGCATTTAAGTTTCCCCTTTGCTTATACATTTCCAGGATTGCCAATACTGCTATGCAGCTCCAATCCGTGGGGAAAGCGCTTCAGACCAATACCAAAATAATGGTACTCTTTACCCACTTTTTCATCGGCAGATCCGTATCCTGCATCCACATGACTAATACCGCAGCAAAAAGCGGGTACATGACGCTTGTCTGATTAAAAATCCCTGTGCTGAACGGAACCATGTTTATTCCGAATGCAAAACAATAGGCAAAATGCGAAATGACAGCAAAAATCCCCATTCGCAGCATATACTTTTTTACATTATGCGTGTAATGATATCCCTCACACACAAAAAACCACATAATCGGAGCTGTCAAACGCCCCACAATATGTAATCCGATTGCACCCGGTTTGGCCGGAAAACCGGGATAGATCAAATCGCATACATGGTCGATTGTCATGGCGATAATCGCAATCAATTTTAAATGATTTGTATTCAATCGACGCCTCCTGTCCGCTGGTATTCTCTCAGCTTCCGGTTTAGGTTCTCGGACTCTCTCGCATGCAGTCTCCAGATCACAGAAGCAACCGCCACAAAGACAAGCAGGATCCCAACAATCATAACGACAGGCATGAAGAGATTCTCTCGATCAATCCATGCAAACCCATATCCACAGCCTAGTACGACTACGTTGATGTACAGATAATGCAGACACCTGTTAATCATACTCCTCCTGCGGCTGATTTCCCGGTATGGGTGAATAAAGTTCCCAAGACTGCACAGAAATGCCATCGCTAGAAGCTGCCAGAGAATATCCGCTTTCAGAAGTGTATCGTGGGGCCCAAATATGTTAATATAAACTGTACAGACAATCAGGCCGCCCGTTGTAACCATACAGAAGGTCAGCAAAAATTCCGCCATTCTTTTTTTTCCGTTTTCCGTCATTTCAAACCTCGTTTCCGCGCCCGTTCACGCGCCGTTTCTATTTTACAGCCCTGCTTTTCTCACATGCCGAGTCTCCTTTTTAACATTGGTACATACTGTCTGGAAATGATCAGCTTTTCCCCGTTCATCATCTGCGCCTCAAACCGTCCGCCGAAATCTGGCGCAAACTGTTTCACCTTAGCCAGATTGATAATCACCGATTTGGATGCCCGGAAAAAATCGGTATTGGCGTATTCCTTCTCGATCTCATACAGCTTGCATCTGGTTTCGTACACATCCCGTTCCAGATAGAGAAATACCTTATTGTCCACGGCCTCAAAATAATAAATGTCGCCCGCGTCAATCTGCCTGATCTTATCGTTATCCGTGACCGTAAATTTTCCGCGCTTTGTTTTCAACTCATGAATCATGCGAAGAAGAGCCTCATCCAAGTCTCTGCACCTTACAATGATCTCTTCCTCTTCCCCGGGCGCGATATCCTGTATCGTTATTTTCATGTTTCCTTCCACTCCGTCATCAGACTGATTCTTTTACTTTCCCCTGGCCACTCTGGCGGGATACCATTTTTGAAACCACGCCGTAAAAATCCCCATAAAAACAGGGCACACAGAATTGATCAGCCCCGTCAGAGGCCTTACGGACGACTGCATCAAAAACCAAGTGACTGCCGCCGTAATCAGGTATAGAATGCCCCAAAGCGCAGTCAGTATCCGATTTGTCTTTACAAAAAGCGCGTTTTTCAGAGCATCCTCCCCACCGTAGCTGTTCTTGGAATAATGGGCCGTAAGCGGTATGAGACCACCAAAACAGGAAACCAACCAGATCACGCCGAATGCCAGATAAGAAAGGGGCAGCATGACTTTTTCTGGCATCCCTGTTAACATAGTAACACAAAATCCCATCACCAACGCGCTGCTCAACACATCATATATGGTCTTTTTATTTTGGTAATAAATTAGCGAAATAAATGCACAGGCAGCAATACTGAGCAGACACCCGGGCTGCTTACTGACGGAAACCGTCACCCAAAATACAATCCACGGAAGCAGCATGATATTCATATTTGTATTTTTCTGACTCGGAACATCTTTTATCTGCTCCGCCTGCGGCCGGGAACCGCCGAAATAATCGTTCCACTTTAACATCAGGGAAAAGTCCCCCTTTACATGGTAAAGCCCCTGCATCATGGCCTCGTCTCCCCGAATCTCTCCCGCCGCAATGGAACGCCATACGGTGACCGGTGTCTCAATCCTTGTACCGGCAGTCAGGGAGCCGTCCGTATAGACACGGCTGCCGTCCTTTGAAAGCAGAATCTGATAGCATTCCTCCACATCCGTATAACACATTTCCAACACGATATCTTTGCCGGGCCAGTTTTCCTTTCGGTAAAGCGCCGCCATCTGTCTGGTAAATGTCAGGGTATCCGACTCTCTCTTTTCAGCCGCTGCGTCTGTTCTATCCTGACGCTCTTTCCCGGCACACTCTCTTTCGATTCCCCAACTTGCGTCCGCACAGGCCTCAAAGGTCTCCCGCGGCAGCAAAAGCTGTGACAGACGTTCCCTGCTCTCTATGGAAATACCGTCATCAATGTACTCCCGTCCCGCCTGCTCCACACAGGAGAGATATTCTCCGGTCAGCGCCGACAGCTCCGGCACTCGGAACAACTCCCCCTGCCCGCAGAAAATCGCTGTATAATTTCCCGGTCCGCAGTGATGATCGAAAAGACTGCGCACACCGTCATAATTCCCCTCTGCAGTATAAAAACCGCAGGTGGAAATCACCACCGTCCTCTTCCCGCTCATGTCATACCGGGACGGATGGCCGCCGTTTCCGATCTGCCCCTCCTGTTCCTCCATGAATGGAAGATTCATGGGAAGCTGACGGTCAATCAGATTTTTTAACGCGCCCGGCACTGAAAAATAGTACAGTGGGAAACTCCAAACCGTGATATCCGCCCAGAGCAGATCCTGAATCACCTGCGCCATATCATCCTCGATACAGCATGTGCCGGGCGTACTGCTCCAACAGGAAAAGCAGCCCAGACAGGGCTTGATATCCATGCGGCAGACCGTACATTCCCTGATCTGTACCTCCTTTGCCACCTGCTTCATCCCATTCAAAAAGGCGTTTGTCAACTGATAGGTATTGCTTTTCTCCGCCTTCGGGCTTCCGTTTATCACCAAAATATTCATAACCATGCGCCTCCCTTCGTATGGGCACATGGTAACGCACAAATAATATTTCGGCAATATCATGGGCGGTAAGAGGTAAAAACAGGCGGGTAAGATGCGCGAAAGTTTTGTCAAGACAGCATAAATCCCCCAATTCATGCAGCTTCCCGTCTGCTGAAATTGAGGGATTTATTCCGAACACATATATACTGAGCTAACTCGCCGCCCTTTCCCTATTACTTTACAAGCGCCACTGTCTCCCTCGCAATGGTAAGCTCCTCATTCGTGGGAACCACAAGCACCTTCACCTTAGAATCCGGTTTGCTGATTTCCAATTCTTCCCCGCGCTTATCGTTCTTCTCCTCATCCAATGTGATGCCGAGGTATTCCAATCTCTCACAGGCAAGCTTCCTGACAAGGGGACTGTTCTCCCCCACACCCGCCGTAAAGCAGATCGCATCCACACCGTTCATGGCCGCTGTATATGCACCGATATATTTCGCCACCCGGTAAGCGAAAGTCTGAATCGTGCGCAGGCCTCTGTCTTCTCCCGCATTGTAAGACTTCTCCAGATCCCTGAAATCCGAGGAGAGATTGTCGGAAAGGCCAAGCACACCTGATTTCTTATTGAGAACCGTCATCATCTCGTCGATGGTCTTATTCTCCTTATGGGCAATATACTCAATGATCGCCGGGTCGATATCTCCGGAGCGGGTGCCCATGATCAGACCCTCAAGAGGGGTAAGGCCCATGGAGGTGTCCACACATTTGCCGTTCTTCACAGCGGAGATACTTGCACCGTTGCCCAGATGGCAGACAATGATCTTCATATCCTCATAGTTTTTCCCTAAAATTTCCGCAGTTCTCTTCGATACATAAGAATGGCTCGTACCGTGGAAACCGTATCTTCTCACCTGATACTTTTCATAGTACTCATAAGGCAGGCCATACAGATAAGCCTCCTTCGGCATGGTCTGATGGAAAGCCGTATCGAACACGCCCACCATGGGAGTCGCGGGCATCAGTTTTTTGCATGCCTCAATCCCGATCAGGTTCGCCGGATTATGTAAGGGTGCCAGATCGTTGCACGCCTTGATCGCCTCAATCACCTCGTCGTTAATGATCGTGGAAGCGGCAAACTTCTCACCACCGTGCACAATGCGGTGTCCCACCGCTCCGATCTCATCCAGAGATTTCACCACGCCCGTCTTCTCATTCATCAGCGCGTTTAACACCAATTCAATCGCCTTTGTGTGATCGGGCATGGGTGTTACAGTCTCTTCCATTTCCCCACCCGCCGGCTGATAGACGATCTGGCTGCCCTCAATGCCGATGCGTTCACACAGGCCCTTGGCAATCTGCCTCTCCGTCTCCGAGTCGATCAGTTGGAATTTCAGGGAGGAGCTTCCACAGTTGATTACTAATATATTCATAATTTTTTCTTCCTTTCGTTTTTATCCTAACTGAGCTTGAACCGCAGTGAGCGCCACCACGCCCACAATATCCTGCCAGGAGCAGCCGCGGGAGAGGTCATTTACGGGCTTCGCGATACCCTGCAGCATAGGGCCGTAAGCCTCTGCCTTGCCAAGCCGCTGTACCAGTTTATAACCGATATTGCCACAGTCCAGATTGGGGAAGATCAGCACATTGGCCTTACCTCCCACCTCGCTTCCGGGTGCCTTGGATTTCGCCACCTGCGGCACTAGCGCTGCGTCAGACTGCAATTCTCCGTCGATGGTAAGTCCCGGATACTGTTCGTGGGCGATCCGCGTCGCCTCCACCATCTTGTCCACCAACGGATGCTTTGCGCTGCCCTTGGTAGAATGGGAAAGCATCGCGATGATCGGCTTCGCCCCCACCAGACTCTTGAAGCTCTTGGCGGAAGTGTCCGCAATCGCAGCCAACTCCTCTGCGGTAGGATCCTGATTCAGACCGCAGTCCGCAAAGAGAAACGTTCCGTTTTCCCCGTATTCACAGTCCGGCACATCCATAATGAAAAATCCGGACACCAACTTCACACCAGGAGCCGTCTTTAAAATCTGCAGCGCCGGGCGAAGCGTATCCGCCGTAGCATGGCATGCCCCCGCAACCATACCGTCAGCATCGTTAGCCTTAACCATCACCACGCCAAAAGTCAAATAGTCCGTCAGAAGAATCTCTCTCGCCTTCTCCGGTGTCATCCCTTTGTTTTTTCTTGTCTCAAAGAGAAGCTCCACATACTCGTCCAGTTTTTCCGTCTTTTCCGGATCGATAATCTGCACGCCGTCCAATTCCACCTCCAACCAGCCGGCGCCGTCCATAATCTTCTCCTCGTTCCCCACCATAATGATGTTGGCAATTCCCTCTTTCAGGATACTGGCTGCTGCGATCAACGTTCTCTTGTCATTTGTCTCCGGCAGGACAATCGTCTTCTTATCGCTTCTGGCCTTCTCCTTCATCAAATCAATATAAGACATAGCTATACCCTCCTTCTCCAATACCTACGTTACTATCAATCATACCTAATTCCCATTTTTTATACAAGGGATTTTCTGCTCTGTTCCTTATAAAAAACAATACAAACCCGCCGCCTTGTGATACACTGGTTACAGTAAAATCTGTATTACCTTGGGGAGGGGAATCAGCTATGAAAACGGTCGGCATCGTCGCTGAATACAATCCGTTTCACAACGGGCATGCCTATCAAATCAGACGGGCAAAGGAACTTACGCACGCAGACTATTGTGTCGTAGTCATGAGCGGCGATTTTGTGCAGCGCGGCGCGCCCGCCCTGATGGACAAATATCTGCGGGCCGAGTGTGCTCTGAAAAACGGTGCCGACCTGGTGCTTGAACTGCCCGTCTGTTACGCCCTAAGCAGCGCCGAAACTTTCGCAAAGGGCGCTGTCTCCCTTCTCAATCAGTTGGGGGTTATCGACTCGCTCTGTTTTGGCAGCGAGTGCGGCGATATCAATCTGCTCATGGAATTTGCCAAAGAGCTTCTCCATGAGACTCCCGTCTTCAAAAAGACGCTCGGCAGGGAACTTCGCGTCGGGCACACTTACCCTCAGGCGAGAAACGCTGCTCTGGAAGCCTCCGCTCCCCATTTGACGGCCCATACCAGTTTGCTGACAAGTCCCAACAACATTCTTGGGATCGAATACTGCAAAGCGCTTCTTGCCAGTGACAGTAAAATCACGCCCTGCACCGTAAAGCGCGCCGGCTCCTCCTACCATGACAACAGTCTGGAAAACACGTTCTGTTCCGCTTTGGCCATCCGGGAATCTCTCCGTCAGGCCGGCGCTTCAGACGGTCTGGCCAAGCAGATTCCTGCCGTCTCTTTAAAACTGATGGAAGAAGCCTATTTGAAATCCTATCCGGTCTTTCCGGACGATCTCTCCCTATTGGTGCATTACAGTCTGCTCTCAGGAGAATCTTTGGGCTTTACGGACTATCCGGATATCGACAAGGAACTCTCGGACCGCATTCTCAAATATTTACCGCGCTATCGTGACTTTCGTTCTTTCTGTGACCAGTTAAAAACCAAAAACAGAACCTACACAAGGATTTCCCGCAGCCTTCTTCATGTTCTGTTACATATCACACAGGAAGATCTTGCCCGTTATGCACAGGACGGCTTTGTCTTTTATGCCCGCATGCTAGGCTTTCGTGAAAGCGCCTCCCCGCTGCTTGCCGGCATCAAGAAAAAGACTGCCATACCTCTGCTTTCCAAACTGGCGGACGCAGAAAAACAGCTTGCCCAGACCGGCCTTCTCATGTTGGAGAAGGATATCTATGCAAGCCATATCTATCAGGGTATTGTGCGCTATAAATTTCCGAGTGACGATCCTTCGTCGGAAATAAATGAATACAAAAAACCAATCGTTAAAATATAACTATGATTATGCCGGACTCAGCACTTCGCTGATCCGGTTTACAATTCTGTCTCTCACCATCTCCGCAATCTCCGTGGTCGTCATACCTTTGTACTCCTCATAGGGGATTGCCTTCAAAAAGTGAACCTGTGTCTCCACCTTCTTTAACGTCCACTCCTCAAACACCTTATAGGAATCGATTAGCGCCACCGGCACAATCGGCACTCTTGCCTTCACCGCGCTCTTAAAGCAGCCGGGCTTAAACTCACCCACCGTATTGTGATTGTGGTAATATCCGCCTTCCGGGAAAATGATAAAGCGCCGTCCTTTTCTGGTGTCCTCCGCCAATTCCTTTATGATGCCAATGGACTGCCTGGTATCATCCTTTTTCAATCGTTTTCCCCGCACCAGATCAATGAACTGCTTCACCAGAAAGCCGTGGGATTTTGCGTCGTCAATCACCACGGAGCAGGGTTTGTCATGGGATATCATAATACCCAGTGCATCGTATTTTCCCTGATGGTTCGGCGCCATAATATAACCGCCCTCTCCCGGCAGATTCTCCACACCATATTTTTTCGTCGAGATATGTCCGGCGCGCATCATACGCCTGATGGCCAGTCTTGCATAAGCATAGCAGGCTTCCTCTCCATAGCTCTGCGCATGTCTCGCCTTATATGCCATTTTGGGGACCATGTAGATTCTCGGCAGATTCCACACAATCACCTTAATAAAACGTATCATAATTTCCTCCGTTCAAAGAAATCTGTCTCTTTCCTACAACAGCGGTGAAAGGAGTTTCAAAACCGGTCCGATAATATTGGTCTTTACAAATTTCTCCTTACACCATTCCAATGTAATCTGTTCCGAAACGGCAAACGTCTCCTCCATATCTTTTTTTAATTCTTCCACCGCCCGCGTCCGATAGAGAAAAGCGCCGCATTCAAAGTGGTGGTAAAAGCTTCGGTAGTCAAAATTGATCGTCCCCACCACCGCTGTCTCATCATCCACAAGCACGCATTTTGCGTGAATAAAACCGGGCGTATACTGGTAAATGCCAACCCCCGCCTGAATCAGATACTGATAGTTGGACTGGGTCAGCCAATAGACGAATTTCTTATCCGGAACTCCAGGTGTCAGGATACGCACATCCACGCCCCTCTTCGCGGCAAGTTTCAAGGCAGTCAGCACTTCATTGTCCGTGACAAAATAGGGGGTGTAGATCCAGACATAGCGTTTCGCGCCGCCGATCATATTCAAATAAACGTTTTCCCCCAAGACCTCGTCGTCAAGAGGCGTGTCCACATAAGGCTGCACATAACCGTCCACCGCAGGCGGATGAGTAAACTCATAGCGAAACCTGCCGTAATCCTCCTCCGAATAGCGGGACATATTCCACATCTGTAAGAACATGACCGTGAAATTCCAGACTGCGGGCCCTTCCATACGGACCCCCACATCCTTCCAGTGATCTCCGTAAGGATGTTCATAATTGATATACTCATCGGAAAGATTAATCCCGCCGGTATAAGCCGTCTTTCCGTCAATAACCACAATCTTTCTGTGATCCCTGTTATTTAGCACAAGAGACATAAAGGGCACCAACCGGTTAAACGCTACGCATTTAATCCCCTTCTTCTCCAATATCCGATCATAGTACTTGGGCAAAAGGAACACGCATCCCACATCGTCATAAATTACCCTGACATCCACGCCCTCACTCGCTTTGCGCTCCAAAATGGCGAGAATCTCATTCCACATTGTCCCTTCCTTAATGATAAAAAACTCAAGGAATATAAAATGCCTGGCCTGTTCCAAATCAGCAAGCAGGCTCTTCCACCAGGACTCCCCATCAGGAAAATAGGCAGATTCCGTATGGTTCCATACCGGTGTCAGCGCATAGGAAGTAATATAACGGCTCTGATTGGCTGTCGTTAAATCCTCCTTCTCCAGTGCCTCCAAAACACTTTCATCCTGTTCCAGGCTCTTTTTTACCAGTTCCTGCGTCCTTTCCATACTTTCCCGCAGTTTTTTTGGCACAATCACATGGCCGAAAAGCATGTACATCACACCGCCAAACAACGGAAACAGTAAAATCGGCACAATCCATGCCAGTTTTACAGCCGGATTATTCGGCCGCCATATAATATAGATCACCGCCCACATCGTGATGAAGCGAAGCACCATGGAAAACCACAGATAATCGCTTCCCCATCGCAGCAGGACAAACAGGAAAAAGCACACCTGCATAAGCACGATGATCGCTGTTATCACCACTCGGTTTAATGCGTACTGTAAAAATTTTCTCATTTTAAAAACCCGTTTACAATCTGCTCTTCCGCTTCCTTCTCCGTAAGGCCAAGCGTCATGAGTTTAATCAGTTGTTCTCCCGCGATCTTACCGATCGCCGCCTCGTGAATCAAATTTGCATCGATGTCATTGGCCGTCAGTTCAGGAATCGCGCTGACACTGGCCTCATCCATAATGATGGCATCGCATTCACTGTGTCCGTGGCAGCTTGCATTTCCCTCAATGCGGCTACGAAACACCTGACTGGAACGCCCCTTTGCCACTGATCTGGAAATCAGATTCACAGAAGAATCCGCCCCGGCCATATCCACCTTAAAGTCTGTCTCCGCGTGCTGCTTTCCGTGGGTCATAATTTTCTCTCTGATAATCAGGCTTGCACCCTGCGCCACTTCTGCGTTTGTGGTTCTCACGGTAGAGTCAATCCCTTTGATCTGCACCGTCTCCATCTCCAAAGACGCGCCCTCGGCAAGATGAATCTCCGTGGTGGGATTCATGATCCTCTCCCCGCTGCCGTCACCGGAACCGTAATGTTTTTCCACATACCGCACCTTCGCGTTTTTCTCCACAAAAAAGCGGTGGATCCCGGAATGGGCCGAGTCGTCCGGACCGCTGTTGTGAATACCGCAGCCGGCTATAATGGTTACGTCACAGTCCTCTCCCACAAAGAAATCGTTGTACACGCTCTCCTTCAGTCCGCTCTTACTTAAGACTACCGGAATATGCACGCTCTCCGACTTGGTGCCCGGTTTGATCCGAATATCAATGCCTGAGCGGTCCTCCTTGGTAATAATATCAATATTGGCCGTTGTATTTCTTCCTGCCAATTCTCCATTGGCCCGAATATTGTATGCGCCTTCCGGCACCTCATGCAGGTCTGCTACCTGCGTGAGCAGTTCCTGTTGTATAATATCCATAATTTCTTTCCCTCTACATTTTTTCAGCTAACGTCCTGCAGGGCCGTCCCGCTCCCAAAAGTTCCGGCATCACTTCTTCTCTGCTGCCGACTTTCTCAATCCTGCCGTCTGAAAGAAGCACGATCTGGTCCGCAATATTTAATATTCTCTCCTGATGGGAAATGATCAGAATCGTTCCCTTCGTCTCCTCGTGCATCTTCTCAAAGACACGGATCAGGTTCTGAAAACTCCACAGATCAATACCGGCCTCCGGTTCGTCAAAAATGGCCAACCGGCTTTTCCTTGCCATAATCATGGCAATCTCTATTCGCTTTAACTCTCCGCCCGAGAGACTGGCATTGATTTCCCGGTTTACATAATCTCTGGCACAAAGACCCACTTCCGAAAGCATGGAACAGATCTCCGACATGTCCGCATCTTTTCCGGCCGCAATCGAAAGCAGGTCTTTCACCGTAATTCCCTTAAAGCGGACTGGCTGCTGAAAGGCGAATCCAATCCCCATTTTCGCCCGCTCCGTGATGGATTTTTCCGTGATATCCACGCCGTCCAGAAGAATCTGGCCATCCGTAGGGGTGAGAATGCCGGCCACGATCTTTGCAAGCGTGGACTTTCCGCTTCCGTTCGGTCCCGTGACGGCCACAAACTGATCCGCTATCGTCAAACTGATATCTCTCAAAATTTCTATCTCTTTTCCGTTATCCTCATTTTCCGCCTGAAAAGAGACATTCCTAAGCTCTAGCATGATAAACCTCCGTCTGTACAGGACACCCTCGGATGCTTGATTCGGAAATGTCCTTAATAGGATATCTTAGCACAAATGCCGCTGAAAGGCAAATCCGTACAAATGGGAATTTCACCCTGTTTCCGAAGCGTTGAAATATCGCGTCGCTCATAGTATAATTACATTCTAGACAGAAAGGGGAGAAATCATAATGGGTTTAACGGAAATTTTAAACATTCTAATCATCGTTTTGCTTTTCGTCGTCATTCTGCTCCAGATTACAGGGCGGAAAAAATCCGACATCAAAAAAATAACATCTCTCCTGAAACATAACGCGGAAGAGCAGCGAAACGATGTGCAAAAACAGATTGCAGTTGGTACAACAGAACAGTTTGAACGCTTCGGTGTCATCCAGAAAAGCATCCAGGATACCCTGTCTTCAAACCGCAGCGAGGTCAATCAGCAGCTCCATACATTCGGCGAACAGGTTGACAGCCGCCTGTCTTCCATCCAACGCGCGAATACGGAAAGTATCGAAAAGATCAATTTAACGCTTGAGAACAAAATGAAAGCCTTACAGGAAAGCAATGAAAAGCGGCTTACGCAGATTCAGGGCGTTGTGGACGAAAAATTGCAGAAAACGTTGGAAACCCGGCTCGCCCAGTCCTTTGAACTGGTCAGCAAACAACTGGAGAGCGTGGGACAGGGGCTTGGTGAGATGAAAGCCCTCGCCGCCGATGCGAAGTCACTGAAAAATGCCCTTACGAATGTAAAGGAGCGCGGCACTTATGGCGAAGTCCGCCTGGAAATGCTGCTCGCCGATATTCTCGCACCGGCGCAGTATGAAACCAATGTGGAAATTGCAGACGGAAAGCGCGTCGAATTTGCCGTCAAGCTTCCCGGCAACGGAGATATCCCGTTGCTTTTGCCAATTGACAGCAAATTCCCGATTGAGGATTATAACCGGCTGATCGACGCGGAAGATAAACAGGCCATCGACGAGGCGCGTCATTCCCTTACCATTAAAATACGCGCTTTCGCGAAAGAGATTCATGACAAATATATCGTACCGCCGAAAACAACCGATTTTGCACTGATGTTTTTACCCACAGAAGGGTTGTACGCAGAGGTTGTCCAAAATGCAGCTTTGTTTGAGGAGCTTCGCGACAAATATAAAATCACGGCAGTTGGCGCAACTACGCTCTCGGCCTTTCTCTCCTCCCTGCAGATGGGCTTTAAAACCCTTGCAATCGAACAGCGTTCTCAGGAAGTATGGGATACGCTCCGTGCCGTGAAATCAGAATTTATCAAGTTTGGAGATATGCTTGACAAGGCGCAGAAACAAATTCAGACCGCCGACAAAACACTCTCTGATATTGTCGGCAGGCGTACACGGGCAATCACCCGCACCCTGCGAAGCGTGGAGGAATTAACGGATGCGGATACGCCCTTTCAGGCTGCTCTGGAAGAGATCGGCGACGAAGCGGTTGATTAGAAAAAGCGGCTGTCAATGTGCAGACACATCGGCAGCCGTTTTATTTTCCGTAACAGTTTTTGTCACTTTCCATTATGCAAGATAAGGAGCGATCGCCGCCTCCACCTCGGAAATCTGCGCATTGGTCTCCAAAATCCGAAATTCAACCTTCTTCGATAAATCCATGGAAAAAATACCCATGATAGACTTTGCGTCTACTACATATCTTCCTGTAGCCATGTCAAAGTAACCGTCAAATTTTTCAATCGCACTCACAAAACCCTTGACCTTGTCAATGGAATTTAAATCCAACATATATGTTTTCATATCCACACCTCCTCTTCCATATGACAATCCGATTCCCCTTTGCTATGATTTTATGTCATTTTGCAGGATTTGTACAGAGGGTTTTTATAGATAATTTTCTATTCCCAAGTTCTGCCCATCACGATATAATAGCCGCAAAGGAAAAGAAAGCGGCGGCGAAGCCGACATTTGCTTTTCCTGCGGCATTAACGAGCAAACGCACGATGAAATCGGGCAAAAAGCGCGGGACGCGCGGGTTTGCGAGTTTCATGATATAATAACATTGCAGCTATTCAAACAGAAAGGTGCTTGTGAGTGTTTATGAACATTTCCTTTCCAAATGTCCAAATTGGATATACCCTAAAAAATTATAAAAAAGAAAATCTCCCAAAGGATATCCTCGCGGGAATCATCATAGCCGCCGTGTCCATTCCGATTTCCATGGGTTACGCACAGATTGCGGGGCTGCCCGCGGTCTACGGGCTTTACGGCTCTGTTTTCCCGATCATCGTCTTTGCTCTTTTTTCCACCTCGCCGCAATTTATTTTCGGTGTGGATGCCGCGCCCGCGGCGTTAGTCGGCGGCGCACTGTTATCCTTTGAAATAGAGGCGCAGTCCGCCGAGGCAATGGTGGTTGTTCCCGTACTGACTTTTTATGTTGGGGCATGGCTCTTGTTGTTTTTTGCACTCGGCGCAGGAAAGCTTGTCAATTTTATTTCAAAGCCCGTCATGGGCGGTTTTATTTCGGGCGTATGTTCCACGGTCATTTTGATGCAGGTGCCAAAGCTGTTTGGCGGTACGGCGGGAACGGGGGAGCTGTTTGAACTTTTAGAGCATATCGTCAGCTAGCTTACCTTATTTAATCTGCCTTCTTTGATTCTCGGAATCATCACCCTTACTGTCGTACTTACGGCAAAGCGTATCTGTCCCAAATTTCCGATGGCGGTTGTCATGATTGTTTTAGGCGCACTCTTTTCTTATTTTGCCCCGATGGAGCGTTTAGGCATTGTCTGCCTTTCAGCTGTCGAAGCGGGACTTGTGCGCTTTTCGTTTCCAGATCTCTTTGCCATCCATTTTACGGACGCAATCGGTGCAAGCCTTTCTGTTGCTGTCGTGATCATGGCGCAGACATTGCTTGCGGAAAACAATTACGCATTAAAGCGCGGCTACAAACTAAATGACAATCAGGAAATCCTGGCATTTTCGCTCGGAAATTTTGCTTCTGCATTCACAGGGTGCTGTCCCGTAAACGGCTCCGTACCGCGCACGGCGATGAATGACCAGTACGATGGCAAAACACAGCTTACGGGCATTATCGCAGGCATTACCATGATTTTTGTGCTGCTGTTTGCGACGGGCTTTATCGGATATCTGCCCGTTCCCGTTCTCACGGCGGTGGTGATGACGGCGCTGATCGGCGGGTTGGAATTTAAGCTTGCCGCAAAATTAAAACGCTCCGGCAAAAGCGAATTTTACATCTTTATGGGCGCGTTTTTTGCCGTCTTGATTTTAGGAACCATCAACGGCGTTCTTGTGGGCATTATTCTCTCGTTCGCGGCAGTGATCCTGCGCGCCTCCAACCCGCCGAGATGTTTTTTGGGCATCCTTCCGGGGCATGACGATTTCTATGATATTTCGCAGTTCAATCAGATTTACTCGATTGAACACGTAGTGCTTTACCGTTTTACGAGCGACCTCTTTTTTGCAAATGTGGGCATTTTTCAGTCCGATATTGAAGAAAGTCTCTTAGACGATACCCGCGCCGTCATTGTGGACGCGTCGGGAATCGGGAGCATTGACAGTACCGCGGCGGAACGGCTCATGTTGCTCTATGAGGCGCTTAAAAAACGCGGCGTTGCCTTTTATCTTACGGGACACATGGCTGCGCTCAACGACCAAATGCGCACGCTTGGCATAGGCGAATTAATCCAAAATGGCGCGGTGCGGCGCACAATTGAAAAAGCGCTTGCGGAAATCGGTTTGGAAAAGCCGTATCCGGTCAGGGGAATCCGGAAAGGCGCACGCTCTGTCGCCGCAAAGCGCGCCGAGAGCATGCTGCACGAGTTCCTTTGGGCATACGGTTCTGACTGCGAAGCGGAGATGGAGCGGCAAATACATAAGCAGATTGAAGAGCTGCAGCGCACGGGCGATATGGAGACGCTCATTCACGGGAGTTGGAACCAACTTGACGAGATGGACGAGGATGAATGGCTTGAGCACCTTGAGGCGCACCTTGCCGAGATCGCGCGGATTTCCGGGAAGGACGAGCAGCAGATTGCCCTGGAATTTGAGCGTCGCAGGCTCCACCTTGCCGAAAAAATTGCCCGCGAGCACCCCGACCTTGCAAAACGGTTTACGGAGCGCCGCGAGCTGTTGGATGCGCACTTAAAAGCGCACCGTCCTGATGTGTATGAAAAAATCATAAGTCTGCGCGGGAAAATTTAGAATGGCAGCAATCTCGACGGCACCTAATTCCCTGCTCGCAGCTGCTCATAAATCCCGCCAAGCAGCGCCTCCGAAAGTTCCACCTCATTGAGCACGGTATGCCTGTCCTTTCTGGTGTCCGCCGCCCGAAGCCAGGCATCCGTAAAGATTTCCTTCGTAATCCCCCAGTTCATGGGATCCATGTCCATATGGTACGCCTTTAAGACCGCTTCCAACATTCCCACATCCCGTCCCTGCAGACGGCAGCTCACCAAACTTCCGAGGGCCACCGCCATGCCGTGGGAAATCTGTATCTCTTTATGGTTTTCCTCTAAGGAATGGCAGAAAAGATGCTCCGAACCGCTGCATGGTCTGGAGTTGCCCGCGATCTCCATGGCCAACCCGCCGAGCACCAACGACTGCGTCAGAATCTTGATAAATTCTTTGCTCTTTAATGACTTTTCCTCATTATAGCACAGGGAGGATAACGCCATGTCGGAAATGAGATAGGAAAAATCGTCTACACGCTCTCCACGGTGAGCCGCATCCAACTTCCAGTCATAAAGCGCCGTGTACTTGCTGATCGTGTCGCCGATACCTGACTGTAAATGAAAAAGGGGCGCATTCATCACCACGTTTATATCCACCACAATGCCCGCCGGGATCGCGCATTTTAAGGTCTTTCTCGCATCCCCCTCCGTCCCCAGCACCGCCACCGGTGAAGAGAGACTGTCATTGCTCAGGGTGGTGGGCACACAGATATAGGGAATTTTCCCCACAAAGCCCGCATACTTGGCCACATCCAGAACCTTGCCGCCGCCCACGCCGACGATAATCTCCACATCCTTCATACAGATATATTTTGCCAGCTCCATAGCCTGTTCAAAGCTGTTCTTCTCTATAAGATAAAGCTCGCTCTTTGGCAGATCCCGTTTCATCTCGTCCAAATAGGCGCCTATAATCGAAAGCAGTGATTCCTCCGTCACGATTACGGCCTTTTTCTCCTCTATCCCCGGAATGCAGTCCGCCAGAATCTCATTCAGGCGCTCGCAGGCTCCCTCCTCGATAATGAGACAGCCCGGTAAATGAAACCGATTCATCTTTTATCTCTCCGTTTCCTGATTTCCTGTTTAGCTTTTTGCTCTCCTGATCAGTATACCATTGCGCAGCAGGGTGTTGTCAATATAATGTCTGGAAAACAAAATTTCACCCTCTCTGGCTATCTCAATATCCTCTTCCTCGCAGTTGATGATAACTTCCACGTAGTTATCCACCCAACCCATCTTGTTAAACTCAATCACACGGGGTCGGTTAATTTTATTCGGGAAATGGAAATCCCTGCTGCGAAGGAGCGGCTCCGACCTGCGCAAATGCAGGAGGCTTTTGATGATTTCCGTCCGCTCGCTGTATACGCCCTGCTCAATCTCCTCCCACGGCATACAGCGCCGGCAGTCCGGATCGTATCCGCCCTCCATGGCAATCTCCGTGCCATAATAAATGCAGGGGGAACCGGGCATCGTAAAGAGCACCGCAAGCTGTTGGAAATACTCGTCCAGATTTTTCACATCGCTGCGAAGCCGCTTCGTGTCATGAGAATCCAACAGATTAAAAAGCACGTCATTGGTCTGCTGCATATACCTTGTGTAACAGCGGTTGATGGTATACTCAAAATCCTCGTTGGTGAGGCTTTTGTCAATCCAGAAATCCTTAATGCTCTCCCCCAGAGGATAGTTCATAACAGAGTCAAATTCATCTCCCCGCAGCCACGGCATAGCGTCATGCCAGATCTCGCCCAAGATATAAAGATCCGACTTGATGGCTTTCAGGCGGCTTCTAAGCTCCTTACAGAAGGTGTGGGAAACCTCGTTGGCCACATCCAGTCTGATCCCGTCCACATCATAATTTCTGACCCAATTTTCACAGACTTCAATCAGATAATCCCGCACTTTCGGATTGTTGGTATTTAATTTCGGCATATTGTCGTAAAAAGCAAAGGTATAATATTTTTTCTCGCGGGCACAATTTCCTCCCGTCTCAAAAGGCCACTGATTCACCATAAACCAATCCCAGTATGCCGACTGCGGTCCCTTCTCCTTCACGTCAAGCCAGGGTGCAAAATTTTCTCCGGAATGGTTAAACACCCCGTCAAGCATCACGCGGATGCCCCGGTTATGCGCCTCTCTGACCAGTGTTTTCATGGTTTCCTCAGACCCGAAATGGGGATCAATCTTCGTATAGTCCGTGGTGTCATACTTATGGGAGGTGGGCGATTCGTTGACCGGTGTCAGATACAGACCCGACACGCCCAAATCCCTGATATAATCCAGTTTATTGATAATCCCCTGTAAATCGCCGCCGAAAAACTCCTCATTGGTGACAGAGCCTTTCACCCGCCACGGCAGCGTCCCCTCCGGATTGATGGACGGATCGCCATTACAAAACCGCTCCGGAAAAATCTGATACCAGATCGTATCATTCACCCATGCGGGCATCACCGGCAGATCTGCCGGATTCATCCACGGGAAAATGAAATACTGTCTGCTTCTTCCCGCAAGCGCCATCTGTTCCTCGGACACAAATCCATCCTCAAAATAAAACCACCTCTCATTTTCTGTCTGCAGTTCAAAGTAATATTTAAGGCGCTTGTAAGCCGGCTTGATTGTGGTAGTCCACCAGAGCTGATTTTTCAAACGCTTCTTAAAGGGAATGTTTAACGCTTCTCCCTCCCAACTCTCCCCGCCGCCCAGAATGCCTGCGTTAAAAGGATCGCCAAAAATCAAATTCACATACTTTACGTCATACCCCGTCCTGATATTGATGACAAGCTGCTCCTCATCCAACGGATAGCAGTAATTGTCGTTCGCTCTGTGATATACCCCATTAAAGTCCATATGCCCCATCCTTTCTATTGTCCCGATTCACATATACCCCATTCTCTAACTACAGGAAAACCAAAGGAAAACGTTTTCCTTTTCCCTTATATTACTACTATTTTATCTTAATTGCAAGAATTTTATCACACGCCCACAAATAAACGTAGAATCTGGTACACCAAAAATGCCGCAAGCCAAGCCACGCCACACTGCATACAGACTACGCCAACCGTTTTTACCGCGGAGCCAAGCTCTCTTTTGATGGTGGCCACCGCCGCCACGCAGGGCGTATACAGCAGGGTAAACACCAAAAAGCTGACCGCAGAAATTGGTGTAAAAATCTGTCCCAGCGTCTCGCTTAAATTCACCATGGAAGAGCCTGTCAAAACCCCCAACGTACTCACCACAGCCTCCTTCGCTGTAAACCCGCTGATCAGCGCCGTCGTGGCACGCCAGTCGTTAAATCCTAACGGCCCGAAAAGGGGAGCAATCCATTTTCCGATCATGGCAAGCATACTCTCCCCGGAATCTGACACCACATTGAAACGCAGATCAAAAGTCTGCAAAAACCAGATTAAAATGGCAGCCAAAAAGATAATCGTGAAGGCGCGCTGCACAAAATCCTTCGCCTTATCCCACATCAAAAGCAGAACGCTCTTTGCCGAGGGAAACCGGTAATTGGGCAGCTCCATCATAAAAGGCATAGAGCTTCCCCGAAACGCCGTCTTCTTTAACACCATCGCACAGAGCAGTCCGACCAGAATACCAAAGGCATAAAGCGCCAACATCACAAGCGCTGTCCTTCTCTCAAAAAAAGCCGCCGCAAACAGCGCGTAGATCGGAATTTTTGCCGAGCAGCTAATGAATGGGATTAACAGAATCGTCATCTTCTTGTCCCGCTCTGAGGAGAGGGTTCTGGTTGACATCACTGCCGGCACACTGCACCCAAACCCGATCAGCATGGACACAAAACTCTTGCCCGACAGACCGATCTTACGAAGCGGTCTGTCCATCACAAAAGCGATCCGCGCCATATAACCCGAATCCTCCAAAATAGACAGAAAGAAAAACAAAATAACGATAATGGGCAGGAAACTCAATACACTTCCCACGCCTGTAAAAATACCGTCTATCACCAGGCTTTCCACCACCGGATTTATCCCATAACTAGTCAAAGCCCGTTCCACTACTGCAGACAGACTATCTATGGCAAAACTCAACAGATCGCTCAAAAAGCTTCCGATCAAACCGAACGTCAGATAAAATACCAACACCATAATCAGCAAAAACACAGGAATGGCCAAATATTTGTGGGTGAGCACGTTGTCCATCTTCATGCTTCTGATATGTTCTTTGCTCTCCCGGCATTTGATCACTGCCTGCCCACAGATTCTCTCGATAAAATCATAGCGCATGGCGGCGAGAGCCGCATTCCGATCCATGCCGCTGTCCTGTTCCATCTCCACAATGCTGTGCTCCATCAAATCTAACTCGTTGTCGGACAGGGCCAACCGGTCTATGATCTCCGCATCTCCCTCCACAATCTTGGTCGCCGCAAAACGGGGCGACATGCCGATCCGTTCCGCGTGGTCCTCCACCTGATGGCTGACCGCGTGAATACAGCGGTGCACCGGGCCTTTCTCACAAAAGTCCGTCACCTTAGGGTACAGCCGTCTGGAAGCCGTCTCCCTGATCGCTGCAATCAAATCTTCGATTCCCTCATTTTTGGCGGCGCTTATGGGCACCACGGGGACACCAAGCGCCTCCTCCATGGCCGCTATGTCAATGGTGCCGCCGTTTCCCCGCACCTCATCCATCATATTGAGGGCGATCACCATAGGGATATGTAATTCCAGAAGCTGCAGCGTCAGATACAGATTTCTCTCAATGTTGGTGGCGTCCACTATGTTGATGATACCGTCCGGCTTCTCCTGTAAAATAAAGCTGCGGGTCACGATCTCCTCATTGGTGTAGGGTCTGATGGAATAGATCCCCGGCAGATCGACCACCGCGTTGCCTTTCTCACCCCGTATCTCCCCCATCTTGGAGTCCACCGTCACACCGGGGAAATTGCCCACATGCTGGTTCGAACCCGTGAGCTGATTAAACAATGTTGTCTTTCCGCTGTTCTGATTGCCCGCCAATGCGTATATCATGTTACTTATCCTTCTTCCATTCTGCCTAATCTCTATTTCCTGTGATCACTGTCTCGTTTCAGACATTCTCCACTTCAATCCGTGACGCGTCCTCCTTGCGGATGGTCAACTCGTACCCCCGCAAATGAATTTCAATGGGATCGCCCATCGGCGCAACCTTCTGCACCCTGACCACGGTATGCGGGATCAGCCCCATGTCGAGAAGCCGCACCCGAAGCTGCCCTTCCCCACCTACCGCAATGATTTTCGCTTCCTTTCCAACCGCAAGTTCGTCCAATGTCATCTTTTTTCCCTCTCACTGTTTTATGTCTGCATGTAGACATTCCGGAAAGCCCTGTAGGTTCTTTGCATGCCCTCTTCAAAATCTGTGTAGATGATGCCAAGTTCCGTCTTTCCCTTCCTGTTATCACACAGATGGGTTTCCGCAACCGTAGCCGGAAAAGGAACCGGCACTCCCTGCACCGCCGCCTGGTCCACCGTGAGCGGCACTTCCACAAGCCCTGTCAAATCCTCCGGCTCTGCCGCCCTCTTTAAAGCCTCAAAAAAGGTCTCATAAGTAAGAATCTGATCCTGACACAAATTGTAGGCCTGGCCAAAAGCTTTTTTATTGCCAAGGCATTTCAAAACGGCATGCGCCGCGTCTTTCACGTAGACAAACTGAAACTGCCCGTCCGCATCCGTAAACCGGGGCAGCGCATGATTCATCAAAACTAGCTGAATATAGGCCGACTCTCTTGGCGCATAATTGTAGGGCCCGAAGAGAATGGCCGGGCGCAGCACAGTACAGGGAATCCCTCTCTCCCTGCAGATCGTTTCCGCCTCCCGTTCCACTGCCACCTTTCCTGCAATATAATCGCCCGCCTCCCCGGGAATGACTCTTTCCTCCAAAGGTGTAGTTTCGTCTTTCATGGCAGATGGATTCCGCTCATACACATCCACGGTGCTGATCAAAAGATACTGTCCGATCTTTCCCGTAATATTCTTAATGGTTGTCTCCACATCTTTCGGCCCGTATGCGCAAAAATCCACCACCGCATCGAAGTCCTCCCCACAGACCGCCGCTCTTTCATGCCTGTCCGCCTGTATCTGTCTGACTCCAAACTGCTCCATGGAGTATGTGCCGCGGTTCCAGACCGTAATCTCATGCTCCTTCGCCGCCTCCATGACAAACACCCTGCCATAAAAATAACTGCCGCCGATTACCAGAAGTTTCATTTTTCCCTCCATTACGAAGCGTTCCTTACAGAAACGGATTATAATACCGGCTCCCGTTCCAAAAAGTCACCGTCAGCCCGATGATCAGAATCGCCAATGCAAAGCCGAGAGCAAGCCAGTCATTTCTCTGCAATTTTCTCTGCATATACCAGGTCCGCTTTTTCTCCTTGCCAAAGCCCCGAAGCTCCATGGCGTTGCTGACCGTCTCAATCCGGTTAATGCTTGACATGATCAGCGGCAGAAGAATCGCCACCGAGTTTTTCAGTCTCGTCAAAAGCTTATCCTTCCCCGACAGATCAATGCCTCTGGCCTGCTGCGCCTGACTGATATTCCGGTATTCCCTCTGCACATCCGGTATGTACCGCAAAGCCAAGCTCACCGCATACCCCGCCCGGTAGCTCACCCCGATTCTGGCTAAGGAAGAAGCAAATTCACTGGGGTCAGTGCAGGCGATAAATAGGAGCGCAATCGGCACCACGCAGATCACCTTCAAGGTAATGTTGAGATGATAGAACAACTGTTGGGCCGTGACCGTGTATCTTCCCACAATGGAAAACAGCAGCTTCCTGCTCTCGTAAACCTCCACGCCATACTCCGGCGTAAACAGATAGATAAAAAGATTGTTAAGCAAAAGAAAAACAGCCGCCAGTCCCAATACCACGCTGATGTCCCTGATCCTAATCTGACTGACCTTAAAAATCACCGCCCCAATGAGCAGCATGCCAAGCAGCACACGGGTGTCAAAGGTCACCATGGAGACCACGCTCCATGCGATGAAAAAAATCAGTTTCGTCGTTCCTGTCAGCTCATGTACCGGACTTGGCCGTTTGATATAGTTCAGAACCGCTACCCGCGCCATCTCACCCCTCCTGCCTGTTTCTGTGCGCCTCCTCATAGGCGATAAACCGCTCCGTAAATGCCTGTGGATTGTCTATGCTGCAGGCCATGCTGAGCGTATAAAGACTGGTCTCCTTTAAACTTGCCCGCTGTACTAACGCCGGATCGTTGAGAACATGGGCTGCCGTGGTATCCGCCAACAGTTCCCCTTCACAAAACACAATCGCTCTCGGCGTGTACTCCAACATCAAGTGCATATCATGGGTAATCATGATAATCGTAAAGCCCTGTTCGTTCAGGCTCTTTAAAAACTCCATGATCTCCGTATAGTGGTGGTAATCCTGCCCTGCCGTCGGCTCGTCCAAAATAATGATGTTTGGCTGTTGTACCAGAATTCCTGCAATGGTTACCCGCTTCTTTTGTCCAAAAGACAGGGCTGATACGGGCCATTTGCGGAAAGGATACAGGCCGCAGATCTTTAAGGTTTCCTCCACCCGCTCCTTCCGCTCTTCGGCGCTCATACCGCCTGATAAAAGGGCCATCTCCACCTCGTCCCAGATCATGGGCTTGGAAATCATCTGGTTGGGATTCTGCATCACATAGCCGATTCTCTGTGCCCGCTCCTTGATCGTGTCATCCGAAAGATCCCTGCCATCCAAATAGATTCTGCCGGAAGTGGGCTTTTCAAAACCACAGATCAGTTTGGCCAGCGTACTCTTTCCCGCACCATTTTTTCCCACAATACTGACCATCTCGCCTTCCCTGATGGAAAAGCTCACATTTTTTAAATTCTGTACCTCTGTCGTATAGCCAAAGCTCAAGTTTTCTACACTGAGAATTTCTCTTCTCTGCTCTTTCGCCCGTCCAAGCCCTTCGTTATCCTGATACCATGCGCGCACCTGTCCCCTGTGCTCTTCCAAAAGCCGCAGGCTGTCCACATGCTGCGGCTCCAACTCCTCCGTGATCGGAACACCCGCATAGCGAAGCGCCGTCAGATACAGCGGCTCCCTGATGCCATGCTCCAAAAGCATCGTATCCGCCAAAAAAGCCTTTGTCGGCATGTCCGCCACAATCCTGCCCTCATCCATAAGCACGATCCGGTCCACACTGCGCCACAGCACATCCTCAAGACGGTGTTCTATGATAATCACCGTCGCCCCGGTCCGCTTCTGCACTTCGTCAATCAGCTCAATCGTGACTCTGCCCGCCGCAGGGTCCAAATTCGCAAGGGGTTCGTCAAAGAGAAGAGCCTGTACCTGTTCCACCATGACACCCGCCAGACTGACCCGCTGTTTCTGTCCGCCGGAAAGCTCATGGGGCGCATACTCCAGATGGTGGTCGATATCCACAAGCTTCGCCGTCTCCTCCACAGTCAGTTTCATCTCATCCTGCGGGATGCAGTCATTTTCCAGTGCAAAGGCAATGTCTTCCCCCACAGTCAGCCCGATAAACTGTCCGTCCGTATCCTGGAGCACCGTCCCCACAATCTGACTCAGGGTAAAAATACTTTCCTTTTTCGGGTCTTTTCCTCCCACCAGAAGCTCCCCTGTGCTCTCCCCCGGATAGGCATAGGGAATCAGGCCGTTCATACAGCTCCCGACGGTACTTTTACCACTGCCGGAAGCGCCTGCAATCAGTACCTTCTCTCCCGGATAAATATCCAGATTGATGTGGTACAGGGTGGGAGACGCCTGCGCCCTGTACTGAAATCCATAATCTTTAAAAGAAATAATGGGCTGCCCCATATTGGTTCTCCTTCTCGTGATATTCTCTTTTGACTCTGCTTATACGCGCAAAGGCAGATTCGGGAGAAATCTCCCGAATCTGCCTCATCTTTCTTCTTAGTCTTCTTTCTCCAAAGACCCCTTCTTTACCACGGTCTTTGCATAGCCGAGTAACAACAGCGTTCCAACAACGCCGGTGGTGATAATGTTAGCCACCGCAGCCATCAGTCCCTGCGCAAACAGTTTCTCAATGGGCTCCGCGTAAATCAGGATATCCAAAACAGGAGCCACCAATCCCCATGCCAAAACATGCGCGATGATCTGTGCCACATTAAAATGGATCAGCTTCTTGCTGTCAATCCCGTCCTCCACATTCAGCTTCATGGTCGCAAGACCGATCACCAGACCCACAAATGCGGAAGCGATAATCCAACTCCACCAGGGGCCGTAGCTCGTAGCATCAATCAGCGTGTGGCCGATAAACCCGATCAGAACACCTGCAATGGGTCCAAACAGCGTCGCAAACACTGCCTCCACCGCATACTGCAAGCTGATATTTGTGTTCGGCACAGGCGACGGAATCGCCACCTTTCCCAAAACAAAGAACAGCGCAGCGCCGATACCAATCGCAACAACGCTCTTTACGGACAGCTTTTTCATAAAAAGACCTCCCTTATATGTATGATTTTTTAAGGTTTTTAAAAACCACTCTTATTATAGTCTGTGCGGCGGCTTACTGTCAACTGCGGATAACTCCTGTTCAGCCCACACTCATTCGCCAATCGCATCTGCGCCGCTTCCGCCCCGTCAATTTTTAAAGCTGTGAATCGGCGCAGGAATCCTTCCCCCGCGGTTCACAAACGCCTCGCAGGAAAAGCCGTTCACCGGCATCACCGGCGCATAGCCGAACAAGCCGCCAAACTCCACCTTGTCCCCCACGCCCTTACCGATAGCCGGAATAATACGTACTGCTGTCGTCTTTTGATTCACCATGCCGATCGCCATCTCATCTGCGATAATACCCGCAATCGTAGTGTTCGGCGTGTCGCCCGGGATGGCCAACATGTCAAGCCCCACCGAGCAGACGCAGGTCATGGCCTCCAACTTTTCTATGGTGAGCGCTCCCGCAGCAACGGCATCAATCATGCCCTGATCCTCGCTGACGGGAATAAAAGCTCCGCTTAAGCCACCCACATAGGAGGAAGCCATCACGCCGCCCTTTTTGACCTGATCGTTTAAGAGGGCAAGCGCCGCCGTCGTGCCCGGCGCGCCCGCATATTCCAAGCCGATCTCACAGAGAATATCCGCCACACTATCCCCGATCGCCGGCGTAGGTGCAAGAGATAAATCCACAATCCCGAAGGGAATGCCAAGCATCCGGGAAGCCTCCTGTGCCACCAACTGTCCCACTCTGGTCACTTTAAAAGCGGTCTTTTTGATGGTCTCGCAGAGCACCTCAAAATTTTCTCCACGCACCTTCTGCAATGCGGTCTTGACCACACCGGGGCCGCTGACACCCACATTGATCACCGCATCGGCCTCCGTCACGCCGTGGAACGCGCCCGCCATAAACGGATTGTCGTCCGGCGCGTTGCAGAATACCACAAGCTTCATACAGTCCGCGCTGTCCTGCTCCCTACTGATGAAAGCCGTCTCCTTTATAATATCCCCCATCAGCCGCACGCCGTCCATATTGATGCCTGTCTTGGTGGAACCAAGATTCACGGAGCTGCATACCCTTTCCGTGGCATGTAACGCCTCCGGAATGGAGCGAATCAACATTTCGTCCGCCTTCGTCATCCCTTTTGACACAAGCGCCGAATAACCGCCGATCAGGTTAACGCCCACCTCGGCCGCCGCCCGGTCAAGGGTCTTTGCCAACGTCACAAAATCTTCCTTGCTTTTGCAGGCCGCACCGCCCACCAGGGCCATCGGTGTCACCGAAATTCTCTTATTGACAATGGGAATGCCAAACTCCTTCTCAATGGCCTCTCCCGTCTTTACCAAATCTTTCGCCACTGTCGTAATCTTTTGATAGACCCGGTCATTCACCTTTGCAAGGTCAGAATCCACACAGTCCAAAAGACTGATTCCCAATGTGATGGTGCGCACATCCAGATTTTCCTTGGCGATCATCTCATTGGTTTCCGCCACTTCAAATAAATTTATCATAATTTTCTTCTCCCCTAGATCCTGTGCATCTGGTCAAAAATCTCTTCCTTCTGACACTTGATGTCCACGCCGATCTCCCCGCCAAGCGCGTTCAGTTCATCCACGATCACGCCGAAATCCTTGTCCGTCAGGTTGGTATCCACGATCATCATCATGTTAAAAAAGCCCTGTACGATGGTCTGGGAGATATCCAGAATATTGATCTGGTTCTCCGCCAGGTATGTGCATACTCTCGCAATGATGCCTACCGTATCTTTTCCCACTACCGTGATTATTGTTTTTTTCATAGCTTTCTCCATTTCCGCGCCGCTTTTGTCTTAACTTTGTTGAGACGGCTTTGGCACATAATAAATCGTAACGAGTTCCGGCTCCCCTGTCAATATGTTTTCTATCTTTATTCCATATCCGACAAAAGTTCCTTCCATACCTGTTCTTCGCCCGTCAACTCCGTAAACGCTTCGGCAAACTCTTCCCGGGAAATCAATTCCTTTTTGATTTCCCTGCCCTCCGCCGTGTTTTCTTCATAGGTTCTGGTAAAATAGACGCCGCCCTCTGTGATTTCCGGGTGCTGCCCTTCCCACCACCACAAACCGTTACCCGCTTCCTCATACTGATACACATTACAGGCCTCCGCGCCGTTTCCGATATAATCAATCTCTTTGATCCCTCCGGCATTTAAGGTACATTCCTGAAATCCGTAATACATACAATAGGTATTATTACTGCTGGAACAATGAATCAGCCTGTCATCTTTTCCTAACAGCAGCCACTCCATGCCATCGCACCAGTCCAGATAAACGCAGACTGCCCTGCCATTTCTGTAATCTAAAATAAATTCAATCCGCTCCCACTCCTCGAAATCATATTTTCTCAATAGCAGAAGCTCCGGGGAGCCGTCCCCGTCGATGTCGCGCCTTACCGTCCTGCGGCTGTCTCTGTTTCCCACTTCGTATGCCATTTCCAGTTCCCGCACAAGCCCCTCAGGATCAAAGGGTTTACTTACCACCACGGAAAAATCCCCCGCCTCCACAGCCGCATACACCTCATCCCGGCTCAGGTATTCTTTGCAGTTTTCCGTGGGAATCTCAAAAAAGGAGGCGCAGTCAAGCCATCTGACCTCGTTTAACGGATACGTCAAAATATCCTTGCAGACAAGCCTGTCCTGTTCTTCCTCAAGGACGTAAATCCACTCCGCCTCTCCCTCTGTCTGCCTCATACGAAAAAGCAGCTCCTGCTGCCCGTTTTCACTGTTTTCCACCACCGCAAACTGCTTGCAAAACGCCCCGGCTTTCCGCAAGTAATTTTCATCGTCGAAAAAGCCCAGACTTTCTCCCAGCTCCGAATCCTGCCCCAAAGGATTTACCACCGTCAGGTTATGAAGTAAAAATTCCTCAAACAAAGGCGCAATGGCAAGATCCTGCAGATATCCTCTGGCGCTCACTGCCCCGCTTTCCCTGTCTATCTCATACACAATCTCAAACTCACGGCCCGTCTCCTTTGCGATACCCGAAAACCGTCCCCCTAAAAACAGCTTCCCCTCTTCCTTCTGGCAGAATAAATTCACATGCAGGCCGCCAAAGGCCTCCTGTCCCGCCAACTTGAAAATCCCGTAAGTGTCCGCAAGCAAGGTCTCAAGCCCATCCCTGTCAAGCACCACCGACTCTTCCAGAAAATGTTCCGGCGAAAGATCTATTTTTCGCACCTGCAGGATTTCCTCCTCTTCCAGCAGCCAGACCGCTTCCCGTTCCTGATCCACCCAAAAATTTTTCACCGGATAAACCGTTTTCCCTTCCGGTGTCAGAAGAAAAAGCAGATGCAGTAGATACGGCGATTCATCAGAATAGATCCCATAAGAATAGACGCTTACCTGCTCCGTGTCATATTCCAGATTACAATTCTCCAGGGGAATGGACTCCTCTTCCCCGCACAGTACCGTCAACTCCCGCAGTTCTTCTTTCGTGCCGCGAAACACATTTCTGTCAATATATGTTTCCGAACCCTGATACCCCTCCAAAACCTCGGTATCGGTATACTGCCAAAATGTCCATGCAGGGTCGGCGATCAGAAACGGCTCGTAATACACGTTTCTAATCCACAGCGGATAGTCCGTAAACCCGTCTTTTATATAGCGGCGGTAGGCCTGATAAGTGGTATAGATAACAGGTTTCACCTGATACTGTTCCTCCAGCGCCATAAGCAGCTCCCGAAGTTCTCTCACAACCTCCTCTTTCGGCGGCGGATTACTGCTTTTATCCCCGTAGAACTCCACATCCACCGCAGGCGCCAGTTTCCCGTCCAGACTGCCCACCGTATCGATATAAAGCTGCGCCTGCGTTTTCCCCTCGCTGTCAAAGCTGAAAAAATGATAGGCACCGATGAGAAGATCGGTTTCTGCGGCCGCCTGCCAGTTATCGTAAAAGCATTCGTCCACGTAACTGCTTCCCTCCGTTGCCTTGATAAACGCAAAGTCCATATCCTGCGATGCCAAAACGGGCCAGTCGATGGTTCCCTGATAATGAGAAACGTCAATGCCGTTTATCTCATATTTGTCAGCCAAAAGCGGCGTAATCCTGACTTCCCTGGTGACCACCAACACACCAAAGACTACAAGTAATAACGCCGCCGCTATGACTGTTTGACAGATCCTTTTCTTCTTCATTCTCACCCGCTAGACTTCTCCACTGTGAACGATCTCCTCAATCTTTTGAAGCTCCGTGCCGGTAAAGGCCGTATGTTCCGCAACCGAAATATTTTCCCGAATCTGTTCCGGCTTGGAGGCTCCAATCAATACGGAACAGACCTCGTCATCTTTCAATATCCACGACAAAGCCATCTGCGCAAGGGTCTGCCCGCGCTCTGCCGCCAACTCATTCAGCCTTCTTATTTGTTCTAACCGCTGCGGTGTCAACGCATCCGCTTTCAGGAAACGATGATCTCTGGCGATCCGGCTGTCCTCCGGAATGCCGTGAAGGTATTTGTCCGTCAAAAGCCCCTGCGCGAGCGGACTGAAAGCGATAATCCCCAATCCCTGTTCCTTGCAGCATTTCTTCACGCCGTCCTCCTCGATGGCGCGGTTAAAGATGGAATAAGATCTCTGGTTGACAATGAGCGGGCAGTGCAGCTCCTTCATGATCGCCGTCGCCCTTTCTGTGTACTCCTGATTGTAATTGGAAATTCCCGCATATAACGCCTTTCCGCTGTGCACGATGGAGGCAAGCGCCTCCATGGATTCCTCCAAAGGTGTCTCAGGATCCATCCGGTGATGGTAAAAAATATCTACATACTCCAGTCCCAGACGTTTCAGGCTCTGGTTGATACTGGCGGTCAAATATTTTTTACTGCCCCAGTTTCCGTAAGGCCCGGGCCACATATCGTATCCGGCCTTCGTCGCAACCAACAGTTCATCCCTGTAAGGCCGAAAATCCTCCCTCAGAATCCTTCCTGCATTCTCCTCCGCACTGCCGTACACCGGCCCGTAATTGTTTGCCAGATCAAACTGCGTAATACCCGCGTCAAAGGCTGTCCTGCACATGGCCTTCATCGTGTCATAATTATCCTTGCTCCCGAAATTGTGCCAAAATCCTAAAGACACCGCCGGAAATTTCAGCCCGCTTTTTCCGACGCGGTTGTATTTCATACTGTCATATCTTTGATCGCTTGCTACATATACGTCCGCCATGTTTTCCTCCGTTTCGAATCAATCATTTCGTATCTCCATCTCCACATTTCATTTATCCCCATAATGATACCGACACGCCAGAATATAGATATTGTTATCATCTATCCTGTAAATCAATCTGTCTTTATCATTGATTCGCCTGCTCCAAAAACCGGATAAATTTCCAATTAACGGTTCCGGTTTCCCTAAGCCGGTATTGCCATTTCGAGCAATATCATAAATCAACTGGTTAATCTTTTTCAGCGTTTTTCTGTCTTCCGTCTGCCAATAAAAATAATCTTCCCAACCTGTATCGGCAAACACCTTATTCATCATCCTCAACCTCAGACAATTCGTGAATTGCATATTGACCGTTTTCCAACTGTGCTTTCCCTTTCATCAGCCAATCATAATTCGCCTTATTCCCCATTACATAGACGTTTTCCATAATATTGTTATAAGCCTCTTCCGATATCATAACTACATTTTTATTGTTTTTTCTGGTAACGATCATCGTCTCATAATCATCCGTTACCTTATCCATATACATCTTCATATTGTCACGAAGGTTCGTATAATTTACTGCTAACATAATCAAACGCCTCCCCAAGCAAATATTCATTTTTTATACTTAAATTATAACGTACATTTTTCTGTACGTCAATTTCATTTCAATAACAGTTTTCCACTTTTTATTCAACAAATACAAGCTCATTCAACATTTTCCCCTAACCTATACGCCTCTTCCAACGCTGGATTTCCATCAATATCTCCCTTCTCCCTGATGCCGTTTACCAGAACCATTCCAATACTTTCCAACTGGAAAAAATCAAGCACAAGCTGATACTGCATTTTAATCGCATCAAACAGACCCGGCAGCGTCGCCGCCCCGACAGACAATAGCCCTAACTTCTTTATCTGAAACTCATTTCTCATCGGCGTATGTAATCTGTCGATCAAGGCCTTAAGCTGTGCACTGACTCCATAAAAATAAACAGGCGAAGCCACAACTACTATATCCGCTGTCCGCAGCTTTTCATATACCGCCTGCATATCGTCATTCTGAAAGCATTTATTCCCTTCTCTGGTAAAACAGGAATTACAGCCAATACAGGGATTTATTTTATAGTCTGCAACAGATATCACTTCCACCTCATGCTTCTTACTTGCTCCCCGTACAAAAGCCCGTGCAAGTAAGTCCGTATTTCCGCCTTTTCTTGTACTGCCAACCAATACAACGATTCTTCTCATAAGTCTTCTCTTCCTTCATGAACCATTCTTCCATTTAAAACAAATCACTATGTGTTCCCGTCCTTGTCAAATACAGTATTAATTCTCCATTATCAATTTCATAGATAAGAAGCCAGTCCGGCGTAATATGGCACTCTCTGCATCCAACGTAATCCCCGCTAAGGGAATGATCTTTGTTTTTCTCTGGTAATTGTTCGCCCCTTGCAAGCTTCTTAATAATCTCCGTCAGCAAAGAGATATCATATCCCCTTTTTTGCGCCCGTTTTAGATCTTTCTGAAATTTTGTAGTGGGCTTAACCGTATACTTCATGCCAACAGCTCCTTCATCATTTCATCAACATCCGTATAAGCTTTTCCCAGAGACGGATTCAGTTTCATCCGGCGAACCTCCTCTATCGCTTCTTTTGTCTCCGCATTCGGCACATCCATGGAAATCGCAAACGGAATCCGCTGTTCTCTCACCGCCTGTTTTGCTGAAATGGTAAAAAATGTAGTCATGTCCATACCGAGATTAGACACCAACTCCTGTAATTGAGCTTTTAAATCCTCGTCTATTCTCATTGTTATATTCGTCGTTGCCATAAAATCACTCCTCCTACTACAATAGTATATTACCCAAAGTGTGCGCTGTCAATATGTCGCACATACACATTCAAGAAATGCTATCATCTAAACATATCATAGTAAATATTCTGCGTATTGTTTGTCAGAATAAAAAACTTTTCCTTTTCGCACCGCATCTCTTCCAACCGCTCCCTGTTCCGGTCAGGTTCCGATAAAAGCGCCGCCAGGTCGTCAAGCTCGCACAGCTCGCTTTCACTCAATGCCTGTACGCCCTTCCGAAGATAGAGCGGCTGATAAGAGTAAAAATTTCATTGTTCATCAGCGCGTGAAAGTCCATAAACAGATATTCGCAGACTCCCTGCAGCGGGTCTGGTACAAAAACGTCCATTTTCCTGAAAATCCCAATATTCGTTCACCCAATGTTCCATATAACTTTCACCGTTATCGCCGAAATCCATAAAGCCTGCCCTTGAACGGCAGGGGATTCCCTTCACTTTACATCCTGGATTCTCGGAGTTAACATGACGAGGTTGGTACCTTCACTCCGAGAT
>CAMXPV010000041.1 GCA_947245585.1 uncultured Lachnospiraceae bacterium | reverse complement strand
CCGCCCTCCTTCCCTATGCCGGATTGTCGTGATAACCGCATAAACTTTATCACCGATGAATTATAATTGTGAAATACATAGGTATTTTATGATATCAGACTGAAACCATGCCCTTGACACGCTTGCCCATAAGACAATCTTTGTCTCTATTGATTTTTCCCATTTCCTAATTATCCCAGAGAGAATGTATTATAATCTAAATTGACTGGTTACATAAAAATACCCTCACCTATCCCTGTTTCTAACAGGGTGTGAGGGTAACGCTGAATCGTCATAATGGCAACGATTTTTATTATGTGCTTTATATTACAATATTTTGGTCATCTATAAGCCTAATATCTCATATGGCTGCCCAATGGTCTTATATTTTCGTGGCTCCAGTTTTATCACCAGTTCCCTATACAGATACCTCTTTTTTCTCCCCTGTTCCCCATTACTTAAAACCATAGGTTTCTCTGTATCGGAATCAGGGCTACAACTTTACCATCACCTCCTCCACTGCCTACGATCAGAAGTGGATTCGGGGCCGGAATATCTATTCCAATATCGACAGACTGGTGGACTCTATCTTCGCCAACTACCTGTCCCGTCCCGGTGTTCGCCAACCCATCTTCACCTCCTACTGCGACGGCAGGAATGTGACCTGCAACGGACTCAGCCAGTGGGGTTCCAAGTATCTCGGCGACGAGGGCTATACCCCGATCCAGATCATCCGCTACTACTATGGAAGCGACATGTATATCAACACCGCCGTAGCCGTTTCCGGCGTTCCCTCCTCCTGGCCCGGCTACAACTTAAACATCGGCGCCTCCGGAGATAAAGTGCTGCAGATCCAACAGCAGTTAAACCGCATTGCCCAAAACTATCCTGCCATTCCCAGAATTGCTGCTGACGGTGTCTACGGAAACAACACTGCAAACGCCGTGCGCACCTTCCAGCGAATCTTTAATCTGCCCCAGTCCGGCATTGTGGATTATCCGACCTGGTATAAGATTTCTGAGATTTACGTGGGTGTGAGCCGGATTGCGGAGCCGGGGTGAATATCCTTTGCAGAGAAAACTCTCCCTTTTGGGGAGAGTTTTCATTTTTGAAAACGCCTGTCAAATCCGGATTGTTTCTATGATATTCTGCTTTTTCAATGCGCCTGCTGAAATCCGCACGGTTCCCCACATAACCAAAAAAGAAATAAGTATAGTAGTCATAATTGCCATCCACGGCATATGAAAGGAAATCGGAAACATCAATTTTACGCAGTACGCCATGGCAAGGACGATGCCCATGCCTGTCGGCAAACCGATGAGCAACGCCTTACCCGCGCAGAGCACACTTTCCCATGTCAGCATTTTCTCTACGGACTCGGAGGTCATTCCGACGCTCTGCAGCACGGCAAACTCCTTTGCCCGCAGTTTAATTTGGAAGCTGATCGTGCTGATCACGTTTAATACGCCGATCAATCCCAACAAAAACACAAAGGCATAGAGGAAAAAAGCGGCAAGAATAATCGCAATGTTCATCAGTCTCGCAAAATCCTGCGCGCCGTACACCCTGCTTGTATAGCCCGCCTCGTCATAATCCATGCCGCGCTGTGGAAAATAGCTTTCCAGTATGGTTTTTGCATACGCCATAAAGCCATCCTGATCCGCCGGAAGCGCCATCCAGTTATATCCGCGCACCGACATTCCCTCAGCGGAAACGATGAGGCGGATGGGATTCGTATTTGGATACATCAACTCTTTTGGAATTTCCGCCGTTGACAGCATACCGTCAATGCTGACAACCTCCCGGCTTCCGTCGGCCTTTTCCAACTCCAAAGCAGAAACTGGCGCAAGCAGAGGGGCAATATGCCGCTCCGTTCCTTTGTCATTATATTTATAGTCATTTAGCAGTATGACCCCGCCATACGCTATTCCTGTCTTTGCGCAAAGCTCGCGGTAATGCTGATCGTCCAGAATAATCCGCTCCACCTCCAGGACGGTTTCCGTCTGTTCCGCCCCGCTTTCATCCGCAAAAATCTGTCTCATCTCCTCCGTAAGATCCTGTTTTGAGAGAATGGCCACATAGGTGGAATAATCCTGCCCGCTTCCATAAATATCCGTTTCCCCGTACTCCCTGAGTTTCGCCGTAATCTCCTCCGCTGTCTTTGCCTCAATCGGATAAGCGCACTCCTGCTGCCTGCGTCCGGTATCCGGATGGATCGTATTTTTAAACTTTGCCGTATAATCCGCCATCACGGTATAACCATAATCCGCATAGATATAATTTTCTATGCCGGCCGCAATTCCCTGCAATCCGCTCATCGTAATAAACAGCATGATACTGATCGAAAACGCCGTAACGGCCGAACGCATCCGCTTTCGGTTGGAAGAAACATTTTTCCGGGCCAGTCCGTACTCGATCTTTCTTTTTGCATCCAGGGAATTTCCCACACGCTGACACCCTGACGGATTCGTTTCGCCGCCGTTTCGCAGACAGTCCATGGCAGAGATACGCATGGCCTTTCTCGCGGGAAGCATAGCCGCAAAAAGAACCGTTCCCAGAGAAATCGCAACAGAAACGGCCAGAGCCGCAGGCGAAAAAACAAAGGAAAGCTTCAGACTGACCTGCTTCATCATAGAACGTACAAGGACATTCAGCTCTTCCATGTAAAGATTTACGATCCCGATTCCGATAAAGCTGAACAGATACCCCAGGATAACGCCGACGGGAATTGCCGCCATGCACAGCAGAAGGCTTTCGTACATGATCGTTTTATAGAGCTGCCGCTTCGTTGCGCCGACACATTTTAAAGTCCCAAACAGCGCCATCCGTTCGTTGACGCTTATGCGAAACGCATTGGAAATCACGATAACAGACATCGCGATAATCAGCGCCGCCAAAAATACGGCGGGAATGAGTAACAGTGGGACATAAGCATTGCCATACAGACCGTAATCCCCGCCAAGGAAACTGACAAGCAATACATTTCCGCTGGCTGCAAAATTGGCGGTTGCCGTAAGCAAAGCCGCGGACAGAGCGATCGCCAAAGCTGTGATGACGGCGCGCCTTTTCTTTCTTTTAATCTGACTTAAAGCAAAGAACCATAAAATATTCATGCGCGCATCACCTCATCCCTGATGATTCTGCCGTCACTGATCGTCATGATCCGATCCGCCTGCAAAGCGATGTTTTCATCATGCGTAATCAAAATCAGCGTTCGGTTTTCTTTCCGGCTGACAGACGTCAGAAGCTCGATCACCTCCCTGCCCGCCTTGCTGTCCAGATTCCCCGTGGGCTCGTCCGCCAAAAGAAACGCCGGGTCATTGATAAGCGCTCTTCCCACGGACACCCGCTGCTGCTGTCCTCCGGAAAGTTCTCCCGGAAGGTGGTTTCTGCGGTTGGACAAGCCCGTCATTTCCACAATTTTTTCCAGTTTCTGCGCGTCAGGCTTCCGATTGTCCAACAGACAGGGAAGCATGATATTCTCATCCACCGTCAGGTTCGGAATCAAATTATAAAACTGATATACAATGCCGATATTCCTGCGTCTGAAAATAGCCAAAGCGCTCTCGTTCATCTCAAAAATCGGCTGTCCGTCAACGACCACACTGCCGGACGTGGGTCGGTCTATCCCTCCCATTAAGTTCATCAGCGTAGATTTTCCCGAACCCGACGCGCCTACAATGGCGACAAATTCCCCTTTCTTTACCTGAAAGCTGACATGGTCTAAGGCAATCACCTGATTATCGCCGCTTCCGTAAATTTTTGTCAGTTCGTTTACCTCTAACAATTCCATATGGCACCCCTTTTCCTACTTTTTTCTTTCACTGTAAATAAGAAAAGTGACTCTTCGGTGACTATTTGTAAAATTTCAGAAAAAAAGTCGCGCCGACGCCTTTTCCTCCCGGCGAAACCTCAATATCCCCATTTTGCGCACGCATAATGGAAAGCGCTAACGGAAGCCCGATTCCAAAACCGTTTTCCTTCTGCGAGCCCTCAAATCTTTGAAACAAGCGGGCAAGCTGTTCTTTTTTCAGGCCTTCCCCCGCATCCGTAACGGAAATCCAGTCATAAAGCGGATTTTTGCCACAGTCCACTATGATTTCACTGTTTTCCCCTGAGCATTCCGAGGCGTTTTTCAAAAGATTGATCAGCGCCTCCACTGTCCACCTTTTATCGCAGGATAAGGAGAGGTCGTTTACAAGGCGTATGCTCTGGTTCCTGATATCCAATATAATGTCCACTGCCGGAAGCGCCTCTTCCAGTAAGCTGCCGACCGACAGCTCCTTTGCATGAAAATTCATAATGGAGGCATCCAGTTTCGCCATCTTTAAGAGCGCGGTAACCAACCACTCCATATGCCGGACTTCTTTCCTAATGTTAAGAAGAAATTCCCGTTTTGTCTCTTCGGGCGCGTCGGTCATCAGCTCCGTCATCAGAAGGAGCGATGAAATCGGAGTTTTTAACTGATGGGAAATATCGGATAAATATGCCGCCAGATGCTCCTTTTCCTTTTCCAAAACATGCTTTTGCTCCTGTTCGGAGTGCGTCAGCGTATAGATATCGTTTTTTAGAAGGCTGAACGCGCCCTCCTTATGATCGCGCGGATCGATGGGCTGCCCGTCAATCGCCCTGCGAATTGCTCTGGAGAGCGATAAAATTTCCTTTTTACGAATCCACACGATACCCGATCCCCCTCACTGTTGTAATAGAAACCGCATTGCCTAGCTTCTCGCGCAGTCTCTTGACATAGACGGTCAGCGTATTATCCTCTACGAAATTGCCGCTGATGTCCCATATCCGTTCCAAAATCTGCTCTCTTTTTAAAAGAATGGACTGGTTTTGCGCAAAAATGAGCAAAAGCCGGTACTCCAAAGCCGTCAACTCTATCACCTGACTGCCGACGTAAACCCTGCCTGCCCCGGTATCGATGACAGCCCCGCCAAGCCGCAATATGGTATCGTTTTCCTTTTCTTCGTGCAGCGCTTTTTTGATCCGCGCCAAAAGCTCCCGCATCCGGAAAGGCTTGGTTATATAATCGGCGGCACCGTCGTCTAGCGATTTCACAATTTCATCCTCGTCATCCACGACGGTTAAATAAATAACAGGCGTGCGGGAAAGCTTTAACTTAGAAGCGATTTCCTTTCCGGAACCGTCGGGAAGCTGCATGTCGAGAATCGCAAGATCGATCCCTGACAAATCTGTTCCTTTTAATACACTGTCTATCGTTTCCTTATGCGTTACCTGATATCTTTCCTTCTCCAACGCATATTGAAGCGCCGCCGCTATGGAAGCGTCGTCTTCCACGACTAATATCTTCTTCATGCACAGACCTCTTTTCAAAAAGATAAAATCAAATTAGATTACAGGGAATCAAGCAATTTTTAACATCGATCGGAATCACTTCCTCGCACATGCAGACAATCCCGCCGCTTCCCCGTTCCAATTTTATTTTATCAAGCAATTCGTATTTTTTAACTTCGCGGCGGTCAGGGTTTGCCGATTTTTTAATTTCCAACGGATGAATCCTGCCGTTTTCTTCCACAAACACATCGATCTCCTTTGCGTTGGAATCGCGGTAATAGGTCATGTTCACTCCCGCAGGCGCACAGGCAAAATTTTTAAGCAGTTCCATCACCACATAATTTTCAAAATAATGTCCACTAGCCGCCCCGTTCATAAGCGTATCTCTGGTAAGCCACATAGACAAATAAGCGCACAAGCCCGTATCGCAAAAATACAGCTTCGGCGTTTTGGCAAGCCGCTTTAACTCATTGTTGGCATACGGCTGCAGCAGATAAACAATGCCCAATCCCTGCAGCAGGCGCAGCCATTCCTTTGCCGTCGGCTGGGATATTTCTGCCGAATCCGCTAAAGTCTTATAATTAACCTGTTCCGCCGTCAATGCGGCACAGGCTCTCATAAACTTATGAAAACGCACCGTATCGGTAATTCCCCCTTCTTCCGCGACATCCCGCATCAGATAAGTCTCAATATAAGAATTAAAGTATTCCTGCCTCTGCTCGGCATCCGCCAAAAGCGCATCCGGCATACCGCCGCGCCAAATATGTTCAAACACCTGAACGACATCATTCTTCCGGACAAGAGCCTGCCTTTCCTGCAAGCAGTTCAGAGAAAAATCCATCTCGCCTGGAAAAACGATCCCTTCCACCTCATTCTTTGACATGCTGTACAGTTCCAGAATACCGATCCTGCCGGCCAGAGTTTCGCGGATATTTTTCATCATTTGATACTGCTGTGACCCGGTCAGCCAGAACAGTCCCCGTTCCTCGCTTTCGTCACATATAATCTTAATCTGTTCAAACAGCTCCGGCGCTTTCTGTATTTCATCAATAATAAGCGGCGGTTTATAGGTCTGAAAAAATAGCACCGGATCAGATTTCGCAAGCGTCCTCACCACAGTATGATCCATAGAAACATAAGTGCGGTTCTCTTCTTTGGCTAAATGCTTCAGCATGGTTGTCTTTCCCACCTGTCTTGCACCAGTCACAAGCACCGCTTTAAAAAAAGAACTCATGTGTAAAAATTTTCGTTCCAGTGATCGTTCCAGATATTTCATCGCAATCTCCTTTTTAGGATATTATAATGTTTACTTTATATTATCCTAAAAACCATTTTATGTCAACTTAAAACCACACTCATTGAAAACATAAACGGCGCATTATCGCATTGTATTTCTAATGACTTTTAAGCCTGCGTCTGCTATAATAAATCAATAGATATGGCACAATAAACGAAAAGGAGTTGCGGCTCATGGTTTATCCTTATTTGGTTTTAGCAGACGGCACAGAAATCGTGCATACACAGGTTTTTGAGGAAGACGGCTTCCAAAAGGTAGAAGTCCACTTTGAACGCCCCACGGAACATGGTTTTGATACCGCAAGGTGTCAGTTACCGTCCTATACATGGTTGATAAGAGAGGGTTTTTCAGAAGACGAAATGAAGCTGTTCGACCAAATGATGCACAGCAACGCTCATTTATTCTATAAATATGGAGCAAATGGAGGTGTGCAGATTGCCTAGTCTCTTCACTGTTGGAAGTTATACGGTCTTCTTTTGGTCTAACGAAAATAACGAACCTATTCACGTTCATGTTACCAAAGGCAAACCTACCGCAAATTCTACAAAAATTTGGCTGACAAAAAACGGCGGCTGTATCGTCGCCAACAATAAAGAGCGTATTCCTGCCAAAGAACTAAATGAACTGTTAGAAATCATTCAAGCGCAATATTTTCTGATATGTATCAAATGGAAAAACCACTTTAAAACAGATACGATCAGCTTCTATTGTTAAACCGCAAAAAATAATTTTATGTCGACTAAAAACCCCGTTCATCGAACGATAAAACAACACATTAATTTAAACAAACCCGAATAAAAGCCCACAGCCGCTATTGATCTGTAGGCTTTTTATATATGTTGGTTATTTATTTTTCCTGTTCTGCTATCTTTGCTTCTATGCCTTCATTGGCAGCCCCCTCATACGGCAGCCTGTTTTCATTAATGCCATACTCACAATAATGATAGTAAAGCACCCACGGCTCATTGCCAAAAGCCGCCACTACATCAGGATTGTTCGCGGCATAATATTCCGGATCAAAATATCTGCCATTTGCTTTAGCGTCCTTGTAAAGACTGATAATACCCTGTTCCTCCTTCAAAAAATCTCTTAGCAGCATTAAACTGCTTACACTATTTCTTACTAAGTTTATCACAAAATATTTATCCCTGTCTATACAAGCATTCTCTCTTTATCGAGATTATCTCGAAAACGAGAATCTCGTTAACAGGAGAATTTTATTCTCTTGTTCGTGACAATATAATATTAAGAAAAAGGAGAGTTTGTTTATGATGTCGTTCGCACCGCTCTGGGAGACAATGAAAAACAAAAATGTGACATGCTATGCGCTTATTTATAAACACAAACTGAGCCGAAGCATGATCGATAAGCTAAAGCATGATCGAAACGTAAATATTTCAACAGTGGAACGCCTGTGCGAAATACTGGACTGCAACGTACAGGATATTGTAGTTTATAAAAAGCAGGAAGAACAAAATTAAGACAGGGAAAAAATCTCCCTGTCTTTTTCATTTTGTCCTATACAAGTGGATGCGCATAAGGCGCAGACTCAGGAGCACAGACCATGCCGTAAGGGTCCACAATCCACATCGTACCGTTAATATTAACCCTGCACCACTGATGATCCCACTGGTTCTCATTCACGTGCTCATAGCTCATGCCCAACATATTCAGACACAGGCCTGCCGTTCTCGCTGAACCGGCGCAGGATGCCACATGGTTCACCAAATAGCCGTAGGCATCGTTATAATGGGGCGCCTCCTCCGAATAGGAGACGGTGCCGTTGTCCGCCATCGCCCGCAGCGCGCTGTAAATCCCCTTCGCCTGCTCCTCCTGACTGAGCCCCACGAGGGGTTGGACAATTTTCAAAGCCTCGTTGTAAGCAGTTTGAAACTCCTCATCCGTCATTTTTTTCTTTAAGCTGTTATAATTTGCCAAATTCTTTAAGGGCACGATATTCTCTGGCGCAGTCGTATCTTCGTCGCCGGGCGCAGCGTCGGACATGGCCGTATTCGCTTCGGCTGACGCGGTGTCAGTCCCAGCCGCCGCCTGTGTCTGCCCATCCCTGCTCTCTGCGCTGCTTTCTGCCGCCTCCGTGGTTTTCGATGTCTCCCACTTTCCGTCACAGGAGGCGTATGGCGACCATGCCACCTGATCCGTTACAGGGTCATACACCATAGAAAAGTATACCGTACTTTCGTCATCCTGCGGATCACTGTAAAACGTTTCAAACATTAACTTATTATTTATGTTGGAAAGATTGCCGTAAGCCTCTGTCTCATAAGCCTGAAAAGCGCCCTCGTCCAATCCGAAAACCGCCTCTTTTCCGACAAACAGCTCCCCCGCCTCGTCCCCGATGTCTGTTGTTTGGATTCCCTTTTCTTCCTGCGTCAGATCCAGATAGGAAAGGATATCCTGATGGTCTATATCAATCAGGAACAATCTGTCCTGACAGACCACCGGATTGTTGTACCGTATTTTCGCGATCTCCGTATCTTCCGAACCGTCCAGTTCCATACGTCTTAAGGTGTAAGCGGCATCCGCCACGGCCTGATAGTAAATTTTGTCCCTGTACACAATCGGCCAATAACTTCGGGTATCGTTAAGCTTGACATCCTCTTCCCCCGTCAGAGAAACGCTGTGAAGAGACTCGCCGTCCGCATCCTTTTGATAAATGATCCGCTCCTTATAAAAGACAGGATTGTACACCTCGGTATCGATGAGAAGCTCGTCCTCCTCCTCCGGCTGATATCGGTAAAGCCTGTGCGTTCCCGCATCCGTGTAATAGATGTCGTCATTCACCAGGAAAAGCGTTTCCGGCTTCACGGTTTCATCGAGCCTGATCGCGACATGCTCCGCCCCCTCATCAATCACGGCGCTTAAAAGGCCGAGCGTCTCACCGTACAGATTCCCCTGAATACCAAATAGCTGTCCGTCCCGATAGTTCATATGCCATGTGTTCAGTTGATCCAGAACCGTTGCCTTTCCGTCGGCGTCCAAATAAATAATGCGTCCGTATCCGTTATTTTCTATGTAACCGCCATCGCCACATTCGACAAAAATTCCCTCGTTATAAAGATTTCCCATGGAATTGCCGTATACGTTGGCATCCTCCTCAAAAGCAGGCGCAGCTTCCTCCGGTTCTGGTTCTGCCTCTGGCTCTTCCTCCGATTCCGGTTCGGATTTCGGCACAGGCTCCGCCATCTCCTGCTGCGGTTCTTTGACGCTCTCTTCCGGCTCCTGCTCAGTCTGTGTCTGCGTGGCAGTCTCTTCCGCCGGAGGCGCGCTTCCGCAGCCAACCATGAGAAACGCCAACAGAAAAAAAGCCATGGCAGGAGATCGTTTTTTCTTTGTTTCCATTTTTGCCGTGTCCCTTTCTTCTTTTTTACTTTTGTGTTACTACATTTGCCGTCCGTTCAGATATTTTTCAATCCCATCCGCTATGCCGGTCGCTATCTTCCACTGGTATTCCTCCGCAGCCATTCGCAGATCTTCCTCCGGATTCGTCATATAACCGATCTCAACAATGCTTACCGGCACCTGCGCCCAGTTAATGCCGCTCATGGAATCCGTCTCCCAGACATATTCTTTTCTGCATCCCGTTTCGCTTACCAATTCGTCCAGAATGTCCTCTGATAACTGCCTACTCTGGGAATACAAAGCCGCATTGTACGGATTGGATGCGGTCTGGCAAATCGTCATTGCCCCGTTTGCGGACGTGTTTTCCGATCCGTTTGCATGAATCCTCACAAAAACACTGGCCTCATTTTCATTGGCAACCGTCGCCCGCTGTGCATTACTAATATTAACATCATTTGCGGTGCGTGTCATCAAAACCGTATAGCCGCGCTTTTCCAATTCTTCCTGTAATTTAAGCGATACCATAAGCGTCAGCTCATATTCGCTAAGACCGCTGTTTTTGCCTTCCGTACCTCCTGCCACCTTCGCCTTGGTTTCAGCAGCGCCGGGGCCAATCGGCTCCTGCTCCGAATTGCCCCTCTGCTGATGACCCGGATCAATCACAATCAGTTCTCCGCTGCCCGTCACAGAAAGCTCTTCTCCATCATCCGTCGTATCCGCTTCCGACGGTTCCTGTTCTTCCGCCGCTTCTTCTGTCGGTTCTGCTTCAGCGTCCGAAACCGGTTCGGATATCTTTGTCGGTTCTGCAATGCCTGTGAGATCGATCTTTTCCATGACCAGTTTATCCGCCAAATCCGCCATCTCTTTTTGGCCGCAGGCCGTAAGAAACAAGGATAACCAGAGCAATGCGGATATCCATTTACCCTTTTTCATTATCTGAATCCTTTTTCTTCCTCATACTCCACAATCAAATTTTTGTTCTGAATTCCCGTATCGTTCAGTTCGCTTTCCTCAAAATCATCTGACTCTTTCGTTCCCTCATACCAGTCGCAGGCGTCAAAATATTTCTGGAGCTCCTCGTCCTTAAATTTTCTTCCATGGCGCGCATAAATCTCATTTCTGGCAATTTTGCACTCCTCCGCCGACAGGCCTCTCAGATCGTCTTTTGTAAGCAGTCTCTTATCGCTGTCTGGCAAAATATAGCCGTCATCCGCATTTTCCACGTTCTCCCCTTCGTCCGTCTGTTCTCCGCCTTCTCCCATGACAGCCGGTTCCGCGCTTAGGCTCTCGTCCACATTATCTTCATGATTATAGGCATCCATATAGGAAGTGACTGCCACCTTATAGAGATCCGCCAGAGTTGCGTATCCCTTATATCTCCATGACATGGTTCCAAACCACCCATACGGTATTTCGGAATCCACGACAAAACTCTCATACGGCGTACTGTACCGTGTCACATCCACAGTGATGGAACCGTCCGTTTCCACCAGAAGATCACTGAAGGAAATCCACCAATACAGATCATTCACCTGATCGTAAGAGCCTTCCTCACTGAAATAGGTATTTCGCACCTGCGCTTTATAGACCAGATAGAGCGTATTATAGCCGCCGTAAAAGGTTTCATTCTTTGATGTGAGCAGGTAATCCCCGATATAGGTAAAACTCTGCAAATCCACACCCTCGTCGTCCCATTCCTGCGCCACATAGGCATAAAACACATCTGTCGCCTGCTGTTTCATGTTTTCCAGAGATTCCTCTTTGAGATCAGCAATATGGGAGAGATAAGAACTTAATCCTTCGACCGTATACTGCTTTTCCAGAACTTCCGGCACTCTTCCGTTCTGCTCCACATACCACTCCATATTATTTCCGTCGATGGACACCGTAATCGTATCTCCGTTGCTGAGTCCGGATGTCTGATCACATCTGAAATCATAAGAATTCATTGCCGACCCGACATAATTGAGATTTGCGTTTCCGTTAGGCGCAATCCCTGAAAACTCAAGCGTCAGCCCCTCAAACGCATCAAAGGTTTCCACCTCCGTCAATCCGGAAACCGTATAAACGCCGTCCTTATACTTAACCTTACATTTAAGACTTGCCAGAGACTCTTCATCCACATTCCACGTATACGCAATTTCTGTTCCGTTTGACAGCCCGCTGTTTTCTCCCAGTGCGATAAACACGCTCCCGTCCAGAGCATCCATGGGCGTTCCCAGTGAAAGCAGTTTACCGTACTGTTTCTTTGCCTGACTGCTGAAAGACAGCTTATCCCCGTATTTTTCCTGAATGGCATCCCAGTCAATATAGGCATTGGCTGTGCCAAAGCGCCGCCGTTTTTCTGCGCCTGCCCGTTTTCTGCCGCTGCCTTTAAGGGCGCGCCGCATTTTTTACAAAACTTTGCCCCATTATCATTCTCTGTTCCACAACTTTCACAAAACATTTCTCATCCTCCTTCGCACGCAAGGCAGTAAAAAACTCCCCAGACACTTCTGCCCGGGAAGCCTGTCTGCCTTATTATTTCATCTTAAATCCGCAGGAACTGCAAAACGCAGCGTCCTCATTCAATTTTGCCCCGCACTGTTGGCAGAAAACAAATTTTTCCGCACCAGTCTGCTCTTCCGCTTTCCGTTTTCTGGTTTCTTCCGCCTCCAAAATCATACTTTCCGGAACGGGTGTGCCGCATTCCGTACAGAATGTGCAGCCGTATGCAATGGGCTTACCGCATTTTGCGCAGTACCCGATCACGTCTTCCTTCGACGACTTACTGCCCACATTAGCTGCCACGCTGCCCGCAATGCTCGTCACCGCGTTTGTCATCTGATTGACGGAAGCAGACATCTGGCTCAGCGCCTTTTGTGTGCCTGACTGTGAAAAAATGGCAGGGAACTCCGTGTCTAAAGACAATTTACACAACACCACAGCCAAACTCAGAATGACCATAATCAACATCACTATCATATGGATGAAAAACCATGCGGTCGTCTTAAAATCGCAGTAGTGCTCCTCCGCTATTCCCTTTACCGTGGAACGAAAAACAAGCCATATAATCAAATCAACGCCCATACAGCCAGCCACAATCCAAGCCTTCATCTGATCTTTATATTTCCTGATAAACAGCAAGACCGTTACCGCAACCGGCAAAAGCAATGTAATTAACATCAAAGGGTGCGGCTCCACCACCGTCTCCCCATACGCCGACAATCCTCCGACCGCCGTCATTGCGTTCACTTTTATCTCCTGTCCCGAACAGGATACTAAAAACGACGGGCAAAAAACAAAAATAATACCTAGTACAGCCAATACCCTCAAACCGTTTTTGATCGTAAATAGCGGCTTTTGTTCCCCTCCATTGGCGCTTTCATTCATCGCTGCATTCTCATTCATCCCTATTCTCCCACTCATTGACTTTATTGGGGGACTCTATTCCTTTTTCACCCCCTGTCCAGATAATATTATCTCATTCGACAAAATCACTGTCAATAAAAACATTCTCTTTTTTAAGAGAATCTCTTTTAAAAGAGAATACAGGATGCAAACTTCCATGTTATAATAAGTCAATAAACATAGCGCATGAAACTGACAAGGAGATTAAGCCCATGAACCGGGAAACCTATTCTTTACTGGAAAACTACATGCTCTCCTGCATGGATGACAGCGCCCACGACAGGGAACACGTCTACCGCGTCCTGTATCACGCGCTTGAGATTGCCGGGACGGAAAGCGGCGTAGATTACGATGTCCTGATCGCCGCCTGTCTTCTGCATGACATTGGCCGCAAAGAACAGTTTGAAAATCCCGCTCTCTGCCACGCAGCCGTGGGAAGCAAAAAAGCCTTTGCCTTTCTGACCGCGCACGGATTTGACACCGTTTATGCCGGGCGGGTCAGGGACTGCATTCTGACTCACCGTTTCCGGGAAAACAATCCGCCGGTAAGCCTGGAAGCCAAAATTCTTTTTGACGCGGACAAGCTTGACGTAGCGGGAGCTATGGGCATCGCCCGGACGTTAATCTATAAAGGGATCGTCTCCGAGCCGCTGTATTCCCTGCTGCCGGACGGCACAGTCTCAGACGGGAAGGGCGACGCTGCGCCCTCCTTCTTTCAGGAATATAAGTATAAGCTGGAACATATCTACGACCACTTTTACACAAAAAAAGCCGCCTCCCTTGCCAAAGAGAGACGGCAGGCTGCCGTGGATTATTATGATTGTCTCTACCGCGAAGCGGCCTCCGCTTATGCCGAGGGCAGGGAAGCCCTTGACAGGGTTTTGACTCCCTGCACGAACACCTGAAAACTGGCTGACCGATTCGCCAATGCTGACTTTACAGAACCTGGCTTCCAACAAATATTCATAAAACCGATACATGGTGACCTCACTGGGTTCCGCTTTCACCTTTCGCACAGAAAATATTTCATTTAACATTTCAAGAATATAATCATATGCGTCACGAAATTTCCACCTTCTCTCGTCATAGGAAAAGGCAGCCAAAGTTACCTCTTCTTCCTCCCTGTACGCAAAATAGCATACGCCATTTTTCATGTTTTTGTACATATAACCGTTCATGGCAGCAACAGGATTTTGAAAGTCGTATTCCCTGAGATTGATTTTCGCCTTTTCCTTAATCTGCTCTGCATTGGTCATAATAACAAAATCGAAGTATCTCATACTGATCTCCTCCTTCTCTATCGTTATTTTCATTATAAAAAAGAAAGACTCAAATTTTTGAGTCTTTCCATATCTCTGCGTTTTTTTACTTTTTGTCTATCCCTCAATCCTTCAAAGCCACCATCCTTATCACCGTCAATGACCGGGCGGGAACCGTGTACTGAAAATTCTCGCTCACCGCAATCGTGCTCCCTTGGGGCTGTACCGCCATCTCCTTAAAGCTGTTCATGGCCTTCTGATCTGCGCCCGCAAGCACCGTCACCTCCGCCTCCGGCAAAAAGCAGGCCATTTCGCGTCCTTCCAGAACAATATTGACTTCCTGCTCCTCATCGGATACATTGACCAGTTTCAAAATCACATCCCCGTCCGCGTCCACCGCCGACTCGTAAAGCGTCTGCTCCGGCGCACCCGCAAGCACCGACTCAAGACTGTACTTTCCCGCGTTGTTTCCGTACATCTGCTGTACATAATAATTGGCCGAGCCGAATATCCCATCGTTGGAATAGAAAATCAGGTCAGGCACCCATTGGTTTAACTTCTCGTGGGAAAAGAGGGGTGCATAACAGGCCATCTCCACCACGTCCCCGTTTTTCTCAAGCCCCGTCATATAGGCCGCCTCCGCAAGGGCCGCGTCCAGTGTGTTCGCTTTCGCCGCATACTCGCCGAGGAACACCTTCGCCTGCCCGTTCCTGTCATAGTCGTCGTATCTGTGGGTATTTGCCAAAAACCACTCCGGTGTCTGATAATAATGTTCATCCACCAACGTGGTGATTTTGTCCGGGTTCTGTGAGAGATAGGTCCACCCTTCTGTGCTGTCAAAGGCCGTGCCGTTTGCCACAATCAGCTCCACATCGCCGTACAGTGCAGGATTTGAGGCCGCCGCCTCCTCAAAGGCTTTCACAAACTCTTTGTAATGCTCGTGGTACTCACTCTGCCACTGTTCGTTGCCGATTCCGATATATTTCAGGTCAAAGGGCTCCTCGTGTCCCATGGCAATCCGCACCGCGCCCCATTTGGTACTGCCGTCGCCCCTGCAGAACTCCACCAGATCCAACGCGTCCTGTACATACTGGGAAAATTCCCCGCTCCCCGTGTCATACACCTTGTAAAAGGGACTCTGAATCTCGCAGGTCATACCGGCGTTTAGCACGGGCACCGGCATACAGCCAAGGGCCTCGCAAAATGCAAAATACTCATAGAAGCCCAACCCATAAGTTGTATAGTAGGGATTCGCCTGGGAGCCCTGCCAGATACTCTTTCCCTGCGGGCGCACCGCAATGTCACCCACCGTAGTCTCCCCGTTTATCTCAAAAGAAAGGCCGCCGCCGATAGAATCTTTCCAACTGTAAATGCTCTCCTCATCTCTGCCCTCCACCACACAGCCGCCGGGGAACCGCATAAACGTGGGATGAAGTGCCTCCAGATATTCCCCGAAATCCTTGCGAATCGGAAGTCCCTGATAGGTGTCCTGGGGCATCATGGAAATCATGTCAAAGCAGGCCTTTCCCACCGGAATCTTCACCGCAAGACGCACCTTCCTGTTTGCCGTCGCATTCGCCGTCAACGTGGTCTCATACTTCTGCCACTGATCGGTGATTCCCTCCACCGTCTTTTCATCGTAGACCGTGCCGTCCTCGTTAAAAAGCGTCACGCAGACCTGATCCACCGAACCGTCATCAGATTTACAATAAAAGGAGACATCATACAAAGCCCCTTCCTGAATGGCAATGCCCTCCAAAAATCCCTTATTGCTGATCCCCTCCGTGGGACTGACTGAAGAAGCGCCGGAATTTTCCACCACCACATATTGGGGATTGTTTTCATTGAGGGACGTGCCGTCACCGCTTCCGTCCTGCAAGGAAAAAGCCACAGCCTCGTTGGTGGCCTCCCAACCGTGCATCTGCCCGTCCCGTGCCTCCATCCCGTACTCAAAGGAGCGGTTCTTCAAAAGTTCCGCATACATGCCGCCGTCCACCGCATAGTTGATATCCTCCAGAAAAATACCGAACAGCGTGTCGGAAATCTGGTGGCTCTCATCCAAACCGCTGATATCCGTATTCACCCGAAATACGATTCCCTCCGCCGCGTCCGTCTCCGCGCCGTCCTGCTCTGCACCGTCCTGCTCTGCACCGCCATCCGTCTGTACATTAGTCTCTGCCACGCCGTTTTCTCCGCAGCCCGCCAGACTTACTGACAGTGCTATGCAAAGAGCCCATGTGACCGCCTTCTTCTGTTTAATCGCCCGCCTTTTCATAGTTTCACCCTTCTCCTTCCTCCTCCAACCCGAATTCCACAAACAGTTTCTTCTGTAATTCCCGATCTGAAAGGGATTGCAGGAAGTCATTGCTCCTTCCTGCCTCTGTCAAAAGAAGCCCAAGCCTGTTTACCTTTATTTCTCCTTCTCTCTTCCCAACTGCCACCCCTTCTTTTCTTCCTTCTTCTTTTCCCTCTCCCCGTATCGTCCTCTCATATTTCTCGGCATCAAACTCTTCCAATAACATTCCCAACACCTCCGCCCGATTTTCCAACAAGAAATCTTTCAAAATGCCTTTCTCTATGCAGTCATCCACCGCCTTGTTCAGCGCTGCCTGCATATCTTTTTCCACAAGCATACACTCCCGCGTAACGGCTACGAACTCCGAATACTCTCCCAAGATTTTACATTCTTCCATCAACCGCCCATTATGTCCATAGTTAATGTTCAACATCTGCACCGTCAGCTCCACATCTGCCCGGACCTTCTGATTCTCAAAGGCATCCGACAGCTTAAGCGTCTGCTTCTCCGGCATCTCCTTCGTGCCATTATAAAAAACTACGCACTGCGGTGTCGGCAGGCTGATCTGTCCGCCGCCATAAATGCTTTTCTCTGCTTTCTCTATCACCATCTGGTATTCCTGCGCCAGATAGATCAAAAAACGAACCGGCAGATTCGGACTGTATGTGCTCTGGTGCTCGTACAGGCTCAGTGTGCCGGACAGAATATAGGCCAGATCATTTTTCATCACCACATAAACCGCGCTCTCAATCGTTACAATCTCAAGTTGTGATGCGTCCACATAGGCTGTCCCGTTCAGTGCATTGTACAGATCCAGAAGCGCTTCCCTGTCTTTTTCAAACAGATAGCGGAAAAGCCTGTCTTTCACATTCCGTTGTACCCGTTTCCCGTTTTGCCTTCGATTCTGCTTTGAGTACGGTCTCCTGGCTGCACTTTTTTTATTTTTCCTTCGTCTTGACATATGTTATCCTCCTTACTGTGGCAGGATACGATATGCCGCAACAAGCCGTGCCCTCGTCTCTGTTCTCCTGCCGTTTTCTATTATGTTTCAAAGAGAAAATCCGACAGAAGCTGTCTTGAATGTGCAGAACGCACACCTGTTAGAATTCCTTTGATGATTTTATTCTAACTGGTGCACCTCGGGATGTCAATACGATTTTCATGTTTTTATTGACGGTTTTTCGTTTTTTTAATATTTCCTTCACCTTTTCTATCTTACAGCGGAAGACGTTTCATCAAAAAAGTAAACCATACTGTGCATAAACAAAGACGACCCCTCGTTTCCCTATTCAATAACGAGTTGTCGCCTTTTGGTTCCGTTATTCAAATATGCCTGTTTGATAAATGCCCACAGATTTTACTTCGTCAACAGCATCATAATCTCATTGCTTCTCGCCACAAACTTGGTCATAGCCTCCGGCTCAAGCGGTGCCTGTTGTAACAGCGCCAGATCGTAGAGCTGCTCGCAGATCATCTTTACGTTACTGCCGTCCTGATGCTCCAACACATACTGTACAAGGGGATGGTTGGCATTTAAGATCAGCGTCTCACCCTCCTTGCCAAATGCCCCCATATCCATACCCGGCATAGAATACATCTTCATCATATCCTGCATTCTGCGGGACTCCTCGGCCAACGTAATCATGGAAGAAATCTTCTTGTTTTTCAGCTTCTCGATCTTTACCTTGATGCCGTCTTTACCGAGAACTTTCTTCATCAGCTTGGCGATGCTTTCCGCCTGCTCCTCCATCTCCTTCTCGGCCTTCTTCGAGGTCTTTGCCTTGAAAACGTCCGTCAGGTCAGCGTCGATTCTCTGGAACTTAATGCCCTCGTTCTTCGCTTCAAGTTGGGAGACAAAAGGCTGGTCGATATTGTGGGTCAACACCACAGCATCCATCTTGGCTGCCTTAAACATATTGATGTACTGGCTCTGCTGCTTCTCGTCGGTCACGTAGTAGATGACCTTTTCCTTCTTCTCCTCGTCATCCTCGCTCACAGGCTCACCGTTCTCGTCAAGTACCTCACCGTCAACCTTTTCCGTCTCCGCCTGCTCGCCGCCTTTCTCCACGACCTCGGCCTCCACCTTCTCACCGTTCTCGTCGGTGGCCGTCTCGCCTTCCTGCACCTCGTCGGGATCAATCTTATTAACCTCCAGGCACTCGGGCAGGGTCATATATTCGCCGTCCAGATTTTTAAAGAGAATATAGTCTGTCATCTTCTCGCAGAACTTGTCGTCCTTCAAGCAGCCGAACTTGATGAAGGGACTGATATCATCCCAATATTTCTGGTACTCCTCCTTCTCGGTCTTGCACATACCGGACAGTTTGTCCGCCACCTTCTTGGTGATGTACTCGCTAATCTTCTTCACAAAGCCGTCATTTTGCAGCGCGCTTCTGGAAACGTTGAGCGGCAGGTCGGGACAGTCGATCACACCCTTTAAGAGCATCAAAAACTCCGGAATTACTTCCTTGATGTTGTCCGCGATAAACACCTGATTGTTGTACAGCTTGATCGTGCCCTCAATGGACTCGTACTCCATGTTGATCTTCGGGAAGTAGAGAATTCCCTTCATATTAAAAGGATAATCCATGTTCAGATGAATCCAGAACAGAGGCTCCTTGTAATCCTGAAATACCTTGCGGTAAAATTCCAGATACTCCTCCCTGGTGCACTCATTGGGATGCTTTGCCCACAAGGGCTGCGTCTCGTTGAGAAGTTCCGGACGCTTCTTTATCTTTAACTTCTGCTCGTCCTCCTCCTTCTCCTTCTTGATCTCCTCCACAACCTCGTCCGTATCCAGCTTCTCGTCCGCCGTAATGATCTGTGTCTCGGTCGTGTTTGCCTTGGAGATCCAGATCTCCGTGGGCATGAAAGAACAGTATTTTTTAATTACTTCTTTCGCCTTATACTCGTTACAAAACTCCAGGCAGTCCTCGTTGATGTGAAGGGTGATCTCTGTGCCGACCGCCGTCCTTGTCCCCTCCTCCATGTCAAACTCCGTGCCGCCGTCACAGCTCCAATGTACCGCCTGCGCGCCCGCCTGCCATGACAGGGTGTCGATTTCCACCTCGTCCGCCACCATAAACGCTGAGTAGAAGCCCAGACCGAAATGCCCGATAATCTGATCCTCGTTGGCCTTGTCCTTATATTTCTCAATGAAATCCGTGGCACCGGAAAAAGCGATCTGGTTGATGTATTCCTCCACCTCGTCCGCCGTCATACCGATACCGTTATCAATAAACTTTAACGTCTTCTCCTCCGGATTGACAATCACCTCGATCTTTGCCTGATAGCCGTCCGGCAGCGTATACTCGCCCATCATGTCCAATTTTTTCAGCTTCGTGATCGCGTCGCAGCCGTTGGAAATCAACTCCCTGAAAAAAATGTCATGATCCGAATACAGCCACTTTTTGATAATCGGAAAAATATTGTCGCTGTTGATTGATAAATTGCCATGTTTCGATGCCATCTTACCACGTTCCTTTCTCTTTTCCATTCCTAAAATCCTGTTTTTACAGAATTTTACTGCCTAGAGGATAGTGTAATACGCCCAAATTCAGAAGTCAAGAAAAAATTAGCACTCGTTTAAGGTGAGTGCTAATAATTCCGCGTTTATTCAGATTTTATGCGGGTTTCGGCAATTATAAACTTTTTGTAAACTAACTTCCAAAGTACTCTGCATACACCTCAAAGAAATTCTGCGTCTTCACATTCTCATCGTGAATAAAGTTCACTGTCTTCCACAACTCTTCATTCAGGTTTCTGGTTAAAGTCTTCACATAGGCGTCATACTCCTGCCCAAAAGCCTCCTCCCGCCGCTGTTCCACAATTTTTACCTTATTCGCGTCCGTCTCCTCTCTGTCAAAGGTGCTGATACATTTGATGATGTGATAGCCAAATTCCGTCTCCACAATATCGCTGATCTCTCCCGTGCCCAGATTAAAAGCCGCTGTCTCAAAGGCTTCGTCCATCTCCCCTTTGCCAAAGGAGTACGTGGCCTTGTCATCCTCACTGTATCTGCGGATCAAAGCGTCAAAATCCTCGTCCTCCTTTGCCGCTGCAAGGGCCTCGCGGGCCCTCTCGTAAGCCTCTTTCCTGGCCTCCTGCGTATACTCAATTTTCCTGCCCGTGCCGTCCAACGCATAAGTCTTAATCAAAATGTGCTGCACCGTGATCGTGCGGGCTTCGTCGTCGCTGATCTCCGGGTTAATGTCCTTGATTGTGTACTGGTACATTTTCTCCGCCCGGGCCAACTCCATATAGAGTAACCGGATGGTTTTCTGGCTCACCCCCATCAGCTCAATCTCCCGCTCCCCCAGAGATTCATAGTAAACTTGCGCAGCATTCTCCGCTTTCGCCTTCTCCTCGTCGTCCAGATCCACCTCATACCTTTCCGCCATCAAATTCATGGTTTTGATCTGGGCAATCTGCGCCAGAGCGATATTCTTGACATTCTCCTCCAGTGTCACGCCGTCCGCCTTGGTCTCCCATATCTCCCTGCCATAGACGCTCTCATAACGGTTCTGAATGGTCGTCAGATACACCATCAGTTCCGGCAGGCTGCACGAACTGGTCTCAATCCGGAAAATCTCGTCCTTGTCAAACCCCGTAGTGAGAACCACCTTGGTTCCAATATCACCGCCGTCTCCGCATCCGCTGACCATCGCAGTCAATACCAATGCCGCCAGTATCACCGCCGCCGCTCTCTTCCATTTCCCTCTGCCGGTTTTGTTCCGTTTTAGGCCGTTTCCCAAACTGCTACTCAATCCGCCGTCCCTGTTTGTCATACCAATCTACTCCGTCCGTCATCACATAGTCTTCTCCGCCCAGAACTGCCTGCACATAATCTTCCTCAGACCGCAGTCTCCTTTTAAAAGCCATGCCGCCGCCGAACAGATCCGCCACATGGATATCCGACCCGGCCGTCACGTGCAGCCCGTGCTCCTTGGCATATGCCAGCGCCTTCTCATCATAATCCGGGTGATAGTGCTCGATACTCTTCGGATTTTCGTGGGCGGCATTGATCCCCTCCACCCCGTCTACCCACTCAGGATAAAGGCGTGTCCTGGGAATATAGGGCGCCTGCCTGAAAGGATGGGCGTGAATCACCATACCGCCCGCCCCGTGCACCAACTTATACTGCTCTTCCACCGTGGCTTCCTCGATCGCTCTGGTCCGCTTGAGCCATTCCCTGTCCACGCCGTAAATCAGAAATTCCGTGCCCTGATAGCCGGACTCATAACCGAAAAACACGTCGAGGCCAATCTTCTCCCCCTCGGCCTTTGCCCCTTCATATCCGAGCAAAAACTGATCCACCCATTCTTCCCATGGAAGGTTTCTATCCACAGCCGTATTTCCCGTCCAGTTATGTTCCGTCACAAACATTCCCGTATAACCGTATTCTTTACAGGCTCTTGCCATCTGCACCCCGGTATTGTGGGCGCAGGCGCTCCCCTGAGAGGTATGAAGATGAGTCTCATATAAATAAGGATATTCTTTTCTAACGTTATCATACATAGCTGCCTGTTCTCCTCCGCAACATTTTAAGTTTGTACTTTCATCATATAAAAGGGGATTAAATTGTGTGTCCGAAACACCGCAACCCAATCCCTCTTCCGTTTTATGTCTCCGCACCCCTCGTCTCCGAAAGACTACGCGGTCGTAACTATTTAATTACATGAATCCATCCCGCAGGCGCTTCCATTCTTCCCATCTGAATGCCCGTGAGGGTGTCATACAGCTTCTTCGTGACAGGCCCCATCTCGTCCATCCCGCTAGGGAACGCGATCTCTCTGCCATGGTCCACAATCTTGCCCACCGGGGAGATCACCGCCGCCGTACCGCAGAGTCCGCACTCCGCAAAATCCTTCACTTCCTCAAGGGTTACCGGCCGCTCCTCCACCTCAAGTCCCAGATAATCCTTTGCAACCGTCATCAGGGAACGTCTGGTAATGGAGGGCAAAATGCTGTCGGACTTAGGGGTCACCACCTTATTATCCTTCGTCACAAACAGGAAGTTCGCACCGCCCGTCTCCTCCACATGCGTCCTACTGCCCGCATCCAGATACATATTTTCATCGTACCCTTCCTCGTGGGCCGTAACAATCGCATGCAGGCTCATCGCATAGTTTAATCCCGCCTTGATATGTCCTGTGCCGTGCGGCGCCGCCCGGTCGAAATCACTCACCTTAATCGTGATCGGCTTCGCACCGCCCTTAAAATAAGGGCCAACCGGCGTGGTAAAAATCCGGAACTGGTAATCGTCTGCAGGCTTTACGCCGATAACCGGAGAGATACCGAACATGTAGGGTCTGATGTAAAGCGTTGCACCGGAACCATAGGGCGGCACATAAGCCTCATTGGCCGCCACCACCTCAGTCACCGCCTGTATAAAACGCTCCTTGGGGAAGACCGGCATCTCCAGTCTTTTGCAGGAATCCTCCATACGCTGCGCGTTCAGGTCAGGGCGGAATGTCACGATATGTCCGTCCTCCGTGGTGTAAGCTTTCATCCCCTCGAAACAAGTCTGCGCATACTGTAAGACACCTGCGCACTCGTTCATCGTGATATTGGCATCGGTGGTCAGCTCTCCGGCATCCCATGCGCCATTCTTATAATTCGCCACAAAACGCTTGTCCGTCTCATGATAGCCAAAACCGATATTGGCCCAATCCAAATTTTTCTTTTCCATAATGTGCCACTCCTCCCTCTTACCGCTTTTTTATCTATATTATACCTTTGTCCTCAAAAGTCAAGTCTGTTAAAGCACTGCATTGACCACCTCAAGGGCAATATCATAAGCATAATCCTTGATCGCCTTCTCACAGAGCCTGAGCATCTTCTTATCCGTTTCCGGCCTCTCATAGCGTTTCAACTCCCGCAGCTTTGCGGCCGCGCTCTCGCCGTCAAAATCGTCCAACCTGGCCGCCAACTCCTGCAGAGCCCTGACCCAGTCCTCCTCCGTGATTCTCTCCGAAATCTCCGGTTCTCCCGACTGCGCCTTCTCCTCCTCGGCCGCCTCCGTCTCCAAATAAACCCTGAGGCTGTTTCTCATATTTTTCATCATACTGAACAGAATCGGGGAACGCACTGTCACATCCTCAAGCTGCCCCGCTTTCGCCATCTTCTCAAGCTCAAAGGCCTCGTCAGCCAGATCGTCTGCGCCCACGCTTCTGGCATTTCCCTTCAGAGAGTGCACGATAATCGTGTAGCCGGGCATATCCCCCTTCTGCAAAAAGTCCTTAAGCGCCGTCTCCTTCTCCTGCAAAATGGAATGGAAATCATGAAGCACCTTGCCGTAGAGCGACTTATCCCCGCCCATATACCGAAGGCCGTTTCTCAGGTTAAAGCCCATCAGATAAAGCTGGCTCTCTCTGATATCGAACTCCTCCGCGTTCTGGGGTTCAAACTCGTCACTGACCTCCCTGTTGTTGGTCAGATACACCACATTGTCCGGCAGATATTCAATCAACATATTTTCAAATTTATCCGCGTCGATGGGTTTCGTCAGATAGTCCTGAAATCCTTCTTTCAGATAGAGTTCCCTCGCACCCGCCACCGCATTTGCCGTCAGCGCAATCACCGGAATGTCTCTCGAAGGGTTCCCCTCAAGCGCCCGAATGGCATGTAACGTCTGCACCCCGTCCATCACAGGCATCATATGATCCATGCAGATCAGGTGATAGGTCTTTCTCTTAATCAGTTCCAGACATTCCTCACCGCTGGCCGCCACATCAATCTGCAGCCTTGTACCCTTCAAAAGTCCCTGCGCCACCGCCAGGTTCATGGCGTTATCATCCACGATCAGGATTCTCCCCATGGGCGCGATAAACTTCTCGTGATAATCCTCTATGCTGCGCAGGCTCTCCCGGTACTGCTTTTCAAAGTCCCCGAGAGGCTCCCTGTCCACCACTTTCTGAATAATTTTGAAGGAGAAAGCGGAACCTTTCCCGTAGACACTCTGCACTTCCAATTTGCCGCCCATCATCTCGATCAGGCGTTGGGTGATGGCGAGTCCAAGACCTGTCCTGTCGTCCTTGCTGCGGACCGTGGAATCCATCCGTTGGAACGCCTTAAAGAGTTTCGGAATATCCTCATCCTTGATGCCGATTCCCGTGTCTTTCACGATCACGAAAATTTCAATGGCATCCTTCGACACTTCCTTCCAACTCAGATGCAGCGTAATTTTACCTTTTTCCGTGTAGCGCACCGCATTGGACAAGAGATTTCCTATGATCTGCCTGATATGGATCTCGTCCCCAAAAAGCTTGTAAGGCACATCCTCGGCAATCTCCAAAGCCAAATCCAACTTTTTTCTGCGCTGTTGTACCGAAATACTGTTGATCAAATCATTTAACAGGGAACTGACATCATAGATCCCCTCCGTCAGCTCCATCTTATCCGCTTCCAGCTTGGAAAAGTCCAGAATATCGCTGACGAGGGCAAGCAGAATGTTTCCCGCCTGCCTGATGTCGCGCGCGTACTCCTTGACCGCCTCCTCCTGACTCTCCCTCAGAATCAGTTCATTCAGTCCAAGAATCGTATTGATCGGCGTTCTCAGCTCATGGGACATATTCGCAAGAAAAATATCCCTTGCATTTTCCGCTTTTTCCACAGCATCCCTTGCCGCCTGCAGCTCATCATTTTTCTGCTGCAGCTCTTCCTTCGTCAAAGAAAGCTCTGTCCCCTTATTTTCTGCACTTTTTTTCATGTCCTGACTCATGCCTGCATACCTTCCTTATATATGTTCCTGCCTTTATACTTCCCCACACGCGTTCCCATACGCGCCACTTTCACACGCTTCTACTTCTTTCTCTCATATTTCAGAAAATAATAGGGAAGATCAAAATAAGTCTGCTCCTCGCTCTCGGCCGTAATCTCCCACTCCCCGTCCTTGTCCAGATCAGGAAAATAAGCGTCCGCCTCGTACTCGTGGTCAATCTTTGTCACATGCACCACATCGCACTGCGGAAGCATCATGCGGTAAACGCTCTCCCCGCCGATGATATAGACATTCTCCGTATCATATTTTTTGAGTTCCTCGTCAAGTTCCTCCCGGCTGTGCACCACGATGGCATCCTTCACCTGATAATCCGGATTCGTAGACAAGATAATATTTGTCCTGTTGGCAAGCGGCATCCCCTGTGGAAAGGTCTCCAACGTCTTTCTGCCAAGCACCACCACCTTGCCGGTAGTCTCCTGACGGAAATTCTTATGATCCGCCGGGATCCGCACAAGCAGGCTGTTTTTACAGCCGATCGCCCAGTTATTGTCCACTGCCACTATCATGTTCATGATGATTCTCCTTACTGTCAGACCCGCAAACTTTTCCTTTGCGGCTGCTAGATCGCCACCGGAATATTCTCCATCTGCGGCCCGGCCACGTAGTTTTCCACCTTTACATCGTTTCGGGTGAACTGATAAAAATCCGTGATCTCCGGATTCAGCCAAAAGACCGGCGCATCATAAACCGGTCTTTCGATCAGCTCCTTTATGATCGGAATATGTCTGTCATAAATATGCGCGTCCGCAATCACATGGACGAGTTCTCCCACTTCCATACCGCAGACCTGCGCCAACATATGCACCAAAACCGCATACTGCACCACGTTCCAGTTATTCGCCGTAAGCACATCCTGAGACCGCTGGTTTAAGATGGCGTTGAGTGTCAGTTTCTCATGCCCCGGCTTCTGCGTCACATTGAAAGTCATGCTGTAGGCGCAGGGGTACAGATTCATCTCATGCAGATCCTGATGCACATAGATATTCGTCATAATCCTCCGGCTGAACGGGTTGTTCTTCAAATCATATATCACCCTGTCCACCTGATCCATCATACCCTCTTTATATTGATGTTTTACACCCATCTGATAACCGTAAGCCTTGCCGATACTCCCGTCCTCGTCAGCCCACTCGTCCCAGATATGGCTGTGCAGGTCGTTGATGTTGTTGGACTTTTGCTGCCAGATCCAGAGCATCTCATCCGTAGCGCTTTTTACGGCTGTCTTTCTCAAAGTAATAATCGGAAATTCCTTCGACAGATCATAGCGGTTCACCACGCCGAACTTCTTCACCGTGTAGGCCGCCGTCCCGTCCTCCCAACGGGGCCTGACCTTCTCCCCCTCCGTGCTCGTTCCGTTCTCCAGTATATCCTTACACATATTAATAAAGATGTGATCTGCTAAACTCACCCTTCTTCGTTCCCTTCCATCCTTGCATTATGTAAACCACTCAGGAAGAATGCGCTTTTTGCATTCTTCAGATTATGACTTAGATGCACTCAGGCATCGTCCTCCGATGCCCTAGTGCATCTTCATGATCGATCCCATCGGTCGCACAACGAATTGATCTGATCCGCAAATTTGGCCAGATCTTTGTTTGCACCGCCCTCGTTTTTATAAATAACTGCCATAAGCCTCTGTCCACTGGCAAGCAGTCTCGCAAAGACAGTGGAAATGCCGTGAGCTTTCTTCTTGATCCTGATTGGCTCCGCCTCACAGATAAACTCGCCGCTTATCAGATCATACCGGGTGCCGCTGTAAGGCGCATAAGCATCCAGCTTGTACTCCCCTTTCAGACACTCCGAAAACAATGTGCACACCGTGTCCTCGCCATGCACCACAAACACTTTATCCGGCTTCTTCTCAAAGCCGTTAATCCACTGCAAAAGGCCGTTCTTATCCGCATGGCCGCTCATGCCAACCAACTTTGCAATATCCGCTCTGACCTCGATGGGTTCACCGAAGAGTTTCACCTCCTGTGCGCCCTCCACAAGCATTCTGCCAAGCGTCCCCACCGCCTGATATCCCACAAAAAGGATCGTGCACTCCGGCCGCCATAAATTATGTTTCAGATGATGTCTGATACGTCCCGCCTCGCACATGCCGGAAGCGGATATAATAACCTTCGGGGTATGTTCAAAGTTAATCGCCTTGGACTCGTCACTGGTGATAGCCAACCGCAGTCCCGGAAACGTAATCGGATTGATTCCTTTTTTGACAAGCGCCATCGCCTGCTCATCAAAACATCTCTCCTCATTTTTATGAAAAATACCGGTGGCCTCCACCGCCAACGGACTGTCCACATAAACCGGGAAATCTTCATGTCCCTTCACCAACCGGTCCGCCTTGATCTGCCGCAGGAAATAAAGCATCTCCTGGGTTCTGCCCACCGCAAAGGAGGGAATTACCACATTGCCGCCCCTGTCAAAAGTAGTCTGCAGAATCTTTGTCAGCTCTCCCACGTAGTCCACTCTCTCACTGGAATGCAGTCTGTCGCCGTAGGTGGACTCCATCACCACGTAATCCGCCTCCGCCGTATTTTTCGGGTGCTTGATCAGGGGTTGATCGCTGTTGCCAATGTCACCCGAAAAGACAAGTTTCTTTGTCACCCCTTCCTCGGTCGCCCAAACTTCAATACTGGAAGAACCGAGCAGATGACCGATATCCGTAAATTTAATTCTGATATTTTCACATACCGTCACTTCGCTGTCGTAATCGCAGGGAATCAGGCATCTGACCGCACCGTCCGCATCCTCCATGGAATAAAGCGGCTCCATCGGTTCAATCCCCGCGCTTCTCTTTGCCTTACGGTTTTTCCACTCCGCCTCCTGCATCTGAATGTGCGCGCAGTCACGCAGCATAATACTGCACAGGTCGCAGGTCGGCGCCGTCGCATAAATCTGGCCGCGGAACCCCCTTGCATACAAAAGCGGGAGTAACCCGGAATGGTCGATATGGGCATGCGTCAAAAACACATAGTCGATAAGCGCCTCATCCACGGGCAGCTTACAGTTCTCGAACACATTCGCGCCCTGCTCCATCCCGTAATCCACTAAAACATTCTTTTCCCCTACGCGGAGATAGTGACAGCTTCCCGTCACCTCATGATCCGCCCCGATAAACATCAGCTCCATATAAGGCCCCCTGTTTGTTTTTCTTCTGCATATATATTATAGTTTAACATCTTTTTTGAAAAGCGTAAAGCATAGTTGTGCGCTTCTTCTCCAAAGGCAATTCAACATCCCCCCGCGTTCCCATACAATATAATAAACCCACAATGAGGTAACTTCCCATGTCCTACGCTTTTTCCTCCCTGCTTCTCTTTTTGACAGCGGTTTCCCTGGATTCCCTGACGGCGGGGTTTTCTTACGGCACTAAAAAAGTCCGGATCGAACTTCTTTCCCTTGTGCTCTTATCCTGTGTGCCCTCTGTCTTCATCACCGCCGCCAGCAGCGCCGCTTCCCTGATCGGCCTGTTTTTTCCCACCGGCATTCTGCCCCTGCTCTCCTTCATCATCCTGTTTCTCATCGGCAGCGCAAAACTGTTGGAAAGCCTATTGCGCCATCTGGCAAAAAAACGCCCCGGTCTCATCGGAAACCGGGGATATCAAATCAAACAGATGCACATTATCTTTACCGTCTATCTCTCTCCCGAGGAGGCAAATCAGACAGATCTTCAAGTTTTAAGCGCCAAAGAAGCATGGCTGTTAAGTCTCGCTCTCTCCCTCGACAGTGTTCTTGCGGGAATGGCTTTCACAACTTCCGCCATTGCCCCTCTTACGCTTCTTTCGACTGCAATTTTCTTTCACCTGCTCCTGTTTCTTGCAGGCTACGCCCTTGGCCGCCTGCTCTCCCACATACTCCGCATCGACCTGTCCTGGCTTTCCGGACTCTGCCTGCTGCTCCTAGCCTTTCGCACGTTGGCATGAGGGCCGCCGTTCCACCGCTCCGGCCATTCCTACAACCACCAAAAGCTCATGTACTGCCAGCGGCGTCATAGACAAAAGCAGCAGCCTGGCCCACTCCTCCACACTGAGCCGCACCGTGCCAAAAAGAGTGATCAAGAGCGGCACTTCCGTCACTGCCACCTGTAGAAGGATTCCTACGGCAAGGGCCAACACCATCTGCGGATTGCTCCGGTGATCCATCCGGAACAGGGACCGGTTTACATCCCGCATTCCAATGGCGTGAAAAAGCTGACTGATTCCCAACACCATAAATGCGTGTGTCTGAGCCCTTGCAAGAACGGCCGAAATCTTTAGCCCTTCTAATATATTATGTAAACTAACAGGAAGACCTTCCATGATAATACGGTCATAGGGAACCTTTAAAAATGCCGCCAGGCTGATCCCTCCGATCACCAACCCATAGCAAATCACACACATGAGCCCGCCCTTGGCAAAGAGAGAATCTTCCTTTCTCCGCGGCGGCTCCCGCATCAAACTTTCCGTGTCGTTTTCATCCACCCCCAGCGCAAGCGCAGGCAGAGAATCCGTAATCAAATTAATCCACAAGATAAAGCCGGCCGTCAGCGGAAGCGGAAGACCCGCCACAATGGTCACAAGCATGGTCAGGATCTCCCCCAAATTGGAGGACAGCAGAAACAATACGGATTTCCTGATATTTTCATAGATACCCCGTCCCTCCCGTATGGCCGTGTGAATGGTGGCCACATTGTCATCCATCAATACAAAATCCGCCGCGCCGCGCGCCACATCGGTGCCGCCCTGCCCCATGGCAATACCGATATCCGCCGCCTGCAAAGACGGCGCGTCGTTGACTCCGTCTCCGGTCATGGCTACTGTTTTATGTAAACCTCTATACCCCTCCACAATACGCACTTTGTGCTCCGGCGTCACCCGTGCAAAAACCTTAAGTTGGGGCAGCTTTTGCAAAAACGCCGTATCCTTCAAGTGATCCAGTTCTCTTCCCGTAATGCACTCCTCCATGCGGCTTGCAATCCCCAACTGCTTTGCAATGGAAAATGCCGTGTCCGGATGATCCCCTGTGATCATCACCGTAGAAACTCCCGCTCTTGCAAAACCCTGTACGGCTTCCACCGCTTCCGGTCTGACAGGATCCTGCATACTGACAAATCCGAGAAACGTCATACCGTGCTCATGGATGCTTCCCTCCGTTGACACCGCCAAAGCCAGTACACGTCTGCCCTCTCCCATAAGCTGTTTTTGAATTCCCAACAGCCTTTCACGCTCTTCCAGTGTGAGATCCGCCGTCTTTTCTCCCCGACAAATACCGCTGCAATTTTCCAATATCCGTTCCGCCGCCCCCTTCGTATAAGCAGCCATTCCCGTTTCTTCCCGGTGCAGCGTCGTCATCATCTTCCGCTCCGAGTCAAACCCCTTCTCATCCATTCTCGGATATCGCTCCCTGATCTGCTCTGCCTTAGCGCCGCAGTCCGCAGCCATGTGGAGCAAGGCAAGTTCCGTGGGATCTCCGATTCCCTCCTGCCCGATTTGACCATCGTTGCAAAGCACGCATCCCCTCAAAAAACGGACCGCACAGGAATCAGCCGCCCCCTTTAACAGGGCCTCCTCAAAATATTGCCCAAATCGTTCCCTCTCCATCAGCTTTCCGTCAAGATAACACTCCGTCACCGTCATTTTATTCTGGGTCAGCGTCCCGGTCTTGTCCGAGCAGACTACCTCCACTGCACCCAGCGTTTCAACGGCGGAAAGCCTGCGGACGATTGTCTTCGCCTTCACCATGCGGGACACACTGAGAGCCAGCACAATCGTCACAATAGCGGGCAGCCCCTCCGGCACAGCCGCCACAGCAAGCGAGACGGAAGTTAAAAGCATGTCTCCCACATCCCGCTTCTGGAGCAGCGCCACCACAAAAAGGAGTACACAGATACCCACCGCCAACGCACTCAACACCCTGCCAAGCTCCCCCAACCTGATCTGCAGTGGTGTCAGCTTTTCCCTGTGTCCCTGCAGCATGTCCGCAATATGACCGACCCGCGTATCCATTCCCGTAGCTGTCACCACACCGCGGCCCCGGCCCTTCGTCACATAGGTGGACATATACGCCATATTCGGACTGCTATTGTCTGCGTTTCCTTCCTCCACGTAATTTGCATCCTTTTCCACTGGCACAGACTCTCCTGTTAGGGTAGACTCTTCTGCAAAAATCCCTATACTTTCTATAATTCTCAAATCCGCCGGAACCCTGTTCCCCGCTTCCAATAGTACAATATCCCCGGGCACCAGTTCCTGTGCCGGTATATCTTTCTGTACGCCCTCCCGGTACACCTGTGCATGGGGCTCCGCAATCTGCTTCAGCGCCTCCACAGCTTTCCCCGCTTTTCCCTCCTGAATGATACCCACAGCCGCATTTAGCGCCACCACCGTCACAATGATAATCGCATCCCCGATCTCATGCAGCATCACGGAAATCGCCATCGCAACCATCAGGATCATAATTAAGGGATCGTTAATCTGCTCTATGATTCTTTTTGCCAGACTCTTTTTTTCCTGATCCCGCAATCGGTTCGGCCCATACTTTGCCTGCCGCTCTGCGACCTGTCTCGCGTCAAGCCCACGCTCTGCGCTTGTCTGCAGCCCCTGGATCGTCTCCGATACGCTTCGGTTCTCGTACATATACCCATCCTCCCTGCTTTTTTAAACCTGTCCACCTTTCTTTAGATATATGCGCGAATAAGCAGAGTTAGAAGCGGCTCTTATGAAAAAAGCTTCCAGTATATTTGCATATACTAGAAGCTCCTTATCTTATCTGTTCCGTCATCCACCGTATTCTCGATGGACTTCACCACCACATAGTAGCCGCCTCCGGCCATCTCCACATGGACTCGGTCGCCCACCTTATGACCAAGCAGCGCCTTTCCGAGCGGTGATTCCGTGCTGATCAACCCTTCCAGGGAATTTCCCCTCACCGTGGTCACCAACTTATAGGTTTCTGTGAGGTTATCCTCCTCAAAGTACACCTCAACCGTGTTATTCATGCCAATCTCATCCTCTGCGGACTCATCGGACACAATCACGGCAGTCTTTATCATCCGTTCCAGATAGCGGATGCGGCTCTCGTTCTGGTTTTTCACCTTCTTCGCCGCATGGTACTCAAAGTTCTCGCTCAGATCGCCGTGTGCTCTGGCCTCTTTTACATCTTCCAGGGCCTTCGGGCGCACCACCAACTTGCGGTACTCGATTTCCTCCTCCATCTTACGGATATCCTGTTCCGTCAATTCGTTATGCATGATAATCCTACTTTGCGTTTACCATGTAATCAAGCAAACGATTCACATCCTCAGGATCATGTGCCACAAGCTCCATCTCCGGAATGGCATTATCAGCAAACAACTTTGTAAGCGCTACATACTTTGTAAGCTGGGACTTTAAGTTCAGTCTGTCGCCCTCTTTGGTCACCAATTCCACCGTGCCCTTGCACTGGTTCACTACTTCAAAAAATTTTTCAGGATTGTCGATGTTCATTACTTTCATTGTTTTTTCCTCCCTTTTTCTCTTCTACTCTACGTTTACACCACCATAATACACCATTTTTTCTATTTGTCAAATCTTTTACAAAAAAAATATTTTTGGGTTGACAAAGTAAAACAGCTATAGTATATTAATAAATGTCCGAGCAATACGGTTGGACAATATGCGCGAGTGGCTCAGTTGGTGGAGCGCGACCTTGCCAAGGTCGAGGCCGCGGGTTCGAGTCCCGTCTCGCGCTCTTTTTAATGGGGCGGAAACGTTGATTTTTACAGCGTTTCCGTTATTTTTGTGTGTCTACAAATCGGTAGACAGCTATAGACAGTATCTTAGTACCGTTACAATGCCTGCATTATGTGAAAGACTTTTTAATCTCTATCACAAATCTATATGTAAAATTTTTATCCGCATTCGGACTTTCCCCGTTAACATGTTACCGTAAATGGAGTTCGTCCGCCAAATAACATGCCCTCGATTCATCCAGTTTAGCTAATATCTCACTACCGCTCAGCAGTTTCAGATTGTGTAAGCGGCTATCTCCCATATACCTATTAAAAAAGAACCCCACGCATCTGCGTGGAGCCCCTCATCCTTCCTTATTCTGCTGCCGCCGCGTCAACCGCAAGGGCATTGTTGATCATGACGCCACTCATACCGAGCTTGGTAAGATAGGTCACGGAGCCTTTGTAAGTGCCAACGGTATAGCCTGCTGCATCCTGTTCTGTCACAATGTTCAGATACCATTTGCCGGAAGCCTCATCAAGGTATACACCGCAGGACTTGTACGCCGCTGCGCTGCCATCAGCATCCTTTAACTGTGCCGTATACTGTTCAATGCCGCAGTGGTAGATCGCAACGCGTCCTTCGGCAGCCTTATTAATCTGCCTGAAAGTCTCGGAACCGGGTATCGTTACCGTATTGCCCTTGCGTGCCAGACCTGTCGGTGCGGACACTGTTCCGTTGCCAGAACCGCCATCGCCGGAAGAGCCGCCGTCATAGCCGGCACCGCTGTTGGAAGAACCGCTGTCATGGGAGCCGCTGTTGGAACTGCTTTCGTGG
>CAMXPV010000040.1 GCA_947245585.1 uncultured Lachnospiraceae bacterium | reverse complement strand
CCTTCGAGGCGCCGATTATATGAACCGTGATATGGGAAAAATATACATGATGATTTTGCTGGCAATCGTGCCGATTATCCTTGTATATCTGCTTTTGTCCAAGTACATTATTGCGGGTGTAACGCTTGGCGGTGTGAAAGGGTAACGCTGTCCGGCGATAGGGGAATAAAGAGGATACAATGGATAAAACCCGGAAAGGAAGATGAGTTGCGTCTCCTCTCCGGGTTTTGTCTGTTTTACTGCTCCATCTGCCGCCCGAGGAATCCGGCCGCGGACTGGATCAGCTTCTGTTCGACCTCGCCCATTCTGGACTTGTGATCCGTTTCCACGAGGATGACGGAGCCGATCACATCCCCCTCGCAGATAATGGGGCTTATGGCTTCATGGTGGATGTCCTCCACATCGTTGTTGATGGGAATGAAGCTGCGGTCGCCCTTTGTGGCTACCACGCTCTCCCGGTGGTCAATCTTTTCCTCCAACTCTTTGCTGATGGCTTTCCCCAACAGATTTTTCAGGCCGCCCGAGACGGCGATAAACTGATCCCTGTCTGTGATCAGTGCGATATGGCCTGAGACCTGCGCCATGCTTTCCGCATACTGTTTGGCGAAAGTTCCCATTTCACCGATGGGAGAATATTTCTTTAAGATGATCTCCCCCTCTCTGTCCGTGTAGATTTCAAGGGGGTCCGCCTCGCGGATTCTTAAGGTGCGGCGGATTTCCTTGGGGATGACAATGCGTCCCAGATCATCGATCCTTCTGACGATACCTGTTGCTTTCATATCTTATAACCTCCATCTACAAATTTGTAGTTATTTTTGTTTGCGTTTTACTATTATTTGTAGAGTAGGAAATTATATACATACAAGGCGAATCTTGTCTCCGGTAAAAATTAATGATGAAACTGTGGCAAATACGCTTTGTTTTCCGCGATGATATCATCCAAAATCTGTTTGGCGACAGTGGCGGAATTTACCAGAGGATGAATGGTAAGCGCCTGCAATGCGCAGTCGTAATCCCCTGTTACGGCGGCCTCGATGGTGAGCTGTTCGTAGGCTTTTACGTTTTGCAAAAGACCACGGATTTTTAAAGGCGTGCGTCCGATGTGGATGGGATGGGCCCCGTCCGCGTCGATCACACAGTTGCGCTCAATGGAGGCATTGTCGGGAAGATCGGCGTTTGTGCCATTGTTCAAAACATTCACGGTCTGAATGTCTTTTTTATTGTTGTAGATGGAATCGATCAAACTGCAGGCGGCATCGGAGTAGCGCGCCCCGCCCCGCTTTGCAAGCTGCGGCGGTTTACTGTTTAACGCCGGGTCCTGATAGAGTTTGAACAGATCGGCCTCCACCTGTTTGATCACTTCTGCGCGGCAGCCTTCCGCCTCTGCGGCGCGGGTGCACTCCGCCAACATTTCCGGCTGCATATAGTAATATTTCAGATAGCTGACAGGAACCATGCCCAGAGAACGCAGGAAAGCGGGATCATAGTGAATCTCCGGAATATTTGCCATCACCTCTTTTGCAGAATCGTCGCATAATTTTTCTATGGCTTGTTCGGTGACATCTTTTCCTTTTACAAGCACCCGTCTTGCCCAGACGAGGTGATTGATGCCGACGAAGTCGCAAAATACGTCAGATGCGTCGCAGCCAAATTTTTCCGCCATGTCGCTGATCATGTTAATCGGGCAGTTGCAAAGGCCGATGGCTTTGACAAAACTGTGGTTGAGCGCTGCCTCCGTCAGAATGCCGGAAGGGTTGGCAAAATTAATCAGCCATGCGTCGGGACAAAGCCGCTCCATATCACGGCAGATATCAAGAATAACAGGGATGGAGCGCAGCGCTTTGGCGAAACCGCCCGCGCCGGTGGTTTCCTGTCCGATTTTGCCGTAGCGAAGCGGGATTTTTTCATCCCGGATTCTGGCATCCAGAAGTCCCACACGAAATTGTGTTGTGACAAAATCCGCGTTTTTTAAAGCCTCCGATCTGTCCGTGGTGGCGTGAATCTGCAGATCAATGCCGGCTTTTTCGGTCATTCGCTTTGCAAGGGCGGTGACTGTCTGCAATTTTTCCATGCCCGCATCAATATCCACCAGATAAATATCTTTTACGGGAAGGGATGCGTACCGCTTGATAAAACCTTCGATCAGCTCTGGGGTATAGCTGGAACCCCCGCCGATGGTTGCTATTTTTAATCCTCTGTCTGTCATAATTACCTCCCTCTTTCTTATTTATTTACATGTTTCCCGCAAAACCAACTCTGCGTCAAAAGACTTTACGACCGGCTCCCGGTCAGAGTGGTTCATTTTGTCAATTAAGAGCGAGACTCCCGCCTGTCCCATCTCGTAGAGCGGCTGCCGCATCGTGGAGAGCGGTGGGAACAACATATCTTTTGAATCGGGCTCATCGTCATCGAAACCGATGACGGCCAAATCGCCGGGAATGGATAGTCCGGCTTCCATGGCGGCCCGCAGAACGCCGAAAGCGGGTTTGTCTGCCCCCACAAAGCAGGCATCGGGCCGCGTGCCATGTGCCAGGCGCTTTTGCATCTGCTGATAGGCGATCTTTTCAAAATGATCGGCGTAAAGGATGGAGTCGGGTCCCAAAGGCATTTTATAATCGCGCATGGCCTGCACAAAGCCATTGAGACGTTCCAGTCCCACGGCGTAATTCATATCGCAGGTTACATGGATGATATGCCTGCGCCCCTGCCTGATCAGATGTTCGGTGGCTGTGTAGGCGCCGTGAAAATTATCAAGCAGAATCTTGTCGGTGGCGCAGTCGCTTAAATTGCTCTCGATCAGGACGCTGTTTGCGGATTTTGCGGCCAGATAGCGAAAAAGCTCATTGTCGTCAAAACAACTGCCGTAGGCGATGATGCCGTCGGTGCAGCCGCCGGTGAGATAATCTACATATTTCAGCCTTGTGGCCATATCTTTTTGGCCGCTGCAAAAAAGAATGTTGTAACCATGAGACTCCGCGGCATCCTGAAGCCCGGCGATCAGCTTGAAGAAAAAACTGTTGCACAGATCGTCCATGACAACGCCGATGGTGTTGGTTTTCTGCAAAACCAAAGATTTTGCGAGGCTGTTTGGGACGTAGTGGTTTTCCTCGATGATTTCCAGGATTTTCTTTCGGTTTTCGGGACTGACCCCCGCTTTGTTGTTTAAAACCCGGGAAACCAACGTCCTTGAAACGTTCGCCTGACGGGCGATATCTGATATAGTAGCCATATGCCGCCTTTCCTATCCTGTTTTCAGTCTTTGCCTCACGGCAAAAGAATGTTGCATAATACACAAATAGAAGTTGCATGATGTTTCATAATTTGCGCTTTAATTGTAACATAATGTTCTGCTTTGTCAAGAAAAAAGAAAGATATATATTGACGGAAAGAGAAAATTCCAGTAAGATGGAGTTAAATGTAAATCGATACACACATCAGGTGATAAAATAAGGTTTTATAGAAAACAGTAAGCGGACGAAGCGATGTGGGGATGCTTTGGAAGGGAGGACATGATGGGGAAGACGGAGATAAGAGAAAAGTACATTCTTGGGATTGATCAGGGGGGTACAAAGACGGCGGCGGCGGTCATGAGAGAGGACGGCTTTATTGTGGGACAGGCCGTGGCAAAGGGAGCCTATTTTCCAAATGAAGGAGTAGAATCTGCGGTGATGGCTATACGGGAGGCGGTGGAAGGGGCGCTGAAAAGCGCAGGCATCCACATCGGGGATATAGCGCTTTCGGTTGCCGGAATCGGCGGCGTGGACTGGCCGGGGGATGACGCGCTGCTCGGGGAGGCATTGCAAAAAAAGCTTTCGGTGGAAGAAATATTTGTCTGCAACGATGCGGTCATCGCTTTTTACAGCGGCACTCTGCGCTCCCACGGCGCGGTGATCTGCGCGGGCACAGGAATGAACGGCGCGCTGATTGACAGGGAAGGCAGACAGTTTGTCTATGGAGATTATATGGAAGAGAAGGCGCAGGGGGGAAGCGCGTTGGCGCGCCGGGCGGCGAGGAAGGTCTTTGATGCGGAATTGGGGCTGTGCCCGCCCACCAAACTGACACCGCTATTTTTGGGCCAGGCGGCAGTTCCCGATGTAGATACGCTGCTCAAACGGTATATGACAGAGAGCGGGTTCCGGAAGGAATTGCGCTTTTTGGTGCCGCAGATTATGATGGTTGCCGAGCGGGGAGATGAAGTCGCATGCGGCCTGATTTTTGAGTTTGCGGAAGAGATTGTCGATTATATAGAAGCGGGTTTTCGCAGGATGAACATGAATCCGGAGGAAGAGGAGATTGTGTTGGCCGGAAGTGTCTTTAAAGGAACGGAAAATCCGCTGACAAAGCAGGTGATAAAGCGAATTGGAGAGCGGTTTCAGGGGGCGAACGTGATGAGGGCCTGCTATGAACCGGTAGTGGGCGCATGTATCATGGGGCTTTGCAGACTGCATATGGAACCTGCAGAGAGAGAAAAGGGCATCGAGGAGAGCGCGGCGGTTTTGGGATTGTGTTATGGTTAAATTTACCAAAAAAATAACGTCAGGGGGGGGGGTAAAATTATATAATATGCACAAATAATGTGCGATGATCCGATGAAACATTGCGCAAAATCGCCAAAAATGTTAATATAATATTAAGATTTTTACGGTGTATAACGTATGGGGAAAAGGGGATCGCTTTGGATAAATTTGTGCTGCAAGTGCCCAAATGGCAGGGCGAGTTATTGTTTTCAAGAGAACTTTTGACTTTCTTGGGGGTTATCCTGTTGATTGTTGTGGGAACCCTCTTTTGCTTCTGGGGTTATAAATACTTCAGGACGGTATTGTTTCTGGGGATCGGTGTCGTTTTGTGCTGCGGATCCTATCTTTTGGTGGAGCCGATGACGGCCAATCTTGTGATCAGGATGTTTCTGACGGTTTCACTCACTTTTCTTGGTATGTGTTTCGCGTATTTTTTGGATATTGTGTTCGGCTATCTTCTGGACAGGCTCAAAATCAGGAGCGCGCTCGGAAAGCGCACGTATCTGGCTGCCGCGCCGCTTGGGGCGGCGGTTTTAGGCCTGACCATCTATTTTTATATCTGGCGTGATGCGGCAGTGGCGCTCGGAATAGCGCTGTGCTGTTTGGTGCCCGGTCTTGTTTTCCAACATCATAAGAGAAAAAGACTCGTACGGTTCAGATGTTATAATGATTTACTCAGAATGGAGCGGCCAAAGTTTGACGAAGACGGGTTGGAGCTTCTTTCTGTCGGAGCGGTTGACGTGGCGGCGAAACCAGAACCCGAGCCGGAGCCGGAACCCGCGCCTGCACCGGAACCAGAACCTGTGTCAGAGCCGGAACCCGAGCCCGTACCGGAACCGGAACCTGTACCTGCACCGGAACCTGTACCTGCACCGGAACCCGTGCCTGCACCGGAACCGGAACCTGTACCTGCACCGGAACCTGTACCTGCACCGGAACCCGTGCCTGTACCGCAGCCTGTGCCTGTATTTGAACCGCAGCCGGTATTTATGACGAATGTGGGACAGCGCGCGCTCTCCGAAATCGAGACGGAGTTTGCCGCCAAGTCGGAATACGGAATCGGCGCTCTGGCCGAACCGGAACCGTTTGAGCCGGATGCAAAGGAAAGTGATGTATCCGAGGCAAAGCCGGTTCCTTTTGAGATCTCAGATGAGGTGAAGGATCTGATTCTGCGCAAGATGGAGACCGACGAAGAATTGCTAGAGGAAGCGTTCTTCGTGAAGAAGATCAGCAAAGAGATGACAAAGAAACCGGATGCCGAAAGGAGAAGAGCGGAAATTAAAAAGAATAGAAAATCCCGCAGGAGACGGGAGGAAGGAATAGCCAAGGGCGCGGTGATTGCGGCGGCCGGACTGGGCGTCTTTCTTGCAGGCAGGATAACGAAAGGCGGGGATTGAGTTTGCTTGATGTGACCAGAACAGAGGTGAAATATGATATCGGGCCGCTTCAAATGGCTGACATGAAAAGGCGGTTGGGCATTTATATGGAGGCGGACCCGCACAACGGGGAAAAGGGATATCTGGTGCGTTCCCTGTATTTCGATACGCTTCACGATACGGATTTTGAGGACAAGGTGGAGGGGTACGACGGACGGCAGAAAATACGCCTGCGGGTTTATGGCGCGGATGCGCAGACCGCAAAACTTGAGGTGAAGGAAAAAACAGGCGCTTTTCAACGGAAACGATCCCTCATACTCACGCGGGAGGAATCCATGGAGATGATCGACGGCAGCTATGGGTTTTTGACTGGCAGGGAGGAACCTTTGGCAAAGTGGCTGTATGTGTTTTTGAATGCGCGCTGTTACAGACCGAAATGTATCGTGGAGTATGACCGTTTTGCCTATATTACGGGGCATAATGACACGAGGATCACATTTGACCAGAATCTCCGTGCGAGCGAGGCGGGGTTTGATATCTTTAATGAAAATGCGGCCCTGTATCCGGTCGCGCTGCCGGGGCAGGTGACAATGGAAGTGAAATACACGGGCTTTCTTTTAACCTATTTGAAGAATGAATTGAACCGCTGTGATAAAACGCAGGTCTCTAACAGTAAATACTGTAAGGCGAGAATGATATCAAAGAGAGGAAGAAAATGATATGAAAGAGGTACTTTACAACAGTCTGTCAAACGCGACCAACGGTCTGACAATCACGGATGTGATTGTGAATTTTCTGGCGGCGGCGGTGATTGCCTGCCTGATTTACATTTCGTACCGAATTTCCCATTCGGGCCCGGTCTACAGTGAGCGCTTCAACGTGTCTATCGTTATGCTGACGTTGGTGACAACCCTTGTCATGAATGTGATTGGAAACAACATAGCGCTTTCACTGGGGATGGTCGGCGCATTGTCCATTGTGCGGTTTCGGACGGCGATTAAAGACCCCCGCGACACGGCGTATATTTTTTGGGGAATTGCAGTGGGGATCTGCTGCGGCGTTTCCGACTATCTGATTGCGGCCATCGGTTCCGCCCTGATATTTGCCTTTTTGATTCTCTTTGGATTTATCCGCGACAACGGACGCATTATGGTGATTGTGAACAGCGAGCCACAGGCGGGTGAGGAAGTGGAAAAACACATGGGGAATCTGTTTGGCGGCAAGGCGGCGCTTCGCGTGCACAACAGGGCGGTTAAGTCGCAGACGGAGGAGTTCATCTATGAGGTTTCCGATAAACAGTTGAAAAAATCGGAAAAGCGCAACGGGAAACTGGTGAGAAATCTGTCCGGAATCGAAGGTGTCACTTCGGTCAGTATCGTGAGACAGGACGACGAGATTAACCAATAGGAGAAAAACGATATGACGCAGGGGCAAAGAAAGGCCTGTCTGCTTGGCGTGTGTGTTCTGGCAATCCTTTTGGCGGGAGGACTCGGATTCCTGCGGGGCTATGCGGCGTACCGGAATCGGGATATCAATAAAAATACGTATTTCGATCTGCCGCCGGACCCTCATACCGAAGACCCGCTTCTTTATATAGGAGAAGATTATACGGTGCAGGAGGGATTTCACTCCAATCTGCCGATCGTGATTCTTTCTATGGAGAGCGAGCTGACACATTATAAAGAGTTTGACGAGACGGGGAACGAGACGGTTCTGGATGGGGAGCCTTATATCAAAGGACACATCAGCATCATAGACGGCGATACATTTGAAAACTGCATATCGGATAAAGCGGCGGTACAGAGTGAGTTCCTGATCAAGAAGAGAGGGCACACCTCCTATAATTTTGACAAGGCGCAGTATCTCTTAAAGCTGAAGACGGCGGAAGGGTTGGACAACGATGTGGATATCCTCGGTATGGGCGCGCATGACAGTTGGATTTTGAACGGAAGCATGGCGGACAAGAGTATGATCCGCAACTATCTGGCATATCGGATCAGTGCGGAGATATCGGAGGTGTCGCCTGACAGCCAGTTTTGTGAAGTTGTGATCAGGGAGGGGGACAGATACGTCTATCAGGGCCTGTACTTGATGATGGAGACGGTGGCCAGGGACAAAAACCGGATTCCCATTGATTCCTTCAACGAGAAGAATTTGTATACAAGCTATATCGTCCGCAGGGACAGATTTACCCATTTTGATAAAATGCTTGAAACAGGGCGGCGGCTTTCCGGGCTGTCCGACGAATGGATTGGTTTGAAATACCCTTCCGAGGAGCGGATCACGGACTCGGCCCTGCGCTATATTGAAAAGGATTTCTCCGAGATCGAACAGATTATTTATTCCGACAGGGAGGATGTGTTCGGCCTTTACGACAAATATATTGACGTGGATTCCTTTGTGGACTATTTTCTGCTGAATGAGTTTTTCGGAAATTACGACGCGGGTATACACTCCACCTACATGTATAAAAATTCCGGAGAACCGCTCAAGATCGGGCCCGTTTGGGATTTTGACCAGGCCATGAACAACTATGCGATGGAGGAGATGGAGACCGGGACGATGGCCTTTCAGGAGAGGCCCTTTTTCGACCGTTTTACCAAGGATATCCGGTTTGTGGAGGAATTGGAGGCCCGCTATGCCGTTCTCCAGAGAAGCACGTTATCTCATGACCATATCTGCGATGTGATCGACGAGACCACTGCCTACATCCGCTCCGCGAGAGAGCGGGAATGGTATCGTTGGGCGGCTGATTATTACGATGATTCAGGACAGAACTGGCATAATTATTATCTGTTTGACTATCTGGACGAGGAAAATACGTTGGTCAACAGATTTAACGACAATTATGATCAGGAGATTTATAACATAAAAACCTATCTCTACAAGCATGGGCGCGCCATGCAGACGCAGATTCGCCTGTTGGAGAAGTCCACCGTTTACGACACTTCCGTGCGGGGCGAAAACAAGCTGTTTTTATTGATAGTCATGGTGCTGTTTTTCATGCCTTCTGTTTTGATTATCAGAAAGGACTGACAGGTTTTATGATATTGTTTACCAAAGTTGCCGCGGAGGCGGTGCAGGAGAGGGACTATTTTTTGTCGGTGTTAAATGATCCGCTTGTCATAAACGCCATACGGGCTGCCTGTGTGGCCGGATTTGTTCTTTTTATCTGCATCTACAGGAAATACAGAAAGAAACGATAACAGGCGAAAGGGGATACGGTATGCTTTTTTCCAGCATCGTATTTTTGTTCATCTTTTTCCCGGTTGTATTGGTTTTGTACTATGGGTTTTTCTTTTCCAGGGCTTGTCAGAATGTGATTCTTCTGCTTGCAAGTTTGATTTTTTACGCCTGGGGAGAACCGCTTTATGTGCTTTTGATGATTGCATCCATTCTCGTCAATTCCCTGTTGGCGGGAGTGGTGCAGAAGCTGAAGGGAGAAGGGAGCAGAAAAGTCGTACTATTTATAGCGGTCGCTGCCAACCTTGCGACCTTGTTTGTGTTTAAATATCTTGGTTTTGTGATGGAAACCTTCGGGTTTGCGCCGGTGTCTTTGCCTTTGCCGATCGGTATCTCCTTTTTTACCTTTCAGGCGATGTCCTATGTGGTGGATGTGTATCGGGGAACGGTTCGGGCGGAGAATCCCTTCTATGTGGGGCTTTACATCTCCTTTTTTCCACAGCTCATTGCCGGGCCGATCATCCAGTACAATACGATCGCGGAACAGATTCGTCACAGAAAGTCAAGCTTTGACATGTTCTCCATGGGAATCAGCCGTTTTACGGTGGGGTTGGCAAAAAAAATTCTATTGTCGAACTGCTTTGCCGGGATGGCGGACAATATATTCCGCTGGTCCATGATCGGCACGGAGAGAATGGCGGTGCCGGCGATGTTGGCGTGGCTTGGAAGCATTTCCTATTCTTTGCAGATTTACTATGATTTTTCGGCCTATTCTGACATGGCCATCGGGTTGGGGCTGTGCTTTGGCTTTAAGTTTCCGGAGAACTTCAACTATCCGTATATTGCGGAGTCCATCTCTGACTTTTGGAAGAGATGGCATATCTCTTTGACGGACTGGTTTAGGGAGTATGTTTATTTTCCGCTTGGCGGCAGCCGCGTAAAGAATCAGGATTTTATGGTCCGCAATATGTTGGTGGTGTGGCTTTTGACGGGCATCTGGCACGGCGCAAACTGGACCTTTATTTTCTGGGGACTGATGTACTTTGTCTTTCAGCTTGCGGAGCGGTTTTTTGAGTATCCGAAGAAGATCAAGAGTAAATTTGTGAAGCATTTTTATACGCTCATGGTTGTCAATGCGCTCTGGGTGGTGTTTCGCGCGGACAATCTCTATCAGGCGGGACGGGTGTTTATGAATATGCTCGGAGTGAACAACAATGGTTTCTATAGTGACCTGGCGGTGATGATGATAAGGGAAAACTTTGTATTTCTGGTTTTGGGAATCGTTTTTTCCATGCCGATTGCCAGAAATATGAACGAAATTTTGTATAAGAATCCCAAGTCGGCGATTGCCCGGGCGGGTGTGCTTATTTATCCGGTCGGTCTGATGGCGCTTTTGGTGATCTGCGTGGCTTATATGGCCAGTGGTACTTACAATCCGTTTATTTACTTCAATTTCTAGCGGGGTGGATTTGTGGCGAAGAAAAGAAAAAGACGAAAAAAAGACCCGTTAAGGGCCTATATGCTGCGAAAGAAGATCTTTGCCCTGCTCTTTTTGGCGGCGGTGTTCGGTTATGCGGGTGTGAATGCATGGTACGGCGGCGATATCTGGCTGGAGACGTTGGAGGAGAGCCTGGCTGAGGGAATAGAGCTGTCTACAGCGCCCCAGACGGTTTCGGAGACCGTGTCGGCTCTGGATGAGAGTATCATCTCTTCCATGTACGGGCGGATGGAATTTATCGAGACCTATTCCTACATGCAGGTGCTGATGGACAAGCGGGAGTTTAACAACTTCAGCTACATCAGCGACGAGGACGGCTACCTGCACTATGCCTCGTTCTTTCGGGAGGACACAAACGACGCACAGGAGTATGCCAGAAGGCTCCGCCGGCTTCAGGACTGTGTGGCGCCAAACGGCACGAAGGTGCTGTTCTTTGTCACGCCGGGGAAATATGTGCGGGGTGAGACCAATTTCCGCACAGGGATGCCGGTCAACGATCCGGACACGATTGTGGATGAGACTTTGTTTTATATGAACCGTTACGGGATCGAGACGGTGGATTGCAGGAAATATATTCCCAACGGGACGCTTTCGATTCAGGATGCTTTTTTCAAGACGGATCACCACTGGACCATCCCGGCGGCCTATCAGGCGACGCAGGTGTTGGTGGAGCAGATGAACGAAAAATTTGACGCGGGGCTTGACCCGGACGGCTTCTATATGGATCCGGCCAACTATGAGCGGGTGACTTACAAAAAGGGAATGCTTGGCTCCATGGGACGTAAGACGGGCGCAAATTTCAGCGGCCTTGAGGATTTTGAGGCGCTGTGGCCCAAATTTGAGAACCAATATGACAGGCACTGCATGGGCGTGACGGATGAGACCCAGCATTTCCGGGGGCCGACCACGGAATCTCTTATGGACATGGACGTGCTTTTGGAGCACGACGACATCTACAGTGATTCCCAGTATTCGCTCTACTTAAACGGCCTGCGCCCCTACGAGCACATTGTCAATGAGGACAATCCGGACGGGGTCAAAATTTTTGCCATCAGAGATTCTTATTTTTCGCCGATGATGGTATTCCTCGCGCCTATGTGCAGCGAGCTTGATGCTATGTGGTCGCTGGAGGAATCCCATGTCCTTGATATCGAGAGCTATGTGAAAGAGAATGAGTTTGATTATATTATTATGGAGATTTATCCCTACAATATCAACGGGGATGCCTTCAACTTCTTTAAGGGGGATTGAAAATGACGCAGGAACGGGAGAGCCTCGGCGCATTGATACGCGGTTTTTTTCATAACTGGAAAGGAAAACTATGGTTTTTCTTAAACATGTTTTTTACCATCATGTATTTGATGTGGAGAATCTTTTTTACGATCCCCTTTGAGTACGGAATGGTGTCTATTGTGGCGGGTATCGGCCTGTTGGTGGTGGAAGTGCTCGGTATGGTGGAGGCGTTTATTCACTATGCCAACATGTATTCGGTGGAGGGATATCCGTTTCCGAAAGATGTGCCCTTAGACCAATTCCCGCATGTGGATGTCTTTGTGGCGACCTACAGTGAAGAGGTGGATCTGCTCTACAAGACCCTGCGCGGCTGTACGAGAATGAAGTATCCCGATCCGAAAAAGGTGCATATCTATCTGTGCGACGACGGCCACAGGGAAGAGATGAAGGCGTTGGCGGCGAGGCTTGGCGTCAATTATCTGGACAGGGAGGATCACGAGGGGGCAAAGGCCGGAAATTTAAATAACGCGTTGGCCCACTCCAGTTCGCCTTACGTGGTCACTTTTGACGCGGACATGATTCCCAGAAGCAATTTTCTGATGAAGACGATTCCCTATTTTGTGGATGCGGAGTTGAGAAACCGGGACAGGAAGGAAGAGGACAAGATCAAACTTGGCTTTCTGCAGTCCCCGCAGAGTTTTTATAATCTGGATTTGTTTCAGTTTAATCTGTACTCAGAGTCCAGAATTCCCAACGAACAGGATTACTTTTACAAGGATATCCAAGTGGCCCGCACAAAGACAAACAGCGTGATCTACGGCGGCTCCAACACGGTGCTTTCCAGAGAGGCGTTAGAGTCCATCGGCGGCTTCTTTACGGGCGCGATCACGGAGGACTTTGCCACGGGTATCTTGATTGAGAAAAAGCAGTATGTGAGCCTGGGCACGGGGGAACCGCTTGCCTCCGGGCTTTCGCCGCAGGACTTAAAAGATCTGGTGCAGCAGAGAACGCGTTGGGCCAGAGGCGTGATTGCTACGGGCAGAAAAATGCACATTTTTACTGCGCCGGAGCTTAATTTTTCCCAGAAGATGAACTATTGGGCCTCCATCTGGTACTGGTATGCGCCGCTAAAGAGATTGATTTATATTATGTCTCCGCTTCTGTATGCGGCTTTCGGTTTTATGGTGTTTAAGTGTACGCTGCCGCAGGTGTTGGTTTTCTGGCTGCCGATGTATATCAGCAGCAATATCAGTCTGAGAATGCTCTCGCGAAATATCCGTTCTACCAAGTGGACAAGCATTTATGAGACGGTGCTCTTCCCCTATATGCTTCTGCCGGTGCTGTTTGAGTCGGTGGGCATCTCCATGAAGAAATTTAAGGTCACAAGCAAGGGTGAGCAGAAAAACGAGAAGGGAAAAAATTTCCTTTATTCCATTCCTTTTCTGATTTTGATTGTGCTGTCGGCATGGGGGATTTTCCGCTGTATTTTGATTATGCTGGACAGCGGCTCTTTCGGACCGATCGTCGTGTTGTTCTGGCTGATCAACAATTTGTTCCTGTTGGTGATGTCGTTATTTTTTGTGGATGGAAGAATCCCCTATCGGAAGACGGAACGGGTTATGGTGCATATGCCCTGCCGCGTCAGATATAAGGGGGAAGTGTACACGGGCATGACCAGGGACGCTTCGGAGGCGGGAATTTCCATGACGCTTCCCAAACCCTATTTCTTCGAGGAAAACGAGAATGTGGAAGTTCTTTTAGACTCGGAGGATTATCATGCGGACCTGTTCGCAACCGTGGTGCATGTGAGCCAACGGGACGACGAGTGGGTTTACTCGATGAAGATTACGGATTTGAACGGCTGCTATGATGAATTGTTGGGAATCCTCTATGACAGAATCCCCACCGTTCCCACGGAAATCAAGAAGGACAGCGGAAGTTTTGAGGATTTGAAGCTGAATCTGAAAAAGAGGGTTACTCCGCCCTTCTATCAGAAAAGAAACTACCCCCGCGTACTGATTGATGACAGGATTCCCTGCTTAAATGAGGGAATTGACAAGGTGAAAATCTTTGATTTTAACTATGTCTGTGTGACGATAGAGGATGACGGTATGCCGAAGGATCTGCGGTTGGCGGTATGCGGTGACATGATTCTGGAATGTCGGTTTGTCAATGAGATCCGCAAGGGCCTGCACCTCTACAGTGTGGTTAACTACCGGGAGATTGTGGACAACAAGAAGGCGAGAAATGAACTGCTCGACTGGTTGGTGGAAAAGAGCGGCGGGCATCATCAGGAGGAACAGATGGCGGCGCGGGCGCGCTCGGAACAGACGGGAGAGTTTAACGAGATGAGTCTGTTGGGATGACGGTTGCAAAAAGGAACTGATGATGATAAGATGAAAAAATGGAAAAAGAGCTCTATTCTCTTAGAAAAGAAATCAAATATGTGATTCCCCTCGGGAAAGCTCTTGCAATAAGAGACCAGTTGGACAGGCTGCTTGAAAGGGACAGTCATTGTATGGACGGTCCCTATTCGGTGCGAAGCCTTTATTTTGATTCCGTGAATCATATGGATTTTGCGGAAAAACTCGCGGGCGTGATGGATCGCAAAAAGGTGCGTCTCCGGATCTATGATAAAGATGCGTCTCTATGTAAGTTGGAGATCAAACAGAAAAACGATGACAGGCAGCAAAAGCTGAGCTTGATTGTGTCAGAAGCGGATGCGAGGGAGTTGTCGCGGGGCAATATCAAGGTGCTCAAGGCCTATTTTGACAGTTCCGTGACAAGCCGGAAGGCCTATGCGATTATGGAACAGGGCCAGTACCGTCCCGTCGCCCAGATCGAGTACGACAGGCTGGCGTACCGCTATCCGATGTATGACACCCGTATTACTCTGGATATGAATGTCAGATCTTCGGAGTCCAATATGGATCTTTTTTCCCCCAAGGTCTGTTATACGCCCATTCTCAGGGAGAACGCAGTTTTGGAAGTGAAATACAGCGGAAAACTGATGGGCTTTTTGTCAGCTGTGTTTACACAGTTTCACCTGACGCAGGGGACTTACAGCAAATACTGCGCGGGGCGTCCGGTTTACTATGACTTTAATTTTTAGGGAGTGAATCTGCTATGTCAAAGGAAGAGGTTCTCAGTTATTTTTATACAAACAGCAGCGAATACGGCGTGAAGCGCACGCTTTTTATCCTGCTGTGCGGACTGGCGGTCGGAATGATCATCTATCTGACCTATTATATTTCTTCGGAAAAGATTGTGTACAACAGGAAGTTTAACTGGTCTCTGGTGATCATGCACCTGATCACCGTGATTGTCATGATGATGATCAGCAGCAACATTGCGGTATCGCTTGGTATGGTCGGCGCGTTGTCCATTGTCCGTTTCCGGACGGCGGTAAAAGACAGCCGCGATACCATGTTTATTTTCTGGGCGATGGCGGAGGGGCTGTGTGTGAGTTCGCAGAACTGGCGGCTGACCTTTACTTCCGTGTTGTTTATTGCGGTGGTTTTGATCGCTTCAAGCAAGGTGCCGGGGATCAGAAACCGGTATCTGTTAATTGTGAACGGTGCCGGGGAGACCATAGACAAAAAACAGTTTGAGGAGAAATTGAAGCCTTATATTGTGGGGTTTCAGGTGAGAACTGCAAACAAGGATGCTGACCACGAAGAGATGATCTGCGAGATCAGGACAAAGGGTGAAATCAATCCGGCTGTGCTTGACGAACTCTTGACCGTGCCGGGTATACAGTCTGTCAACTGGGTTGCACAGTCCGGAGAAACGGTAGGATGATGAGTCGAAAAAGCGCGCTGTTTTGTATGCTGTTCTTATGCGGGCTGATGGGCCTGCTTCTTTTCTATGACGAATTTGATCGTACAGGACTGACCTTCTCCAGAGAGTCGGGTTTCTATGAGGAGCCCTTTACTTTGGAATTGTCGGCTCCGGTCGGGACGAAAATCTACTATACGCTGGACGGCTCTGTGCCGGACGAAAATGCGTTTCCATATACCACTCCCATTGAGATTGACGATGCGACTGTACATCCGAATGTGTATTCCATGCGGACGGATCTGGCGTATGAGGCCACAATGGACGGTATTCCTTATCAACTGCCTGATTATGCCGTTGACAAGTGCACGATCGTCCGGGCTGTCTATCAGGATCAGGATGGAAAGTATCATGACCTGAAAACGGAGAGTTACTTTGTGGGGTATGAAGGGAAAGCGGGCTATTCGGATATGAACGTGATTTCCGTCGTGACGGATCCGGACAATCTGTTTGGCTATGATGACGGCATATATGTTTTCGGGCGCAGGTTTGACACGGAGCTTGACGAGGACGGAAATCATATCGACGAGACGGAAAATTTTACCCAACACGGCGCACAGTGGGAACGGCCGGCGGACATACAGCTCTTTCGTGCCGACGGGGAAGTGGCGTTGAAACAGTCCTGCGGCGTGCGCGTGCAGGGAGGCGGCAGCAGGAGCGGCCTGCCCAAAAGCCTGAATCTCTATGCGAGAGAAAACTATGGCATGGCCAAACGGTTTTATGCGGAGCTGTTTGGAACCGGCTACATGGCGGACACGTTGACCTTGTCTGCGGGCGGGCAGGATACGATCGCGAAGTTCCGGGATAAGTTCGTATCGGCGCTGACGAAGGAAAGAGACTTTTGCACCATGAACTTTGAACCCTGCGTGCTGTTTCTGGACGGCGAATACTGGGGCGTTTACTGGCTGACGGAGCGGTACACTGACACTTATCTGAGCCATTACTATGATATTGACAGGGACGAGGCGCTCATCGTCAAGAACGGCAGGCCGGAATCCGACAGCGACAAGGATTGGGAAATCTATAACCGCATGATGCGTTACCTGGTTGAGACCGATTTTACGGTTTCGGATCACTATGAGTCCCTTGATTCCGTCATTGATCTGCAGAGCTATCTGGACTATTATGCAACGGAAATTTATATTGCGCGGGGCGTGGACTGGCCGGGCGGTACGAACGAGGCGTTTTGGAGAGTGCGGGAACCGTCCGCAAACGCGGCGGGGGAATCGTATGCGGACGGCAGATGGCGCTGGATGCTGTTTGACGTGAATACAAGTTCTCTCGACAGCGCTTCGGTTGGGACAGATACGTTGGCTTTTACCATAGAACACAGCGCCGCGTTTGCCAATCTGTGCCGGAGCGACGCCTTCAAAGAGGAATTTAGCGTCACGCTGATGGATCTTGCCAATGAGGTTTTTTCACCGGTTCACACGGAACCTTTGATTGAGGCGCATCTTGACCTGATGACGGAGCCTGTGGACGTACATCTGAAACGGTTTTTCGGGTCTGACCTGCCTTACCGGATGGAGGATGAAATGGAAAATATCCGAACCTTTCTGGCGAACCGGAAAGGGTATATGGCGGGTTATTTGAAAGAGGATTTTGGGCTGGAAGGCGATCTGGCAGTGGTGGACATTGAGATTTCGGACACCGCCGCGGGAAATGTCGTTTTGAATACGATCACGCCGACGTTTGACGAACAGGGAAAGTGGCAGGGGGAATATTTTACGGATTACCCTGTCAGTCTTACGGCAGCGGCCAGTGAAGGCTATTATTTTGCCGGGTGGGAAGTAGAGAGCGCGCAGGGGCGGGAGAGCTTTGGCGAAGCATCGTTGGAACTTTCCATACCGGAAAGCGGGCTTACGGTCAAAGCGGTTTTTGAGAAAGAAAGATGAAAAAGCGATGAAGAGAAACATTGTATGGGGGCTTGGCGGGCTGGCGGTTATTCTGGGGTTTGCGGGAGCGGCTTTTTTGCTTGCGGGCAGAACGCGGGCGATTCGGTTTGTCAGCCGGATGGGCGCGGGAATCAACCTGGGAAATACATTGGATTCCACAGGCCTGCGGGAATACAGGCCGGATGCGGGCGACCTGGAGTACGAGACCTACTGGGGCAATCCGGAGGCCGATGCGAAAACCTTTTTTGCCATGAAGGAGGCGGGTTTTCGTACGGTGCGGATTCCCGTTACCTGGGAGGATCATTTGGATGAGTCCTATCATATCTCCGACCTGTGGATGTACCGGGTGCAGGAAGTGGTGGACATGGCGCTAACCGCAGACTTGTACGTGATTCTGGATCTGCACCATGAGGAGTGGCTTGATCTGAAAGTGGAGCAGTCGGAGGAAATTGAGAGGGAATTTACGGCAGTCTGGGAGCAGATTGCGGCCTGTTTTCGGGACTATGACGAAAGGCTTTTGTTTGAGTCCATGAACGAGCCGAGACTGCGGGACAGCGAGGTGGAGTGGACTTCGGGCACGGAGGAGATGCGGGCCATGGTCAATGACCTGAATGCGGCTTTTGTGCAGACGGTCAGGGCTTCCGGGGGAGGCAACCGGACACGCTATCTGTTGGTCTGTCCTTATGCCAGCAACCATGAGACGGAGGCCATGGAGGGGCTCGTCGTACCGGATGACGGACGGTTGATTGTGTCGGTGCATATGTACACGCCCTACAGCTTTTGCCAGAAGGAGGACGGGGACACGGAATGGGACACGGCAGAGACCAGAGAGAAAGTGGCGAAAGCCTTTTACGAGATGAACGAGCTGTTTGTGGAGCGGCGGATTCCGGTGATCCTCACGGAGTTTGGATGTGTGGATAAAGGGAATACACAGGCGCGGGTGGCGTGGACAAATTATTATATGGAGGAGGCGCGCCGCTACGGGATTCCCTGTATCTGGTGGGATTGCGGGGCTTACGCCCTGCTTGACAGGGAGAGTAAAACCTGGAAATTTCCCGAGATTGCGGAGGTGTTGACGAATGAATAGGTGTAGATACAAAGGCGCGCTTGTTCTCGCGGCTTTGGCCTGGGGTCTGCTTTTTACCGAAAGGGTACAGGCATCTCCGGCGGAGGCGGACGGGACTTCCGTGTCGGCGGAGTATCAGGCATACTATGACCGTCTGATGTCGATAGAGAACCGGGACGGGATCGCGGACGGCGGTTTTCTTGTGGTGGAGGATCAGATTTTTGCCCTGGAGGCGGATGAGGAGGACAGTCCGTTGGTGGTGCCGGCTTATGATGAGCGATATAACCGGTTGGCCCTGTTTCTTGTGGATGGAGACGGGCGGATTCTTTACCGGACGGAGCAGCTTGAGACCAATTACCGCGTCAGGGGACGGATGCGGCAGCCGGCACAGTCCATTGCGGCGGTGTCCTTTCAGGATCTGAACCGGGACGGCAGAACGGATATCGCTCTCATCACTTCCTGCGTCAACGAGAGCGGCGCTTATGCCGGCGAGACTTACAAGGTCGGTGACGTGCTCTTTCAAGCTCCGGCGGGGGACGGGTTCTACAGGGATTATCGGATTTCGGAAAAGATCAACCGCTTTGGGATGAATAAAAGCGCGGAATCCATCGCGGCTTTTGTCAGGGATGGAGATTCCACGGAATTTTTGTACACGGCATCCACCTTGCAGGAGCTGCAAAGAAACCGTTTCCGGATTATTCCGGAGCAATGTTATCTGCGGACGTTCGGCAAGCTAGGCAAGTTACAGGTGACGCCGGGGACATACCGGATTGCGGATTATGACATTTTTATGATCTATCTGGTGAGTGAGCAGGGGGATATCGTGTCGGTTTTACAGCCGATGGGAAAGTACGACAATCTCTATGCGCTTAAGGGCGTTACCTGCCGGGATATTGACGGGGACGGACTCAAGGACATCGTGATCCTTGCCAGATACAGCTATGAGGGTGAGGGCGGCGAACTTCTTATTGAGAGCGATTACCGAATCTATTATCAGAGAACCGGCGGGTTTGTACTGGATACGGAAATCAAGGACACATACCGGTGCAGTGATGAGGATACGATGGAAATACTGGTAGAGAAGGCACGGGATTATTGGGGGTGGCAGAGCACAAATGATTAAGATACTGATTGTAGATGATGAAAAACCGATCTGTGATCTGATAGATCTCAATCTCTCTTCGGCAGGATATCACTGTACGGCGGTGCAGGATGGCCTGCAGGCGATTGACCTGATCGAGAAGGAAGAGTTTGAACTGGTTCTTCTGGATATTATGCTGCCGGGGGCGGACGGCTACGACGTGATGGAGTACATACGGCCTCTGGGGATCCCGGTGATTTTTATCACCGCCAAGCATGAGGTCAAGCACCGGGTGAAGGGATTGAAGCTGGGCGCTGACGATTATCTGGTAAAACCTTTTGATGTGGTGGAACTGGTGGCGAGGGTGGAAGCAGTGCTTCGGCGATACAATAAAGTGGAACAGCGTCTTACGGCGGGTGACGTGACGGTGGATGTGGATGCCCGCAGGGTGACCAAGGCGGGCCGCCCCGTGGAATTGACGAACAAAGAATTCGGCCTCCTGCTTCTTTTTATGAAGAATAAAAACGTCGCCCTGTTCCGGGAGACCTTATACGAGAAGGTGTGGGAAGGGGAGTATCTTGCGGACAGCAGGACGCTTGACCTGCATGTACAGCGCTTAAGAAAAAAGTTGGGGTGGGAGCATAATCTGGTAGCCGTGTACAAGGTGGGCTACCGCTTAGAGGTGCAGGAATGAAATTTTCAATCAAATTGGTGCTGTCCACCATGATTGTGTTGGCGTTGGCACTTGGATTCAGCGGCTTTTACTTTGTAAATTATGTGTTTGAGACTTCTCTGGAAAGAGAGGTGGGACAAGCGCTTGATGAGAGCAGTATCTTAAGTTTTGCCTTTGAGACGGCGGCTTTGAATGTGCCTCTTAAGTACAGTGTCCTGCCTGACAGCGTGGTGGAGGAGATTGCGTCCAAACTGGAAATGGGCGGACAGGGCGGCGGACGGCTTTTGCGGATCGCGGATGAGGAGAAAAATATACTGTATACCAGCAGTGGGTTTGCCTCGGATGAGGGATTGCTTCTACAGACGGATCAGCATACCAAATCCTACCGTGTGATTTGTGCGCAGGATTGTTTTTATGTGCACACCTGCGTATCCATCAATGCGTTGAACCGGATTCTGTATCTGGAAACCATGAAGGATGTGACAGGGGTATTTACGGAGCGGGCCCTTGGGTTTTCGCTGTATCGGAAGGTAACGGTGGTTCTACTGTTGACCAGTACGGTCATCATGCTGATTATTGCCTCCCTCCTGACGAAGCCGATCCGTCTGCTGACCAGGGCCACCAGAGAAATGGCGGCGGGAGATTACTCGTACCGGGCAAGGCAGATCAGCCGGGATGAGCTTGGGCAGCTCACCGGGGATTTTAACAGGATGGCAAATGCACTGGAGGAAACGATCTGCAAGCTGGAGGAGGAGATTGAGGCAAGGGAAGAGTTCATGGGCGCGTTTGCCCACGAATTGAAAACGCCGCTGACGGCGATTATCGGCTATGCGGATATGCTGCGCTCCCACAAGTTAGATGAGGAAAAGAGTATCATGTCGGCAAACTATATCTATACGGAGGGCAAGCGCCTGGAAGCCATGTCTTTCCGCCTCTTGGACATCATCGTGGCGAAACAGGAGGAGGCCAGGCTGCAGGAAACGCAGGCGGGGGAGATGTTTGCCTATCTGCAGGAAATGTTTGCGGAGAAAAAGGAAGTGGAAATCCGGTTTTCCCATGAGGAGGCCGTGGTGTGGATGGAACCAAACCTGATTAAGACCGTGTTGGTAAATTTGATCGACAATGCCTGCAAGGCTTCGGAGACTGGCGCCGGGGCGGACGAAGCGGCTTCCGATATGGCGGGCGTGGTCGAGGTGGACGGCAAGGTGGTAGACGGCGGTTACCGGATCGCGGTGAAAGATTACGGGATCGGCATACCGGAGGCGGAACAGGCGAAGATCGTCAAGGCTTTTTACATGGTGGATAAATCCAGGGCGAGGAGCAAGAACGGGGCGGGGCTTGGGCTTGCGCTCTGCGCGGAGATTTTAAAGATACATCACAGTGAATTACAGATTGAGAGCAAAGTAGGGGAAGGCTCGTGTTTTGGCTTCATCCTTCCCACGGAGAACAGGACATATGAAGAGTAAAATATATTATTTGGCAGTTCCGCTGCTTGTGGCATTTGCAATGATCATTTCCATATGGGGCCCGGAGGCGTTGGCGCAGTATAAGGATCAGGGGATCCTGGACAGCCCCCATACGGAAAATGTGGAAAATGCCGGAGAGGGATACCGATACCAGATGAACAGCAACGAGAAGCTTTATATTCTTTCCTGCTGTCTGAACAGCCAGACATTTTTGGAGAGCGAGACGAGCGCCATGTCTCACGAGACGGATGGGGAGGCAGCGTATCAGGAACCGGAAGGTTCCTACGCGTTTGTGGTGAACCGCAGGGGGCCGTCCGGAAGGGAGATCACGGACGAGCAGATCTATGCCACGTGCAATGAAGGGCTTAAACTGCTTAAGGAGAGGGGAATACTGCCCGAACAGGTGAAGGAGGTGGATGCGTCTTCCTACGACGTTACGCTCTACTCGGCGATCGATGTGCTGGAGCCGCGCAACAATGTGGCCGTCTGGAAGATGAGCATTTCCAATTCCCAGAAAAATGCGGACAAGGCAAATCGTCTGATGGACGCTTATATTGATGCGGATGACGGAAAAATATATGAATTTTATGTGAGAACCCCTCTTTTGTGGGAAGACATCGACGCGGATGCGCTTGTGGCGGAATGGGCGGAATATATGGGACTTGGCGAACCGTCGCCGTATGAGTCGGACAATCCGCTCCTGGAGACAACGCCTTACTTCCGGAAATATGTCTTTTCCGGTATGGGCAGCGGGCAGACGGTGGTGACGCTAGGGTTTTACGAGGGAATCAACGAGCTGTTTTTGAAAGTATCCCGATGATGCAACTTTGATGCAAAAAAGATGGGGTTTTGATGCAACTAAGATGAAATTATGATGCTCCTCTTTTGTATGCTAGAGTGGAAAGAATTTCTAAGCATACGAGAGAGGAGCATCAGTAATGTACGGAGAGTCATCGTTCACCTGGGAATATGTCTGTGGCTATGAGACGAGGGAGCAGAGAAAAAGACGGCTGTTTAGGAGGGTATATACACTCAGCGCCGCAGTGTGTATCGTCAGCTTGGCGACGGTGTTGTCAGTGAAGGCGGCCGCGGTGGGCGGTATCCGGGCGATGACGGAACGACTGCGCAGTACGGAAAAGGAAGCGGTGGCAGTTTTGCCGCTGATCGAGGAAGGGGCAGAGGCGTTACAGGAAGAAGAATTCGCGGTATTCCTCGCTGCAGCGATGGGGCAGACGGCAGCTGCGGGAAAAGATGGGAGCGGGCTGCCGGCGGCAGTGCATGTTCCGACGGTCTACCTCGACCCGGGACATGGCGGTGTGGACGAGGGCTGCGCCAGGGCCGGCATCCGGGAAAAGGACCTGAATCTTTCCATTGCACTGCTTGTGAGAGAGCAGTTGGAAGAACAGGGATACCGGGTGATTATGTCCAGAGAGACGGATACCTATATTGGGAAGGAAGCGCGTGTGGAGGAGGCCAATCAGTCAGGGGCGGATATCTATATCAGTATTCATCAGAATGCCACGGAGGATGACACCGGGGTGAGTGGGATGGAAGTGTGGTATAGGGAGGACAGCGGCCGACCGGACAGTAAGAGACTGGCGCAGCTGATCAGGCAGCAGACGTTAAAGAGCACGGGGGCCACAGAGCGAAAGCTGCGGGATGATGCGGATTTTTATGTGACGGGTAACACCTCCATGCCGGCCTGTCTGATCGAGACAGGGTTTCTCTCCAACACGGCGGAGCGCGGGAAACTAAGTCTTGCGGAATATCAACAGCAGATTGCAGATGGCATTGTGCGGGGTGTTTCGTATTATTTTCATCCAAAGACGATGTACTTGACTTTTGACGATGGGCCTTCCGAGGAAAACACAAGGAAGGTACTCGATATCCTGCGGAAAAGGAATATCAAGGCGACCTTCTTTCTGGTGGGCGAGAATGTAAGACAGCATCCCGATGTGGCGCGTCAGATTGCGGCGGAGGGACATACCATCGGCATTCACTGTGATCACCATGAATACAATGCCTTATATGAGAGTGTGGACAGTTATGTGGCGGACTTTGAAAAGGCGAGACAGACTGTGTATGAGGTGACGGGAGTGGAGACAAACCTGTTCCGTTTCCCGGGCGGCAGCGTCAATGCTTTTAACAAGAAAACGAGCGAGGCCATCATCCGGGAGATGACGGAGAGAGGATACATATATTACGACTGGAACGCCAGTCTTGACGACGCGGTTAAAAATCCGGATCCGAAGCAGCTGATCGAAAACGGCGTATCAACTACATTGGGGCGCAAGAAGGTCATCCTGCTTGCCCATGATGTGGTCGGAAGCACCGGGCTTTGCCTGGAAGAACTGTTGGACAGCCTGCCGGAGTATGAAATGAAGCCGCTCAGTGAGGAGGTGGAACCTATTTGTTTTTAGAAGGGATAAAATTGATGGAAAGCTGTTTCCCCAGACCCTTAGCCAAAAGTTGTAGTGTGGCGACTGTAGGACTGCAGTTGCCACTTTCGATACGGCTGATGTTCGATTGACGGATGCCGGAACGTTCTGCGAGTTCTTGCTGCGTCATATTCATGGAAATTCTTGCTTCAATAAGCGCTTTTGCCACTTCAAATTCAATCCTTGCTGCCTCATGCTCGGCGCGAAATTCAGGGTTCTTCATTTGTTTTTCCAGATATTTGTGAAGATCGTTCATATTCGGGGGCTCCTTTCCCGGGCCTTTTGTTCGTAATCGGCTTTATATTTTTTTGCTAATTTTAGTTGGTTGCGCGGTGTTTTTTGCGTTTTTTTGATAAAACCGTTGGTTAGTATAATTTTATTATTTATGTAGAAGAAATAGAAAATACGTGAAATGTCAGAGGAAAATTTAATTCTTAGCTCAAAAAGCCCGTTTCCCACATATTTTGAATAAGGTTCCCGCAAAATATTACCATATTCTTCCAAAATCAGTAAGCTGTCCAACGCCTTGTTTCGCATCTTGATATCTAAGGTGTCAAGAAATTCTTCGACAGGAGCTGTCCCGTCGGATAATCGATAAAATTCAATGTCAAACATAAAGATTCCTTTCTTAAAGAATATTCCTTTTTTGATATATTGTCAAGGGTTAATGATGGGTGAAAAACGCATGAAACCTTGCAGATAATAATTAGAAAATAATCAGATATATTACGTATCATACCATGCTCGCGGGAATAAAGCAAATCCCAGAAAAATTGGCAAATGGCACTTGAAATGCAGGTGGTTTTATGATACCTTAAATGTAAGCGCTTACATAGTTTAAAAACAGGGGGTGAGCTTACATGAGCAGACTTGAAATTCCGATACCAAACAGAGCGCAGCTCGTGGTGGAGGAGCTTTACAGGGATTTGGAGAGAAGGATTGAGTCAAGCCCGTCGGGACTTTGCCCGATTGATATGTCGAAGGCATTTTTGGAATTGTGCCACGCGCAGTCCTGCGGGAAATGCGTGCCGTGCAGAGTAGGGTTGGGACAATTAAAAGCCATGATAACGGATGTGTTGGAAGGCAGGGCATCGTTATCCGTTTTGGAGGAAATTAAGGAGACGGCGGAATGTATTATGGAATCGGCTGACTGCGCCATCGGCTATGAGGCGGCCAACATGGTGTACAAGGGACTGCAGGGCTTCCGGGAGGAGTACGAGGCGCATATCGAACAGGGGCGCTGCACCTGCACCTATCAGCAGCCGGTGCCCTGTGTTTCTCTGTGCCCGGCAGGGGTGGATATTCCGGGATACATAGCGCTCGTGTATGAGGGACGGTATGAGGACGCGGTGCGTTTGATCCGCAAGGATAATCCGTTCCCCACAACCTGCGGGTTTATCTGCGAGCATCCCTGCGAGGCGAGATGCCGCAGAAATATGGTGGACGACTCCGTCAATATCCGGGGGCTCAAGCGGATGGCGACAGAGCTTGCCGGAAAGGTGCCACCGCCTGTATGCAGCGAGTCTACCGGGAAAAAGGTAGCGATTGTCGGCGGCGGGCCGGGAGGCTTAAGCACCGCATACTATTTACAGCTTATGGGCCATCAGGTCGTGGTTTATGAGATGCTTCCCAAGCTTGGGGGTATGCTCCGCTATGGCATACCGAATTACCGTCTGCCGAAGGAGAAGCTAGATGAGGATATCGACGCTATTCTGGCGACGGGCGTTCAGGCGCAATTCGGGCGCAGGATCGGCATCGACCTCACCATAGACGAACTGCGGAAAGAATATGACGCGGTGCTGATTACGATTGGAGCCAGCACGGATAAAAAGCTTGGCGTTGAGGGAGAGGATGCGGACGGTGTGATTTCGGCCGTGCGGTTTTTGCGGGATGTCGGAAAAGACCAGGCGATTGATCTGAAAGGGAAAGAGGTCTGCGTCATCGGCGGCGGCAATGTATCCATGGACGCTGTGCGGACGGCGGTGCGTCTCGGCGCGAAGAAGGTAAGTATTGTATACCGGAGAAGAATCGCGGATATGACGGCGCTTCGCGATGAGATAGACGGCGCTATTGCGGAGGGAGTGGAGGTACAGGTGTTAAAGGCTCCCGTTAAGATATGCAAGGATGCGGACGGCAGGGTGACAGGACTTGAGGTGCAGCCTCAGATGATCAGCAGCATCAAAAACGGCAGGGCCGGTGTGAAACCGAGCGGGGAGGAAAACTTTACGATTCCCTGCCAGACCGTTATCGTTGCCATCGGACAGGATATCGAATATCAGCACTTTGCGGATGCCGGTGTGCCCATAAACAGGGGCGTGATCCAGACGCAGAACTACGGAGGCTTCGATTTGCTGCCCGGCGTGTTTGCGGGCGGTGACTGCGCGACCGGTCCCGCCACGGTCGTTCGCGCAATCGGGGCAGCGAAGGTGTTGGCGGCCAATATCGATGAATATCTGGGCTATCATCACAGTATTTCCAGCGGAGTGGAGGTGCCGCAGCCCAATATTGCGGACAGAAATCCCTGCGGCCGCGTGAATATGACCGAGAGAGAGGCGTGTGAGCGGGTTTGCGACTTTGAGGGCGTGGAGCTTCCCATGACGGAGGCGGAGTGCAGACAGGAGGCTTCCAGATGCCTTCGCTGCGACCATTTCGGCTTTGGGGCTTTGAAAGGAGGGCGCAGTACATTATGGTAAAGGTGACGATAGACAACCGGGAAATAGAAGTGGAAAACGGCAGCACCATTATGGAGGCCGCAAACAGGGCGGGCATACCCATTCCCAAGCTCTGTTATCTGAAAGATATCAACGAGATCGGCGCCTGCCGCGTGTGCGTGGTGGAGATTGAGGGAAAAGAAAAGCTGGTGACCTCCTGTAACAATCAGGTGGAGGAGGGGATGGTGGTTTACACCAACAGCGCAAAGGTGCGCAGAAACAGGAGAAAAACCATTGAAATGATCCTGTCCCAACACAATACGGACTGCGTGACCTGCGCCCGCAACCGGAACTGTTCCCTGCAGACGATCGCCAGGGACTTGAATATTCTGGATGTGCCCTATGAAAAAGAACTGCGGCCCCTGCCCTGGAACAAAAATTTTCCGCTGATTCGGGACAACGATAAATGTATTAAATGTATGCGCTGCATTCAGGTGTGCGATAAGATACAGAATGTGAATGTCTGGGACATTGAGGGAACCGGCTCCCGAACGGACGTGTATGTGGCGGGCAACCGTAACATAGAAGAGTCCGACTGTACCCTGTGCGGCCAATGTGTCACCCATTGTCCGGTGGGAGCGCTCCGGGCGAGGGACGACACGGAAAAGGCATGGTGGGCGATCGACAACAAGGACAAGGTAACGGTGGTGCAGGTGGCGCCTGCGGTGAGAACGGCGTGGGGCGAGGCGTTTGGCATGACACCGGAAGAAACGCCCATGGGCAAGATCGTGGACGCTCTGAAACGGATGGGCTTCGACTATGTGTTTGACACGGTCTTCTCGGCCGATCTTACCATCATGGAGGAGGGCAGCGAATTTGTGGAGCGCTACAAAAAGGGAGACACAAGACGGATGCCCATGTTTACTTCCTGCTGTCCCGGTTGGGTGCGGTTTGTGAAAGCCCGCTATCCCCATCTGGCGGACAGACTTTCCACGGCGAAATCCCCGCAGCAGATGTTCGGCGCGGTGATGAAGACTTATTTTGCACAAAAGATCGGTGTTTCTCCGGAGAACATCGTGACCGTATCAATCATGCCCTGTATGGCAAAGAAGGCGGAACGCGAAATGGAGCTGTTTTATGAGGAGTATGCGGGTCATGACGTGGATGTGGTGCTGACGACCAGAGAGCTGAACCGCATGATCAAGATGGCGCACATCGACCCTCACACGCTCACGGAAAAGCCCTGCGACAGACCTATGGAGGCGGGCACCGGGGCGGGCGTTATCTTCGGGACGACCGGCGGCGTGATGGAGGCGGCTCTGCGTTCGGCATATTACCTGATGACCGGGAGCAATCCGGAGGAGGATGCATTCAGCAAGGTGCGCAGCAGCAGAGAGCAAAAGCTGTGGAAAGAGGCGGAATTCCAAATAAAGGACATTACGATCCGGACAGCAGTGGTAAACGGGTTGGGAAATACTGCGAAACTCATAGAAGCACTGGAAAGAGGAGAGGTGCACTACGATTTTGTGGAAGTCATGGCCTGTCCGGGAGGATGTGTCGGAGGCGGTGGACAGCCCATTAAAGACGGGATGGAGCTTGCCGACGGAAGAAGCGGGACGCTGCGGGATCTGGATAAGTGCGCAGAGCGTCGGTTCTCCCACGAAAACCCCGATATCTTAAAATTGTATGAGGAATTTTTTGAGAGACCGTTATCGCACAAATCCCATCTGCTGTTACATACCGAACATGGAAGATAAAAAATGTCAAATGACCTTGACAATTCCTTCTTTCGATGCCAAAATGATAAGCAGTTATCATAGGTACAGACCTTGAGGAAGACAGTACCCGACCTTTCAAAGTGACAGCGAGCCGGTGATGGTGCGAGTCCGGTACGAGTAGGAGATCGGAGAAGATCACTTCTGAGTTGCAGACCGAACTTTCAAAGCCTTTGCCGGAAGCCCTTTCGGGAACCGGTAAGCGCAGAATGAGACAGTAGGCTCTGACGGCCTCCCGCCGTTACCGGGAACCGTATAGCCATTCGCGGATGGTGGTGCGTCGTAACAGGTGGTATCACGAGAATTTTGCCCTCGTCCTTTTACGGGACGGGGGTTTGTTTTTTCAAAGAAAGGATGGACGCTATGTATCAGAAAGTTGACGCGAACTTGAATTTTGTGGACAGGGAGAAGGAGGTATGTCTTTTCTGGAAGGAGAACAACATCTTTCAGAAAAGTATGGACTCCCGCAAGGACGGCCCGACCTACACCTTCTATGACGGCCCGCCGACGGCCAACGGCAAGCCCCATATCGGGCACGTGCTAACACGTGTCATCAAGGACATGATTCCCAGATACCGCACCATGAAGGGCTGTATGGTGCCCAGAAAGGCCGGTTGGGACACCCACGGGCTTCCGGTAGAGCTAGAAGTGGAAAAGCTCCTGGGACTGGACGGCAAGGAGCAGATCGAGGAGTACGGCCTTGACCCGTTTATCAGCAAGTGTAAGGAGTCCGTGTGGAAATACAAGGGCATGTGGGAGGATTTCTCCGGCACGGTAGGATTCTGGGCCGATATGGATGATCCCTATGTGACCTATCATGACGATTTTATCGAGTCCGAGTGGTGGGCGCTTAAGCAGATCTGGGACAAGGGCCTTTTGTACAAGGGCTTTAAGATTGTGCCCTACTGCCCCCGCTGCGGCACGCCCCTCTCCTCCCATGAGGTGGCGCAGGGCTACAAGGCAGTGAAGGAGCGCTCCGCTATCGCCAGATTTAAGGTAAAGGACGAGGACGCTTATTTCCTGGCATGGACGACCACGCCCTGGACGCTGCCCTCCAACGTGGCGCTGTGTGTGAATCCTTCCGAGACCTATGTGAAGGTGAAGGCGGCGGATGGCTATACTTATTATATGGCCGAGGCGCTTCTGGACACGGTGTTGGGTAAGCTGTCTGCGGACGACAAGCCCGCCTATGAGATTTTGGAGACTTATGTCGGTACGGACTTAGAATATAAGGAGTACGAGCCTCTCTTTGCCTGCGCGGGCGAGGAAGCGGCGAAGCAGAAAAAGAAAGCCCATTATGTGACCTGCGACAATTACGTTACCATGACGGACGGTACCGGTATCGTGCATATCGCGCCCGCCTTCGGTGAGGACGATGCACAGGTTGGCCGCAAGTACGACCTGCCTTTCGTGCAGTTTGTGGACGGCAAGGGAAATATGACCGAGGAGACGCCCTACGCCGGTTTGTTTGTGAAGAAGGCTGACCCGGAGGTCATCAAGGATTTAGACAAAGAGGGGAAGCTGTTTGACGCGCCTAAGTTTGAGCATGATTATCCGTTCTGTTGGCGTTGCGATACGCCCCTGATCTACTATGCCCGTGAGTCCTGGTTTATCAAGATGACGGCGGTGCGCGACGATCTGGTGCGGAACAATAAGACGGTCAACTGGATTCCCGAGTCCATCGGCGAGGGGCGTTTCGGCAACTGGTTGGAAAACATTCAGGACTGGGGTATTTCCCGCAACCGTTACTGGGGCACGCCCTTAAACGTGTGGGAGTGCGAAGGCTGCGGCCATATGGAGGCCATCGGCTCCCGTGAGGAATTAGAGAAACTGAGCGGCAATGCGGCGGCGAAGACCGTGGAGCTGCACAGACCCTATATCGACGAGATCACCTGCACCTGCCCGGAGTGCGGCAAAACCATGAAGCGGGTGCCGGAGGTAATCGACTGTTGGTTTGATTCCGGCGCGATGCCCTTTGCACAGCATCACTATCCGTTTGAGAACAAGGAGCTGTTTGACAGCCAGTTCCCGGCCCAGTTTATCTCCGAGGCGGTTGACCAGACCCGCGGTTGGTTCTATTCGCTGATGGCGGAGTCTACTTTACTGTTTAACTGCGCGCCCTTTGAAAATGTCATCGTGCTAGGGCATGTGCAGGACGAGAACGGCCAGAAGATGAGTAAGTCTAAGGGCAATGCGGTGGATCCCTTCGAGGCGCTTGAGACCTACGGAGCGGACGCAATCCGTTGGTATTTCTATATCAATTCCGCGCCCTGGCTGCCCAACCGTTTCCACGGGAAAGCGGTGCAGGAGGGACAGCGTAAATTCCTCGGTACGCTCTGGAATACCTATGCCTTCTTCGTGCTCTATGCCAATATCGACAATTTTGACGCGACCAAATACAGTCTGGATTATGAGAAGCTTCCCGCTATGGACAAGTGGCTGCTCTCCAAGCTGAACACGGCCGTCAAGGAAGTGGACGACCATCTGGACAATTATAGAATCCCCGAAGCGGCCAGAGTTTTGGACAACTTCGTGGACGAGATGAGTAACTGGTATGTGAGAAGAAGCCGTGAGCGTTTTTGGGCAAAGGGCATGGAGCAGGATAAGATCAATGCTTATATGACCCTCTACACGGCCCTTGTGACCATCTGTAAGTGTGCGGCTCCCATGATCCCCTTTATGACGGAGGAGATTTACCGCAATCTGGTGTGCAGCATCGACAAGGACGCGCCGGAGAGCATTCACTTGTGCGACTTCCCGACAGCGGACGAGGACATGATCGACAAAAAGCTGGAAGATTCCATGGAGGAGGTTCTTAAGATTGTGGTCATGGGCCGGGCGGCCCGCAACACGGCCAACATCAAGAACCGCCAGCCCATCGGCACCATGTATGTGAAGGCGGAGTCTGTGCTTGACGACTTCTATCAGGATATCGTCAAGGACGAGCTGAATGTAAAACAGATCGTATTTTCCGACGATGTGTCGGCGTTTACCACCTACAGCTTCAAGCCCCAGCTTAAGACCGTGGGCCCGAAATACGGCAAGCAGCTTGGCGGCATCAAGGCTTATCTGTCTGCGGTGGACGGCAGCGCCGCTATGGAGACGCTGAAATCACAGGGCGCATTGAAATTTGATGTGGACGGCACGGAGATTTCCCTTGCCGAGGAAGATTTGCTCATTGACATGGCTCAGAAGGAAGGCTTTGTGGCGGAGGCCGACAATTATATGACGGTGGTGCTTGACACGAACCTGTCGGAGGAGCTGATCGAGGAGGGCTTTGTCTACGAGATCATCAGCAAGATCCAGACCATGAGAAAGGATGCGGACTTTGAGGTGATGGATCACATCAGGGTTTCCTTTAACGGCAATGAGAAGGTGGCGCAGATCGCCGCGAAAAATGAAGCCATGATTGCCGGGAAGGTGTTGGCTGAGAGCATCGGCACGGGAGAGAGCCTGACTGTCATGAAGGAGTGGAACGTGAACGGAGAGACCGTGACGATCGGCGTGGAAAAAGTGTAATACCATGAAAACAATACCAAGAGTGCTCCGGAAAGTCTGTATGACAGCGGCCGCAGTCTCTGCAGTTGGCCTGCTTACAGGCTTTGGGACAGACAGCATTGCGGAAAAAACGCAGGAAGCAGGCAGCGCACAGTATAACTTCGGCCCGGTATCCTATGATCTGACCAATCTCCCGCCTATGAAAAACAAATTGTATACCGCGTGGGAGGGGAAAATTTATTACAGGCAGTATTCTGATGAGGATATGGAGGAAGGCGGCCTGTGGGGAGAGTTCTCACCGATTGCGGGTACGAAAAAGGAACTCATGTGTGTGGAGCGCGATGGAAGTGTGGCGCAGGTGGGAGTGGATTACGGTTACGACGGAATGTATATCGTGGAAGACAGGATGTATTCCCAGAAGTGGAAACCGCAGGGAACATCTGAAGTTTCGGTAGTCTATTCCTGTGCGCCGGACGGCAGCGATGTGATAGAGTATGATTCCGAGGAGAGAATACTCGATGTGGCAGGGGATCGGATTATCTGCAGTCTGGGTCAGAACGGGATTTCCTGGATTGATGCAAGGGATGGACGTGAGCATATCCTGGCGGCGGATGAATCGCGCCAGAAGGCAATCTATCTGGATGCCACGGAAGAAGAGGTGTTTTTCTATCGGTGCATGGAAAATGAGAAGACGGATTGGGCGGACTTACATCTGTATTCTGCGGATTATCAGGGACATACAAAGGAGTTGATGACATTTACCATGCAGGACTATACAGATTGTATGGGTACTGAGGTGATAGATGGTTCCCTTTTTGTTTCGCAGCTTTTTATCCCCGTTTTTCAGATGTCAGGGGATGATCTCTATTTTTCGATGGGAACTACCAACGGAAACGCGCATATGTATTCGGGCGGGCCTATCTATGGCATGAAAAAAGACGGAAGCGGATGTAAGATTCTGGCGACATCCTACAGCGAGTATTTTTATCTGTATGATGATAAGCACAGCAGATCGTTGTATTGTACGCCGCGCGAAGACGGATGCGGCCCTGCGGCAGGTAAAGAGGGAGTACATCAGATTAAGCTGCGTGGAAAGATGCAGAAGGATATTATGCCATGGGAAGGATATACACCATATGATAAACCGCGGGTGTACCTGTTTGAGAATCCCACGGATTCCATAGTGTTTTATCCCGATACTTCCGGTATCTGCTATGTCCTGCTTACCGTGGAGGAGAGTGAGGAACTTGGCCTCAAAACGCATGAGGATGGCAGGGTCGTACAGCAGGTGGAAGGGATTGAATACCTGGAGGGGAAGTTGTTTTTTACGGTGACGGATCTGACTTACAGTGAAAAGTACAGCATCGGATGGCGGGACGGCTATGAGCGCAAAAGAAGCGTGTGTTATTGTAAAGACATGGAGAGTGGGGAAATCCGCGCGCTCTATGAATACTGATCTGCGGATGGTATGAGATGCGCGGCAAATGCATGGCGCGGATGGGAAGCGCGGCGATTCCTGCGAGGGAAAATGTGAAATTTAAATCTTTATATGGTCAAAAGACAAAATACAAGATATAATAAAGAGGAATATGGAAAGACTTCTGTGACGTAAGAGACAGCAAGGAGGAGGAAGAAATGATAAAAAAAGCACCGGCAACAACTTTTGATACAGAGCTTTTTAAGAGAAGCGTTCTTTACAATGTAAAAACCCTGTACAGAAAGACGTTGGAGGAGGCATCTGACCAACAGATTTTTCAGGCGGTATCCTACGCGGTTAAGGATGCCATAGTGGATCAGTGGTTAAAGTCCCAGAAGGAGTTCGAGCGACAGGATCCGAAAATGATTTACTATTTGTCCATGGAATTTCTGATGGGCCGCGCGCTCGGCAACAATATGATCAATCTGCAGGCATATAAAGCATTTGAGAAGGCGCTCGCAGAACTTGGCATTGATATCAACGTGGTGGAGGATCAGGAACCCGACGCAGCGCTTGGAAACGGCGGTCTTGGCCGTCTGGCGGCATGTTTCCTTGATTCTCTGGCAACGCTCGGCTATGAAGCCTATGGTTGTGGCATCCGCTACCGTTACGGTATGTTTAAGCAGGAAATCCGTGACGGCTATCAGGTGGAGGTGCCGGATAA
>CAMXPV010000039.1 GCA_947245585.1 uncultured Lachnospiraceae bacterium | reverse complement strand
CTTAGGCATTGATATCCTTGTAAAAAAAGTGTCAACCAATATTGACAATATCATAGTAAAATGTGTGGTACAAAAAGGACTTCTCATAAACGAGGAGTTCTTTTTCTTTTGGTATATTCAAAAAAATCGTGACAAAGATGGACGAAACAAAATCCATATTTATTGAATTGAAAAAATCATCATGTATCATGAAAAATAGATAGTGTAATTCTGTCTAACGGTAAAACAGCAACTGCTGGTTATACAGAACCAGTGGTTGACATAACAAACTCAAATTACAACGGAGGAAGTCTCTATTTTCTGTATTAGAGCAAATTTTCTGACAGGAGGATTTGCAGTTATGATTGTAGGAAAAGACATTCCTTTGCCTTGGTGGGAAAAATATACACTCACGATAGAAGAGGCATCCCTGTATTTTGGCATCGGGGAGAAGACCCTCAGGCGATTTATAAAGGAGCATCAGAATGAGGACTTCATTATTTATAATGGGACGAAGGTTCAGATCAAAAGAAAGGTATTTGAAAAGTTCATTGATGAAAAAGTAACTGTTATGTAAGTTCGGTCTGAGGGTGGCAGACTAACTTTGACCTAGATTATGAGTCCCGTTCATGGTATATTATAGATATACCATATCGGGGCTCTTTTCAGTTAAGAAAGGAGTGACATTATGAGCACAAAAAGACGGGATAGCAAAAACCGTATTTTGCAGAATGGAGAGAGCCAGAGAAAAGACGGAAGGTATATGTACAAATACATTGACAATGCGGGAAATACGAGATACCTGTACAGTTGGAGACTGGTAAGAACCGATACGACGCCACAGGGAGTAAAGGATGAAATGCCGCTCAGGGATAAGATCAAGATACTCCAAAGGGATCTGGATGCGGGTTTGATTCTGTCGGGCGGCAATATGACGGTATTGGAACTTGTAAAGAAGTATATTGCACAAAAAACAGGAGTCAGGGAGAATACCCGTGTCGGCTATAACTTTGTTATCAATATCCTTAAGAAAGAGGAGTTTGGGAATAAGAGGATCGATAAGGTGAAACTATCCGATGCGAGGCTATGGCTTATCAAGCTGCAAAAAGACGGCCGTGGATATAGTACGATCCATACGGTGAGAGGTGTGGTAAGACCTGCATTCCAGATGGCCGTGGATGATGACCTGATCCGTAAAAATCCCTTCGAGTTCCAACTCGCTACCGTTGTGGTGAATGATTCCGTAACACGGGAAGCAATCACGAGAAAACAGGAAAGACAGTTCCTTGAGTTTATCAAGAACGACAAGCACTTTTGCAGATACTACGAAGGGATCTATATCCTGTTCCATACAGGCCTGCGTATTTCGGAGTTTGTCGGTCTGACTGTTTCGGATATAGATATTGAAAATGGTATTATCAATGTAGATCATCAGTTGCAGCGTACTCGGAATATGCAGTATACTATCGTAGACACGAAGACTGACTGCGGAACAAGACTTGTGCCGATGACGGATGATGTGAAGGAGTGCTTTGCACAGATCTTGAAGAACCGTCCGAAACCGAAGATAGAACCGATGGTGGATGGAAAAACGGGGTTCCTGTATCTGGATAAGAACGGTATGCCGATGGTTGCCCTCCATTGGGAGAAGTATTTTCAGCATATCAGGGAAAAGTATAACAGTATCTATAAGGTACAGCTTCCTGTGATCACGCCCCATGTGGCGCGCCATACGTTTTGTTCCAACATGGCGAAGTCGGGAATGAATCCGAAGACTTTACAGAAGATCATGGGGCATAGCGATATAGGGGTTACATTGAATGTGTATACGCATGTTGACTTTGAAGATGTGCAGGAAGAGATGAAAAAGGTATGTAACCGCTGAGTTGTAAAAAGTTGTAAAGTTGAAAAAAGGGGCTCATTTTACCACCTTTTACAACTTTTTTACAACTTTTGAAGCAGAAGATATGCGGTTTTATACCAAGATATGCCGAAAAAATTGTAAACTAGCGAAAAACGGGAGAAACAGGAAAGCCCGTAAAATCAAGGAAAATCAGCATTTATAAGGAGTTTTAGAGTTATGATAAAAGTACTTTTTTGTTGTCACGGCAATATTTGTAGAAGCACAATGGCCCAAAGCATTTTCACCCACATGGTTAAAGAACGCGGTCTGTCCGCTTCCTTCCATATCGATTCTGCCGCCACCAGTCGGGAGGAGATCGGAAACCCACCCCATTATGGTACGGTGGGGAAACTTCGACAGGTCGGCATTCCGCTAGTGCCTCACAGGGCGCGGCAGATGACGAAACAGGATTATAGAGAGTTCGATTATTTGATTGGCATGGATGATGCCAATGTCCGTAACATGGAACGGATTGCAGGCGGCGACCCGGAGCATAAAATTTATAAGCTGTTAGAATTTGCGGGAAGCGGCAGGGCGATCGCTGATCCCTGGTATACGGGAAATTTTGATGTGACCTATGATGATGTCATAGAGGGGTGCGAGGCTTTGCTTGCGGAAATCCTTTCCTGAGAGAAGGTAAATTGTATGGATGGATGTCGCGATTGGATTGATTTTTGTTGTGAATAGAGGCCGTTTTCCTTAAGAAAAAGAGGAAAACAGCCGATATCTATTACATGGATGCCAGATATATACAGGCAAGGCATAGCAGACCAGGCGCAGATATGAGAAGGGGGACATAGAATGCAGATTAAAACAGGTGATGCGGGAAATCAGGCCTTAAACAGAAACGTGCAGGCACAGGAAAAGGCAGGTGAGAACGGGCAGCAGAAGGCGGCGAAGCAGCAGAGAAAGTCCACTATCTTTGCAGGAGACCTTCCCTTACATAAGGATACCATCACGCTTCGCAGGCAGCAGGCGCAGAAGAAGGCGAAAGAGCTTGTGCAGAATGCCTGGAATGGTGACCGCAAGACGGATCAGACCATTGGAGAGTATGAGACGCTTGCGGAGGGACAGAAAAAAGAGATTCTGCTGAATCGTGATAGGATTCAGGAATGCAGAGACAGAAAAGAAAATTTACGGGAAGGCTATGGCGTGGAGAAGGATTCGCAGGAGCAGAAGGATCTGGAGCTTCTGGAACGTCGGTATTATCCCGGGAATGGTGAATTTGCAGATTTTGATTTTACAGAAGAAGAGCGTAAGAGACTGGAGGAATTAGAGGGCGAACCGCTGACGGAATACCAACAGAGATGCCTTGAAATTGACGGCGAGGAACAGGTATTTAAGATTCGTGAAGGCAAGGCGGAATCGGCTCTTGTGTCGTACAACGGCGCGGTCAGATCCATCAAGCAGGAGCGGTTGAAACATCACGAGATGTTGGACGCTCAGAACAATGCAAAGAAGGTGATGGATGAGGCGAGCAAGGATATTCAGGGAATGATCTGGGAAGAAGCCAAGGACCAGGTGGACGAAACCTACGAGGAGCAGAGGGAGGAAGCCAAGGAAAAGGCGGAGGAGAAGGAAGAACAGGAGGAAAAAATCGAACTGCGCAAGGAACAGAAGGAGTTGATGGAGGCGCGGATTGAAGCTGTCAGGGAGGAGAGCCATGAGGCGCAGGAAGCGCAGAGACAGCAGGAGAAAGATGCCAGAGAGGAAGCGGAGCTTCTGGGTGATATGGCGGATGCGGGGCTGAATGTGTCCGGAGCAAACGACGCGGTGAAAGCGGAGATTAAGGATATGCTGAACAAGCTGAAATTGATCGAGGCCGACATCAAGGGAATAGAAGTAGACGAGGAAGTTTAGACAGAATCAGGAGGCAGAAAGATGAGAGTAACAAGAAACTACAGAAATGGCATGTTAAATTTTAGAAAGGGTAACAACTCGGAGGTAGATTCTCTGGTGAACACTTTGCGGCGCAACAGTGCACGCAGGCGTTCAAACACATTGGCCAATATTCTGGGTGGCAGCAGTAAAAGCTCTGCGTTAAACAGTCGGTTTGACACAAGCAAACTGTACGACAGAAATTTTATTAGCTCCACAGAGAAACCGCAGAAGTTTTATTATGACATGCAGTACCATGCAAAGTCGGTGGGAGAGTATGCGGAGGCGCTGCAGAGCAGCAGCGAGGATTCCAAGGAGGAATCCCTGTACGAGAAAGCGAAAAAGAGCGGCAGCACGGATGAGATTGTGTCGACGATTAAGAGTTTCGTGAGTCAATATAATAAAATGATGGAAGACCTGGAGGAGTCCGGCTCCACTTCGGATTCCATGCTCAGGATCCAGTTTGACAGTCTGGCAAGAGCGTCGGAGAAGGAGTTAGCGGCTACAGGCGTAACAAAAAGGTCGGACGGCACCCTCACAATTGACGAGAAGAAGTTGGAAGCGGCCAGTGTAGATACCTTGGAAAAAGCGTGGGGCAGCGGATTTTCTACAAAGGCAGGTGCCAAAGCGGGCACGGTGGAAGCCACTGCGGAGCGCAATATCGAGGCGGAAAAGAGCAGTATCTACAGCCCCTTTAACAGGGCAAATCTGTACGGAAACAGCACAAGGAGTTCAGGAAATTATTTTAATTCCAGAAGATAGGCCGTAACGCGAACGTGGCCGCCAAGCCTTTTGAGGCGGAAGGCGGCTGTCAAAAGCGGGGATAGAAATGTTAGAGCATGTAAACTGGGTACAACAGAATGAAGACTATGCCACAAGATATCATGTGCTCCAGTGGAAGACTTCTCATTTTCATGAGCCGTACTCCCGTCATGGATCGGCAGGCGCGAAGCCGAATCAGAGCGCCGCAGCCGCTTTACAGGCAAAGGAGATGCAGACGGAAACGGAAGGACTGGGGTTCGGGCAGACCGACCGTGCAGGAAGCGGCAGATTAGGGATTGGCCTCGGGTTGGAAGAGTCGCTTGGGAGTGTCGTTTCCGGAAATGAGAGAGGACATGACGGTGTCAATATATCCGCTCTTGGGGCGAGGGCGCAGGAAGCCGGGGTGGAAACGACAAAAACTGCCGTGCAGAGCGCAGCTCTTACACAGACCCATGCGGCGGAGCATACCGTGATGCCTCTGTCGGAAAAGGAAACGGAGAGCGGGGAGAAACAGGGAGAGCGGGTGTTAAAAGAGCGCACTACGGTGGCACAGACAGGCCGGGGGAATATTCGGAACCGTCTGCGGGAGAGTGCGGCGCGTCTTCGCGAGGCTTATCAGAGGCAAAAAGAAAAAGCGGCTAAAAAAATACCGCTCAGACAGATGAAACCGGAAAAGCAGGAGGAGAAAACGCGGAAGGGAACAAGGGCCGCCGACAGGGAAGCCATGCTTGCCATGCAGGCGGAGAACCATTATCTTCTGGATTCCTATGACCAGAATGGGAATTACAGCATGTTAGGAAAATAAGATCAGGTCCGTCTGACAAATTTCTGTACGAATTTCAGAAGGGCGCGCACATAAAAAGGCTGCAAGGCCTTTTTTGCGTTCTGCAGTTCTTTTCGGATTTCTATATGCTGTGGGCAGTGTTTTTCGCAGGCGCCGCATTTGATACACTGGGTCAGGGATGAGGTGTTTTTCTTTAAGGAGGTGACCTGTGCGTATTCCAACATCGTGGTGAACTTTTTCTGTGTGGCGCTCTGGTTGTAACAGCGAAAAGCGGTGGGAATGTCTACGCCGTGGGGGCAGGGCATACAGTAGCCGCAGCCGGTACAGCCCACTTTAAGGGTCTGGTTGATTTTGGAGCGCACTTTATCAATCAGTTTATGGTCCGCTTCTGTAAAGAGGCCGATCTGCGCTTCATCAGCAGCCCGGCAGTTTTCCGCAACCATGGCAGAGGAATTCATGCCGGAGAGAACGCAGGTAATTTCCGGTTGGTCCCATAACCAGTGAAAGGCCCACTCTGCCGGCGTGCGCTTTACGGGATAGTCCGCGAAAACTTTTTTTGCGGCATCTGGCAGATAGCCGGTCAGCCGGCCGCCTCGCAGAGGTTCCATGATGATGACGGGTATGTTTTTCCTGTGGGCGTACTGCAGGCCTTCTCTTCCGGCTTGCGTATGCTCATCCATATAATTATATTGAATCTGACAGAAATCCCAATCGTAGGCATCGATAAGCGCCTTGAAGGTGGCAGTGTCGCCGTGGAAAGAGAATCCGATATTGCGGATCGCGCCTGATTTCTTTTTTTCTGCAATCCATGTGTCGATGCCGAGACGTTTCAGGCTGTTCCAGACTTCCACGTCAAAAAGCATGTGCATCAGATAGAAATCGATGTGATCCGTTTTCAGACGTTTCAACTGTTCCTGAAATAATTTCTCTATGGAAGATGCGTTTTTCAGAAGATAGTAGGGAAGCTTGGTGGCGATATACACCTGATCCCGGCAGTGGTTGTTTTCCAGAATGGTGCCGAGCGCCTCTTCACTGCCGCCGTAGATATAAGCGGTATCAAAATAATTGACACCGTTTTTTATGGCGAGCATAATTTCCTTTTCAGTCTTATCCAGATTGATTCTGCCGCCGGAACTTGTGAATCGCATACAGCCGTATCCGAGAATGGATACTTCTGTGCCGTCTTTCATTTTTCTATATTGCATTGTATTCCCCATTCAGTGTTTGGATTTGTTATTTTTACCCTATCATTATAAGGAGCTTTTTAGGAGAAGTCAATGACTATGCGTCCTGGTCTTACCCCAGAAATTATCAAAATTCTAATAAATTGTTAATAATTCTTTCCTTGTTTTTCTGTGATAACGGGTATATATTAGGAGAATAAACGAGGGCAAAAATGCTCCGGTATGGAGGTACAGATGACAGGAAATCCATTTTTCCCATTGGAAGAGATGGGATTTGACACCGAGGAAAATCAGATGATGGTGATACCCAAGGTGGATCATGCGATTTATGAACAGCGCAGGAAGATGGTAGGAACAGTGGTGGACTACAAGGAGATGCGGATGCGGTACAGCTGCGCGATCAAGGAGGTGCGGACGAAGTTCGACGTGTTAAACTCCGAATTTAACGTGCGGTATCGAAGAAATCCGATTACATCCATTAATTCCCGGTTAAAGAGCAGTACCAGCATTTTGGACAAGTTGAACCGCAAGGGGCTTACCTTTACCGTGGAGAATGTGGAAAAGCATCTTTACGATGTGGCGGGGATACGGGTAGTCTGCTCCTACGTGGACGATATATACGGATTGGCGCAGGCGCTTGCGAAGCAGGATGATATCACTGTGATCAGGGAGAAAGATTACATCAAAAATCCGAAACCAAACGGATATCGCAGCTATCACATGATTGTGACCGTGCCTGTGTTTTTCTCTGACCAGACCAGGGAGATGGCGGTGGAGGTGCAGATTCGAACGATTGCCATGGATTTTTGGGCGAGTTTGGAGCATCAGCTCAAATATAAACAGGAAGTGCCCAACCAGAGGGAGATTGTGGGGAGCTTGACTGCCTGTGCAGAACAGATTGCGGCTATTGATGAGCAGATGTGCCAGGTGAGACGGCAGATAGAGCTGTCGGAGGATTTACCCACGGAGGAGGAGATTCTCCTTGAAAAGCTCCGAAAGATCGATATCGCGGTTGGTGAATAGAGAAGGAATAACTTCTAAAATATTTTACTAAATATTAAAATAAATATTGATTAAAGACGGACTCTCTGTTATAGTTTAAGAAAAGGAAGCGATCCATTTCGGATCAAATGAACGGAGGGTTAGCATGAGAAGGAAAGGATTTACAGCCTGTGGGCTGAGTGTCCTGCTTGCATTCGGCCTTATGGCCTGCGGCGCTTCACAAAATGCAGGGGAACAGACGCAGGACAGTGGAGACGCGGATGCGGTGAAGGAGGATGCGGCAGTGGGCACGGAAGAGGAAAGTAAGGCGAAAGAAATGCCGGCGGATTTGGATTTCGCGGTGAGTTATGACGGGATCGCGACGGCGAAAATTGAGGCGGGTGTCAGCGTGCACGACCCCTCGATCTATAAGGCGGATGGCAAGTATTACATATTTGGGTCACACATGTCCACGGCTGTTTCAGAAGACCTGCGCACATGGACATCTCTGGGGGACGGCTATAAGGTGAAGGATCAGATTTATTTTGAGCTGATGGCAAACGAGGAGGCTTTTGCCTACTCCGGCAGCAAGAAGAGCCTGATTCCCACAGACGACAGGGCATGGCATGTGTGGGCGCCGGACGTGATCTACAATGAGGAGACAGGGCTTTATTATCTCTATTTCTGCACCACCTCCACATGGAATGCTTCCAATCTGTGCTATGCCACCAGTGAAAAGATAGACGGCCCCTACGAGTGGAAGGGCGCGCTGATTTATTCCGGATTTACGCGGGAAACACTGGACGCAACGGATGTGACGGAGTATGTGGACAGTGATACGGCAAAGGACAGATACATTAAGAAGAGCAACGAATATAATTTCAATAAATTTCCCAATGCCATTGACCCCACGGTGCTCTATGACGGGGATGGCAGACTGTGGATGGTGTACGGTTCCTGGTCAGGCGGCATGTATCTTCTGGAGCTTGACAAGGCCACTGGAGAGGTGATTCATCCTGAGGAGGACGAGGCCAACCGGGTGGACCCTTATTTCGGGAAGCGGCTGCTTGGCGGCAATCACAGTTCCATTGAGGCGCCTTATATTCTCTACGATGAGGAGAGCGGCTACTATTATCTCTTTGTCTCCTACGGCGGACTGACGAGAGAGGGCGGCTATCAGATCCGTGTGTTCCGTTCTGAAACCATAGACGGAGATTATGTGGACATGAACGGGGAATACCCGATGGACACCAACAACCCGGAACATTACCCGTATGGACTTAAACTTTCCGGCAACTATATGCTTCCCAGCCTTGATATGGCATATATGGCTACCGGTCACAACTCGGCATTTATCGACGACGATGGGAAAAAGTATATTGTGAATCATACCCGTTTCGACAATAAGACCGAGGAGCATGAACCAAGAGTGCACCAATTTATCGTGAACGAAGAGGGGTGGCCCTGTATGCTCCCCTATGCAACGGATGGGGAGACCGTGTCTGAGAGCGGGTACGAGGCGGCTGATGTGGCCGGCAGATACTATGTGATTAATCAGGGGACGGCCATTGACGCGGAGATTGCCCAACCCTTCATTCTCTATCTGGATGAGAGCGGAAAGGTGTACGGCGACGGCGTGGAAGGAAGTTGGGAGATGAAGGACGGCTCCTGCTACATGAAGGTGTCCTACGGGGACGCAAGCTACAGCGGTGTGTTCTGCCGGATGAATGACGAGGCGGGAACGGAAGTGATGACTTTCAGCGCAGTTGGAAACAACGAGAGCGTCTGGGGTGTGAAATATAAAAATTAATAGAATTTGGTAATTGTGCAACGGCATAACCATAAGCAGACCCTTGAATCTGGTTTAAATCCTTCGGATTAAAACCGTTACGTCCGGAACGGAGCGCAAGCGCGTCTGCGTTGGTTATGCCGTTTGTTCTCTTTTATTCCGCCCCTTCTTCCATGGGCGCATAGTGGATGTTTACCTTGATGTCCTGTCCGTAGTTGCCGAAAGTCTTACCAAAGATGGTGAGCCCTCCAACATGTTCCGCGTCATCGTCCACAGCCAGACGGAAACGGAGGCTGCTTCGATAGTCCAGATGAAAGCTGTCAATGCTCACATCCGAAATTTTCAAACCGTCGATGAAGGTGCCTTTCCGGTTAATCACAAGGAGCTTAAGCAGGCCGTACTGGTTCCAGTTGGGGAACCACCAATCCGGTGTGAAAAGCCCTCTTGAATCACCGAAATCCCCGGGTGAGAGCCAATTTCCGATACACACATCATTTAAGTAAAAGGAGATGTCGGAAGGCCACACATTATTGACACCGGGAGCTTCCGAGCTCAATTCAGCCGATATGGTGAGCTGTGTGATTTTCTGGAAACTGGGAATAAAATTGGGGATATTGTATTCTACAAATCCTTTCGTAAACCACAGGATATCTGCGCTGTAGCGGTCGGGATGGTCAAAATAGCGGGAATCGTCCACCTCGCCAATGATTGCCTTGTCTGAGGCAAGACCGCAGGTGGGGCAGATGTGGTAGACGGAATAATGGCCGACTTTCACATCCGTACTGTAGACATTCAGAATATCCTCCTGCCGTTCCAGATCAATCAGAATTTTGTCCAGATGAACGGAGCAGATTTTTTGGTTGCCATGCCCCGCCGACTCACTGGAAATGGAGATGAGGCCACAGCCCTCCAGTTTTTTAATGTGGCTGGTCAACGCGCCGTTGGTGATATTCAGGCGCGTGGCCAACTCATTCATGCTCATGCTGTTATTGTCCAGAAGAATATTTAAAATCTCGACTCTCACATCGGAACCGAGCGCTTTAAAAATGTCCAGACCATCGTTCAGTGAAGTGATATGTAACAAAGTTTCTTCCCCCAAAAAAGATATCTTTAACTTTTTTTAAAATACTATATTATCACTAAAATTATATACAAAAAAAGTGCTTTCGTCAATTAAATCTAAATAATTTTATACAAAATGTAAAAGAAAAAAGGGGATTATTTTACAAAATCAAAAACTATTTACTTGGCATTCACTTCATCAAATATTTTTACAATTTCCTTATCAGGCTTTTTTGTGAGCAGGGATACCGCTACATTGACAAGCAGAGCGACGATGAACGCCGGAAGCAGCTCGTAGATGGCGAAAGCGCCGCCCAGTTTGGCAATGCCGTACTTCCAGACAAATACCATGATGCCGCCGGCAATCATACCTGCAAGGGCTCCCTGTTTGTTGGAGCGCTTCCAGAACAGCGCAAGAAGCACCACCGGGCCAAAGGCGGCTCCGAAACCGGCCCATGCGAAGGAAACGATACCGAAGATAGAGCTGTCGGGATTCTGCGCAATGAACACGGCAACCACGGAGATGGCGATTACCGTAATTCTGGCGATCATCAGGGATGTTTTGGTGTCAAGTTTCTTTTTGCCAAAGTCCTGCACCAGGTTTTGCGAAATGCTAGATGCCGCGGCTAAAAGCTGGGAATCTGCGGTTGACATGGTTGCCGCCAGAATACCTGCCAGAATGACACCTGCGATCAATGCGAAGAAGATGCCGTGCGAACTCAGGACGGAAGCGATCTGGATGATAACCGTCTCGGAGCTGCTGCCTTCCAACATAGGGATGATGCCCGCCTGAGAGAGACCATAGCCGACTACGCCGATCAATACGGCGATGGACATGGAGATGACCACCCAAACAGTAGCAATTCGTCTGGAGAGGGTCAATTTATTTTCGTCTTCAATCGCCATGAAGCGGAGCAGAATATGGGGCATACCAAAATATCCCAGTCCCCATGCCAACATGGATGCGATCATTAGGGGCGTGTAGGGGGAGGCAGCGCCGGTCTTCGGGGAGTAAGTCTGCACCAGGCTCAAATAGCCGGGAAGATCGCTGACCGCTTTTATCACACTGTCGAAACCGCCTGTAACAACGGCACCGAATCCCAATACAATAAGAAGGGCGATGCTCATGGTGATACCCTGAATCAGATCAGTGGTACTCACGGCGAGAAAGCCGCCCAATGTACAATAGAGAACGATAACCGCTGCACTCAGGAGCATGGCTACAATATAGTTCATGCCAAAAAGCGTGCTGAAAAGTTTGCCGCAGGCGGCGAAGCCGGAGGCGGTATAAGGTACGAAAAAAATCACGATGACCAGAGCGGCGATGCAGGTCAGAATATGGTTGTCATCGCCGTATCTTTTGGAAAAAAATTCCGGAATCGTAAAAGAACCGATGCGGCTTGAGTAGCGGCGAATCCTCTTAGAGACAAAGAGCCAGTTTAAATAGGTGCCCACTGCAAGTCCAATGGCAGTCCAGCCCACTTCAGCCAGTCCGGTCAGATAGGCAAGCCCCGGCAGCCCCATCAAGAGATAACTGCTCATGTCGGAGGCCTCCGCGCTCATTGCGGTTACCAGAGGGCCGAGTTTGCGGCCGCCGAGATAAAACTCCGAAGCCTGTGTGTTTTTCTTGGAAAAGGTGATACCGATATAGATCATCATGCCGAGATAGACGATGATTGCAATAATAATACAAATTTGCGATGCCATAATATTCCTCCTCATCATATGCTGCTTTTACGTGCGTAATCCTTTGCTATTATAGCGGGTTTCCATAAAATGCGCAATAAAAAAGTAGGTAAATATGCCTGCGTGTGGCATCTTCTATTGATTTTATGGGAAAATTCGCATATAATGTCATTATCTGCACTGTATTTTTGGAAAGATACAGATGCAATGAGAGAAGGAGGGTATAATGGGGGCAGCAGACAGTAAGAGGGGGGCGATGGCCCGTTTTGAAGAATTGTGCAGCAATGCGGTGGCCCTGCAGGAAAAATTCCTGATGGACAGGCTCGCGGAGAACAAAGATACGGAATACGGGAAACTATTCGGTTTTGAGGATATCCATACCGTGGAGGAGTACCAGAAAGAACTGCCCATCACCTTTCACTATGATTATGAGGCAATCATTGAACGTCAGGTGGAGGGAGAGGAAGGTCTGCTTACGGCGGAGAAACCGATCTATTATTGCATCAGCACCGGGAGCACGGACTCACCTAAGTATGTGCCGATTATAGAGAGAGATCTTTTGACGCAGAGATTTTATTGGGAGGATCTGCTCAAGGAATCGATTCGCGATCAGATGCCGGAGGCTTCGGAGGAGGAGTTGTTTGGCAGGATTTTTGAGACAGGAGAATTCAGACGTGACTTTATGCCGGACGGGACCATGTGCGGTGTGAGGGCGGGCGCGTTAAGCCGTTATCTGGAGGAGAAGGGCGAACTGGATATCAGCAGATATACAGCGCCTTTGGAAGTGCTTTTTCCGGAGGGCAAGACGGAGGATATGCTGTATGTGAAACTGCGTTTTGCACTGGGCTGCAGGGATGTGACAGCGATACACGGCGTCTTTGTAAACCGTGTGGTTGGAATGCTGCGCTATGTGGTGGAAAATTGGGATGCATTTTTGTCGGATATTGAGACGGGAGAAATCAGCGAGTGCTTTTCGGTGAGCCATGAGTGGGAGGTTTATCTGAAGGAGAACCTTCCGGCCAATCCGGAGAGGGCGGCACAGCTTCGGGCGATTCCCGTGGAGGATTTGGAGAAGGGGTTGGTGAAAAAAATCTGGCCCAACATGAAATATGGAAGGTTGATCGGCGGCAGCATGTTTGCCCCCTATATGGACCGTCTGTGGAGGTATGCGGAGGACCTGCCCATCCACTATTTTACATATGCCGCCTCTGAGGGGTGCTTTGGCATGGCCAGAGGCGTCGGTGAGGGGGATGCCTACTATGTCCTGCTTCCAGACACTTGTTTTTACGAGTTTTTGTCGGAGACCGGAGACGGGGAGAAGATTTACACGATCCGGGATGTGGAAGTGGGCGCGAAATATGAGATGTTGATCACTACCTTCTCAGGAGAGTACCGTTATGCCATCGGAGATGTGGTGGAGGTGGTCGGCTTTGAAGGACAGGCGCCGATTGTGCGTGTATGTTACAGGAAGAGCCAGGTTATTAACATTGCGGATGAGAAGATGAACGTGCGCCAGTTGGAGAACGCGATGCGCAAGTTCCAGAGGAGAGCGGAGTGCGTGGCGGAAGGATACTGCGTGGATGGAGATTATGCAAAGAGACGTCCCCGTTACATGCTTTATCTGGAGATTGCGGATGGAGAGCTTCCCGAGGATGCGGAGGAACTTTTGGACGAGTGCCTGATGGAAAGCTGTCCGGGATACAAGAGGGACAGGGAACTTGCGGAACTTGACAAAGTAAAGATTCAGATGATTCCCCAGGGCGGATTTAAGGCGTACGGCAGATTTATGGCGAAACTTGGACACCGGAAGGAACAGGATAAGCCGCTGCGCATTCTTGTGACGGAGGAACAGAAAGCGTTCTTCGGGGGCGCGCTGATGTCATAGCCACAAAAGAAATCCCTGCCGATTTTGCAGTTTGGAACTGAATGTCGGCAGGGTTTTTCATCATAGACGGAAGGAAACGGGGACGAACCGGGAATGAAATCGACGGGAATGTTGGAGCATGAAATTCAGGACAGCGCAGACTGTGGTCTGTTAAACGGAGAGGATTTTTCGCTTCCGAAGTGGACGGATTATATGCACGGGATTTTGCAGGAGCGGCGGCTGTGCGTGAAAGATATGATTTTCCGCTGTAATCTGGATCGCAGCTACGGTTACCAGATTTTTAACGGCACCCGCCGCCCGACGCGGAATACCTTGATGGTTCTGGCGTTGGTGTTGGAACTTGACATGGAGGAGACAAAGCGGATGTTTGAACTGGCGGGCCGGGCGCCGCTCTATGCCAGATGCAGGCGCGATGCCGCCGTATTATATGGATTATCCCATGGAATGACAGTGCCTGACGTGCATGAACTTTTGTTGGAACTCGGCGAGGAGGGGCTGTTGTAGAGAAAAAGAAAAATGGGTTAGTGTGCTGCTTTGCACACCAAAACAGAGTGTGTGTATGATAGGATAAGTCAAAATAAAAAACGGAGGATTTTGACTTATCAAAAATTTTTAGCAGTGTGCGGCATACTTGTTACTTTTGGATGGGCGCTTACCGCCTGCGGCGGGAGGGAACAAACGCCGGCGGACGCGGCGCAGACTTCCGAAAACGAGAGCGGCGATGCGGGCAATGCAGATACGGCGGCGGAGCTCATCGAGGTTACGGTGGAGGAAGTGGGAACCTTTTATCTGCCGGAAGGGTTTGCTTTGGAAGAATCCGGGATCAGCGAGGAAGGACTTCCAAGGGGATACGCCAGTTTTGTGAAGGACGGGATGTATGTGGACGGCGGCCGTTTTGGGAAAGATGCCTATGATGCGGCAGGGCTTCCGCTTCCTGAATCGTTGGAAGAATATTCGCAGCGGGACGGTGTTAAAAATGGGCTCCCTGAGGGAACGGAATTTAAAACGGATTCCTATGGCAATTTGTACGCAGAGTATACGGTGGACGGCCGTTACTGCTATCAGGTGTTGAAAATGGGAGAGGAATCCTGCGGAGCAGTTACATTCACCTGTGATGAAAATGAAATAGAAGAGGCAAAGAAACTGGATTTTGCTCTTTGGCTCAGTAAAATGCAGTTAAAATAGAGGACGAAGCAGAAGGGAACAGAGAGAGAACAGTTGAGTAAGAAGGACGATTTTATCAGGCAGTTTCAGCCGGCTTTGGAGGAAGCGCCGTTACCGGGAAGGATTGTTTCACGTTGGCGGCCGGAGAGCTGCCTGTCTCATAAGGAAGACAGCGAAGTCTGGCTCTTGCGGGATACGGAAGAGAGACGGTTTATTTTAAAGATCGATCATGCCGGCAGACGCGATCTGGCAGGGGAATTTGAACTATTGCGGCGATTTCCGTCTGCATTAAAAGGGAGAGTTCCCGAAGCGGTAGATTATTTTGAGGAAGAGGGGGTACGGTATCTGATCCGCACATGGCTTCCGGGGCGTTCTCTTTCCCAAATACAGGAAAAAGAAGGCGCTTTTTCCCCGGAACAATGTGTTCAGGCGGGGAAGGCGCTCTGTTTGTTGTTAGAGCAGATACACGGGATGGAGCCGCCCGTGATTCACCGCGATATCAAACCGGAGAATGTGATTCTTTCCCCGGAGGGCGACCCATGTCTGATAGACTTTGATATCGCGAGAGAGTATAAGAGCGGTCAGAGCGCCGACACGGTTTTTATGGGAACGCGTTCTACCGCCGCGCCGGAACAGTACGGCTATGCCCAGACCGATGAGCGAACCGATCTGTACGCCCTGGGCGTGACGCTGCGTTATATGGTTACGGGCTCCTATGAGCCTGTAGCGTTGGAGCGGGCTGACTGTCCGGAGAGATTGAAGCGCTGTCTGCAAAAGGCGGCGGCATTTTCGCCCGATGACCGTTACCAATCCGCAAGGGAATTTCGCTTTGCCCTGACTGGCGAAGAAAATAAGGGAAGAGGGCGGCGGTTTCTGCCTGTGGCCGTCTGTGCGGCCGCTGCTATATTGGGTGTGCTTATTTGGTGGAACGGACGAATGTCGGAGCAGGGACAGCCTGTCGCTGTGGAAAGCGAAATGGAGAAGCCGGTCATTTTTGACAATGTGCTATTGGAGCAGGCGGTCAGGGCGGAGTTGGGGATGCCGGAGGGTGTCATAACGGAGAGCGACCTGTCGCGGGTGGAGCGGTTGGCAGTAGTAGGCTGCAATGTTTTGAGCAGGGAACAGAGTTTCCGTTATACGATATACAGTTATGTGGACAATGTGCCGCAGGAGGGAGAGCCTTATGGAAATATTTCTGACCTGTCCCTCTTGGCGAAAATGCCGAACCTGAAAGAACTGTATTTATGCGGGCAGCAGATCGAGGATCTGACACCGTTACAGGAGCTTCCGCTTAGCCGGCTGTATCTGTGTGATAACAAGATCACGGATTTTACACCGCTTGCGGACATCATCACGCTGCAGCTTCTTTACATTGGAAATAATCCGGCGGAAGATTTAAGTCCCCTGGCTTCGCTTAACAACCTGAAAGAACTGCTTTTGGACAGCAGAGAGTGGGATGATCCGGTTGACAGCTTTGCTCCGCTTGGCGAAATCAGCCAGCTTGAGTGGCTGTCCTTAAATAACCGTATCCCGGCTGACGGGGACTGGTCGCCGCTTGAAAAGCTCGACAGCGTTTTGGAACTGAAATTGTGGCATCCGCCTGCGGACAAGCCTACCTGTCTGGGAGGAATGGATAGTCTGGCTTCGTTGGCGGTCGGTGAGCTTGCGATTGAAGAGCCGGTGGCGGTCTACGCACCTCAGATAACACATTTCGGTATCTTAAGCGGACTGGAAGATTTGGAAGTGGTGAAAGGATTTACCAATCTTCAGCATTTGGATCTGGTTGGTATGGAGAATGTGTCTTTGGAACCGTTGTTGGAGCTGCAGTCTTTGCAGCTGCTGTCCGTGAATGTCTGCAGTGGATTGGACTACTCGGTGCTCGCTGATCTGCCCTCTTTGCAGGAAGTGCACGCGTGGGATAAACAGGGTCTCGCGGAGATAGAGGCAACGTGTCCGGACAGGGATTTTGAGCTGATTGCACAGGGAAGCGCGAAAGAATAGGGGTGATTGCCATGAGTGACAAAAAATCGATTCTGCCACAGGCCTTTGCCGAGAGGATGCGAAGGCTTCTTGGCAGCGAGTATGAGTCCTTTGCGGCGAGCTATGAGAGCGGGCGGCAGTACGGACTCAGGCGCAATCCCTTAAAGGGATCGGAGGAAGCGTTTGACAGGGCAGTACCCTTTCCGCTCAGAAAAGTTTCATGGGCGCGGGAAGGGTATTATTATGATGCCGAATCCCGGCCGGGGCGTCATGTGCTCCATGAGGCGGGCGCATATTATATACAGGAACCCTCGGCCATGGCGGTGGCGGAGGTGCTTTCCCCCAATCCTGGCGAGCGGATCCTCGATCTTTGCGCCGCGCCGGGGGGAAAGAGCACACAGATTGCGGGCAGGATGCAGGGGCAGGGGCTTTTGGTGTCCAACGAAGTGATGGGGGATAGGGCGCGGGCGCTGTCCCAAAACGTAGAGCGTATGGGTATTGCAAACTGTGTGGTGTGCAGTGAGAAACCGGAGCGGCTGTCGTCATTTTTTCCCGCCTTTTTTGACCGCGTTTTGGTGGACGCGCCCTGTTCCGGTGAGGGCATGTTTCGCAAGGATGAGGCCGCCAGGGCGGAGTGGAGTCCGGAGAATGTGGCGATGTGTGCTAAGAGACAGGCCCTGATCCTGGAGGAAGCGGCTAAGATGGTAAGGCCCGGCGGTGTGATGGTCTATTCCACCTGTACCTTTTCACCGGAGGAAAACGAGGGGACAATCAGCGCCTTTTTGCAAAACCATGAGGATTATTATATAGAAGAGACGGTTTTTGAGGGCATATTTTCTCCGGGCCGCGACGACTGGACTATTGCGCCCGGTGCGGGGATTGAGCATACCCTGCGGCTGTGGCCCCATCTCATACAGGGAGAAGGCCATTATGTGGCGAGACTGCGCAGAAAGGGACAGGAAACACAGCTTTCGGCGGCAGAGAGGCAGCAATGGCAGGATGACGTGCACAGACGTGGGAAAGAAAATGACACAGCAAGAACAGAGAATTGGAAGATCACAGGGGATAAAAAGTTATGTAAACTTGTGGAGGCATTTCTGCGGGAGGAACTTGGGATTGACAGAGCGTGGATGGCGCGGCATCCGGGGCGGATTGTTAAATTTGGAGAGCAGATTTACCTTGCACCGGAGGAAATGCCTTCGTTTGACGGCATAAAAGCGCTACGGCCGGGGTTACACCTGCTTACGGAAAAGAAGAACCGCTTTGAGCCGGCCCACGCCTTGGCCAGGACGTTGTTGGAGAAGGACACGAAAAGGCGAAGAGCCCTTACGGAGGCGGAGGCGGCTGCCTATCTGCGCGGAGAGAGCCTGAACTGCGGGGAAGAGAGGGGATGGACAGCGCTTTTCTATGAGGGATATGCCCTTGGTTTCGGAAAGGCTTCGGGAGGACAAATGAAAAATCATTATCCGAAAGGGCTTCGCATATCTTTATAATATCTTAATTTTGATTTATGGGCTTGTAAAATGATTTTGCATGGAATATACTAGATATAGATTTTTACAAGTGATGAACCACTTTGGCTAGTGTAGGGAGTTCTTTCGATGTTATTTTCCAGTGTGGGCTTTTTATTCCGGTTTTTACCGGTTTTTATGATAATCTATTTGGCATTCCCCAAATACCGCAATATTGTTCTTTTGACAGGAAGCCTGATTTTTTATGGAGTGGGAGAACCGTACTTCGTTCTGCTGCTTCTTTTGTCTGTCCTGATAAACTACGGGTTTAGCCGCTATATGTTCTGGGAGCCAAAATCCCCCCAGTCGCACCGCAAAAAGAAAGCGGCGAGACGGCGTAAGCGCGCGCTCATCTTTGCCATTGTGTTTGATCTGAGCATTCTCTTCGTCTTTAAATATTGGGATTTTGCCGCCGGGAACATAAACAGGCTTGCGGGACAAGGCTTTTTGCCCATACTTTCTCTCGCCCTGCCGTTGGGAATCAGCTTTTATACGTTTCAGATGTTGTCTTATCAGATCGACTGTTATCGAGGAACGGTGGAAGAGCGGGCGAAGTTTATTCCCTTTGCAACTTATGTCTGCATGTTTCCGCAGTTGATTGCCGGGCCGATCGTGCGTTACGGGGATGTGTCCGGGCGCATGACGGAGCGGAAGGTGAGGATTCGTGATATTGAGAACGGACTGAAACTCTTCACCGTGGGTTTGGGTCTAAAGGTGATTCTTGCCAATCAGATTGGCACGCTCTGGAATGTGATCATGACGGCGGGGGCGGGAAGACTGCATGTGTTGGTGGCATGGCTTGGCGCGTTTGCCTATTCCTTCCAGATCTATTTTGATTTTTGGGGATACTCCGTGATGGCGATGGGGCTTGGCAAGATGTTGGGATTCTCCATTCCCCGCAATTTTAACAACCCTTACGTTTCCCGCTCTGCGGCGGAGTTTTGGAGGCGGTGGCATATGACGCTCGGAAGTTGGTTTCGGGAGTATGTGTATTTTCCGCTTGGCGGAAGCCGCCGGGGCAGCGCGCGGACGATTCTGAATCTCTTGGTGGTCTGGGCGCTCACCGGTCTCTGGCATGGCGCAGACTGGAACTTTGTGCTTTGGGGTACGGCCTTTTTTCTACTGATTTCTCTGGAAAAGAAAACGTTCGGAAAGTGGATTGAGAATAGCAAAGTATTGGGGCATATCTACGTGATTTTGCTGATTCCGGCGACCTGGGTGATTTTTGCCATCACGGATATGGGGCAGCTTGGAGGATATCTTGGAAATCTGGTCGGGTATCACAGGGAGCAAATTTTAGTTGGCATGACACAGCTTGTCAGATATCTGAAAGAATATGCCGGACTGTTAATAGCATGTGTTATTTTTGCAACACCCCTTCCCGGGAAATTTTATTGGAAGTGGAAAGACCGATGGTTTATGGTTGTTATTTTGATTGTGATTTTCTGGTGGTCGGTCCGCGAGATGATTCTGGGAAGCAATAATCCGTTCCTGTATTTTAGATTTTAACGTTTCAATGAGGCAGAAAATGATTAAAAATAAGATGAGAACTTTTCTGGAAATCATATATAATTGTCCCTTCCTTTTGCTTGTGATTATGACAAGCTTCGTTTACGTACTGTTTTTTGACGAGACGGGGGTATTGGAAATAGATAAGGATATCGCGGTTTTCCAAATGTTTGAGGAAGGCGTTTTCACAGTCCAAAATGGGGATGTGACGAAAAAAGGAAACACAGATACGTCAAAAAGCGAGCTAAATCCCGAAGATGCAGCGGGGGCAAAGCGGGAGGAAATGAAAGGCGATGCGGACACCGGGGAGGAAAATGCAGGGTCACGCAAGGAAGAAAAAGACGTAATAGCGAACGAAACAGGAGAAAAAATAGATATTGCAAGTCTGCAAAGAGAGAAAAACAGGGAGAGAGAGGAAAACAGAGCCACAAAATTTGTGGAATACACGCCGGTAGAGACGAATTCCCAATATTACTCCGATGCAGGAAAAGTTGCATTGACCACGACCTATGACTATGTGTTAGAAAACGAGAGTTATTTTAATGATGCCGCTTTCCTTGGAGATTCACGCACTTTGGGGATAGCGGATTACGCGGGATTGGACGGCGCGGACTTTTTCTGTGACAATGGCATGACCATTTTCAAGCTGTTGGAGGATGCGGGAGTGACTTATCAGAAGACCGGAGAAAAAGTAGACTTGAAAGAAGTCTTGCAGGAAAAGCATTACGGTAAAATTTATATTATGTTGGGGATGAACGAATTGGGGTACGGCAACACCCGCATGTACCTGAAACAGTATTTGAAGGTTGTGGAGCAGCTTAAGGAGTGGCAGCCGGAGGCAATCATTTATATCATGGCTAACCTGCATGTGAGCCGTGAGAAGAATAATTTGGAGACAGAGTTTAACAATATCAATATCAACGATAAAAATGTGGCCTCCGCAAGACTGGCCAACGGCAAAGATATTTTTTATCTTGACAGCAACCCGCTGTTTATCGATGAGGAGGGATTTTTGCCGGACGATCTCACCTTTGACGGGGTGCATCTCTATGCCAAGCACTATGAAAAATGGAGAGATTTCCTCTGCGAACACGGCGTGGAGAGAAAAGAGCAGGAGGAAGAGCATGGAGGAGATGCGGCTGAATAAATATCTTGCCTCCTGCGGCCTGTGTTCCAGACGGGATGCAGATAAACTGATCGAGGCGGGAAAAGTTTTCGTAAATGGTGTGAAGGCACAGCCGGGCATGAAGGTTGGGCCGGAAGATGTTGTTGAGGCGCAGGGTAAGCGGCTGTATGCACCCGATGAAAAGGCGGTATTGGCCTACTATAAGCCGGTGGGGGTAGTGTGTACAGAGCGGGATGCCCATGCGGAAAGGATACTGACAAAGGAGATCGGGTATGGAAAGCGCGTCACTTATGCGGGCCGGCTTGATAAGGATTCAGAGGGTTTGATCCTTCTCACCAACGACGGTGATTTGATCGATGCCATGATGCGGGGGAAAAACGGGCATGAGAAGGAATATGTCGTGAAGTCGGACAAACCATGGAAAGATGCCGCTATCGCCGCTATGCAGGACGGCGTGTATCTGGAAGAGTTGGGGCAGACCACCCGCCCGTGTAAAATCGAGAAGATCGGGGATAAAACCATTAAGATGACTCTCACGCAGGGATTGAACAGGCAAATCAGGCGCATGTGTGAGTCCCAGGGCTACAGGGTCAGAGGTCTAAAAAGAACACGTGTTATAAATATTTGCCTGGGTAACCTAAAGCCGGGCGAATACAGGGAACTGACTGAAAATGAGCGGGAAGAGCTGTACCGGATTTGTGGGCTTTTGGGAGGACAAAATGGCGGAAAATAAGATGGCGCGTATGCGTGAGTTGGTTTCGCTCTTAAACAGGGCATCGGAGGCTTACTATGCGAAGGATGAAGAGATCATTTCCAATTTTGAGTATGACAGACTTTACGATGAACTGACTGCACTGGAAGCGGAGCTTGGCGTTACATTGGCGGACAGCCCCACGGTTCAGGTGGGCTTTGAGGCGGTGGATGCGCTTCCCAAGGAGCGTCACGAGACACCAATGCTCTCTCTGGCAAAGACTAAGAGCAGGGAAGAACTGCGGGACTGGTTAAACGGCAGGGAGGCGCTTCTGTCATGGAAGCTGGACGGACTGACCATTGTATTGACCTATGAAAATGGTTCATTACAGAAGGCGGTGACGAGAGGAAACGGTGAGGTGGGTGAGGTGATCACCAACAACGCCAAGGTGTTCCGAAACATTCCTCTGAGCATTCCCTATCGGGGGGAATTGATCCTGCGTGGGGAGGCCGTGATTACCTACAGTGGATTTGAGAGAATCAACAGGGAGATTGAGGACGCCGAGGCAAAGTATAAGAATCCAAGGAATCTGTGCAGCGGCAGTGTCAGGCAGTTGGATAACCGGATTACGGCACAGAGGGGCGTTTTCTTTTATGCGTTTTCGTTGGTGAGAGCGGAGGCAGATTTTCACAATTCCCGTACAGAGCAGTTTGCATTCTTAAAAGAGTTGGGGTTTGACGTGGTGGAATACCGGCTCGTAAATCCGGATAATATTTTAGATAACATTAGTTATTTTGAAGAGAAAATTCAGACCTACGATGTGCCGTCGGACGGATTGGTTTTGACCTATGAGGATATGGCTTATGGCGCGTCTTTGGGCAGAACGGCGAAATTTCCACGGGATGCCATCGCTTTTAAATGGGCGGATGAACTGCGGGAAACAACACTTTTAGAAATGGAGTGGAGCGCTAGCCGCACGGGACTGATTAATCCCGTAGCCATTTTTGAGCCGGTGGAATTGGAGGGCACTACGGTGAGCCGGGCTTCCGTGCACAATATCAGTATCGTGCGGGGACTGGAACTTGGAATTGGCGACCGGATCACGGTTTATAAGGCAAATATGATCATTCCGCAGATTGCGGAGAACCTGACGAAAAGCGGTTCGTTGGAGATTCCGGCGGTCTGTCCCGTCTGCGGACAGCCGACCCGTATCAGCCAGATCAACGACGTACAGTCGCTTTACTGTGATAACCCTGACTGCGACGCCAAGAAGATCAAATCCTTTACCCTGCTTGTGAGCAGGGATGCGCTGAACGTGGACGGCCTGTCGGAATCCACCCTGGAGAAATTTCTGGCAAGGGGATTTTTACATGAGTTTGTGGATCTGTTCCGGTTGGAACGGTTTCGGGAGGAGATCACGCAGATGGAAGGATTCGGGGAAAAATCTTTCCAAAATCTGATGGAAAGTCTTGAAAAGGCGAGACGTACCACGCTGCCGCGGCTCCTCTACGGGTTAGGAATCGAAAATGTGGGCGTTGCCAACGCGAAGATGCTTTGCAGATATTTTCACTATGACCTGCAGGCGCTTTGGGAAGCCACAGAGGAGGAACTGGCTGAGATCGACGGTGTCGGCGGGGTGATTGCGCGGAGTATTTATGCTTATTTTCACGAGGAAAAGGCAAAGGGGCAGTTGGAGAACCTTCTTGGAGAACTGGAAATAGAGGAGGAGGTTGTGCAGGAGGAGCAGACTTTGGCCGGCATGAGCTTTGTGATTACCGGAAGCCTGACCCATTTCGAGAACCGAAACGCCATGAAGGAGGAGATCGAGAAAAGAGGGGGCAAGGTGACGGGCAGCGTGACGGGAAAGACGGTCTGTCTGATCAACAATGACACAACATCTTCGTCCTCCAAGAATAAGAAGGCCAAGGAATTGGAGATACCGATCCTGTCTGAGGAGGCGTTTATGGAGGAATATCTGCATTGAGGAAAGAAGAAATTTACACAATAGACGATATTTATGCGTTGCCGGAGGGGGAACGGGCGGAATTGATTGACGGGAAGATTTATGCTATGGCTCCTCCCAATACAAGGCATCAAAGATTGGTGCATTTTTTTGATAGGGAGATTGGAAATTATATTCAAAAAAATAATGGTGAATGTGAAGTCTTTCCGGCTCCGTTTGCAGTATTTTTAAATGGGGATGATAAAAATTATGTAGAGCCAGACATATCCGTGATTTGTGATAAAGATAAAATAACGGACAAAGGATGTCATGGCGCTCCCGATTGGGTGATTGAAATTGTCTCGCCAGGCAGCAGGCAGATGGACTATTATAAAAAGCTATTCAAATACCGCACTGCCGGCATCAGGGAATACTGGGTTGTGGATCCGGAAAAGGAACTTGTGACAGTGTACAGCTTTGAAAAGGACAGCATGGAGGAATATCCGTTTGGTGTGGAGATACCGGCAGGGATATATGAAGGATTTTCGATAAAGGTTCAGTGAATAAAAAGAATAATGCGTGTAAGGGTTTTAAAGTGGCCGAACATCCGGCCACTTTTTCCGTGTATATTGCTTTATCTTATCAGATTTCCCTCACATCATACGGCGTAGTTTGGTACACGTAGTAATTGAGCCAGTTGGAAAACAGAAGCTGTCCTGCGGAACGCCAGTTGACGATCGGCTCTTTCGCAGGATCGTCGTCCGGAAAATAATTGACCGGAACTTTGGGATTCATGCCTTTTTCCGTATCCCTTGCATACTCTAAGGCCAGGGTGTCGGCATCGTATTCCAGATGGCAGGTGACAAAGAAATGTCTGCTGTCTTCGGTCTTGGCGATCGCCATGCCGGCCTCATCCGAAACGGCCATAAGCTCCAGATTTGGAACGGAGGCAATCTGCGCAGGCGCAATGGTCATGGCGCGGGACTGGGGGGCATAGAAAATATCGTCAAATCCACGGAAGAGAGGCGATTTTCTTTTCAAAATCCGATGCGGATAGACACCGGAGAGCTTTTCGTCCAAATCCTCCCTGTCCAAACCGTAAAAATAATACAGGGCGGCGTAGGCCCCCCAACACAGATGCAGGGTACAGTGCACGTGAGTCCTGCCCCATTCCATAATGGTGCAGATTTCATCCCAGTAGGCAACTTTCTCAAAGCGGACGTGGTCAAGGGGCGCGCCGGTGATAATCATGCCGTCGTACTTGCGGTCCTTGATCTGGTCGAAAGTAGTGTAGAAGGCTTCCATATGGTTGGAATCGGTGTGATGGGGCGTATAGCTGGCCGTCTGCAAAAACTCCACATTCACCTGTAAAGGGGTATTGGAGAGTTTGCGTAAAAGCTGTGTCTCTGTGACTTCCTTGGTGGGCATCAGATTCAGGATGAGTACATCCAACGGACGGATGTCCTGATGCATCGCCCGAAACTCTGTCATAACAAATATATTTTCACTTTCTAAAATGCCGGTTGCCGGCAGTAAATCTGCAACTTTGATGGGCATGGGAATCCCGCCTTTCTCTTTTTTTCTAGCATATCATACCATAATCTGCATGGTCGCGCAAGGCGGTGAGGCGGTGCAATGGGCATATTTACCAAATAAAGGTTAAGGATTTTATAAATTTTGTGTAGGATGGAAATGTTTATTATATTCCAAAATGATATAATGAAAAAAGAAGTAATCCCACACTTAACAGGCAAATGAATCAGACATAAAAAAGGAGGAAATTCCACATGAAAAAAGTAATTGCATTGGCACTTGCAGGCGCTATGATTTTTTCGACGCCCGTTATGGCAAAGGAAGTTGGAGCGCCTGTTGTAGGCTACGATGAGGCGGCTCCTGCAGAAGTTGTTGATTCCTGGTACTGGGTAGATGAAAATGGTAAGATTGTTGAGCATGCGTTTGACACTTACACAAAGGATCCCACATCAGTTCTTCCTTCCCAGATGGTTAACGGAGCTATCGTGAAGGATAAGACGATCTCTGAGTATGCAGGCAACGCTGTAACGGATATCTGGGCTATGGATGAGGTGCAGGCTCTGGCAATCGGTCAGGGTGCGGTTCTTGACGGCGTAGAGGCTTCCGGCCTTACCTTTGAGCTGTTAAAGCCCGACCTCAAGAGAGTGTATGCGGCGAAGGAGCTTGCACAGGGTAAGGGCGCTCTGCTCAACGTTGTAAATGTACACACACATGCAGGCTACAGCACCGCAAAAGTTACTTTCTATGCTCCCGGTGTAAAAGCCGGTCAGGCGATCACTGTTTATCAGCGCGTTACCGATGACGAGTGGACAGCATGTCCTACGGTAGTTGCAGACGATGAGATCACCGTTGATATTACTGCAAATGGGCATCTTGCTTTTATTGAGGCAAAGTAATCGACCAGACGAAAATCCAAGTGTGGGAGATGCGCATCGTCTTTTACAGGACGATGCGCTTTTTTGACAGAAAAAGATTTGCATAATTAAGGTTTTTGCTTTATAATTTATTTGTATTGTTTAGCTAGATTTTCTTGAAGGGGAACGATCAGATTATGGAGACAGCATATCAGAAGGTAAAAGTGCACAATGAGTTGGAATGGTGTCAGGTAAAGGATATGGCGACGAAGGAGAAGATAGAGAAAGTCCTGTTAAAACACCGGGTTTCTTACTTTGTGAAATGGGAAAAACCCAAATTTTTTTCCAACGATACGTTTGGCTCCTGCATATTCTGTGTGAATCAGTTACAGAAGGAGAGCGCGGATGATGCCATAGAGGAGCTTTCGGAGGATGTGAAGGAGAAGATTCGATTCATCAACCGTAAAGTGGACAAGACATTTTATTGAATCAGAAAACGGTAAAGCCGGGTGCACAATTTTGCACCCGGCTTTTTGACATCATCGCATATTTTCAGGAAACGGAAGACGCCGCTTCCTTTTTCATGTTTTTCTGCGCGGTGGAGAGCATCAGTTTGATACGGTTTAACTGGTTGACCTCGCTTGCGCCGGGATCGTAGTCGATGGCTACGATATTGGAGCTGGGAAAGCGTTTCCGCAGCTCTTTGATCACGCCTTTACCCACCACATGATTCGGCAGGCAGCCGAAAGGCTGGGTGCAGACTATGTTGTTTACGCCGCTGTGGATTAATTCCACCATCTCCCCGGTGAGAAACCACCCTTCGCCGGTCTGGTTGCCGATATCGACGATGGGTTTGGCGTAGTCCGCCAGTGTGCGGATATGCACAGGAGGCGTAAAATGTCTGCTTTTGGCAAATTCCTTCGCGGTCTGTGCACGAAGCTTCTCCAAAGCTTTGATGCCCAGATTGGACACCAGGGCCGCTTTCTTTGAGGTGCCCAGATAATCCGCCTTATAAATCTGATTATAGAAACAGTAAAGCATAAAGTCTAACAGATCAGGCACAACAGCCTCCGCGCTCTCCGATTCAAGCAGTTCAACCAGATGATTGTTGGCGGCAGGGGCAAATTTAACCAAAATTTCACCCACAATACCCACACGGGGTTTTTGCAGATCTTCGTGAATGGGAACCGCGTCAAAATCCCGCACAATCTGACGGCACATCCGTTGGAAAGTCAGATAGTTCATGGTTTTTTTGGAAACAAAGTCCCGGCATTTTTTTACCCATTCGGCGTGCAGGGCATCCACGGAACCGGGTTCCTTTTCATAGGGCCGCATACGGTAGACGCAGCGCATGAAAATATCGCCGAACAGGGCGCTGTAGGCCGCACGCATGAGAAGATCCAGATTCATGTGGAAGCCGGGATTGCTCTCGATGCCGGCCAGATTTAAGGAGATAACGGGAATCTGCGGCATGCCGGCCTTTTCCAACGCGCGCCGGATGAAACCCACATAATTTGTGGCGCGGCAGCCGCCCCCTGTCTGGCTCATAATGATCGCTACTTTATTCAGATCGTATTTTCCGGAATGAAGCGCGTCCATAATCTGTCCCACCACCATCAGGGAAGGATAACACGCGTCATTATTTACATATTTTAATCCCATATCCACGGCATGACGGTTGTCGTTGTCAAGCACCTCAAAATGATAACCGCAGGCGTTAAAAGCGGCTTCCATAATTTCAAAGTGGATGGGCGACATTTGCGGACAGAGGATGGTATAGTCCCCTCGCATCTCTTCGGTAAAGGGCACTTTCGTGATCGCACTGGAATGGATGTTTCGCTTCGCGGCCCGCTGTTCCCTGACTTTGATTGCGGAGAGCAGGGAACGGATGCGGATTCTGGCAGCACCCAGATTGTTGACCTCGTCAATTTTTAAGCAGGTATAAATTTTGTCGGATCCGGTGAGGATATCGTTTACCTGATCCGTGGTGACGGCATCCAGACCGCAGCCGAAAGAGTTAAGCTGAATCAGATCCAGATCCTCCCTTGTCTTGACAAAACTTGCCGCAGCGTAGAGCCTTGAGTGGTACATCCACTGGTCGGAGACGATTAACGGCCTCTCCGGTTCGGCCAGATGGGATACGGAATCCTCGGTCAGCACCGCGATATCGTAGGAGGTGATCAGCTCAGGAATACCGTGATTGATCTCCGGATCGATGTGGTAGGGGCGGCCTGCAAGGACAATTCCCCGTTTGTGGTTTTCTTCCAGGTAGCGTAAAACTTCCTCGCCCTTGTCGCGCATATCCTGTCTGGCGGCGGCCAGTTCTTCCCAAGCTGCCTTGGCGGCGTTCATAACATCTGTTATCGGAAGTTCCGTAAATTCCCTCGTCAGAGCCTGCGTGACAGTCTGAAGACTTTGAAAGGACATAAAGGGATTGCGGAAAACTATTTCCCCGCGCCCAATTTCCTCCACATTATTTTTGATATTCTCCGAGTAGGAGGTGACAATGGGGCAGTTATAGTGGTTGTTTGCGTCGTGAAATTCGTCCCGCTCATAAAAGAGGGCGGGATAGAAGATAAAGTTTATCTTCTGCTTGATCAGCCATGATACATGGCCGTGCGCCAACTTGGCCGGATAGCATTCCGACTCACTGGGAATGGATTCAATGCCAAGCTCGTAGATCTTGCGGTTGGAAACGGGTGAGAGCACCACACGGTAGCCCAACTTCGTAAAGAAGGTGAACCAGAAAGGGTAGTTCTCATACATATTTAAAACCCTTGGAATCCCTACCGTGCCTCTTTTTGCTTCATCAGCAGGCAATGGCTCGTAATCGAAGTAGCGCTTCAATTTATAGTCGAAAAGATTCGGCGCGCCGTTCTCCTTTTTGGCCCGTCCGAGGCCTCTCTCGCAGCGGTTGCCGGAGATATACTGACGGCCTCCTGTGAATTTGTTGATGGTGAGGCGGCAGTTGTTGGTACAGCCCTTACATTTGGCCATGCTAGTCTCAAACTGCAGGTTTGTGATTTGGTCAAGATTCAGCATGGTGGTCTGATATCCCTCTTTATAGTGATCTCTGGCGATCAGCGCTGCGCCAAATGCCCCCATGATGCCGGCGATATCAGGGCGGATTGCCTTGCATCCTGCGATCTTTTCAAAACTCCTGAGAACGGCGTCATTGTAGAAGGTACCGCCCTGTACCACAATATTTTGTCCAAGTTCCGAGGCATCGGAAACCTTGATTACCTTAAAAAGCGCATTCTTGATGACAGAGTAGGCAAGTCCGGCAGAGATATCGGAGACGGAAGCTCCCTCCTTCTGTGCCTGTTTTACCTTGGAATTCATAAATACCGTGCAGCGCGTGCCAAGATCAATGGGGTGCTTGGCAAAGAGGGCGGCTCTGGCAAAATCCTCCACGCTATAGTTTAAGGATTTGGCAAAGGTTTCGATGAAGGAGCCGCATCCGGAAGAGCAGGCCTCATTCAACTGTACGCTGTCCACAGTCTGGTTCTTGATCTTGATACATTTCATATCCTGTCCGCCGATATCCAGAATACAGTCCACTTCCGGATCAAAGAAAGCGGCGGCATTATAGTGCGCTACGGTCTCCACTTCGCCGTCGTCCAACAAAAAGGCGGCCTTCATCAAGGCCTCGCCGTAGCCGGTAGAGCAGGAACGGGCAATTTTTACGCCGGAGGGAAGCAGGTGGTAGATTTCTTTTAGGGAGCGGATGGCAGTCTTTAAAGGGCTGCCGTCATTGCTGCTGTAAAAGGAATAGAGCAGGGAACCGTCATCGCCCACGAGGGCAACTTTTGTGGTGGTAGACCCCGCATCGATGCCAAGGAAGCAGTTTCCCCGATAGGAAGCCAGATCTTTCGTTCCCACATGGTGCGCGCCGTGGCGGGATAGAAAATCGTCGTAGTCCTCCTGAGAGGCAAAAAGCGGTTCCATACGCTCCACCTCAAACTCCATTTTGATATCGGAGGAGAGCTTGTCTGTCATCTCCTTCATCGTATAGTGACACGTCTCCTTCGCGTTCAGGGCGGAGCCGATGGCTGCGAAGAGATGGGAATTGTCTGTGTCTATAATATGGGCATCATCCAACTTCAAGGTGCGGATGAACGACTGCTTTAATTCCGACAGAAAGTGGAGCGGGCCGCCCAGAAAGGCCACATGTCCACGGATGGGCTTGCCGCAGGCAAGGCCGCTGATGGTCTGGTTTACCACAGCCTGAAAGATGGAGGCGGAAAGGTCCTCCTTTGTGGCGCCCTCGTTGATGAGCGGTTGGATATCGGATTTGGCGAACACGCCGCAGCGGGCCGCAATGGTGTAGAGAGAATGATAATTTTTTGCATATTCGTTCAGCCCGGAGGCATCTGTCTGTAAGAGGGATGCCATCTGATCGATAAAAGAGCCGGTGCCTCCGGCACAGATACCGTTCATCCGCTGCTCCACATTGCCGCCTTCAAAATAGATGATTTTGGCATCCTCGCCGCCAAGCTCTATGGCCACGTCGGTGACTGGCGCAAGAGTCTGCAGGGAAGTGGAAACGGCAATGACCTCCTGAACAAAAGGAATCTCCAGATGATTGGCAAGGGTAAGACCGCCGGAACCCGTGATCATAGGGTGCACCGTGAGATCACCAAGCTGCTCATAAGCTTGCGCAAGAAGTCCCTGCAAGGTTTCTCTGATATTGGCAAAATGCCTTTGATAATCGGAAAAGAGTATTTGCTGCCGGTCATCCAAAACGGCAATCTTGACGGTGGTGGAACCTATGTCAATGCCAATGGTGTATTGCATATCACTCATTTCTCGTTCACTCCTTCTAATTTTTTCCTTTTTTCCTATTAAAATGTGTTTTTCAACACACCCTGTCATTGTACGACACAGTATTACAAAATGCAAGTCTCCAATTCTTAGAAAAGCATGAAGTTTTCGGGAGTCATTTATTAAATTTTTTATGAGAGCCTGATTTTTTTAGCTGTAACATTTACTTTTAAAAAGAGGAATGCTATATTAGTTAATATATATTTTTAAGGGAGAGTGGATCATGAGTCCTTTTGAACGAAAATTTGGAAAATATGCCATCCGGAATCTTTCTTTTGTCCTGGTGGCCTGTTATGCGGTCGGGTACTTGATACAGATATTTGACAGATCAGGGTTGGTCTCACTGTATCTAAACTTAAATCCCTATGCGATTCTGCACGGGCAGGTTTGGCGGCTTGTGACATGGGTGTTGATCCCGCCAAGCAGCGGCGGGCTTTTCTTCACGCTGATTATGCTGTATTTTTACTGCTCACTCGGTACATCGTTGGAGCGTACATGGGGAACTTATCGGTATAATGTCTATTTGTTTCAGGGGATGCTGTTTACTATCGCGGGAAGTTTTCTGCTGATGGGATACTGTTATCTTTTTAAGCCGACATTTCCACTGACAGAAACTCTGACACTGACCATTAATACGCCATATGAGTATTTTGGCTATATTGCGCTGCTGTTCAGCACCTACTATATCAATATGTCGATTTTCCTTGCATATGCGGCAACTTTCCCGGAAGCCCAGGTACTGTTGATGTTTATTATTCCGGTCAAGGTGAAATGGTTGGGGGTCATTTATGCGATTTTGCTCGCGTTCCAGTTTCTGGCTATGCCTGTTTACGGAAAGTTTGTCATTGGTGCGTCCCTGCTTAACTTTATCGTGTTCTTCTTCACCTCGCGTAACATGATGCACCTGAATCCGAAGCAGATTCACAGGAGGCAGGAGTTTAAGCGGGACGTGCGAAAGAATACGGGGATCACGAAGCATAAATGTGCGATCTGCGGCAGAACTGAGGTGGACAGTCCGCAGATGCAGTTCCGGTTCTGTTCCAAATGCGACGGAAATTACGAGTATTGTGAGGAACATCTCTATACGCACACGCATATAAAAAGGCCGTGATTTCAGGGGCGGGCGCAATCAGATCACGTCCAACAGGAATGAATAGCGATTGTTATTGAATGAGTGGAGAGCGGAATGAACCGGGAAATTGAATTTAGCAAAACGTTGGAGGAAGTAAAGAAAAGGGCGAGGACCGGGCATAATTTTATCACCGGTGCTGAGATTGAGGAGGCGTTTTCGCCGCTTTCCCTTACTGCGGACCAGATGGAGATGGTGTATGCCTATCTGCGGGAGAATAAGATTGGCATAGACGAGCCTGCTGATGTGGAAGCTGGTCTGGAGGAGGATGAGAGGAGTTATTTGGATTCCTATCTGGAAGCTTTGAAAGAGCTTCCGACGGCGACGGAGGGAGAGCGGGAAGCCATTACGCTGTCCGCCATGGCGGGAGATCCGGATGCGGTGGAAAGACTGATACAGCTTATGCTGCCGGAAGTGCCGCAGATTGCAAAGCTTTATACGGCACAGGGGGTCGGTCTGGAAGACCTGATCGGCGAGGGCAACGTGGCCCTTTCCCTTGGCGTTACTATGCTGGGTGCACTGGAGCATGCGGACGAGGCGCAGGGGATGCTAGGAAAGATGATTATGGATGCCATGGAGGATTGTATCGCGGAAAACGAGGCGGTAAAGAAGAGTGACCAAAAGATTGCCGATAAGATAAACAAGGTGGCGGATGCGGCAGGCGCCCTGCGGGAAGAACTGCGCAGAGCGGTAACGGTGGAGGAACTGATGGAGGAATCAGGATTCTCAAGAAAGTCTATCGAGGATGCAATCCGCGTGAGCGGAGGGAAAATTGAGTCTATCGCGGCCCCGTCGGAGGAAAGTTGATGGAGACAGAAAACAGAGATTATAAATACTTCATGCAGGATACGGGTTCCGTCTATCTGGGCGCGAAGCTGAGTTATGCGGAAATTCTGCAGGATGAGATGGTAAATTTTAAGTACAAGAGCATTGTGGAGCACTATATTTTTAAGGATACCGATCCGGAAACCACATTAGAAAGCCATTTTTACTACCTGACGAGAGAACAGTTTTCTTACAGGACTTATGAACAGTTGAGGGCGCGGGTAAAAATCAGCATATTAGAAGAAAAAAAATCCTTGTTTGGAAAGAAAAAGACAGGCTATGTCACAAAAACCATGCCGATTTCTGCTTTTGCGGATATCAATCTGGCGCAGAAGAAGGCACAGGGCGTAGTGGTACAGGAGTTAATCCTGTCAAAACTGGGTCTGATGGCTTTTGTGGTGTAGCAGAGAGCAAAGCAAGAAAAAAGTTTTCGCAAATTTTTCTCTTTTTTTTAAAAAACCGCTTGATTTTGACAAAATTATTTGATAGAATTGCTTTTGTAAAATTCCCCTTTTACACTGGACGGGTGAAAGACTTTTTTAAAGTCTTTCGCCTGTTCTTTATTTCCGCGCATAAGCAGAGTCAGAAGATGGCGGAGGCAGGACGCATGCTTGCATGCAGGACTGCATACGGCAGCTTATGGCGAGCAACGCGAACGAGAAATGCGAAGCATTTCGAGTCTGCTTATGCGCTGACGGTCAGAAAAAAGTTGTGCCTGATCCACTCACTTCGATAATAGAATACGGTCGTTATCCAACTGCTTCCCCGCACGCGCCTTAAACTGCTCCAACAGATCGTCTATCGTGAGATTCTTTCTTTCTTCCCCCGCTGCTTCAAATACAATACGTCCGCCGTCCATCATGATCGTGCGGTTTCCGAGTGAGAGGGCCTGATGCATGTTGTGGGTGACCATCAGGCAGGTGATACTGCGTTCGGCAATGATTTTTTCCGTAAGGGCAAGCACTTTGTCCGCCGTGGCGGGATCAAGGGCGGCGGTGTGCTCGTCGAGCAGCAGGATGCGGGGCGTTACCATGGTAGCCATTAAAAGCGTGAGCGCCTGTCTCTGGCCGCCGGAGAGCAGTCCTACGGGCTGTTTCATCCGATCTTCCAACCCCATATCCAGAAGGGAGAGCTGTTCCCTGAATTTTGCCTTTTCCTTTGTACTGATTCGGCTGAAATAGGCGTGTCTGGCTGTAGAGGCCCGCAGATAGGCGAGAGCCATGTTTTCCTCGATTGTCATATGGGGTGCCGTACCCTTTAAGGGATCCTGGAAAAGGTGTCCGATCACCTTGCTTCGGGTATGTTCTCTGCAATAGGTGATATCTTCGCCGCCGAGAACGATCCGGCCTTCGTCCACGTAAAAACTTCCCGTGATGGCGTTGAACAGGGTGGATTTTCCCGCGCCGTTGCTGCCTACAATGGCAGCAAAATCCCCGTCTGCAAGGGTCAGATTTACATGATCCAACGCTTTTTTTTCGTTGACGGTGCCGGGGTTGAAGGTTTTTGAGACCGAGTCAATGGTTAACATTTGCCTTACCCTCCTTGTATAATGTATTTAGGTTGTTCAAGGGATACCTATAAACCCTCAGACC
>CAMXPV010000038.1 GCA_947245585.1 uncultured Lachnospiraceae bacterium | reverse complement strand
AAAATTTATAAAAAACCTGCTAAAAAGTCTTGACTTTTGTTAGCAGGTTTTTATGGAAAATTTGATCCTTTTGGGGTACTGAACCGTTATAATATACAGATGCGCATCTGACAGGAAAGGGGGCGGGCACGTGAGCGATGATGAATTGATTGACAGAATCAAAGGCGGTGACGAGGCGGCGGCAGAACAGCTGATTAACCGCTATTACGCCGCCATCCTGCGCTATTGCGGTTGGCACTGTGCCGCTCCGGAAAAGGCGGAAGACTTGACGCAGGAAACTTTTTTGAAGCTGTTTCGGAGCCTGCCACACTACAAGGGCAGAAATAAGTTCAAAGCCTATTTATATACAATCGCCAACCGCCTTTGCATTGACGAGAGTAGAAAGATGCCCTTTTACGCTCTGGAGGATGCGGCAAAAATTGCAGACAGAAAAAATGAGCTCGCGCAGGCGGAGCACAGGGAGGACATCAGGCATCTTTTGTGCGTTTTATCTGTGGAACAGAGGGAGGCGGTGATTCTTCGCTTTGGTCAGGAACTGAGTTTTTCGGAGATCGCAAACGTGATGGGCTGCAGCATGCGGACGGCGCAGAGCCGTGTCCGGAATGCGCTGCAGTTGATGAAAAGGGAGTGTGGGGATGAAAAATAGGGAATTAAAGACATATCTGCAAAGTTCTTTACAGCAGGGTGCGGAGATCCGGCATGAAAAAAAGGAAGAAATCACAGCACAATGCAAAAAAATCATGCGGGAACAGGAGAAAAGTTCTGGGGAAGAACGGACATCCTTCTGGCAGTTTTTGTCCGACGTATTTCGATTTGAGGGACTGTTGATCTTCGGCCTGCAGGCGGGTGTATTGTTTCTTGTCTGTATACAGATTGGGATGATACAGGGTGCAGCGTATTATGTTCCCGCATTTACACCGCTGTTTGCGTTGGCGGTCATGCCCGCGCTGCTTCGCAGCCAGTTTTATAAAATGGGTGAAATGGAGGCGGTCACAAGAGCGTCGGGAACCGAAATGACACTTGCCAAGCTGATTCTTGCGGGAGCGGCGAATTTAGTCTGTATGACGGTGGTTTTATGCATGGTGCTGTATGTGCGGCAGTCAAGCGATGGGATCGGGCGGATGATTTTATATGGTCTGGTGCCATATCTTGTCTGTATGTCAGCGTTGCTGCGGCTGATCAGGCTGTGTAAAAAGGAAAAGATTTTTGTCTGCGCTGCAGCAATGATGGGCTCCTGCGTGGCCTGGGGCGTATCGGCAAAGGCGCTGCCGCAGATTTATGAAGCGTCCGCGACGGGGCTGTGGATTTTATTGTTTGTGATCTTTTCCGGATTTTTTTGCAGGGAAATCGGATATATTTTGGAACGGAATAGGGAGGGAAAATTGTATGGAATTATCGGTTGACCGTTTGACGAAACAGTATGGTCGGAAACTGGCGGTGGACTGTGTCAGCACGGTTTTAAAGCCGGGCGTGTACGGTCTGTTGGGAGAGAACGGTGCGGGAAAAACCACGCTGATGCGTATGATTTGCGCCATACTGGAATCCACTTCCGGGGAGGTGTTTCTGGATGGCAGGGAAGTGACGTCCTTGGGTGCGGATTACAGAGATTTACTTGGGTATCTGCCACAGGATTTCGGTTATTATCCCAATTATACGGCACAGGAGTTTTTGCTGTATATGGCGGCGCTCAAGGGCATTCCAAGAAGTATGGCCAGGAAACGGACAAAGGAGCTTTTGGAAGTTGTGGGGTTAAACGATGCGGCGGCTAAAAAGCTAAAGACTTTTTCGGGAGGCATGAAGCAGCGGGTTGGGATTGCACAGGCGCTTTTGAACCAACCAAAGATTTTGATTCTGGATGAACCGACGGCGGGACTTGATCCGAAAGAGCGGGTGCGTTTTCGCAATTTGATTTCCGACTATGCGGCGGGCAGGATCGTTATTTTGTCTACCCATATCGTGTCGGATATCGAAGCCATTGCAGACGAGGTGCTGCTGATGAAGAAAGGAAAGTTGGTATTGCAGGGCACGGTATCGGGGCTGACGAAGCAGGCAGAGGGAAAGGTATGGGAACTGGCGGTTTCCCCGGCGGAAGCAAAAATCTGGCAGGAAAAGGCGGCGGTCGCCAATCTGCGGCATGAGGGAGAGCAGGTGGTTTTGCGCATTTTGTCGGACAGTAAGCCCGCAGAGGAGGCGGTGTCCTGTGAGGCAGCGCTGGAGGACTTGTATTTGTACTCCATGCATGGATAAGGGGAAAGACAGTAGGGAGGAAATAAAAAATGGAATTATTCAGACTGGAACATAAAAAATTGTGGCGGAAAAACAGTACCAGAATCTGTGTCCTGTTGTGTTTGCTATACTGTGTAGGAGTCGGAAGTTTTTTAGTATATCAGTGGACGATTTATGGAAGTGCAAAAGAAAATTATGGTGGCCGCAACTTTGACGGGTACGAAAATATCAGGAGCTGCCAGGACTATTCCCGGAAATACGAGGTACTGACGGATGAGACCTTGCAGGAATGGGTCAGGAATTTTAAGAACCTTTATGCACAATTAGAGGAAGATAGAAAAATGTATGGTAAGGAGAATTTGGAGACGGTTCACAAAGTTGGAAATTCGGACTTGCATACGGTGAACGGGTGGCTGCGCACACTCTATCCGGAGTTGGAGAGACCGGATATGCTCGGTGTTACGGTCATGAGCGATTATGTGGAGACAGAAAAACTTATCGGGCTTTATGAGAGGAGGGACAAAGCGGTTGATACCTTCCTTGAGATTAACAATCAGACTGGTGCTGAGCGGGACTATCTTTTACGGATAAATGAAAAAGTACAGGAGCCGTTTTCGTGGAAATGGACGGAAGGGTGGTCGAACATTCTTGGGAATACGGTATCCGGCTTGGGAACGGTTATGGCGCTGTTTCTCGCCGTTGTTCTATCCGCCCTGTTTGCCGGGGAGTGGCACGACAATACAAGTCCGCTGCTTCTGACGACAAAAAACGGATGGAAGAAACTTGCGGCAGCCAAAATCCAGACGGGAATTGCTTTTACGCTGGAGCTTTTTACCATGGTGGCGGCGGGGACAATCGTGTTGCAGCTTGTTTTTCTGGGGACGGAAGGATGGGATATGCCCATTCAGATGGTCAAGATGATCGCGATCGCGCCCATGAATATGCTGCAGGCAGAAATTTATGAATTTGCCTTTACGCTGCTTGGTGCGATTGGATATGCGGGGGTTGTGATGCTGTTTTCGGCTTTCTGCAAAAATCATGTGGCAGCGCTTCTCTTTAGTCTGGCGGCGGCATACGGGCCAATGACCATCCATAATCGCGTGCCGGTCTTTATGGAAAAAGTATTTGATCTGCTGCCGCTTGTGGGGAGTGGAGCGGATGTGTTCCGCACCAATACCTTTCACTTTTTTGGACATTACATTTGGTCGCCGTATCTGTTGATCTGGGTGCCATTTGTGATCGGTGTTTTGTGTCTTTTCCCTGCCGTCAGGGGATGGGCGAGGCGGATGCGGGTTTAGGGAAAATTCTCCGACCGATACTGCGTGCCGTCCCTTGTAACGAGTAGATAGGCAACGTCCTTCTCCCCGTCAAGAAGCTGCCGCCCTTTTTCCAAGCCAAGACAGAGGCAGGCGGTGGAGAGAGCGTCAGCTTTTGTGGAAGATGGGCAGACGATTGTCACCCCGGCAAGCTCATTGTCCACAGGATAACCGGTGGCGGTATCGAGAACGTGGTGGTATAGTACGTCGTTTTCATAAAAGCATCGTTCGTAGATGCCTGAGGTCACCACGGATGTATCGCGGATTTCCACGGTAGTAAGCGTTGTTCCCGTTTCTGCGAAGGGCTTTTGAACGCCGATGCGAAAAGGAGAGCCGTCCGGTTTTTCCCCGATGGCAAGCACATTGCCGCCAAGGCTAATGCAGGCGCTTTCCACGCCCTGCGAGAGCAGATATTCCTTCATTTTGTCGGCGATATATCCCTTGGCGATAAAACCCAGATCGACGGCCGCTTCTGGGTCGTTCAGGGTGACGGTGCGGCAGGCGGATTCTCCGGTTTTATCGGAAGGGGCCACTCCAAAGCCGATGGTATCGTAAGAGACATGGGAGAGCGCCTCTTTGATTCGGGCATCTTCCGGCACATGGGGATCGCCCTCGGAGCCAAAGTCCCACAATTCGCTCACCGGACGGATGGTGGGGTCAATTTTTCCCTCCGTCGCGGCAGCCCAGTCCGTTGCCGTATTCAGAAGTTTGACTGTCTCTTCCGATACCGTGACGGGCTTGCCGTCTGCGTGATTCATCTTCCACACATCGGAACCTTCCTCTGTGGCGCTGAACAGATTCTCATATTTCTCTGCCAATGCAAAACAGCCGTCCAGAATCCCCTCATCCTCCGTGTCATACAAGGTGATCTGAATGACCGTATCAAAATAGAATCCCGTCCGGGAGATGGGCATGGTGTTTTTGGCACAGCCGGTCAGAATGGCTGGCATCAGTGCAAAGACTAAGGCGAGAGCAGCTATGGCCCATAACAATGGTGTTTTAAGTGTGGTATCGTAAAACGATTTCATATTATTTTCCAATCTGAACACTATTTTTATAAATTTTCAATCCATGAAAAAAATTTATTCAAACTCTGATTGGTTTCCCTTGTTTGCAGAAACATGTCTGCTGTCATCAGGGCACAGGGTTCACCCTGGGTTCTGTCAGAGCCCTTTGCAAACAGTTGGCCAAGGAGAAGCCTTACGGATAGAGAATCCTTTTCGGAAAAGCAGTATGGGCCGCCCACGCCGATAAATCCGATCACAGGAGATCAAAAAAGAGAGCGTCGCGTGATAGCCGCTGCATACGTCCTCGATCTGGCAGGGGTATTTGTTTTTCGGCGACAGTCTGTATCCGAGAGAGAAAAAGCGGTATCCATTTTTGGCAACGCACTGTCCGACAAAATCAAACAGCTTCGGCGATCCCGCATTCCAACCGCCGCCGTGCACCCAGATGATCACTTTTTCGCTTGTGATGTCTTTGGGTTCATAATATAATAAGTATTGCTGCGGGTCATTTCCAAATAGGATCGGCCGGGGTGTGATCTCTTTTTTTACGTGGAGCATTTTTCTGTATAGCCCAAAGTAGCTGAGGCTTTCACGGATGGAATCTTTCATGGAGGATGCCTTTCTGACTCGTGATAGTGGAACTCGCAAATCCGCGCTGCCGCTTGCTTTTCCTTTGCGCACATTACATTATAAACCAAAAACGAGGAGACTGGAAGAAATGACAGAGATTTTTTATATGGAAGATGATGAGACCATAGCGGCGACGGTAAAGGAGTATTTGATCGGAAAAGGATTTTCGGTTTCTCTTTTCGCCACCTTGGAAGAGAGCAGGAAGGCGTTGGAACGTCAGTTACCGGGCATGGTGCTGCTTGACTGGAATATGCCGGACGGAAGAGGAGTGGATTTTTGTAGATGGATTCGTGTCAGATGGCGGGAGCTGCCCCTTATGTTTCTCACGGTGAGGGACGATACCCGCGATATTGTTTCCGGTTTTGGGAGCGGAGCGGACGATTACGTGACAAAACCCTTTGAATTGGAAGTTCTGTATTCCCGTATAGAGGCGCTGCTTCGCCGGGCGGGAAATGCACAAAGCCGGTATCTTTCCTGTGGCCCGCTTCGCGTTGACACAGACAGGATGACGGTTTTTTGCGGGGAAGAGGAGGTGGCGGTGAGCCAGGCAGAGTATCAGCTTTTGGTTGTTTTATTGGAGAATAAGGGCAAAACCGTGACAAGGGAGCATCTGTTGGAGCAAATATGGGATAGCAGCGGAAACTATGTCAATGACAATACCCTGACGGTGGCAATGAAACGTCTGCGGGAAAAGTTGGGACACCCCTCCTGTTTAAAGACGATCAGAAGTTTTGGCTATCGTATGGAGGATGAGACGTGAGCATAAGTATTTCTTTTTGGGAGACGGCGGGAACGGAGATCTTTTATTGCTTTTTGGGCTTTATGACAGGCTGCGTTTTATTTTTTGCAATTTTTTGGTATTGGCGTAAAAAGTCTGATGCCCGCGTGAAAGTATTAATCAATTATTTGGAGAAAATAAATACGGGCGGACAGGGGCTTCTCATGGAGGCCTCGGAGGATGAACTTTCCAAATTGCAGGATGAGATTTACAAGACGGTTACCACTCTTTACCAGACCAGGGATGCCGCGCTTACACAGCGGAACTGTTTTGCGGAAAATCTCTCCAACATCGCCCATCAGCTCAAAACGCCGATCACGGCCATTTCCTTATCGGTGCAGATGGCGAAGGAACGGATGGGGGAGCCCTATGCTTCAAGAATAGAGCGTCAGATCGGCAGACTCGTGCGCCTGGAGGAGGCGCTTTTACTTTTGTCCCGCATTGATTCGGGAACGCTTGTGCTAGACAAAAAACCGGTGGATGTCTTTACCCTGCTAATGTTGGCGGCGGACAATTTATATGAGCTTTCTGTCAAAAGAGGCGTTGCGGTTGATGTTGCGGAAATGGGAGAGGCGATGATCAACGCAGATTTGGAGTGGACGATGGAGGCGGTCATGAATTTGATGAAAAACTGTATGGAGGCCGCCGAAACGGGTACGGTGGTGCACTGTGCCTACGAACAAAATCCACTCTATGTACAGATACGAATCTGGGACGAGGGAGATGGATTTGAAAAGGAAGATTTCCCCCATTTGTTTGAGCGGTTTTATCGTGGAAAACGGGCAAAGGATAAAGGGGTTGGAATCGGGCTTTCGATTGCAAAGACAGTTGTGGAAATGCAAAACGGCATTCTTCGCGCTTACAATTTACCTGGCGGCGGCGCCTGTTTTGAACTATGTTTCTATCGTCACTGAGATGTCACTTTTCTTTGCTATACTGGACGCAAAGAAAAAGGAGGATATGAAGACATGGAAATACTCAGATGCGAAGGCATTGAAAAAGTGTTTGGAAAAGGGGAAAGCCGGACGGCTGCTTTACGCGGTGTCAGTTTATCCGTTGAAAAGGGCGGGTTTGTGGCGATTGTCGGGGCATCCGGTTCCGGAAAATCGACGCTTCTACACATTCTGGGAAGTGTGGATAAGCCTACAAAGGGCACTGTGACGGTGGATGGTGTTGATCTTAGTAAGCTGGACGCTAAGGAAGCCGCTATTTTCAGAAGAAGAAAGGTGGGGCTGATCTATCAGTTTTATAATTTGATTCCGACTTTGACGGTGGAAAAAAACATCCTGATGCCGATGCTTCTCGACAAAAGGAAGCCCGATCCTGTTTATCTGGAAACGATTGTAGAGACGTTGGGGATTGCGGATAAGCTGGAGAGTATGCCGAGTCAGCTGTCGGGCGGCCAGCAGCAGAGGGTGGCGATTGCAAGGTCGTTGATTTATCGGCCGGCAATTCTTTTTGCCGACGAGCCCACAGGAAATCTCGACCGGAAGAATGCAAAAGAAATCATAGATCTGTTAAAGTTGTCGAACCGTAATTGGAAGCAGACCATTCTTTTGATCACGCACGATGAAAATATTGCACTGGAGGCTGATCGTATTGTGACAATAGAAGACGGCAGAATTGTCGGCGATCAGAAACGGGGGTGAGCGGCATGTGGAAGGATTATTCTAAGAGCTATCTCAAAAACAACCGCGCGTCAGGGATTTCTGTTATGGCGGCAGCTCTGACGGCCACCATGTTTGTATCCCTGTTGTGCAGTTTAGCTTACAATTTATGGGTCTATGAAGTTGAGAAGGTCGCTTTGCATGAGGGAGAGTGGCAAAGCAGTCCCGCCAACGATCTGCAAAATGGCAGGGTGCCCATGCTGTTTGCGATGTATCTGGCAGTTTTGGCGGTTGTCGTGCTGTCATTGGTTTTCATCATCCGCAATTCCTTTGAGGTGTCCATGAGTGCCAGAATCCATCAGTTTGGCATTCTCTCAAGCATCGGGGCCACACCGCGCCAGATCAGGGTCTGTCTGCTGCAGGAAGCGGCGGTTTTGAGCCTGTTTCCCATGATTCTTGGCGCTCTCATCGGTATTTTGATTAGTTGGGGTGCGGTCGGTGCGGAGAATTTGTTTGCCGCCGGTGTGGCGGGAAGGCATCAGGCGGTCTTTCATTACCGTCTCTCTCTGTTTGGCTTTACGATATTGGTTTCTGCCTTTACCGTGCTAATTTCCGCATGGATACCGGCAAGGAAACTGAGCAGAATGACGCCTCTGGAAGCAATTCGGGACGCGGGCGGTTTTCAGATGGAAAAGAGGAAGCATTCCCGTTTTTTGGCCTGGCTGTTTGGCGTGGAGGGGGAGCTTGCAGGGAATGCGCTAAAAGCCCAGAGAAAGTCTCTGCGGATATCCACACTTTCTTTACTGTTGTCCTTTTTCGGATTTTCCTTCATGCTTGTGCTTGTTACGCTGGGCGATATCAGCACCCGGTATACGTATTTTGAGCGGTACCAGGATGTTTGGGATATTATGATAACCTTAAAGGATACGGAAATAACGGATTTTGGATTGACAAAAGAATTGCAGACGGTTTCAGGTGTGTCTGACGTTACGGTGTATCAAAAGGCGGAAGCTGTGACCCTTCTTCCCGTGGAACTGATAAGCAGCGAATTGTCAGCGCTTGGCGGCTATGGCACGGTTTCGGGAAAGGCGCAAAAGGCGGGCAAGTTACAGGTCAATGCGCCCATTGTCATTTTGGATGATGACAGCTTTTTAAGCTTTTGTTCAAAGATCGGCGCAGAGCCGAGTCTTGAGGGAGCTGTGGTACTCAATCAAATCTGGGACAGCGTAAACAGCAATTTCCGTTATCCAAAGTACGTACCTTTTGTGAAGGAGAGCAGCCAAAGGACTCTGTTTTTCCAAGGCGGCGAAAACGGGAACGGTATAGAAATCCCGGTTTTGGCTTACACGCAGACCGTTCCCGCATTGCGGGAAGAGTATCAGGATTATGCGCTCGTCCATTTTTTGCCGCTCACGCTATGGAAGGAAAAGGCAGGACAGGACTGGAAAGCGGAAGCTGACAGTTATATCCGTATTTTGGCAAAGGAGAGGGATGGACTTTTGCAGATGGACAGTTTGGAAAAGGAGGTCGGCAGGATTGTGTCTTCCCAATATGAGGCTGTCAGTGAAAACCGCATACAGAAAAAACTTGCAAACGACAATTTGATGTTGGGAATGAAGGTGATTATGGGGGCTTTCTGCGTGCTGCTTGCCATGATCGGAATTGCAAACGTGTTTTTCAATACCATGGGATTTCTCCGCCAGAGGAAGCGGGAATTTGCCAGATATCTGTCGATTGGGTTGACACCGTCTGAAATGAGGAAGCTGTTTTGCATCGAAGCGCTTGTGATTGCGGGAAGGCCGTTTTTGATTACACTGCCTCTTACGGCGTTGTTTGCGCAGTTTTGCGTGAAGGCAAGTTATTTGGAACCGGCGGTGTTTTGGTCAGAAGCGCCAATTTTCCCCATTTTGCTGTTTGCCGCAGTCACAGCCGGCTTTGTGGCACTTGCCTATTATATCGGCGGGAAGCGCCTTTTACAGTGTGATTTAAATGAAATCCTGAGAAACGATACGCTTGTCTGAGAAACCGGGAAAGTTGCCAATTTCGACAGAACATGATACCATATTATCTGGCAAACGATTTTAGGTTTCAGGAAAGAGGGAAGTATTTGTCATGAAATTACCCGGAGAAGAGGAAATGGGTGGGGGCGGTATAGGACCCTCCGTGATTTATATGGTAATCGGCGTGTCGGCTTTCGTTCTGATTGTTTTGTTTGCTGTGTTCAGGGGAAACGATCAGAAGCATGGCGGCAGTGAATACTTACAGGAAGCGCAGGAGCAGAAAGAGGAGCAGCAGGCGCAGGAGTTGGCAGCGGCACAGGAAGCGGGCGCAGAAGGCGAAGAAGCAGGTGAGAAGCCGAAGCTTCGGGCAGAGGACTTAGATTTCTGGGATATGTATCCGGAAGAGGAAGAAGAAAACTCAGAAGAAGGCCCGGCGGATGGGACGGGGACAGAGGCCTCGAAGAATCCTTATACGGAGAAGTTGGAACGTGAGAAGGAGGAGGAGCGGCAGAGAGAGGAAGAGGCGCAAAACGACCCTGCCACAGACGGTAAGCACACGCTGATTACGAACCGCGACGGGGCAGAGGAGTGGGTACTGATCAGTCCCTATCTCACAAAGAATACCTATGATTTCACAAAGATGGAGGATAAGGCCGGTTTGAAACGGTATATGGAGAACGGCAGGAAGACCTCCTATGTGGGCGTGGATATCTCTAAGCATACGGGAAATGTCTCCTTTTCAAGGATAAAGGCGGCAGGAGTGGATTATGTGATGATCCGCCTGGGAAGCCGCGGTTACAGTACGGGCCAGATCACGCTAGATGAAAATTTCAAGGAGAACATCGAGGGCGCGATCGAAGCACAGCTTGACATAGGGATTTATTTCTATTCCCAGGCTATCACGCAGGAGGAGGCTGTTCAGGAGGCCAATTTTGTGGCGCAGAATCTGGAGCCATACAGGGCCCATGTAAAGTATCCGGTTGCCTTTAATATGGGATTTGTGTCAAACGATAAGTCCCGGATAGAGGGACTTAGCAGAGAGGATAAAACCACGGTGACCACTTCTTTTCTGGAAGGCATTAGGGCGGTCGGCTATGTGCCCATGATTTACGGGGATAAGGAGTGGCTGATCAAGGAAATCGACATGACGAAGCTGCAGGATTATGATGTGTGGCTTTCCCAGGAGGAAGAAATTCCGGATTATCCTTACCGCTATGCCATGTGGCAGTATAACACGGACGGCGTGGTAAATGGGATAGACGGCGGAGCAGATTTAAATATCTGCTTTGTCAATTACTCGGAGCGGTAGCGAAGGAGGCTGGGAGCTACCTGGACGGAATGATAGAGGTCGGCGTAGGCATCGGGAGATATCCCTTCCATGTAATTGGGGGTATAGGCCTTGTCCACACCGGCCTCTTTTAACAGATCAATGGCTTTGTTGTAGGCCACAGCGGCTTCCACTTCGGAGGCGTATGTGCCCACATTCACATAGCCCTTCACGTGGATTTTTACCTGATAGAGGGTGCGGCCTTTTTTTTGTATGGCGTTTACACCGTGAAAGCGGTTGATGATTTCAATATTTTCGTAGCGCAGATCGTTGCGGCTGCCGTTGATGAAACGGTAGTCCCTTCCCTCCACGGCATAGTTCTTGATGCCATAGCGGCTCATGATGTTGACCTGCATACCGTAGTCCGCCACAAAATAGTGTCCGCCGCGCCTGGAAATTTTGCGGGAGGAATAGTAGAACAGATCGTCTTTATCAAAAATAAAATAATCATTTGGCGAAAAATAGTAATAGAAAAACCGGGGACGGATGTAAATGGGGGAGGAGAGGTAGATGCCGTTATCCCGGAAATTAATCAGACAGACCCATTTGGGGAAGGAGAGGGGGGAGTCCGATGTGTAATCTTCTAACCGGAAGGAATCGTCTTTTAAGAGCGCGGAGGCAGTGAGGTAGATCTCATGCGCTTTTTCTTTTTCATCATGGCTGCCCAGGCTGATGTGTTTATTGCGATAAGTTAATGAGGCACGAAAGTAGGTGGATCCATCTTTGCGTTTTGCCGTATAAACGCCCGTTAGTGGCTGATTCATGGAAGACGCTCCTTACGTTTTTTCTTTTATATAATTGTACCATTTTTGAGAAAAAAAACAATTTCTGAAATATTTTTCCTCCTTTTTGCATAGAATATGGTAGCAAACAACATGTTCTGACTGCAGTTATCTGCTTTGACATGGAGGAAAAAATGTATAGGAAATATATAGCATGTTTCCTGCTTACAGGGATGACGATCATTTCGTCGTGGCTCTGTGCCAGGGAACTAAAAATTGACCGGATATCGGCCAAGCCTGCTTTTCGCATCGAATATCTGGACGCGTCGATGGAGGAGGACAAAGAGAGCTTCGTGGAAATGCTGGGAAGCGTGTCCTCCGGTCAGAGAGTTGTGGACTATGAGATATTGGAACAGACGAAGAAGTATCAACTGTCGGACAAGGACTATGATGCGCTTCTTCGGATTGTGGAAGCGGAAGCAGGCGGCGAGGATCAGGACGGAAAGCTTCTGGTGGCCAATGTGGTCTTAAACAGAGTCAACAACGAGCGGTTTCCGAATACGGTGTGCGAGGTGGTCATGCAAAGAGACCAGGGGATCGCCCAATTTTCGCCTACCGTTGACGGCAGGTTTCAGAATGTCCGTGTCAGCGAGGACACGAAGGCGGCGGTGGAACGCGCCCTGTATGGAGAAGACATTTCTCAGGGGGCGTTGTATTTCTGTGCCCGCGAAAAGGCCGACTCGGACAAACTGAAATGGTTTGACAGAAAACTGACCAGACTCTTTTCCTACGGAAACCATGAGTTCTTTTTATAGGGGCTATTGCGCAGGGCAGGAAATTGTGATAAGCTTTACGCGTTGAAGTTATATCCCAAAGAAGAAAGGCATGGTTAAAGTAATGGACGTATTATACAGCAGTACGAGAAACGGGAACAGAAAGGTTACGCCCTCTCAGGCGATTTTGCAGGGGCTGTCCGAGGACGGCGGACTTTTTGTGCCGGATCACATCCCTGCGCTTACGCTTTCGATGCGGGAGCTTGCGGGCAAGAACTATCAGGAGACAGCCTATGAGGTCATGAAGCTTCTGTTGACGGATTTTACCGAGGAGGAGCTGAAAAATTGTATTGCGCGGGCTTACGATTCCAAGTTTGACACGGAGGAGATCGCTCCGCTTGTGGAGGCGGAGGGCGCTTATTATCTGGAGCTGTTTCACGGCGCGACGATCGCCTTTAAGGATATGGCGCTTTCCATTCTGCCCCATCTGATGATTACCGCTGCAAAAAAGAACCATGTGAAAAATGAGATCGTGATCCTGACGGCTACTTCCGGCGATACGGGAAAAGCGGCTTTGGCAGGATTTGCAGGCGTTGCAGGGACAAAGATTATCGTTTTTTATCCGAAGAACGGTGTCAGTCCCATTCAGGAGAAACAGATGGTGACCCAGAAAGGGGATAATACGTTTGTGGTGGGCATCCATGGCAACTTTGACGATGCCCAGACCGGTGTGAAACAGCTTTTTAACGACAAGGATTTGGCAAAAGAAATGGCGGCGCAGGGTATGCAATTTTCCTCCGCCAATTCTATCAATATCGGCCGTCTGGTGCCCCAGGTAGTCTACTATGTTTACACTTATGCAAAGTTGTTGAAGGAAGAGAAAATTGCGGATGGGGAAAAGATTAACGTGGTGGTTCCCACAGGCAATTTCGGCAATATTCTGGCGGCCTATTACGCGAAGAATATGGGTGTGCCGATCCATAAGCTGATCTGTGCGTCCAATGAAAATAAGGTGCTCTACGATTTCTTCCAGTCGGGGGACTATGACAGGAACCGGGAGTTTAAGCTGACCAGTTCTCCCTCCATGGACATCCTGATTTCCAGTAATTTAGAACGGCTGATTTACCGCATTGCAGGGAATGATGCAAAGAAAAATGCGGAATTGATGACGGCGCTCTCGGAAAAAGGAAGTTATGAAATTACGGAAGAGATGAGGGCGCAGCTTGCGGACTTTTACGGTAACTTTGCCGATGAGAGGGAGACGGCGGACAGGATCAGGCAGATGTATGAAAATACGGGCTATGTATTGGACACGCACACGGCGGTGGCCAGTGCCGTGTATCGGAAATATGTGTCTGACACGAAGGATGAGACCAGGACGGTGATCGCTTCCACAGCCAGTCCCTTCAAGTTTACCAGAAGCGTGATGAATGCCATTGATCCGAAGTATGACGACATGGGCGATTTTGAATTGGTGGATGAACTTTCCAAAATCGGCAATGTGGAGGTGCCGAAGGCCATCGAGGAGATTCGCACTGCGCCGGTTCTGCACGACCATGTTTGCGATAAGACGCAGATGAAGGCTGCGGTCAAGCAGTTTCTCGGCATATAGCGGGGATGACTTAGGGATTTTGGAAAAGCAGAAACAGGGTACAAAAAGAGTAAGGAAGATACGGCGTTTTGCCGTGTCTCCCTTACTCTTTTATTATACCACAAAAAACCGGATTTCTCAAGACTTGTAAAGCGTCTGTCCCTCCCGTATACTCAGGAGGTATACGAAAAAGTAGGAGTATACGGAAATTGTCATCGCATAAAACGGAAGGGAGGACGGTGCATGGTTTTGAAAAACTGGATGGAGGAAATGGCGAAGCAGGAGTTGGCAAAACAGGTTCTTGAAACGAACCGGTATACGCAGAAATATAATTTGGCATTGTGCCCGGAGGATGCGGCGCTTTTGGCGGAGGTGAGGGCCGATGTGCTGCGGGCGGAAAAACGGGTGGAGTTCGGGGATGGAATTCTACCGAGGATCATCTATGTATTTTGCGACTCGGCTTATATTTATCAGGACAATTACTGTGACAGCCTGATCCGTTTACAGGAAATATTTTTTCAGTATAAAAATGAAATGTTGGATGAGATCACCGACGATGAGCTGTTGGCGTTTATGCGGGAACAGTTTGAGGAGGTGTGCCGCGGCGATTTCGATTATCTGGAGGGCACCTGTCTGGATCTTTTTGCCCAGGCAATCCGTGCCGGGTATGCCGGGTATCAGGAGACGGCTGGGCGGGGAGAATTTGAGAAGGTGGATATCGTGAAGCGATGGGACAGGGAATTGTATCTGGAGGCGTTGAGATGGGAAATTATGTAAACTTACAAGGCGAATATTCCATGGAGGAGCTTGTTCCAATTGTGTCAAAGCTAGCCTTTCGGTATACGGGTGGCGAGCATACTTCTGTGTCCTACGAGCGCGCACAGATGCTGATGGAGGCGGTTTTGTACTGTGTCCGGGAATTTAGGACGAACCAGGGCAATGCCCTGATGGCAAAAGCGATTCCGGCAGAGGAGGCGTACAGGAGAGGGCAGGAAATTGTTATGGATAAGGTCAGGGAGTTACAGAAGTTATACAATGAGATGATTTCCGAATTTAAGGATTATGGAAGTCTGTGTCTGCGGGATACGGTCAGGAAGGGGATACCTGCTTTTTTAAAACATTACGATTTTCAATTCGCGCCCCAGGAGACGCTGATTACGCTGGATTACCCTGTGCAGGAGCGGTTGGAACAGATAAGCGGGGTCAGCCGTGTGCTGGCATATATGAAGTGCATTTGCAGGGAACAGGCCTATCTGGGAAAGATGGACGAGGGAGAGGTGATTGCGATCCTGCACGCATATCACAGGGATTACGGGTATCTGATGGAAAATATCTGCGAAATTGTACAAAAAAACAGGGAGCACAGCTCCCCGTTTCCTTCAGGCGTTTCTCTCTAAGAGTTTTTGATAATCCCTGTCCACGCAGATGGTCTTGTAAGCGGGACGGATGATCTTTCCGTTGTTAGCCAATTCCTCCATACGGTGGGCGCTCCAACCCACGATTCTGGCGATGGCGAAAATCGGTGTGTACAGTTCCATCGGCAGATTCAACATGTTATAGACAAAGCCGGAATAGAAGTCCACATTGATGTTGACACCCTTGTAGATGGGACGCTCCCCTGCAATGAGCTCCGGAGCAAGCCTCTCCACCAGATTATAGAGGGCGAATTCCTCCTGCAGCCCCTTTTCGTTGGAAAGACGTTCCACAAAGGACTTAAAGATGATGGCACGGGGATCGGATTTTGAATATACCGCATGTCCCACACCATAGATCAGGCCTGCATGGTCAAAGGCTTCCTTGTGCAGAAGTTTTTTCAGATAGTCTGCCACCTGACCTTCGCTGCTCCAATCGGAAACTTCCCGTTTCATTTCATCAAACATTTTCACCACTTTGATATTGGCACCGCCGTGGCGGGGGCCTTTTAAGGAGCCGATGGCCGCCGCAATAACGGAATAAGTGTCCGTCAGGGAGGAGGTAACGACATGAGTGGTAAAAGAAGAGTTGTTACCGCCGCCGTGCTCCATATGCAGGATCAGGGCGATGTCGAGAACTCTGGCCTCCAGGGGGGTGTATTTGTTGTCGGGCCGCAGAATATGCAGAATATTTTCCGCATTGGACAGATGTAGCTGGGGCTGATGAATGTATAAGCTTTCTCCGTTATGGTAGTGGTTGTAAGCCTGATAACCGTAGATGGAAAGCATCGGAAACAGTGCGATCAGCTGCAAACACTGTCTGAGTACGTTGGGAAGGGAGGTGTCGTCAGCTCTGTCGTCATAGGAGTAGAGCGTCAGCACACATCTGGCCAGCGTATTCATCATATCGTTGCTAGGGGCCTTCATGATAATGTCCCTCACGAAACTCGTGGGAAGGGAGCGGTAGCTGTTTAATAATTTTGTAAAACTGGCCAATTCTTCCGCATTTGGCAGTTTATCAAACAGGAGAAGATAAGTGACCTCCTCAAAACCGAAACGGCCGTCAGCGGAAAAACCGTCCACCAGATCCTTGACATTGTAGCCCCGATAGAAGAGCTTGCCGTGGGTGGGCACCTGCACACCATCCACAATTTTGTTGGCGCGCACATCGGAAATGTTGGTCAGACCTGCAAGGACACCCTTACCGTTTAAGTCTCTCAGACCGCGTTTCACATCAAATTTTGTAAAAAGTTCCGTATCGATAATGCCGGCCTGTTCGCTCATATTGGCAAGCCGCACAATTTCGGGGGTAATTTCAGAAAAACTATTCTGTTCCATAGTTATGTACCTCCTTCTTCAAATGACTTCTCAAACCGTTTGTAACAAAAACGGTGCAGGGACGGTTCGTCCTTGCACCGACTCTCTTATCATATCATGAAAAAAACAACGGAAACAAGTAAAAACAGAAATTTAACAAAAAATTAGGAAATTTTTCCTAATTTCTGTTTGTTTTTTTGGGCCGTCGGCGGTATAATATAATAAATATACGTCTAAGGAAGGAGTATGCTTATGAACGTGGGTGCGGTATCATCTCAAAGAGGTCTTCATTGGGCCTACACACATCTTTCCAGTGGAAAACGAATCAACACGGCGAAAGATGATGCGGCAGGACTTGCCATTGCGGGAAGATTGAAAATGCAGGAGACCGGGCTGAAGGTTGGCGCGGACAACGCGAGTATGGCGGTGGGCGCTTCTAATGTAGCTGAGGGCGCACTGGGCGGCATGTCGGATTATCTGCAGAGAATCCGTGAACTGGCTGTGCGGTCTATGAACGGTATCAATTCCGATGCCGATAAACAGATCTACCAAAAAGAAATTGATCAGATGAAGCAGGGGATTGAGGGGCTTGCCAGAAATACATCCTTTAACGAGCAGACGCTCCTGGACGGCAGTATGGCGGATATGGCGATTGCCACGTCGCCAAACGGCGGCAGTATGCACATTCAGATGGAGAACTCCACGCTGAAGGCTTTGGGTATAGCCGATCTGGACGTAACCTCTAAGGATTTCAGTCTGGATGCCATTGACCGCGCGATGGATATGGTGAACGAGCGCAGGAGCAGCCTCGGAGCCTCCACAAATGCGTTACAGCACACGATCAATTACAATAACTCCGCGTCGATCTCCCAGTTGTCATCCAGAAGCCGTCTGGAGGATTTGGATTTCCCCAAGGCGATTTCAAAAAAGAAGCAGGAGGAAGTGCTCGGACAGTATAAGATAGCTATGTTGAGAAGGCAGATGGATCAGAAGAGGAAGTCTACGGCAGCGCTGTTTTAATATTGACATTTGAAAGGCTGTCTGAGATAATAGCGTGAGAAGTATATGTGAGGGACATTCGGGATGCCGGGGAGCCATTCTTCGGCATCCCGTGAACCAATACAATTTTTAAGGAGGAGAACGTAAAATGGCAACAAAAGCGTATTATCCCATTTCCGAGATTGGCGCCGGCAAGGCTGGTTTTTCCAAGACCCGTTCCATTATTGAGGCGGCATTCTACGGAAACAATGTAGTTAAGGTTAGCACCTTGAGAGAGGCTTATGAACTGGCGAAGAACTCACCCGGTACCGTGGTGACGGATATGCCTGTTAAGGATGGTGAGACTTTCGGCCTTCCCGCTGACGCAAAGGTTCTGTTATTCAACGACGGTGCGGTAACCGGTCGTTATGCTGCAGCACGCCGCATTAAGGGCGAGCCCGGCGTAGATGAGACGAAACTGGATAAAGTGGTTATGGACGCGATCTATAAGACTCGTTGGAAAACCATGTACCATGCAGAGTGCTTCGTAGGTCTTGATCCTGAGTTTATGGCAAAGGCTCACCTTCTGATTCCGGAAGGAGAGGAGAACCTGCTTTACAACTGGATGATCAACTTCCAGTATATGTCTGACGAGTATGTGAAGATGTACAAGAAGTCTCAGCCGATCGGCGGCGGCAAAGAGCCTGATATTTATATCTTCTCCGATCCCCAGTGGATTCCGGAAGAGGCTCCCGATGTGGATTACAGCTGCTTGAGCGATCCGCTGACCCTTTGCTACTTCGATACCAATGAGAACTGCGCTGCAATTCTTGGTATGAAATATTTCGGTGAGCACAAGAAGGGCACACTTACCATGGCATGGGCGCTTGCGAACAGAAACGGTTATGCTTCCTGCCACGGCGGACAGAAAGAGTATTCCTTAGAGGGCGGCAAGAAGTTCGTTGCTTCCGTATACGGTCTGTCAGGTTCCGGTAAGTCCACCCTGACGCATGCAAAGCATGACGGTAAGTACGATGCGTTTGGCGGCATCAAGGTGCTTCATGACGATGCTTTCATCATCAACAGCGATACCTGTGCTTCCATCGCTCTGGAGCCTACTTACTTTGATAAGACGGCAGATTACCCGACCGGCTGCCCGGACAACGAGTATCTGTTATCTGCACAGAACTGCTCCTGCACCATGGACAGCGAGGGTAAGATTCAGCTTGTTACCGAGGATATCAGAAATGGTAACGGCCGTGCGATTAAGTCCAAATTATGGTCTCCTAACCGTGTAGATAAGATCGACGCACCTGTTAATGCGATCTTCTGGATTATGAAAGATCCTACAATCCCGCCGATCATCAAGTTGAAAGGTTCCGCGCTTGCATCCGTTATGGGCGCTACGCTTGCTACCAAGACTTCTTCCGCAGAGCGTGTTGCGGCTGGCACCGACTTGAATGCAATTCGTATCGTACCTTATGCAAATCCGTTCAGAACCTATCCTCTTGTGAACGACTATGAGAAGTTCAAGAAGTTGGTTGAGGAGAAGAACGTTGACTGCTATATCGTTAATACCGGTGACTTCATGGGTCACAAGTGCCAGAAGGAAGATACCCTTGGCATCCTTGAGACCATTGTTGAGGGCAAGGCGAAATTTGAGCAGTGGGGTCCGTTTGAGGACATCGAGATCATGAACGACTGGAACGGCAAGACCGGCGACTTTACACCTGATTTAAACGATGCAGACTATAAGGCGCAGTTGAAGAACGCTATGCAGACTCGTGTAAATGCAGTTAAGGGCTTTGCTGAGAAGAAGGAAGGTTATGACAAGCTTCCCGATGAGGCATTGGCAGCTCTTGAGAAACTGGTGAACGCGCTGTAATTGTTTGATGATTGAAATAAGACACAACTGTGATAGGAAGGGGTAAGTCTGTTGACGTGCCCCTTTCTTTCCGTTATAGAAGACATATTGCATATTTGAAAGATAGGGGAAATCTATGTATCATTGTCATATTAATTTTTATTTCATCACAGAACAGATTGAGTTGTTTGAAGTAATGAAGCAGATGCCGCAGTTTCTTCATTTTACGCATGAATATTTGTGGAGCGACGATATAGACGAGGAGATTTTGGCTAAGGCAGATGTGATCCTGGCGGACATACGGCAGATCTATGCGGAGGAGATGCTTGCATTTCTGCTTGCCCATAAACGGAAAAATGCGGAGCTGATTGTGTTGGCGGATAAGGAGCAGGCGGCGCTTTTGGCCACAAAAGATGACGCGGAGGAAATTACGGATATCTGGGTGATGCCATTAACGGAGGAGGAGTTTCGGTTTCGTCTGACCCGTTGGCAGAAGACCTATAAGATGAGTAAAGACTTCTGGCAGACAAAGAGTTACCTTGATACGACGATCAACAGCGTTCCTCATCTGATCTGGTATAAGGATAAAGAAGGCGCGCATATGAAAGTCAACGAGACGTTCTGCAAGGCGGTCAACAAATCCATGGAGCAGATTGAAGGACGGGGACATTATTATATTTGGGATATCACTCCGGATGAATATGAAAAAGGGGAATTTATCTGCATGGAATCGGAATACGAGGTGATGGAGAAACGGGAGACCTATATTTTCGATGAGACGGTCAAGATCGGGGACAGTATGCGTGAACTGAAAACCTACAAGTCGCCGTTGTTTGATTTGGATGGAAGCGTGATGGGAACCGTGGGCGTGGCGATTGATGTTACGCAGGAACGGCTTTACGAGCAGATGATGATTAAAAACGCGAATACAGATTTCCTGACTGGGCTGTATAACAGACGGTATGTGTATGAGTATATTGACAACCTGGATGATGGACACATTTCGGTGTTCTGCATAGATTTGGATCATTTTAAGAGCGTCAACGATATCTATGGCCATCATGAGGGAGATAAAGCTTTGGTTCTCACTGCCGAAACGCTTCAGGAGCATACACCGGGAGGGCTGATTGCCCGCATGGGAGGCGATGAGTTTCTGGTGGTGATGACCGGGGTGCGCACGGAGGAAGAGGTAGAGCAGACGAGGAAAATGATTAAGGATCGGCTTGACAGGGCATACGCGGAGCATGAGCACCTTCAGAATATCTCCGCCAGTGTGGGCGCCGCTTATACCCAGACGGGGAAAGAAACGTTCCACGATTTATTCCACCTGGCCGATGAGCTTATGTATCAGGAGAAGGAAAAGAACAGATAAAATTTGTAAATAACGGCAGCTTATGGCAAAAAATTCTGTTGTATTCTGCGGTCAATTCGGATATAATAGAGGTAACCTGAAATGCGCGATAAAGTCTTGTTATTTTGAACCTACAGATACTTTAAACGGGATTCCTACATTGTCATATAGATGTCAGGCCTCCAGCCTTTAAGGCATTACGCAGTGGAAGACAGAAGTATGGTTGCGGTTACCCACCTAGCGTTGCTAGGAGTCAAAATACAAGATCCGGCATTTTGGGGATATATACAAAAGATGGAAAAGCAGTCGTCATGTGCGGCTGCTTTTGCAGATGAAGGAAATTCACAGTTTGGATTTCCTTCGGAATGGAGGAAAGATGGCTATTCAAATCGGAATTTTAGGTTACGGCAATCTGGGACGCGGCGTGGAATGCGCCATCAGGCAGAATCCCGACATGGAGCTTGCGGCGGTATTCACAAGAAGGGATCCGAAACAGGTCTCTATTCTGACCAGGGAGGCTTCGGTCTGCCATGTGTCTGAGGCTGCGGCATGGAAGGATAAGATCGACGTAATGATTTTATGCGGCGGCAGCGCCACGGATCTGCCGACGCAGACACCCGAATATGCAAAATTATTCAACGTGGTGGACAGTTTTGATACCCATGCAAACATACCAACACATTTTGAAGCTGTGGATAAGGCAGCAAAGGAAGCGGGGAAAGTGGGCATTATTTCTGTCGGTTGGGATCCAGGCATGTTTTCTTTAAACAGAATGTATGCCTCTGCGATTTTGCCAAACGGCAGGGATTATACGTTTTGGGGAAAAGGTGTCAGTCAGGGACATTCCGATGCGATCAGACGGATCGAGGGCGTGAAGGATGCCAAACAGTATACGATTCCTGTTGAGACGGCGCTGGAAGCGGTGAGAGTGGGGAAAAACCCGGAGCTTTCCACACGCGAAAAACATACCAGAGAGTGTTTTGTAGTTCTGGAGGAGGGGGCGGATGCCGCAAAGGTGGAGCAGGAGATCAAAACCATGCCCAATTACTTTGCAGATTACGACACCACCGTACATTTTATCAGTGAGGAAGAACTAAAGAGGGATCACAGCGGCATCCCCCACGGCGGCTTTGTGCTCCGCAGCGGAAAGACCGGGTGGGAGGAAGAGAACAGCCATCTGATCGAGTACTGCTTGAAATTGGATTCCAATCCGGAATTTACTTCCTGTGTGATTGTCGCTTACGCGAGAGCGGCGTACCGCCTTGCGAAGGAGGGGCAGACCGGAGCGAAAACCGTGTTTGATATTCCGCCGGCTTATCTGAGCGCATTGAGCGGAGAAGAACTGCGGGCGAAGATGTTATAGAAAGCTGTTTTCCACAACGCCGGGAAGCAGATCGTAGATGGAGCAGCCGATCTGCTTTTCAAACATTGCTTTAATCTCTAACACTTTTTTCCATCTGTCTATTGTCGCCGGGTGAACGCCGTACCGTATGGTTACATCTACAAATCTTTTTTCCAAAAGGCAGAAACCCGTCGGCAATGCCAGGGAGTCGCAGAGCTGCACCAGACGGTCATAATCGTCATAGACGGCGTTTGCCACAAAATCTTTCATAAACAGGTAATCTTCAACGCTTACATCAAATTCCCCGATGGAGGTGTTGATATCCTGTATCATAAACGCGTGGGAGATACAGATCTGCGCGGCTTTTTCCCACCCGCGTTCCATGCAGTAGCGGTAGCCGTCTATCAGATGCTTTTCCGAACTCACTCCCGCATAGCGTCCGATATCGTGCAGCAGGCCGTAGAGGTAAGCCTGCTCGGATGATAAATTTTTGCAGCGCGCCGCAATATTTTCACAGGCCTGTGCGACATAGTGGACATGGTCGATCCATGGGCCGGGATTGGTTTTTGATGCTTCCTGTAAGGCTTGTTCCGCAGTCTGTCTTGTTAATTCCATTATGTTTCCTCCTCAAAATAGCAGTTTTTATCTTTATAATCCGTTATATAAGCCTTTTTCTGCATATAACAATATCGTACTATATGCAGAAAAACAAGACAAAAATCATGTTTTCTGCATATAAATTGTTATGATAATATGCAGATAATATGTGCTTGTAAAGCGTAAAAAACCAGTATATAATCAAGGAATCTAATACGTTGGAGGAAATATAGTATGTTTTCGTATGAAGAAATACAAAAGTATAACGAAACAGATATTCGCATTTATCGGTATATCATCTCCTATATTGATAAAATACAATATATGACTATTAGAGAGCTTGCAAAAGAACTCCAAGTATCTACGTCTACCATATTGCGTTTTTGCAATAAAAACAATTTTGACGGGTATTCAGAATTTAAGGAAGCTCTGAAAAAGGAGATTACCTTGCAGGCTGCCTGCCCGCCGATGGAAGATTTACAGGAACTTTCGGATTTTTTTACAAGGGCAAATTCAAGTGCCTTTGAGGAAAAATTATTGTTTGCGATTGACGTTCTTAGAAAAGCTGATTTGATAATCTTTATCGGTATAGGTTCATCGGGAACATTAGCAAAATACGGAGCAAGATATTTTTCCAATATGGGGCATTTTGCCGTAGGGCTTGAAGATGCGCTTTATCCGATAGATTCTTTTCGTTGGAAGAACACAGTTGTTATTGCTTTTTCAGAAAGCGGTGAAACCGAAAGACTGATTGAAGCAATTAACCAGTTTAAGAAAAAGAAATGCTGCGTGTTAAGTATTACTAATTCCCCGCTATCAACTTTGGCAAAATTGTCGGACTGGAATTTCTCTTATAATTTAAACACGAAACGGATTAATGGTGGATATAACGGAACGACACAAGTTCCAGTCATTTTTGTTATTGAAACACTTGCAAAAAGAATATAAGAAAACAGCCTGTTACTTGCTTTGTAACAGGTTTTTTTCTACCATGAAACACGGAGGTGACATTATGACCGAATTGGAAAAATGTATGGCGGGAGAAGATTATAACTGTCATGACAAAATCTTTCTGGACTTTAAAAGCCATGCAAGAAAATTGTTACAGGAATACAATGCCCTTGCATATGAACAGAAAGAGGAAAAGGAAAGAATTCTAAGGGAGTTATGTGGAAAGATTGGCACAAAAGTATCTGTTGCATCACCATTTATATGCGATTATGGGCGAAACATTTTCATGGGAAACAATGTATCAGTTAACATGAATTGTACTTTTGTAGACTGCAATAAAATTATCATTGGAGATAATGTGCTGATTGCTTCAAATGTACAGCTTTATACAGCAACACACCCTGTCCCGTTAGCGGAAAGATATGTTGAGAATCCCGAAACGGGTCAGTTAGTCCGGCATACCTATGCATTGCCAATAAAAATTGGGAATGGCTGTTGGTTGGGAGGAGGTGTTATTGTCCTTCCGGGTGTAACAATAGGTGACGGTTCTGTTATAGGCGCTGGAAGCGTTGTCACAAAAGATGTACCAGAAAACTCATTGGCAGTAGGTAACCCCTGTCGTGTAATACGAAAGATTTAGTGTATCTCCCTATACAGGCCATGAACTTAGCAGAAACGGTCAAAGGGCGACGGCCTAAAATGCTATCGCCCCTTAATTTATAAAAATTTGACTATGATGTTGAATATGCCTATACTGGAAAAAGGGCGGTGATGTTAAGATGATGAATTTTTTTCCTGTATGGGTGAAGATGTTGGGACAGATGATCGTGGGAGTGATGATGCCGATTATCATTCTCGTCTTTGCGCTTGTGCTCTTGTACCGAAACGAGCATGTTCATCAGTCCGTGAAAGCATTTTGTATCGCGGCGGCCGTGTTTGTATGCGGCCTCTATTGTTTTCTGGCGATGTTTTTTATTTTGCTTGGGACACAGGAGGAGCGGATGGAAATCCAATCTGACAATAAGCGGCATGAAGCGGAATGGGAGGAGCATGTGCAGAAGCCCTCTGAAAATGCTTGGAAAGAAGACAAAGCGGAGGAGAAACTTCCGGAAACAGAACCGGAAATGGAACAGGAACCGGAGGCGGATTACAGGGAGACGGCCGCGAGGGCTGTCTATGATGCCGTGCTTTCGGAGGAAGGATTTTCCTATGAGGTGTACTATAACGCCAAAGGGAATCTGTACATTGAATTGGGGACTAAGATTTCAGAGGAGGACGGCAAAACATATTCTTACAGTCTGGTATATGACCGGCCTTCCAAAAACGGGGCCTGTGAGCTGTTGGTGCTGTACCGTACCGCCGAAGGATCGGAGAATGAAGCGATCGTAGATATGTATGCGGTGGAGACGATTACCGGGAAGGTTGTGGCTTCAGGGAAGAAGGCGTGGAGCGATGTGGGCACGAAGGAGTATCGGGAGATGACAGGGGAGTGAGCAGAAAACGAACCGGGATCAAATGAAGGTGACGGCGGGTACATCAGTACCCGCCGATTGTGTCTACGATGGACATTTGCCGCAGTTTTTTCAGGGGACTTTTCACAGCCAGAAAAATGGAAATGCACATGACAATGAGAATCATACATAGTTCTGCAACAGGGAGCTTCCAAACTTCATGCCAACGGGTCGTCACCAACAGGGTAAACAGCTTTTTGTTTAGGAAAAGGCCGGCCGTCGTGCCGATGATGCCGCCTGAGACAGCGTAGGCGAGCGTTTCGGAGATAACCATCCGGGATAATTGTCTGGCGCTCAGACCGATGGCGCGCAGGCCGCCGTATTGTTTCCGTCTGGCTTCTACACTCATAGCGACACAGTTTATGATATTGCAGACGGTAACCAGAGCGATCAGGATCAGAAAGCCATAGATAAAAAGGTGGAAGGCATATCCTGCGCCAAGCACATTTTGATTGTCCGCCCGACGGTCGGAAAAGGTAACGCCCGTGCCTGCGGCCGCTCGGATTGTGTCAATATCTTCATCGGCTGCGCTGCGTTTTAATTGGACATCAATGACTGTGTAGGCGTTTAAACCGGTCAGCTGACGGAAGGTGTCTTCCGAGCAGAGTATGATTTCACCGCTTTCCGTGTTAAAGGGACATTCGGACACAGTGCCGACGATGTTGATATTGTGTGAGCCGGTTGTAGTCGTGAGCGTTACGCTGTCTCCGTTTTTGATTGCAGTGGTATCGTTATATTGCGGTGTGGCGACGGCAAGCCCTGTGCCGGTATAATCCAGAGCGTCGGAGACGGAGCCGTCAATCAGATATTTTTTGCCCCATTTAAACTGGATATCGTCATAGGAAATCAGCATGACGGTGGCCGCATTGCCGTTTACTGTGGCTGGAAGGTCATAGGCAAACATTCTGCCATAGACGCGTTTGACAGCAGGGTGCCTGGATAGTTCGGCGGGCAGGCCGGGGTCAAGCGTGCAGGCATTGTCTGCCGACACAAGGGAGAAATCAGGCGTCCATGGATGCAGAGCATTTAGGGCGTGTTTCATAAAGTCCACTGTGGTGGAAAAGGAGAGAAACAGGATAATGCTCAGGGCAAAACTGGCTGTCACGAGAAGAAAGCTTTTGCGGTTTCCCGTGGCGTGATGGATTCCAAGGGCGGTGTCTACCTTACAGAAAAACGTGTTTGCCGCTCTGCGAACCGGGGCTGTATGAATCTGGCCGCTCACCGCTGTCAGGGGTGATACGCCGGCAGCTTTTTTTGCAGGCGCGCGGGCGGCGAGAAATACGGTTAAAATGCCGATCAGGATTCCGGCAAAAATGCTTGGCAGGCTGATGGCAAAAGCCGGCATGGTATCAAAATATTTGGGACTTAGGAAGCGGAGCAGGGCGCACAAAATCCAGATAACCGCGATACTAACCGCCAAAGCTACAGGAATGGCGAAACCGCAAAGGGTGAGAGCTTCCCGGTGCACTAAGCGGATGATCTGTTTCGGTGTTGCACCGATACAGCGCAGCATACCGAAAAAGGCTGTCCGTCCGGCGAAATTGCTGTTTAAACTGCTGGCGATCATAAGAACACCGGCAGCAAGAACAAGCACGGAGAGAAAAAGGGCAGCGGAATAGATGGAAACCATGAACAGATTTCCTTCGTCGCTCTGGCCGAGCAGCCCAAGCAGCATGGCCTGTTCGCCTACCTGTGTGTCTGTGAGGGAAAACTGTGTTTTGATATCGTTTATGGTTTCCCGCAAATGTCTGTGACCTGCAAACTGTACCATGAAGATACTGTTATAATCGTCCGGTTCTCCGTCGGTGACATCAGGGAAGAAGGAGCGGAATGCGCTTGTGTTCATCACCACACCGTATATGTCCTTGCGCAGTATCATGGGCGGGTTTTCCAAAAATCCGCATATGGTATAGGCGGTTTCCGTTCCGGAGGCATCGCGAATCATTATTTGATTTCCCAGGTCAACATGCAACGCTTTGCGGACATTGGAAGTTACCAACACCTCGTTTTCGGTTTGCGGAAAATCGCCCTCCGAGACAAGACCGGCATAGATGTCTGTCACATAGGGAGCATCCACGCCGCAGATCACCGTATCCGTTCCGCCTATGGTGTAATCCATGTCAAGTCTGTAATTCAGAACGCCGTAGCAGGAGAATGCTTTGACTTCCGGCCGGGCGGCAATCATAGACGCTGTCTCATCGCTGACATTTTTCAGGACAATATGCCAGTTGCCGTCGTCCTGTTTGGTTTTCAGGATCATGCTCCGGATATACATGTCCGCCATACCGAAAATGGCAGCGACGAGGAATACCGAAAGAACGATACACAGAATGGACATGCGGTTTTGTTTTCTGTGTATATGCGCGTAGTGGGGAACCAATTCAAGATAATTTTTCATCGCGAAAGCCCTCTCCTTTCCCTTGCGTTGATCCAAGATCGGTCAGACAGCCGTCGGACACCCGCAATACTCTGTCCGCAGAGACGGCAAGACTGTTATTGTGGGTAATCATAAGGATTGTCTGCTGATATTTTCTGGAGGCGCGAAGCAAAAGATCCAACACCTCCATGCTGTTTCGACTGTCCAGATTACCGGTAGGTTCATCCGCCAGAATCAGTTTCGGATTGGTGATCAGGGCGCGGCCGATGGCGACGCGTTGTTTCTGTCCTCCTGAGAGTTGATTGGGAAGATGGCGGCGTCTGTCCTGTAGTCCCAGAAGGGAGAGAATCTCGTTCAAAGCCTCTGGGTCCGGTTTGCTGTAGTCTAACAGGAGCGGAAAAATAATGTTCTGTTCTACATTCAGTTCTTCCACCAACTGAAAGGATTGGAAGATAAATCCGATGTTTCTTCTGCGAAAGATGGTGCGTTCCTCCTCAGTCAGGGTAAAAAGATTTTGGCCGTCGATGAGGATTTCGCCGCCTGTAGGGAAGTCGAGAGCGCCGATCAGATTGAGCAATGTGCTTTTTCCGGAACCGGATTCGCCGACGACTGCGCAAAATTCTCCTTTGCTCAGAGAAAAAGAGACGTTCTTCAGGGCATCAACCTTGACGGTGGATTCCCCATAGGTTTTACAAAGATTTTGTACCTGTAAGATTTGCATGATGAGTCGATTCCTTTCTTGTCTTATCTCATAGTTTTAAGTAAGACCAGAATAGCAGGAAAGCCTTACAGTACCGTGAATTTCATCTTACAGTTTTGTAAGATTACACGGGAAACAGGAGCGTGAATGTCGTTTCCGTATGAGGTATGCTGTGAACGGAAAGAACGCCGTTTTGGCCTTCGATGATGGATTTTGCCAGAGACAGGCCAAGCCCGGCACCCTGTGTGTCCTGTGATTTTTGGCTGCGGTAAAAACGCTTGAAAATATGGGGAATATCTTCGGGAGCAATGCCGTCCCCATCGTCTGCTACATGGATGCGGACAGCGGCAGGGGAGGCATCCCAGGTGATGCGTATGGAGCCGTCTGCCTGCGTGTGGTCAAGCGCGTTTTTGACGAGATTGGTAAGAGCCTCGGCAGTCCAAGTGGGATCACAGGTGAGCATTGTGCCGGAGTGACCCTCCACAATAAGCTGTTTCTTTTCCCTTGCGGCGCGGGCGCTCAGATCGCCTAAGGCGTGGGAGACAAGCTCTGGCAGACGGCAGTTTTCCTTTTCAAAGATAATGCTGCCCGTATCCAGACGGGAAATTTTTAACAGGGCAAGAAGCAGGTCTTCCATGCGTTTTAGCGCCAAGCCTGTTTTGTTGGCAAATTCCTCTATGACGGCGGGCTGATGCGGTTCACTTTCCATAATTTCCTGATACAGGGAGAGCGCCGCCAGAGGCGTTTTTAATTGATGGGAGATGTTGGAAATCATGTTTTTTAAAAATTCTTTGGAATTTTGGGCGGTTTCTTTTTGCGCCTGCAGCATGGTGGCAAGGCTGTCAATGGATGAAAACATCCGATAGATGCCGCCTTCGTATGTCTGGGGCAGATGTTTGGAATAATCGCCCTGCCGATAGTTTTCCATAACGGTACAGGCGCGTTCATAAAGCCGCTCTCTGCGATGCAGAAAAAGGCAGGCGGCGGTAAGAAGAAGTAAGGAGAGAAGGAACGAGGAGAGGAGCATGAGAGTACGGGCACGGTTTTGAAATTGGGAGAGCAGGGGCAGAAATTCTGTTTTCAGGTTTGTGGAAAGGCCCGCTTTTAAGAGTAAGTCAGCGCCCTCGGCGGTGGGATTCTTTTCTGTGAGGGCAGTCGCGACAATCTGCTTTGAAACGCCCTGTGAGAGCAGGGAGGAGGCGATTGTCTCATCGTGGGAAAGAAGCATGGTTTTGGCAGATTGGGTGAGAGCGGCGGTAAAAATCATGCCCGTGAAAAACAGCAGAAAGGAGAACAGAAGCAGAAAGGCGAGACAGCGTTTATTGTCTTTGTCCTGAATATCGTGTGAAAATGCAGTAATCATCGGTATGCTCCTTTCAATTCTGGGGATTCCATTTGTAACCGAATCCGCGGACGGTGAGTAGATAATGGGGATGGGCCGGGTCAGGTTCTATTTTTTCACGCAGCCTGCGAATGTATACGGATAGGGTGTTGTCGTCCACATAATCACCGCTGTGATCCCACAGTTCGTCCAGAATGCGTGTCCTTGTCACAACGATGCCTGCATTTTGTGCAAGAAGGCACAGAAGACGGTATTCGGCTTTAGTCAGGTCGATGGTGCGTCCGTCTACAGTGACATGGTTTGCCATCGTATCTATGGAGAGATTTCCGAAGGTGAGACTTGCTGCGTTTGTGGTCCGTCGAAGCAGCGCGTGAATGCGTGAGCAAAGTTCGCCGATTTTAAACGGTTTTGTCACGTAATCGTCACCGCCGCTGTCGAGTCCGCGGATGACATTGACTTCTTCGTCGGAGGCGGTGAGAAAGAGAATGGGGATTCGCTTGTCCTGTGCCCGTACTTTTTCACAGACCAAAAAGCCTGTCCCGTCCGGCAGGGTGACGTCCAAAATAAGAAGATCAAAGGGGATAGGAAAGGTGAGCTGTGTCAGGGCATCCTGCACGGTACGGGCGGTTTTCACAAGAAAACCGTTTTTCTCAAGGGAATATGTTAATCCGTCTATCAGACTGATATCGTCTTCTAAGAGTAAAATTTTTGTCATGGGAACCGCCTTTTTCAAGATTACTTTATAGCAATGATATAGCGTGATTTTGTTTTTGGCAAGAGCGGTCCTGTTACTTTTTTCTCTGACTTGTGATATAATTCAATTCACGGTTTCGGGAAAGTATGGAAGCAGTAGTGAGCCCTACTTCAATGAATGAAAGTAAAATCATAATTACTTTTTGACCGTCATAAAAATAGAGGAGGAACGTAAAAGGACTTTTGTATGAATTTTAACGCCAAACAATTCGCGAAACTTGCGCTTATTTTTTTCGGTCTGCTTTTTCTGGTCGCTGTTTGGACGGGAAGGCGGATGACAAAGGAAGAGGAGACTGTGCCGGAGGGGGAGAAGATTACCGTGGAAGACGTGGAAATTCTTCTGGATGCTCTGGGGGTCTCTTTTTCCATGCCTGTGTCCGACGGTGCAGAAAGCCCGCAGGACGTTTCAAAGGCGGGGAAAGGCGACATATACTTTACATACGGGCAGTACGAGGAGCTGTGCAGTCAGATTGGAAAGGAAGAATGGCAGCTTCCCGATTACAGCGGGGAGTATCAGCCGGAGTATGCGTTGTTAAAGGAAGATTGGTACAAGGCATTTCGCATTTTTCTGGCCTATCTGGATCAGGAATCCTCTATCTGGGAAACCACGGTCTTTGTGCTGAAAATTGACAGCGGCACAGGGGAGGCTTACACGGAAAACGGAGCCCTGCAAGGCCCCTGCCGCTATTGCTCAACGGCATTTGCAGAGAACGAATTGCAGGAGATGCGGGTCTATATGCAGGGAGACACGCTGCTGACCATCGTGGAGGTACTGCCGGAGGATCATTATCTGGGAAGCGTCTGGGTGCGGGAGACCACAGAGGGGGGACTGGACTGTTTTTACCATCAGACGGCTTTTCAGGCGGCGGTTTCGGGGGAAGCCGCAGTACAGCTTCCGGAGCGGGAACAGATTGCCGACTTAACGTTTCGGGATGGACGTATCGTGGAAGCGAAGGAGCGTCGGGAAAAGATTCACGGCAGGCTCCTGCGGGCAAGCGCGGAGGAATTGGAGATCGAGGATTACGGCAGTTTCCCGTTGTCGGAGCAGATGGAGGTATACAAGCTCTATGGCAGACTGGCAACGCTCGAGAGAGCGGATTTGCGGGTGGGATGCGCGGACACGGACTTTGTGGTTGAGGACGGGGAGATTATTGCCTGTCTGGTCTCAGAGGAGGCAGGGGCGGATCAGATTCGCGTGCTTTTGAAAAACACGGCAGAGGGAAGCAATTTTCACGAGAGTGTAAGCATTTTTGTCGACGGAGAGGAGACAAGGCTGCGGGCTGACCAGATGACAGTCGGTGAGCGCAGAACCTACCGGAGCGCGAACCTTACGGATAAAGTGACGGTGGAGATGGAGGGTAGCACAAGGGCGGATCATGACTATCGGGGCGCTGTTGAATGTCTTCGGATGGAGCAGGGCATTGCAGTGGTCAATGAGCTGCCTTTGGAGGAGTATCTCTACGCCGTAGTGCCCAGTGAGATGCCTGCTTCCTATCCGGAGGAAGCGTTAAAGGCGCAGGCGGTGTGCGCAAGAACTTATGCTTACCGCTATATTTTGCGGGCAGGGCTTCCGGAATTGGGCGCCCATGTGGACGATACCACGGCTTATCAGGTCTATCACAATATAGAGGAGAATGGGGCTTCCACAACAGCGGTGAAAGAGACGGACGGGATGCTGCTTACCTATCAGGGGGAGGCGGCCGGCAACTATTATTATTCGACCTCCTGCGGGGCCGGAACCGACGTGGTAAGCTGGCAGGGAGGAAACGGGGAAGAAGTAGCTTATCTGCGGGGCGGGCGTGTGAGTGCGGTAAAAGACGATGGACGGGAGGAGACTTTTGACGCGGAGTCTTTGCAGGACGAGGCGGTTTTTCGGCAGTTTATCAGCACCACACATGAGGAAGATTTAGAGAAGGATGAGCCGTGGTATCGGTGGACTTATGAGGCGGAAAAACTGGATGAGGAGGCGCTTTGCGAACGACTGCGGGAACGGCAGAAAGCCGTGCCTTTAAACGTATTGATGAAGGCCGATGGGGATTATTATGTGTCGGAGCCGATCAAAAAATTGGGAGATATCAAAAAGATTGAAGTGACCAAAAGAGGCGCGGGTGGAATCGCGCAGGAGCTTACGGTGGAAGCGGAGAAGGGAACAGTTAAAGTGCTTTCCGAGTACAATATCCGCTATGTTCTCTGTGATACAAAAACCGCTGTCCGGAAACAGGACGGGAGCGAAACTGTGCCGAAGACTCTTTTGCCAAGCGGTTTTTTTGCGATTGATACGGTTTACCGGACTGGAAAAGGCGGGGAAACTGTGGTAGGATATACGTTGACTGGCGGTGGCTTTGGACACGGGGTAGGCATGTCCCAGAACGGGGCAAAAGCGATGGGAGAGAGTGGGGCCGGTTATGGACAGATACTTTCCCTGTTTTATCCTGATTGCGAAGTGACGGATGCAGAAGAACTGAGGGAAAAGTGAGCAGATTGCCATAAAATGGGATAGAAAGCGGTCGGGAGTAAAATGAAAACAATTTACAGATTATATTTGATTCTGCGGGATTTTAACTGGCAGATGACGAAAAAAAATATCAGTGCTTTTGCGGCAAGTACGGCTTTTTTTCTCTTTTTATCCATGATACCGCTTTTGATGGCGCTGTGTGCCATTTTGCCCTTTACGACGTTGACGGAGGCGGATTTGATCAGTGCGATTACACAGTTTACGCCGGATGCGGTCAACGGCATGGTGATACGCATTGTGTCAGATGTCTATGCCAGATCGGCGGGGACGATCACGGTTTTTGCACTGGTTACGATCTGGTCGGCGGCAAAGGCCATGTTGGCTTTAATCTATGGTTTAAATGCAGTCAATGATGTGGAGGAGAAACGAAATTATATTGTACTGCGGGCGATCGCCTGTTTTTACACGGTAATTATTTTAGCAGCCACGTTGGTGGCGCTCTTTGTGATGGTATTCGGTAACGTGATTGTGGATATTCTGCTCCGGGATATCCCGCCGCTCCATTTGGTGGTCCATGTGATCATGCGCTTTCGCTTTTTGGTTTCCTGGGCAATCCTGACTTTGATCTTTGCCATGATTTACGCCTATGTGCCAAGCTGCAAGCTGCGTTTTAAGGCGCAGATTCCGGGGGCGGCCTTTGCGGCGGTGCTTTGGAGTGTCGCTTCCTTTGCCTTTTCTGTCTATGTGGATCACTACAATGATTTTGGCACTTACGGAAGCTTGACCACTGTGGTCATTTTGATGCTTTGGTTTTACATGCTGATGTATATTCTAATGATCGGGGCGCATATCAACAGGTATTTTGGGCCGGTTTATAAATTTTTCTTTGGGTGGCTTGACAAGTCGCAGTAAAATCACTAGAATAGCAGTTAGAATTAATGAGAAGTCAGATTTATTGAGAAAAATGCTAAGAAGGTGTCAGTAGGAGATAATTTTCCGTCAGAGAGAGGGAATCATCGGCTGTGAGTTCCCTTCGGTTCAGAGTATCGTCCGAATTTCCCACCGGAGCAGTCTGTGTGAACTGATTGATCTGTGAACGGATAAATCTAAGTAATGCAGGACGTGCGGCACGTTACGCCGAAGGAAGTGTCCGTTTATAGTTTGTGTAAGAGACAGAAGCAGGAAACGGGAAATTGGGTGGTACCGCGGAGTAGATTCGTCCCATGTGTAGAGATACGCATGGGACGTTGTTATTTTTACGGAAAGGATGGAGGGAAAACATGAAAGAAAAATTGGAACAGATCAAAGCCGAGGCGCTGCGCCAGATTGAGGCCAGTGACGCTTTGGAAAAATTGAATGAGGTCAGGGTGAATTTCCTTGGAAAAAAGGGTGAGCTGACGGCGGTATTAAAGAGTATGAAGGATGTGGCTCCTGAGGACCGCCCGAAGGTGGGACAGCTTGTCAACGAGACAAGGGAAGAGATTGAAAAGGTGTTGGAGTCCTCTGTCAAAAAGATGGAGAGAGCCGTCAGGGAGGCCAAATTAAAGACAGAGGTTATCGACGTGACCCTGCCCGCGAAGAAAAACAACGTGGGGCACCGTCATCCGAACACGATTGCGCTTGAGGAGGCGGAGCGGATCTTCATCGGCATGGGCTATGAAGTGGTGGAAGGCCCGGATGTGGAGAAGGATTATTACAATTTCGAGGCTTTAAACATTCCGGCGGACCATCCGGCCAAGGACGAGCAGGACACCTTCTATATCACGGGAGATATTCTGCTGCGGACGCAGACTTCGTCCACGCAGGTGCATGAAATGGAGAAGGGAAAACTCCCCATCCGCATGATTGCGCCCGGACGGGTGTTCCGTTCCGACGAGGTGGACGCGACCCATTCGCCGTCCTTCCACCAGATCGAGGGATTGGTCATTGATAAAAATATTACGTTTGCCGATTTGAAAGGTACCCTGGCAGAGTTTGCAAGGGAACTGTTTGGGGAGGACACGAAAGTGAAATTCAGGCCCCATCATTTCCCGTTCACAGAGCCTAGCGCGGAGATGGATGTCTCCTGCTTTAAATGCGGCGGCAAGGGCTGCCGCTTCTGTAAGGGCGAGGGTTGGATTGAAATTTTGGGCTGCGGCATGGTGCATCCCCATGTGTTGGAGATGAGCGGCATTGACCCGGAGAAATATACCGGCTTTGCATTTGGCGTGGGGCTTGAGCGTATCGCGCTTCTCAAATACGAAATCGACGATATGAGACTGTTGTATGAGAACGATATCCGTTTCCTGAAGCAGTTTTAAGTAGAGCGGAAAGACAGATCAAATTCAGAAAAGAAAGGAAAAGGATGAAAACATGAATACAGCATTGTCATGGATTAAGGCATATGTACCGGAACTTACGTGTACAGATCAGGAGTATATGGACGCGATGACCCTCTCCGGGACAAAGGTGGAGGGCTACA
>CAMXPV010000037.1 GCA_947245585.1 uncultured Lachnospiraceae bacterium | reverse complement strand
AATTAAGACCGCCGAAAAAAATCAAATTAATTTACACACTTTACTTGACAAACCCTTGAACTTAGTCATTTATTTGCCATTCCACTTATTTGAAGAAGGGCTCGGCGATTTTCCTCGATAAGTATTTCAAATAAGTGCCTAAAAAACAGGGATTCCATGCGGAATCCCTATACACACTCAGATATTGTATTTCTTAAAGAGCTCCTCCCGATACTTTGGATCTTTTGTGGCACGCTCCAACTCCTTAATCATTCCGTTAAAAAGCAATACGGAAGTTAAGGTAGCCATCCTGTCTATTCCTTCTTCATGACCTTCTACCCGGCCTTCTGCCCGGCCTTCTGCCCGGCCTTTTTCAAGGCCCTCATTGACTAACTTTTGCACAATATCACACACGGCACTGGCACCTCCTTCCGTGGTCTTCAATTCCCTTACCCTCTTTGATGTGGCAGGAAATTTTTCATTGTCAACTACCTCTCGTTGGGTAAAGCAGTCCATCAAATCTGAAATCTTGGAACCGTCTTTTACCTTTGCGTTTACATACACTTCATGCAGGCCATCTTCCACATGGCCGCCTGTCTCCCGGACCACCTTATCTACATGGTATACCGTATGGCCACCGCCGATAAAGTCATGCTCCGAAATGTAGACGATGTAAAGGTCAAGAATCTCTTCAAACCGTTCTCCGGGTTCCGAATCTTTGACGGTAATGCTCGCGGCATTAAAACGCACCCGTCTGAAATGGTCATCATCATCTGCCCGCTGCACTTCGATGTTGCACTTTTTCCCGTTTCCGAGAGTACATAAAGCATCCAACCGGACGGATCTTCCGTAGATATTGCGTTTGCTGCTCTGCACCACCACGTCAAGAACGATAAGTCCATCATCCTCCAGAATAACCCGCAGGATTTCCTGACAGGCTTCTTTGTCTTCTGCGAAGACTTCAAAGAATACATCGTCAATCAGACGGAACTCCTTGACCTGCGCAATTTTCTCTTCTGCTGTCATATTCCTCCCCGCTCTCTATATTATATCTTGTTTGATCTATGATAAACAAGGAAAGCACCAGACCCTCTTTGGAATTATGCGTTTGAATGATCACCCATTATTATATCTCTATTATAGCAGTTTTACCGCATAGATAAAAGAAACGGCTGACTTGTCGTATGATCATAGATTAACAAATCATATATGTCAAAAATATGGTAGCATTTTTTAACAAAATCTGAAAACGTCGAAGAATTTGGCATCATGTTATCGGTATATCCTGTTATAGGTATAGTATATCATATGAAAATACATTTGCAAGAATTTCCATTTTCAGACGAATAAACCTTTCCAATCACTTCATAAAAACAGGGTAATGAAAACGATCCTATTCCGATGTATTTACAACAAAGATATGATATAATTCTTAACAAAAAACACTATATGGAGGTATGAAAATGAATTCACTTATTTTTTCACTATGTATCCTGCTCCTTTTTGTCTTATTAATTTTCTGGAACTGCAAAAGACAGCCGGATCGCAATTTGTCAAGAGAATCCTATCTGCAAAATCTAAATAATCTGCGAGGGCTTTTTGCTCTGGAAATTGTAATTGGACACGTGATCCGATACGAACAGACTATTTTATATCCTATGGGAAAATTTATGATTTGTTCTGTCGCTTTCTTTTTCTTTGTATCCGCCTTTGGAATGGCTGTATCCTATGAAAAGAAAAACAATTATCTCAGTCTTCATTTTATATTATCAAAACCTGTGTATTTACTAATCCTGTCTGTCCTGATATTTATTTTGAATGCAGGTATTGATGCCGTCTGCCCTAATGACCTGTTATTTTTTACCCCCCTATATATTACATGCCTATCTGACTAAAACAAACTGGTATCTCTTTAGTCTCATCCTTTTTATCTCTTATTTTTCTTCACCTACAAATACTTATATAAAGTCCGCATTCCATTTATTTGCGCCGTAACCGTACTTATGACCGTTGTCATGTATTTAACCGGTTTTATAGAAGGTTGGTGGGCAAGTTCTTTTGCTTTTCCCCTCGGTTTGATTGTCGGAGAACACTTTACAGCCGTCAAAAAATTTCTTTTCTCTATCAAAGGCATTGTGACCGTTATGCTTCTGAGTCTGTTTGGTTTATCCTGCCTTTTTGTGTCTGAAGAAAACATCATCAGTTTCGTTTTTATGAGAAATTCCATGTGTCTGGCCGCCATCTTAATTCTGCTGTATGTCTGTACCTTTTTAACGTTGGGAAATCACACAATCGCGCGCTATCTGAATCGATATTCAACCGAAATATACCTGACTCAGTTCATCTGGCTTCGATTAACGGAATCCTATGGGTTAAATTATATGATCCGTATGCCAATTGTCCTGGCAGCTACACTCATATCTGCAATGTTACTACAGCCTATCGTTTTATTTGTTAAAAAAGCGCTTATGAGACCCTGCACTTAGCATGAAGCGCCGGCTGTAGATTCTCTCTGCAAGCCGACGTTTCAAAATAATTCGGATTATAATCCTGACAAATCCACCTGATAAATAAAACTCTCCGGAATCTCCTCCACTCTGTAAAACATAAACAGATACCATGGCAGATAGAGGATTTCCCCCTCCTTCTCCACATTTGACCGGCAAAACACCATACATTTCCCGAATTTCCAGTTATCCACCGACATCATATGCTGCATAGCCGGATGCTTTTTATAATCCCTGCCTGATTTCACTTCCACAAGGTCTACAGACATGCCTCTCTGTATTGCAAAGTCGATTTCTCCCGTTTTTTTGGAATCATAATAATGCAGAGCGCAGCCATTACAAGTCAACTGCTGCGCCATCACGTTTTCCAAAACGCTTCCCATATTGATATCCAGTTCACCCTTTAAAATAGAAAATTGGATATTCTCCATGCAGGCGGCACATAAAAGTCCTTTGCAACATTATTCCTAAATTTTTATTCGTGTTTTGTCACATTTTTCTCACTTACTGAAAATACTTAACTCCGCTCTCAAATATTTTCATATCCTGATTGCCGAAGATATTCACCGCCACGGACTCGCCGATTCTCTCCGCATGGGCCATCTTACCAAAGCACCGCCCGTCCGGGGAGGTAATGCCCTCAATGGACGCATAGGAACCATTGATGTTCCACTCTTCATCCATGGAAACATTGCCGTCAGCATCCGCATACTGGGTCGCCACCTGCCCGTTTGCAAAGAGTCTGTCAATCCACTCCTTCGGCGCGACAAACCGTCCTTCCCCGTGGGAAGCCGGGTTTACATAAGTCTGTCCAAGTTCCACACCTGCAAGCCATGGCGATTTATCAGAAACCACTTTGAGGTAAGCCATCTTGGAAATATGACGGTTTACTGTGTTAAAAGTCAAAGTCGGAGAATCCGCCTCCTGTCCCCTGATCTCACCGTAAGGCACAAGCCCCAACTTGATCAGCGCCTGAAAACCGTTGCAGATGCCCAGTGCAAGACCGTCCCGCTCCTGTAACAGCTTCATCACAGCTTCCTTGATCTTCTCATTCTGAAACGCTGTGGCAAAAAACTTGGCGGAACCGTCCGGCTCGTCGCCTGCAGAAAACCCGCCGGGGAACATAATGATCTGGGCCTGTGCGATGGCCTTCTCAAAAGCCTCCACGCTCTCCCTGATATCCGCCGCATTCTGATTCTTAAACACCTTTACTACCGTCTGCGCGCCGGCTTTCTCAAAGGCCTTCGCACTGTCATACTCGCAGTTTGTGCCCGGGAATACCGGAATAAATACGGTGGGTTTCGCCACTTTATTTTTACATACATAAATCTTGTCCGCATGGTACGCACTGGAATCCACCGGACTCTTGTCCTTCCCGGCAGTGTACGGAAATACCTTATCCAGTTTGGACTTCCACGCCTGCAAAGCTTCCTTCTGCTCAAGCTTCATGGCACCGTAGCTGAATACGCCGTCCGCAGTCACCGTGCCGATTTCCTCGTAGGAGATTCCCAACGTCTTTAAGCGGTGCACCTCTTTTGCCGGCATCTCTGCCACGATATCGCCAAGACCGTTGTCAAAAAGCGATTCCCTTTTATAAGAAGAATCCACCGCCACGCCGAGGCCGTTTCCAAATGCCATTTTGCTTACTGCCGCAGCCACGCCCTTTGCATCCAACGCATAGGCCGCCACGATCTTTCTCTTCTTAAATTTAACGGGCATTCCATTTATGATCTCTGTGTCAGTGTACTCTGACATTAATGTCATAATCTTGTCATAGAGTGTCATAACTTTGTCGTAGACAGGCAGATCGTACGCATCCCTTTCAATGCGGAACCGTACCAGTCTGTCGCCCGGATATTTTAACTCCGGCGTGACGATATTTCCGCTCTTGTTCACATTGACCGCAAAGGACACCAATGTGGGCGGCACGTCAATATCGTTAAATGTCCCGGACATGGAATCCTTACCGCCTATGGAGGGCAGTCCGTATTTCATCTGGGCATCATAAGCGCCGAGAAGTGCCGCGAAAGGCTGGCTCCAACGGGAGGGCTCTTCGCTCATGCGTCTAAAATACTCCTGGAAGGTAAAGCGGATCGTTCGATAGTCTCCGCCGTTTGCCACAATCTTGGCCATGGACTCAGTCACTGCATAGACCGCTCCGTGGTAAGGGCTCCAACTGGACAGATAAGGGTCAAACCCATAGCTCATCATCGTTACGGTATCTGTTTTTCCTTCCAGAACAGGCAGCTTCGCCACCATAGCCTGTGTCTCCGTCAGCTGATACTTGCCGCCATAGGGCATGTACACGCTGCCCGCGCCGATGGAAGCGTCAAACATTTCCACCAGGCCCTTCTGGGAACACACATTCAAATCATTTAATAGGGCTAACCAGGCCCCTTTCACATCCTTGCGGGCAAGTGCTTCCGCCACCGCCGGCACGGATATCTTGTTAAAATAATTGTCTTTCTCGTCCGGAATCTCCACCGAAACGTCGGTTTCCTGATGGGCGCCGTTGGTATCAAGAAAAGCTCTGGACAAATCCACGATATTTTTTCCGCGCCATTTGAGCACCAGTCTCGGCTCCTTCGTGACTACCGCCACTGGCACCGCCTCCAGATTCTCTTCGGCGGCATAATTCAGGAAAGTATTCACATCCTCGGGAGACACCACCACCGCCATGCGCTCCTGGGACTCGGAGATGGCAAGCTCCGTGCCGTCCAGACCCGCATACTTCTTCGGCACCTTGTCAAGGTCTACCACAAGGCCGTCCGCCAGTTCGCCGATCGCCACAGACACACCGCCCGCGCCAAAATCGTTACACTTCTTGATCAGACGGCTCACTTCCTCGCGCCTGAATAAACGCTGGATTTTTCTCTCTGTGGGCGCGTTCCCTTTCTGCACTTCCGCGCCGCAGGTATCTATGGACTTCTCCGTATGCACTTTGGAAGAGCCTGTCGCGCCGCCGCAGCCGTCGCGCCCGGTTCTGCCGCCCAAAAGAATAATGATATCGTCGGGATCGGAGTTTTCCCTGATCACGTTCTTTCTCGGAGCCGCCCCCATCACCGCGCCGATCTCCATACGCTTCGCCACATAGTTGGGGTGGTAGATCTCTTTGACCAACCCGGTCGCCAGACCAATCTGGTTCCCGTAAGAGGAATAGCCGTCGGCCGCGCCGCGCACCAGTTTTTTCTGGGGCAGTTTTCCCTTTAAGGTGTCCGCCACGGGCACAGTGGGATCGGCCGCGCCGGTCACGCGCATCGCCTGATAGACATATCCTCTTCCGGAAAGGGGATCGCGGATCGCGCCGCCAAGGCAGGTGGCCGCACCGCCGAAGGGTTCGATTTCTGTGGGATGGTTATGGGTCTCATTCTTAAAAAAGACCAACCACTCCTCTCTCACCGGACCGTCGCCGTAGTCCATCTCCACCGGCACCACCACGGAACAGGCGTTAATCTCGTCGGATTCCTCCATATCATTCAGTTTCCCGTCTTTCTTCAACTTCCGCATGGCCATCAGCGCCAAATCCATCAGACAGACAAACTTATCCTCCCTGCCCTGGAAAATCTCTTCCCGCACCGACAGATAATCCTGATATGTCTTCTCGATCGGCTCCCGGTAATGTCCCTCGCCGAAGCTCACATTCTTAAGCTCCGTGGAAAAGGTGGTATGGCGGCAATGGTCAGACCAGTAAGTATCGAGCACGCGAATCTCCGTCATCGTGGGATTTCGCTTTTCCTCTTTCGCAAAATAATTCTGAATATGCTGAAAATCCTTAAACGTCATGGCAAGACCAAGCGAATCGTAGAGTTCCTGCAGTTCCACCCCAGGCATGTCCACAAAATCCTCTCGCTCCGGGAGATTCTCCAGTACGGCCACATCCGCCGGCTCCTCATAGGCCATAGCCAGCGTGTCCGGTTTCACCATATCCGTCTCTCTGGAATCCACCGGATTGATGCAGTATGCCTTGATCCGTGCAAACTCCTCGTCTGTGACGTTTCCATTGACCACATAAGTCACTGCAGTTCTGATAATCGGTTCTTCATCCTCTTTCAAAAACTGTACGCACTGTACGGCGGAATCCGCCCGCTGGTCAAACTGCCCCGGCAAAAACTCCACCGAGAACACCCGGCCATTCTCCGGAATCTCTATGTTCTCCCGATACAGCACATCCACGGGAGGTTCTGAGAACACGGTAAGACAGGCTCTCTCAAACACTTCGTCGGAGATATGCTCCACATCATAGCGGATCAGGACCCGCACCTGCTCCACACTCTCTATTCCCAGAAAGTTTTCAATCTCCTCTTTCAGTTCCCTCGCCTTGACTGCAAAGGGTTCCTTCTTTTCCACATAAATCCTTCTAACGTTTCCCATATATTCTCTCCTTGTTTTTCTCTTGCGAGCTCTAAATTTCCGTTATCAGCCCCTGCATAATATAAAGAAGCTGCTCATCCACCATTTTCTCCGTAATGCCGAATGTCTGCGCATTGATCTTAAGCCCCTCCAACACAAACATAATGTTGGCAGCAGCGCCCTTGGGATCTTCGCAGTAAAATTCCCCGCTGGCAATCCCCGCCTCAATCAGCTTTTCAATCACCTTGACACCTGCGTCAAACTGTTTGCGCAGCATGTTATTCTTATCAGTCGATTTATGGGCAAAAAAATACTCATAGACCGCTACAGTCAAGTTATCCTTATTCCGCAGCAATTCCTTTTTCTGCTCCTTCAAAAAAAGAGTCAGAATATCCGCTGCCGTATCCTCCCTGGTAATGCGTTCCGTAAAGACATCGTCCGTCTCTTCCGCCTCCATCTGAAGCACTTCCATCAAAATCTGATCCGTGCTGTCAAAATACAAATACAGCCCTCCCCTGCTGATTTCACAAGCCTCCACGATATCTTTCATGGTCACGCTTTTATAACCCTTCTCCACAAATACTTTTCTTGCGGTATCCAGTATGTATTTTCTTTTCTGTACTGATTTTTCTCCCATTGCCTTTTTATCTCCCTAAAAAAAAGTATCCTTCTGCGCAGGTTTCCCCTTGTCTTTTTCCTTTTTTTCCTCCTCCGAGACTTTGACCACTCTGGTCTGTAACGGATGATCCCAAAAATCCAGATTTTCTTTCATCTTGGAAATGGCCGCCAGAAAAACGCCGTTCTCCACCGCCTCCGACCATCTTTTCCCCTTGGTCATACCCTCCATCACATAGCGGGAAAGAATTGCCTTCAACACATCCATCTCCTTGATGGTTGACCGCTTGACCGCCATAAGCTCGTCCTCCACGATGCGGATCCTACAGCGGGAATAGACATATCTGTAGTTGCGGTCCATCAATTTCGTCCTCTGCGCTTCCTTGACAAAGGCTAAGAGTGTACTGTCGTACACGGGAAATGCGATGGAGTTTTTCTCAACTCCCGACCCCGAATAACTCTGTTGAACACTGCTTCCCTTCTTACTTTCCAACCAGGGCAGATAACGCGCCAGTTTTTCCACATCCGCCCTGTATTCATTGACCACCTGCTGCCTGTAGGCGATCTCCTCATTTTCTGATTGTATCTTTTCCATATCTGTTCATCACTCGCTTCCGTTTTCAAATCACACTCTGACTAAATCGAAGATTTTTACTCCGGGTCCCGACAAGCCTGTCATTTTAAATTTTAGCACAAATTTCAAAAAAGTACAGGGTAAATTGACTTTTTACACAAAAAGGCATAAGATATAGTCAGGGTTTTTGTATTAATTTGTATAAGGGGGTACTTTCTCATGGCAGTTAAAGAATTTCCGGCGGGCACACAGTTGATTCAAAGCGAACAGAATTTGACCGCCCTGCATGTTATCGCTAAGGGAAGCGTATGCGCCACCTATCCCGGTGGCACATTTTATCTGAAAAAAGGAGATGTGATCGGTGTCTGTGAAATCTTTTACGGCTCCCACTTCATCTCTTATGAGACGGAGGAACTTTCAGGAATCGCCTCCTATCCGTGCACGGCTGCACAACTTTCCACACTGATGCAAAAAAGCGTGGATCTGTCCAACATGATCGTTTCTTCCCTGTTTCGACAGTTTCGTGAAATCTATGACCAATATGAACTGATGAGCTTCGACAGCGAAAATATATATCATTTTCTGATGGACCGTTACGAAGAATATAAGTCCTTCTGCGTCAAGCACGGCTTTACTCCCAGAGCACTTCCTGATATGGAAGATCTGACGCCGCTTGTTCTCGAGGAAGATTTGGAACGTTGGATGGAAGGCTACTACGAACAATTGACCACTATGGTCACCGAAAAATCATCCAAATTTCACAGCACCGACTTCCTTGCCGGAGTCGTTATGAAAGCGGATCAGGATATCCACCGTATCGTTTCCATATGCCGCATTTTTTACGATTATAAGGCGGAGATTGCCAGTCTCCTGATGAATGAGAATCAGCTTGACTTCTTTGATCTCTACACAAGCCTGTTATATAAAATCGGAGCGCACGACGAAGATTCCACCCCGCTTAGCGCAGCAATCTCCACCATAATGATTCAGCTTGAAGACCTGCCCTCCATTGATCGGGACATGTATCAGCAGAGAGTGGCATCGTATCGAAAAAGACTGGAGACACTTGGGGACGGCACAGGGGAGGATACCGCTGCGGCGGACGATGTGCCTGATGTGGAAAATTCCATGAATACCATTCTCACCTACGCGGAAGTGGACGCTGAAACCGCTGCTGCTTTCCGTGAGGCGCTAAATAAATTTGCCCAAATGACAGATAAGAATGCTTCCGACGACGTAGCGAGAAAGCTGCGCCTTACGATCACCAAACAGTTCTATGTGATCTATGAGAGGGCCTTTTTGAAGAGTATGCAGGATCCCTCTTCCGTGCCCAAAGTTGTAAAAATGTTTTTCAACTTCGGCTATGTGGATGAAAAACTGGCGGGATTGGAAAATGCCGCGTATCTGTACCGTATTATTGACAAGCTTCCCACAGATCCGAAGCGTAAAGTTTACACGGCCCACGAATGGTTCACCGCCATTTATCAGGGAAAGAAAGCGCCGAGCCGCAACGAGTTTGACTCTGATTTCCCTACCTATCTGCGTGAGCAGAAAATGACAGGAAATATCACTGCTGCTGACGAAACGCGGATGCTAAATGATCCGAAGGAACAGGTGCTCTTTGAAATGCGTAATATGTTCCAGTCCGTCAATAAGATTTCCTTCGGCCGTGTATTAAGCTTCTGCCCGGTCTTCTCTGAACATAACGTCTTAAAGGATCTGGACGCTTCTCTGGTATCTGTCCAAAAGGTAGAGAACGCCTTTAAGGCCATTCGGGATATCGACTTCAGCGCTTATTACCGCGATGTGACCTACGCAAATCCCGATATCGGTATCGGAAAAGAATCCATCGGCGTAGAAGTGCTCCCCGACATCATTCTGATGCCCAATGTGGGAACCCGCGGCATCGCATGGCAGGAAATTGAAGGGCGCAAACGTACCACACCGGCGCGCATGATGGTATCCATTTTCCAGATGGAAGATCTGACCAATATTCTGGTTCGATTGACCGGCGACTTCCGTTGGGAGATGTGCAAGCGTATACAGGGCGCGCGTTGGAACGATATTTCAGAGGCTTCCCTTACAAGCGAGTACTTTGACTATATCCAGTTCTACCGTAAGAACCACGAACTGTCCGCCGACGCTAAGGATAAAATCAAGCTCAGTATGAAAAAAGCGAAAAATAGTTATAAAGAAATGTTCATTCGTGACTATGAAGCATGGATTCTTTATGAAGGCACCGGTTCTCCCAGACTGAATAAAGTTTCGCGGAATATCATTTTCACATATTGTCCGTTTTCCAAGGAAATCCGTCAGAGATTGATGGCAAACCCGCTCTATAAGGACACTATGTCGCGCTACGATATTAAACTGGCACAGAAGATCCACCATTACGACAATCTGTTCCAAAAGCTCAAAAATACCGGTGTAGAGATCCCGCAAGAGCTTCAAAAGCAGTACGAATATTTGAGCATGTAAACTTTTCAGCTAATATAGTTTTATTCTTCTGCAATATATTTATAGACCGAACAGTAGAAATGGATTATATTAATTATAGACTTGATTTCGGAAGTCAAGTCGGCAATAGCAATTCCGAAGAATTCCCCTTTTACACAAGCAAGAACCCCGAAGGTTAACCTCCGGGGTTTTTGCTTGGTATGCGCAGGAACGCATTTTTACTTATTTGTCCGTTTTCGCAGGCTTCACGAGGAACAGGCTGATCAGCAATGCGATGATGTAGAGCACAATCGTGAAATACAGCACGTTCTGATATCCAACGGGGTTAATCTGTCCGCCGTGGCCGTCATCCAGAAAACTGCCCGTATTGCTCACAATCAGCGTTGCAATCTGATTGCCCGTAAGACCCGCAAAGGCCCACGCTGATAAGGTGATGCCGTGAATCGCGCTGATGCTTCCCATTCCGTAGTGATCGGAAAGCAGTGTCGGCACATTGGAAAATCCGCCGCCGTAACCGGCATTTACCATAAATACCAGCGCCAACACCAGAACAATCAGAAGCATATTGCCCTCGCCGTTCTTGATACCGCCGGTCAGCATAACTGCACTGGTAAACACAATCGAGAGCACAAAAATCAGCTTGTAAATCGTATTTCTGTCCTTTAGATGATCCGCCCATGCGGAGAAACCAAGACGGCCGCCCGCATTAAAGACTGCGGAAATTGTGGAAATCACACCCACCACTCCGGCAAGGCCGATACATTTCACAATCATTTTTTCCTGTGAAATCAGCGCCAGACCGCAGGTGATGTTGATATAAAACATCAGCCAGATACCGATATAGTTGCTGATCGGACGGGTTTTGATGGTAGCCATGATGCCCTGTCCCTTTTCCTTCTTCTGCGGCTCGTGCCACCCTTCCGGCTTTGCCAGAAGAAGATGTCCTGCAAACATCATAACGAAGTACACCGCTGCAAGAATATAAAACATTTTATAGATGCCGCCCTCTCCCAGATTACCGAGGAGCGCCTGCATGATCGGGCTCGCGATCGCCTTCGCGCCGCCGAATCCCGCCACGGCAAGTCCCGTAGCCAGTCCCTTCTTGTCCTCAAACCAGAGCATTAAGGTCTTTACCGGGGACAGATATCCCGTTCCCAGACCGATACCCATGATAAAGCCGTAGCAGATATAAATACCGATCAGAGATACCACGCTGCCCGGATGGCTGCCGCCGTAGTAAATGAAAAATCCGGTGCCCGCCATACCAAGGGCAAAGGTGATCGAAGCGATGAGGGACGACTTATGTATATCCTTCTCCACCACATTGCCGAGGAAAGCCGCCGACATTCCAAGGAAGAAAATCGCGAAACTGAACGCCCACTCCGTCGCCGCCTTGGAAAAGCCTATGTAGTCAGCGATCTCCTGACTAAAAATAGACCAACAGTACACAGTACCGATACTGAAATGCAGGAGCAATGCCGGGATCGCGGCACGCACCCATTTGTTTTGACAGTTTTTCATACTCACATCTTTTCCTTTCGTTAAAATATTGTGAAATACGCTGTCTTCTATTTTACCCTGATCGCCGTCAAATTTCAAGCCATCACTTCACTTTCCATCCACACATCCATGCACAAGGCTTTCCTCTGCCTTCGGTCTGTAATCGCGCACCGCCTCCAGTGCGGGCAGGGATTGACCATTATAGTCAAACAGAGCCTGATTCGCCCACTCGTTCCCGCCCGGTCCTTTTTCTTCTATATACTGCAAAGCCGCCTCGTTGGCCCAGCCCGAGCCCGGCACAGGAATCCACGCAGGTTCCCAGTAGAAAAACCCACGGCATTTATTTTCCGGCACCTGTTCCATCACAGAAAACAGCGCCTTCATAAAATCCGCCTGCCCCTCTTTCGTCATAGGAAACTCCAACTTTTCCACCAACTCCGGTTTTGTGGCATAGCCTTTTCGCTCATCCTCAGAAAGTTCCTCATAGATCCCGTAGTCCTCCATGGTAAATCCCATGGAAACTTCCGCAATCACAAGCTCTTTTCCGTAGCGCACCGCAAGGTCATTCATATTGTCCTGCAGCTCCTTAAGCGTTCCGTGCCAGAAGGGATAATAGGACAGCCCGATCATCTGGAAATCCTCTCCCCGCTCCATATAGTGGTCAAACCAATCCCGGTACATGGGCGCGTTGCCGCCGTTGTCGAGATGAATCATAATCGGCAGTTTGGGATCCAGAGAGCGCACCGCCCGGATGCCCGCGCTGACAAACTTAGCCAGATTGTCGTAGTTTCCACACTCCAAAAGCTTTCCCTGGGGCCAGAGCATCCCGTTGGTCAGCTCATTTCCCACCTGAATCAAATCGGGAAAGACCCCCGCCTGCCTCATGGCAAGCAGGGTATCTCTCGTAAAGTCATAGACCGCCTGTTCCAACTGCGGGGCATCCATTCCGCGCCACGCCTTGGGAACGCGCTGTTTCCCCGGGTCTGCCCAGAAGTCGCTGTAGTGCATACACAGCAGCACATCCATTCCCTGAGCCTTTGCCCGCTTTGCAATCTCTATGGTCGTGGGCAGATCATTGGTGCCCGCGCCGTAAGGCGTGCCGTCCTTTGCATAGGGATCGTTCCAGAGACGAAGCCTGACCGCATTTGTGCCGTAACTTTTCAAAATCTCCAACACGTCCTTCTCTTCCCCGTGGTCGTAAAATTTCCCGCCGAGGCCCTCCACCTCTTTGATCGTGGATATGTCCATGCCTTTATAGAATTTCATGTTTTGTCTTCCTTCTCACTCTAGTCGAAATCAAACTTCGTAAACCGCTTCATCGCATCCTTATAGCGGAAACGCACCAACTCGTTTTTCTCTAGCACATCCTCCTCCGTCCCCACATACTGACAGCGGATGCAGTGATATTCCTGTTTCTCCTTGTCATAAAACATATCAATATCTAAGTCTCTCATAAAGCAGGAGGGACATCTGTAATTTAATTTGCCTTTGCCAGATTGAGCCATGTCGCAAATACCTCCTTATCCTTTAACTTGGTGGTGTAACCTAACGTAAACATGGGAGAGAACGCGTACCCCTCTCTGATGTAGCCGACGGCATCCTTCTTCTCACAGCTTATGGACACTCTCGTTTCAATCTCGGGAACCACAGCCACAGCCTCCGTCGCGCCTGCCATCTGTGCCTCTCTGCACTTGTATGCGTAGTCGATCTTCTCCGTTTTGGAACCGTCTGTGACGGACAATTTCACATTGCTCATATCTTCGGAATACTCCGTGGTGCCGTAGCAGGCCACCATGTACTCGTTGATCTCCACCTCGGCATTCGGATCGCTCATCTCCAAAATGTTTCTCTCGATCTTGATTCGGGAGCTGCCCTCCTCAAAGTACATCTTTGTCTGCAGCTTCACCGTCAGATCGTAAAATTCGATATCCACAGGATCCAGGGTCAGAATTCTGGTATTGCCCTCCTGTGAGAAATGTGCCTTTGTCCTGCACAGGCAAAGATCCACTTCCTCACCGTTGTGCACAAGCTTCGCGCTTCTCACCGTGCCTTCGCCCGCATAATGGGTAAAATAGCCCGCCCGATACTTCTCCTGAATCAGGAAGGGATAGGAAGCATCGGTCACATGCTTGGTACCGATACCCACCGGCCATTCCAACTTCGCCGCATAGGGCCGCAGATCCACGATCGCACCGCCCTGATCCATGTTGGCGCAGACTCTCATGTAGGGGTCACAGTACCAGAAAAGCTGTTTGTCCGATCCGTATAAAATGTCTCTCCAAAGTGCACACTCCGGCTCCGTCAGCCTCCTGTTTTCCCGGTAGAAATCCGCAAACTCCGTCATGGTCATATCAGAAAGCTTCCCCTCTTTTTTGAGCTGCCCATAATAGGCCATGCCGTCCTCATAGGACTTCAAAAGAAGCTCATAGGGCGCCTCCCAGCGTCCCATCTTGTTCATCCAGCCGGGGCCCACAAACATCATATTGTAGGCATAGCCGTTGTTGTATTTCGCCAATGCACGAAACTGGTCGATCAGATTGTACAGATACGGGTAATCCCAAGTCTTGGAATCATAGCACATACTCCGCAGGACATTTTGCGGGTGGGTGCCAAAATTGGAGCCGTTGCCGTCGTAGCAGGCAATCAGGTCGCGGGACAGATGGGGGATTGCCACAATCCCGGAATCCTCCGCCTCGTTCGCCGCCGGCGCATGGGTGTTCTGCTTACTCGGAATCCAGGGCGCCCAGGGGCCGCCGTCCATGAACGTATACCAGGAGTTATTGCAGGTGTGGTAAGCCTTCGGGCCCTCCTCCCAACAGGTCGCCACGGCACATTTCACCATGGGATATTTTTCCTTAATATAGTTGATCAGATCAGCGTCCATATAATAGGAGCCCGTGGACTCCGGATAAAATCCGAACCTGTCCTTAAACTTGCCGAACACATCGTCCACAATGGACTTTTTGTCCTCCATGGAAAACATCCAGATACAGAAATCCTTGGTCTTATATTTCTCACGAAACTCCTCACAGGGAAGTCCCAACAAGGACAGGGCGATCTCGTCGCCGTACTTTTCATGATCCTCCTTGGCCAGAGCCACCGCCTCGTCGTTAAACAAAGAAGCGTAAGTCATCTGAATTGTAGTCTTCAACCCGTTCTTATGCGCGATCGCCTGCTGTGTCTTAAAGATATCAAGGGATTCCGTCAAGAGCTCTTTCCTTCCGATATCTTCCTCCTTGCCGTGTCCGGTCACCTTCTCCGCGTACTCAGGTACCATCTCCGGACGATGGATGATGTTGACAATAAATTGATCCATTCTGCCCTGCCCTCCGTTTTTGATTAGATTGCTGTTACACTACCGTCTTTTCGCTTTACCAAAAGCGCTCTTTTGTTCTTTCCGCCTCATCCGCCCTATTCCAGTCAGCCACAGTCGGCATTTCGCACTTGGATTTGGTGGTTTTTACTTTGCGCAATCGGTTGTTCATAATCGAATCATATCAAAGTGCACAGAACTTGTCAATACACTTTTCTCAAAAGTTATACAAAGAAAAAAGGGCGAAATTAATCGCCCCTGATCCTTAATCCTCCTGCTTTAGTAATTGTGTCATTTTATCAACCATTTCATTAATAACGCCGGCCTGTGTCGCAACCTCTGACGTGTCATTTGCATTGCTTTCCGCCATGGAATTGATGGAATTGAACCGTTCATTTTCGTCCCTGACACTCTTGGCAATATCCTGATTGATCGTAATTGTTTTCTTAATGACTTCTGACTGCTTTCCGTGCGCTTCACCCATGGTATTGATTGTTTCCACCGATGTATTTAATAACTCCGTCATATCCTGTATACTCTGGAATACATTTTGAAAATATTCATTTTGGGTGCCGAGTTTTACAGAGTTTTCATTTACCTGCGCGGTAATATCTCTGACATTTTGCTGTACTCTTTCTATCACCGCCTGAACAACCTGCAGCGATTGCTGTGTGCTGTTTGCCAGATTTCCCACCTCCGTCGCAACAACGGCAAACCCCTTGCCGGCCTCTCCGGCCCTTGCCGCCTCAATGGATGCATTCAACGCCAGCAAATTCGTGGAACTGGAAATATCACTGATAAGATTTAAGGTTACGCCGATTTCCTGCACTGCCTCAGATAACCGTTGGGTGATTTCGGTTGTTGTCTTCATTGACCCGGACACTTCACCGTTAATGGTACGTAAATCACTGAGAAGCTTTTCATTTTCACCGGACTTATCCAACAAGTCTTTTGAAACCCGTTCCACCTTTTCCACATTATCGGCAACAACACCTTCCCACTCACTCAATTCACCAAGATTTGCCATACTTTCATCCGTCTTTGAACTGAGCTGATTGCTGCTTTCCACTAACTGCACACTCGTAGCCGCCAATTCCTCGGCAGAAGCGCTCTCATTCTCCGATATGCGGGAGAGCGATAAGCCTGCTGCGTGCAAGTTCTCAGATAGTGCCTGTACTGCCGCAAGAACGCTTGTCACATGTTCATTGTTCTTTTCCAGTTCGTCTTTCTTTGCATTCACTAAAAAATGAGCAACAAAGAAAACAAAGATAAGCAGTCCCGCCAGAGACAGCGTGAGTGCAACCAGACACATAATCACATCGGAAAGAAACAACTCATCCTTCACCGGAAGCAGGTCTGTCCCACGAACAAACCAACCGATAAACAGTGATACCGTGCAGGCCAGGCCACTTATAAGCAATAACTTAATATCCAGAAAGAATGCTATTAAAATAAGGAAAAAGAACAAAAATCCCCAAAAGGTTCTGGTGGGAAGCATGTACAACAGATAATTCCATTGAATAACCAACACAACCGCCGAAAAAACTTTGCCGACTTGTAACCTGCCTTCTTTTAAACATCCGTCCTGATCGAACGAAGACCTCACGATCAGTATGGCAGCCACAAAAAAGATGGAATCCATTATGCCTAAACCGATTGTTGCAAGCCATGGTACGGTTGGATACAATCCAAACATTTTTTCGGTATTAAACATCACCGTAGCACACATACAGGCGCACACTAATATAATAATTCCCCATTTAAACACCGTAGATAAATACACTTCAAACGCGGTTTTTTTCTTATTCATCACAGATTCCCTCCCATTTTTCGCTCTGTTGTATTTAGCCGCAAACCAAAACAGGCCGCAGTATATAGTACCATACCGCTGCCTGTCAATGTCTATGTCCCGCTTCTATTTAAGAATGATGTCTTCCATGGTGGCCGCCGTGATGTCCACCCGACTGTCTTCCACCCTGTACTCCCGTACTTTGTCTTATGCAGGAATTATCACAGTAGCCGCCTGTATGTCCGGCATCGCAGTAAGTCTGCTCGCCGTGTACATGCCGTCCCGTCTGGGTGCATCCCTCCACGCCGCATATACCTACAACGCCGCAGGAACCGTCACAATAGCCGCACCCATGATCGTAGCCACAGTAAGTCTGACTGTCATGCACATGATAACCTGTCTCCGTACAGCCCTCCACCGTGCATACCCCTATCGCACCGCAGGAACCGTCGCAATAACCGCACTCATGGTTATAACCGCAATAGGTCTGTGTATCATGCGTGTGCAATCCTGTGATGGCGCAGCCTTCAACCGTACAGAGCCCGCATACCTGATCTGTTGGGACAACCGTCTGCGCACGGTGATGGCCATGCGCCGAAACAGGCATAACAGCCATTCCTGCAAACAGAACGCCAACCGCTCCCCATGCAAATAACTTCTTCATCCACATCGCTTCATCACCTCCCATACATTGATGCTATTATATCCATGATATACACCTGTCATCGTTCTGTCAAGGGATCGTTTTGGGAAAACCCAATATATAAATGTTCAGAGCTGTTCCCTTTCCCTGAATTGTTCCACTGACTCCGCCTTTGCCGCTGACAGAAGCCATCTTTTTAAAACCTCCTCGTTCCTCTCGCCCCTTATTCTTTCAGCGAGACCTTCCGTCACCGCCTCTTTTTCCCCCTTGCTTTCTAACAAATGCAGGATATCTTCTGCCTTTCCTTCCGCTTTTCCTCTTTCTAATCCAATCGCGATTCCTTCATCCCGCACATACTCATCCCGAGCCCAACGGTCTCTTTTAGCTTTCCAGTAGTCGTCGTAAATCCACCGCATTGTCCTTATCAGTCCCATTTCTCTCACAACCTCGACCGCTTCCCTCATATTTTCATTTTTGATTGCAATCATATCCGCTTCCTCCTGACTCTTCGCATTAAACAGTCTGATCCAGTCATCCACAGCGCTTCCCGTCAGTTTCTTGCCTAGCTCTATGATATGTACTTCCCACAGGTCTGTAAGCTCCCGGCCCGCTTCATCCCGCAGACGATAAATATTGTGATACGCCGGCTTCTCCGGAAACAGTTTGACATCTAAGAGGCTGATACTGACGCATCGGCGCAGTTTGCTGTAGTTTTCCCCGATCATCAGGTCGTCCGTATACAGCCTCCCGAGATAATACAAATTTCTCTTCGTCCAATGCTTTTGAGCGTCCACCTGCATCTCGACGTCAACCTTTGTTCCGTCGTTTAACACCATTACAACGTCCAGTATCCCCTGCTTCTGCCGTCGTAACAGTTTCCTCAAAAAAGGATTTGCAAGCCGCACCGACTTGATCTGTGCCACCGGAATTCCAAGGACATCGCTTAAAAACTGCTTCCTGACTGTCTCGTGGGCAAACAGCTCTTTTACCACGAAGTCTGCCTTCAATGAAACCTTCTCCATGTTTCCTCCTTGTCCGCAGGAGAAATGCCATGGACTGATTACCCCGGCCAATCTAAGGCCGCGCCTTACAGAATCTCCCGCTTTTAAATTTGTCGTGTTTGATTTAAAAGCATAGATTTTCCGAAGGTTAGAATGTTTGATATGACATACTGTTTTTATCTAGAAATTGTTATGCTTTGGATTTATTATAACGGCCCCGTTTTGACCTGTCAAGCCTTGAAAATTTATATTTTCACAAAAGGGCGCTTTCTCCTCACTTCGTCGACTCCCGCATCCGCACCTCATACCCCAAAAGCGTGTGCCGTTCTACCTCGTCTCCGTCCAACATTCTCAGAAGCAGTTCACAGGCCTTCCGGCCCAGCTCCTCCACATCGAATCGGATCGAAGTGACCGCCGGAATCCGGTTCGCCAGTATGCAACTGTCATAAAAGGACGCAGCCTGTACCTGCTCCGGCACAGCGATACGCCTCTGCTGTAACGCATTTAATACACAGCCGCACAGAAAGTCATCCATGCAGACAGCACATTCGACCCGATCGGTCAACAGCTTTTCCACGATCTCTTCCACCCGGCAGCCGTCGCCCACATTTAAAAAAATCTGCTTCTCCCCATCCCAATCCTCTCTGACGGCGAAAGCTTCCAGAAATCCCTGCAGACGATTTCTTGTGACAACATAGCTTTCACTGCCGCCGATCAGGGCAATTTTTCTGATCCCACGGTTTAAGAGCATCTCTGTCAACTCCCGGCAGGCGCTTTTGTGGTCGTTGTCGATCTGTACCGCCTGCCTGTTTTCCGTACTGCCGATTGCCACAAAGGGCACACCGTTTTCCTGTAAGTAGCGCATAGGCGCATCGTCCGTCAGCGTTCTCGTGAGAATCACCCCGTCCACTTTGCGGTTCGTCACCGCCCGCTCAAGCTGTGTGATCCGCTCCGGCGTAACCATGGAAATCAGCACATCATACCCCGCCTCGGAGGCCGTGCGGCTGATACCCATCATACATTTCTGGAAAAAGGGAAGTTCCTCGATCTGGTAGTCTCCTGGCAGTACCAATCCCAGATTAAAGGTTTTACTCTGGGCAAGTCCCTTGGCCACCACATTGGGGCTGTAATGATGCGCTTCGATGTACTCCTGCACCCGCTTTCTCGTCTGCTCCCCAATCCTGCCCTTGCCTGACATGGCTCTGGACACGGTGGTTTTCGATACGCCAAGTTCCTCCGCAATATCTGCGATTGTGAGATTCCTTTCCTCCATAGTCTGCTCCTTCCCGCCGCCCGCATGAATACCGCCGTAGTTCTCAGATACGTTCGCCCACTTTCCCTTTCTGGGACGGCTTATTTCTTGCGCAAACGGTTGTCCCCATTCAGATTACCAGAAACCCTGCCACAGTGCAACCTGAAATCTAATTAGATTTCAGGTACGAAAAAAACGACCACAACACATCTTTGTTGTGGTATACTGTAACTATTCCCAGATACAATTTCATACTTTGCCGCCAAACGGCGGCTCCGTCTCGTTTTACCGGGCGGGAATCGATAGAAAAGAGGTGTCTTTGTTATGAAAAAAATGTACCGAAGGATCCTTCACCTTACGTTGACAGCGGCTCTTTTGCTGGGCTGTCTCCTTTCCGCGCCCATGCCGTCTTTTGCCTCTAACCCCGATCCCATGGAAGTGCATTTCATTGATGTGGGACAGGGCGACGCGACTCTTATTACCTGCGGCGGCCATGCCATGCTGATCGACGTGGGCGACGATACCAAAGGAACCGCCATCCAGAGCTACCTGCAAAAACAAAAGATTACTAGACTGGATTATCTGATATTGACCCATCCGGATGCCGACCACATTGGCGGCGCGCCTGTGGTGATTACGAAATTTAATATCGCCAAAGTATTTGTCTCCAATTTTGAAAAAGATAACGAGACCTACCGAAAACTGATACAGGCATTGGATGAGAAACAGATAAAGTCATTGACCCCAAAGGTCAATTCCACTTATACCCTAGGCAGCGCAAATATCACCATACTGGCACCGGGCAAGGAATATGACAATCCCAACGACGCCTCCATCGCGCTGCTTTTAAAAAACGGCTCGCGCTCCTTCCTGTTTACGGGGGATGCCGGCGAGGAAGCCGAAAAAGATATTCTAAAAACAAATATAGATATTTCCGCAGATGTGTACAAGGTTGGCCATCACGGAAGCAAGTATTCCACCTCAAAGGATTTTTTTGAGGCGGTCGATCCTTCCTACGCCGTGATTAGCTGCAGCGCGGACAACTCTTACGGTCATCCCCACGCCCAAACCCTGAATACGCTCAGGGCAGGCGGCGTTAACGTATACCGAACCGACGAAGAGGGAACGATCATTGCCTCCACCGATGGCAAGACAATTTCCTTTAATGTGCCCGCCTCCGAGACATGGAAAGTCGGCGAGCCGACAGGCGGCAGTTCGTCTTCCGCGAAGTCAAACGCCAAGCCCGCCGCTTCGACGGCACAGTCAAAAACAACCGCACAGCCGAAAGAAAGCGCGCCCGCTGTCGAAGAAAAACCGCAGCAGAGCGCGCCACCCGTCACCAATGAGCTGACCTATGTCTTAAATACAAAAACAAAAAAATTTCACAAGCCCTCCTGTAATTCCCTACCAACGGCAAACAGACTGGACAGCAGCGAGAGCCGCGAAAGTATTATCGCGCAGGGATATGTGCCCTGCAAGCGCTGTAATCCCTGATACCAAACCTCTTAGACCCGATACCCGCTCAGTTCCTGATTCATAGCCGAAATGGCTGAAAACGTGTCCGTAGCGGCAGCCTCAATGCTCTTCATTTCTTCATCAATGGCCGCGAGCAGTTCGGAGAGATGTACGGTCTCCGCGCTGCTCTCTTCGGATGCCGCGCTCACGGATTCCATGGCGGTACGAATCTCTTTCATGACCTCCGCGTACCCTTCCATGTTTTTGAGAAGCTGTTCCATGGAGGCCCTGATTTCATCGGCACGGGCCGAAAAATCACGAGAAATATCCCCGAACTTCTGATAATCCGCCGAAACATTATTCTGGAGAAAACCGAGCATCTGATCCGCCAGAGCGTTCAGCCCCTGAATCGCCTCCACAACCTCCCGGCTCATGGTCTGAATCTCGTTCGCAGCATCGTTGGTGTTTCCCGCCAATGCACCGATCTCTCCCGCCACTACCGCAAAACCTTTTCCCGCCTCCCCGGCTCTCGCCGCCTCTATGGATGCGTTTAGTGCAAGCAAATTGGTCTGGCCGGATATCCCGAGAATCGTCTCCGAAAGCTCTTTAATCCGAAGAACCGCCTCCGCCCTTTTCTTCTCTTCCTGCAGGGAATGGGACATCTGCTCCACATTCTTTCCAATGCCGTCATAAGATACCTGCGCCGTTTTATGCAAGTTCTCCGAAGCCTTGTTGATCTCCTGCAGACTGATCGTATTGTCCGCCGCGATCTCGACAATGTTCTGGATATCCTGATAGACAAAATCCACCTGATCGCCCACAGTGGCCACGGAAGCGGCAATCTGTTCGGAGGCGGCTGCCATGGAATGGATGGTATCATTAATGCCGCTGACCTGCGCGGCCGAATCCGTCACGTGGGTGTTGATATCTCCCATTTTTGTCTCAATGCTGCCCGCCCCGCCTTTGATTTCCCTGACCGTATTTCCGGTCTTTTCCAAAAGCTTATTCAAACTGTTTCCGATCACTTCCAGTTCGTCTCCCGATGTGATATTTAACACCTTCGTGAGATCCCCGTCATCGGATGCCACTTCGAGAATCTTATCGTTTACCTTAACAAAATTGCGCCGCATTCTGAGTGCCACAAGCAATGCCGCCGCACCCGCAAAGAGAACCGCCGCACCCACTGCCAGAAGAATATTGCGGATCAGGCTGTTTAAAGATGTCTGGATGGAGGAAGCCTCATAATCCACCGCCACAATCCCCAATACCTTTCCCGCCTGCGAAATGGGCGCGTACCCGCTGTAAAAAGTGCCCCACTCGTCGGTGAAAGGATCCGCCGTCACGGAAGGGCCGCCCTGCATAGCCTGAAACATGGCCTCCTGTGCCTCATAGTCTTCTGCGTATTCTCCCGGATCCTCAGGGTCCGTGTCTACCACAAACTGAAACAGCTTCGCATCCTTGGGCATCAGCGTATAGACATAGGTAACGGAATCGCCCACCAAAAAGAAACTCAGGCTGTCCTTGACCGTCGACAGCGCCGCCTCGTCGCCCTCCATGGCCTTCGCAAAAATCTCCCCATCCACATTTTCCGCGGCAATCACGGCAATTTCCATGACATCATCCTTGCATTTCTTTTGCAGAAAATCGCTCATATTGGCATAGGCAATGCCTCCTACAATCATCGCAACAATGACAGCCGCTCCTAAAATAAACAGAAAAAGCTGCGCGGCAATGCTGAGTTTCTTCGTTTTCATACCTTCCGTATCCTCCTCTGCTGTCTCTTACCCTGCGGAGCTGTCCGCAGAGGCTTCTGTACCATTGTACAGAAAAATGCGGTTGTCAGGAATAACTTCGGTATACATCGCACTTTTTAGGGCATATTTTGCTTTTAGTTTACATAATCTTTTTCTGATAATAAGGATCTTCCGTGATCTCTCCGGTAGCATCATCAAGCAAAAACACAGTTCTTCCTTTTTTCTGTCTTAGGCAGATCACATGGAAAAGATTCCCCTCCTTCTTTGTCAGGCCGTCATAATACAAATTGTCCTCCCATTCTCCTTCCGCCTGTGCGTCATCCTCCTCCCTTTCGGTTTCATACAGAATATAATAATAGTCCGGAAGCGCCACACCCGTTAACCGTTCATACCCTTCCTTCTGCCAACCGGCATAGGGAAGACTCTCACGAACCGCCGTGTTTCCCTCTTCCTCTAACATTTCGCAGACCATGTCAAACGCTTCCACGGAAGTCCGCCGGGATTTTATTTTTGTGTCGTAAATATAACCGGCCCTGTCATAGATACTCACGTCCGGAAAAGCCCTGTGCACCGGATGTTCCGAGTCCGCCACATCCACGCGTACCATGCGAAACTCGTCCATGCGGACCTCGTCCATGGCAATCGCGTAGCTTAGCCATGTATCTGTCTTCTCATTTCGTACCTCCACATCATACCCAGGTACAAAATTGTAATCATCTATTTCGATCTGCCGGACCAGATTCAGACTTCCGTTCCGGTATTCGTAAATCTGCGTCCGCGTGGAACCGGAGCTGCTTCCCCACCCCTCTTTAACCAGCAAATACCCTGCCTGCATAAAAATGCTGCGGTAGGGGTCTCCGCGCAGGCCGCCACTCATCGCCGGACCAAGAAGAGGCGCTCCCTCCACCTGTGTCCATGAACCATCCGCCTGCTGTAACAGGATGAACAGCCGCCGTTCCTGCGGCATCCGCTCCGGAAATTCCTCCCCCTCATACACGTCAAAGGCTTCGCTGTCCGCCACAAAGGCCCGGTCCTGCAAGCCGTCCCCGTTCAAGTCTCCCTCAATGAAATCGATACAGGTAAACTCCTCTGCCTCGGGGTGATGTTCGGCGAGCCAGTCCGCAATCACCGTCTCCTCAGCCTCTGTCACCTCCTCGTCTGCAAGCCTTAACAGGGGAACGTCCCAGACCGGCTCCAGACTTTTGACCGGATTGCCGAATACCGCCGCATACATCAGCTCTTCTTTGCCCGCAAGGGGCGACAAATCCGCAATCTGATTATCCGAAATTCCCACCTGATTGAGACGGGAAAGCGGTGCCAGTGCGGAGATATCCTGAATCTCATTCTTGTCCATCGCCAGATCGTATATGTTATGTAAACCATAAAGCGCCGAAATATCCCTGATTTTGTTTTCGGAAATCCCCACCCGTTCCAACTTAGAAAGACCCGCAAGGGGTGTAATATCCGTGACGCGGTTGCCGTTTAAATTGACACCCCGAAGCTCCGTCAAGCCGCTGAGGAAACTGATATCCTCTATTCCGCATTCCTGCATTCCCAAATCCTGCATCTTTGTCAGTTTCCCCACCGCTTCTATATTGCTTGCACCCTCATTGCCGGAAAGGGCAAGCTCGACCAGATTCGGAAGGTTTTCCAAAACCACCAAGTCCTCCACAGGCGTTTCATACAGGGACAAACACCGCAGCTGCGGCATCTGCCCCAAAAAGGAAACGTCCGCTATTTTGCAATGCGTCAGAAACAGCTCTGTTATCGCGGGCATTTGACCCAGAAAGGAAAGATCGATCTCCTCGTCCTTTCCATAGCTGATCCAAAGATATTCTAATTGAGACAACCGTGAAATGGGCGTAAAATCTGTAATAACAGAATCATCCCACTCATTGATCCGGATGGTAAGCTGTTTGAGATTCGGAAAAAGAGACAACGCCTCCAACGAGTAAATTCCCTTTCCGTAGACACCCTCATTCAACACACACATATCACAAGCTTCCAACTTGCGCAGAATCTCTTCCTGCGAGTCTTCCTCCTCAATCCCTGCTCCATACCAGACACATTCCCGAAATCCCTCGTCCTCTATCAGACATTTCAGGGCATCGTTGCCGACCCTCTCCTCCGATAAATCCGGCTCTTCCCTTACCGTTCTTATGATGCCATTGATTGCCTGCACCCCTCTTTCAATAGAGGTTATTTTCCTTGCCCATGCTGACTCCCGCGGCAGCTCCATTTCCTGTCCGTATGTAAAAAGAAGCAGGCCGCACAGCGCGGCACAGGAAAGCAGTCTATCTCTGCCTTTATGGTTACTCATTTCCTTTTCTCCTTGCCGTCCAAAGAATCCGTTCCACCGCCGCCTCCGCATTTGTGGGCAGATTCCCAGAGACCTGTTCCCCCGTTCCCTGCGCCGCCCCATCTATCCCGGAAACTCCATCCGTCCCACTAGCTTTTCCCGCACCCGTCTCAAAAACCTGCAGGGCGTATCTGGAAAGCAGACCGGAAACCCGCCCCCGCTCTATGGAATCCTCCGTGCCGAGAACCACCACCACCAGATCATGCTCCATGACCCCGTCGTCCGCCGCCAGGGAAGTGACCAGACAAGCCCCGGCCCGGTTGGTGGTCCCGGTTTTCAGGCCCGTAGCCTCCGGCAGATTGTGCAAAAGGGGATTGGTATTTTTTACCTCCAGGTCGAGGGATTCCAATGTGGCCTCCTTCATGGAAGTAATGTCTGTAATCTGAGGATACACTTTCAAGAGATAGGATGCCATCCGAAACATATCTCCTGCGCTCATGCTGTTCTGCCGTTTTGCCGGAACCACGTCTTCCGTGTAGACGGGCAGACCATTGCAGTTAAAGAAAACCGTCTGAGAAAGACCAAGCTCCTGCGCCTTTTGGTTCATCCTTTGGACAAAAGCCTCCTCCGTACCGTCCACAGCTTCGGCCAGACAGAGCGCGCATTCGTTACTGGAAGGCAAAAGCGCGCCAACCAAAAGTTCCTGCACCGTAATCTGTTCTCCCGCCTTCAAGGGCACCACTCCGTCACCCGAATCGGCTAAGGCCTGCGCCGCCTCCGAAATCGTGATCTGTTCGTCAAGGGCAAGCTCCCCTTCCGCGATCGCATCCATGGCCAAAAGGCAGGTCATCAGCTTCGACGTGCTCGCGATCGGATACGGCGAGTCAGACTGATATTCGTAGTAAATTTCCCCGGTTGTCGCATCTCCCACCAACACACTGTTGACTCCGTAAAAATATCCTGCCTCCTCCAAAGCCGCCGGAGAAATGCCAAAAGGCTCCTGCGTGTGAATCTCTACATAATCTGAGGCGGAAACAGTCATATCCATATCTAACATCATAGCCAGATCCGATGCCATCAAAAAGCAGTCATAATCGCCGGAAGGCAACTCCGTAATCAGGGTATAGTAAGATACCGTTTCCCCGTTTATCTGAAACTCATTCCGCCTAAGAGCAATATCCGAGTAGTTACTGCTTTCGCCGTTTTCCTCCTCTTCCCATGGCGTATTTTCCACTCCTACAGGCGAATACACACTCCCCGGATTCAGCAAGACCGTATTCTTCGTAATTTCCAGTGAAAACGATTTTTCCGTATCGTTCAGGAGCATAGCCATATCCCGCAGCGAAAAATAGGTGTTGTCCTCGTACCCGTAATCCAACGTTTTTACCAAATATGCGCCGCCCACATCCGTCTGTACCTGACAGACCCCGGGAATGGTAAACGCCGCGTCCGCCCGGATCGGCACAATGACACATAATAAGATAACCGCCAATGTCATGACACCCGTTTTTCGTTTCTTTCGGATTGCTTGCATAGCCCCTCCTCCATATTCCAATCTTTGCTCTAATTTCCTAAACTTCCGGCGTAAACGCTACTCTGCCGATTGTTGCAGCGTATATACCACAGGGTATTCATCGGAAGACAGACCCGAAGTATCGCCATCCGTTTCTCCCATCAGAATCAGGCTTTCATCCTGCCGGATATAGATTTCCGCCCTGGTCACGACTGTCCCGTCCTCCTCAAACCGCCTGGTCAGAACATCCTCCGTCATTTCATAACTGCCACCGCCCTCATACTGCGCCTGCAATTCCTCCAGAGAGGGAAGCAGTTCGGGGCCACAGGATGCCAAATAATCCTCGGAAGACATGCCAAAAGTTCCCATCACAAGCGCCTCCAGTGCCTCCCCATCCGTGCCGCCCGCATAGCCCGCCATGGCAAGCCGCTTTGCCAGAAGGTCGTGAAAGGCCGCAGTCAACGCCGCGTAGGCCTCCTTTCGGCATGCCTCGTAGCTTTCCGGCGACACCTGACATGCAAAAGTCCCTGTCGACTCATCCGCCTGCGCAAAAATCAAACTGACTTCTATAGTCAATTCCGGTATGTAGGACTCTACCTCCTCCAAAGAAAGGGACACGCCTTCTATGTCCTGCAGCCAACTGTAAGCCGAGACAGCCGCCCGCTCAGTCAGATCCAATTCCGCCACCCACTCCCCTGCAAGACCGCTGTCCTCCGATGCAAAAAAATGCAGGTATGCCAAGAGTGCCGTGGAGGCGGCGAGGGTGAGGAAAAGTAGTGTAACTATAACGGTTTTTAGGGTTTTTTTCATAGAAATACCTTCTTTCCCGGCCGCAGGCATCCTCTTTTCCCGCGGCTACTGCTTAAAAATATCCGCAAACCATTCATAGGGAATCTCAAAAGTGGGGCTGCCATAACAGCCTGCCTTGATCTCATATCTTTCATAACATAATACCACCCCGTCCGGCGTCAGATAACATCGCAGATCGTCCAAATTTTTTACCAACACGTTATTATCAAATGCATCATGCCAGGAATCCTCACCTTTCATCTCGCAATACTTATAAATTGCCCCTGTCAGACGCTTCTTATAAACGCTCTCGTCCACGGTAAAAAGATCATCCATATGGAGCATCAGTCCCGTTTCACGGTCAAAAATCAGGGGAAGTGAGTTTTTCCACGCCCTAACTCCGCCTTCATAGCCCCCTCTGGAATAATACATGGAAATATACTTTTCCCCGATATATAAATGACTGTACTCATGCTCTCGATACCAGGAAACCCACGGGTCGTCCAACCCGCCGATTTCTTCAAAAAAGGAATCCTTGTCTTCCATTGCAAGCGTCATCAGTTCTTCCATGCGTTGATTTAACTGCTTGTAAGAGGCAAGCTCTGCATTAAACTTAGGAAGGGTAATGCTGAATTCTCCATAGGTTCGCCCATCTTCCCCTGTCGCAAACGCCTCCTCATAATGCAGCTCATTTTCCTGATCCAAATACTGTTTTGCATCCTCATCCGCTCTTCCCGGATAGTAAAAATTTGTGTCACGTAATAAGGAAGTATCCCTTACCAACTCTTTCGCATTTAGTGGTTCCATATCTTCAAATACAACAAAGTGTTCCCCCTCCAGAATATGCCAGAGAACCCCTTTTTCTGCCGATTCAAAATATCTGGCAAAGACCTGCCCGTTTACGACAAAGATACCTCTGTTATAGTTCCCGGAATACCAGGGAAGAATATCCTTTTCGCCCTGGCCGCTGTTTCCCGACGCTTCCTTCCTCTCCGCCAAAAGCTTCTCTTCTCCTGTTGTCAAATCTACCCAGCGTATTTTCTCATCATTGATAACGCATGCCAGTCCGCGCGCGATCGTGAAACGCAGCACATTGGACGCTACAATTTCTTCCTCTCCCTGCGCGTTCAGACGTACCAACTTATGCTCGTCTCCATTCACCCAGTATAAAGCTCCCTGATAAGGAAGGATATCCCATATTCCGCCTTCTTTATGCGGGATTTCCTCCTCCGATTTTCCATCCAGACTGTTTTTATAGAGTCCCCAGTCCTCCCCCTCTTCTGTGGCACAATAATAAAGCTGTTCTCCATCCGTCACAAACTCCCAACATACTTTGGGCACCAATAGTTCACAGCCGCTTCCGTCCAGATTCATGGAATAAAGATACCTGTCGTCCTCCGCCGGTTCCTCCGTCAGCTGATAAAACGGATCGTATTCCCTCTCATAAACAGAGCGGAAATAAATCTTATCCCCCACAACGATCAATTCCTGCATCGGAAAATCAGAGAGCTTCTCCAACCCGCTCCCGTCCGTCCCCACACGGTAAAGCGTCCTGCTGTCGCTGACGTTAATAAAATAGACCTGATCCCTCTGCACATAAATTGCGCCTGGAACCTGATCCGCCACTACCTCTACGGGCATTCCCGTTCCTTTCGAACGGCACAGGGAATAATTTTCTGTCTGGCTTCTAAAATAATAGTATCCGTCTGCGTAAGTTATGCTGTTTCCCTGATACAAATTTTGCAGACACTGTACGTAAAGCTCGTCATCTTCCCTGTCTGAACCGGATATGACCAAAGGATTGTTTTCCTCTTCCGTAATCTGTACCGGATCTGCCTCCGGTGGGGTTTCTTCCTGCACAATCGCCTCCTGAAGACCTGCCTCCGACAGATTTGTCTCCTGCAAATTTGCCTCCGGTTTTGTACTTGATTCTGTATGTTCTCCCGCACCGCATCCTGTCATGAACAGCAGGATGCCTAATCCTATGTATCTTTTTGCTCTGTCTATTCTCATGTGTGCTCCTATCTGTGCGCTTTCATGGGCGCGCCCTTTTCTCCACATATAGAATAGACTTTAGTTGCATCGTTTTCCCATCAAAAGTGTATCATTTTTGTATCATACTCCATTTTATCTGTTATCTTTCAGACTGGCTTTCCATTTATCTTATGCCAAAAAAGCCGGTCAACACAGTTCTTATACCGTATTGAACAGCTTTTCTTTTCCAATTCGTCTACATACACTTTCTCCCGTATCGACTTAATGAAAATCTTATTACATATAAAATCATATCATGTTATTTCTATTTTTTCAATCGTTCTGCGAACATATGTTTCTTCTCTTTGGGAATTTTCCTACAATTTTCGCTTTTTAATATTCCAACCATCAATACATCGCCCAATCAGCGAAAAATAAACACATTATGCGACACCATACATCACAAAACAAAGCGCCCCATACCCCGCTAATGGCAAGTTATTGTCACAAACTTTTTTTTGAGTGAAAATCGCTGAAACCCGTTTAACTTCGTAGGGCGTATGGTACATTAGTGCTAAGTTGGGGTGAAATTGATGGTAAATTAGTGTCAAGTTATGTGTAATTCCAAACTGTCCATTTTTCTTAAATTTACTCAGAATCATGTTCAATTACATATGGTTGCAGAAGGAGCATCACCGTAAAGACATTATCTATTGCCTGTATAATTTCACTCGGGTCATTATTACTTGCAACGCAATCATTTATTTCATCAAAGCATTCAAAAAATAATTTCATCATCTCTAAAAACTTCACAATTTGTCCGGTTGCCTTATCTATAAGTTTCCCCACTAAAATTTCACACAATATTAATTCTTTATGTAAAATTTCTATGCGCTTCAAGAGCGCATTCTTAAATGCATCTATTCCGGCAGCACATTCATCATCAACAGAAACCTTTAAAACCTGAGAGTAGCATCGTAAATAGGTCTTTATTGCGCCAATTTTCTGCATTGCCTCTATCCATTTTTTATGCGCTTTCCCAAGTATGATACTATCTGCCAGCTCATCTTCTATTCTACAAGGAAACATAGAATCTGTTATGTGTGATTCATCAGTATCAAAAACTTTATAAAATGGAATCGTAAAGGCAATTGAAGCGTACGCCCCTGATATTACAGGAACATACACAAATTCCAATGGTTGTATTTCAACATACCACCTATCACTAGATAACTGAACAGCACTGCTAAAGATGTTCTTAATCTGTAACACAACATTTAAATACTTGCTCTCAAGAGTATTCTCTGATGTAATATCAAAATCATCAATAAAATACACGTATCGCCCAGATTTTACAAGTTTATTTTTTGCTTCAAATGTAATCTTCATAAGAGAGTCATTGAAATAATTAACTCCCCCTCGATATTTTCTTTTTGCATCATAAGCAATTGCATATCCCTTAGGCTGATTACTAATCACATATTGCCAGACATTGACTAAAATCAATATATTTTCAAGCTCTTGTTGATCGTAAGCTTCACTTAAAGAACTATATTTTGAAAACAATAATTTATAATTTTGTTGAAAACCAACTATATCTTTTGCTGCTGAAAACAAATTGAACATGGCAAGCCTTGGATTCTTAACAATATTCATATCCTGCTTATTAATTCTAACCAATAAAACCTCTGCAAACTGGTTAAAGAAATTGTCTAGAGACGCATATACCCTATTCAAAAGTTTTCTAAGTTTTTCATATTTTCCAACCGAAAGCAATTGTTGCATTGGAAAATATTCTGCTATTGGTTGCTTACTACTTCCTTCCGAATAAAGACAATAGGGATCAACTGCAAAAAACGGCAATCTGTTTTCTGAAAATATATGAGTTCTGAAATTTTTTATACGTTCTTCAATTCGCTTCCATCTATCTTTCGTAAAATGTCCTTTTTTGTAAATATCATCAATTAATTTGATCGTCTCCTGAATTAACTCATTAGCATTGCACCTAATTTCATCAATTTCTGAGACATATTGATTCCACGAAATCGGGCGAAAGGCATAATCTATCCGATTTTTTACCCATCCATTTACCTCAGTTGTCCAGCTATTATGACGATTGCTTTTATTGATATGCAGTTTATCGTCCATAGCCTTAATTCCCAAATCAGTTAGAAGATCAACACCAATCAATTCAATATTAATATATTCCATCTCCGGATAAATTTGCTGAAGAATATTCAGCATTTTAATTCGCCAATATTGATTCTCATTCTTATTTTCAGAAATAGTTTCTTCCGTCAAAAATGAGGGTACAAATTTACAATTTACCTCATCTTCCGTGACAGAAAAAGAGATAATTCTCATTTCAAAAATTAACCGCTTAACAATTTCTTCCATTGCACTTTGATAACTGTCTGACAATGTCGGATGTTCAAAAAGTCCACGTATAGCATCTGCACAGCTTTGCATTTCACCTGTACAAACACTCTTTACTATTTCGTTTGAACTGAACAACAACGTTATAGCCAAATTACGTTTAGCCATCCAAAATAACGCATATCCAAATGATGCCCTTTCCTCATCTGAATCAGGCAATACATCAGGATATACACAATTTCTGATAAAACAATCTGTTGCCTCATAGTCAATCACTAAGGATATAAGTGAACTTTTTGTTTCATCAATTATCTTCTGAAACTCCGCTTTACTAAACACTTCAATATCTGCCATACTATCAGCTATAAGCTCATTTTGGCATTCTATTCCTGAAAGATCCCGTGGTAAAAAGCAAAACCATCCTTTTCCATATCGCTCAATAAAGCTCTGAATAAAATCCATATTATTATCAGCATAACGTTTTGCATCTAGCCAAAGCATTGCCTTAATCGCATTTGCATATCCCACCCAATCTCTAAAATAAATTTGGGCAAGTTGCTGAATCTCAACTAACCTATACTCATATTGCGAAAAATAATCCATTAAGATTAGTCTTACATTTTTTGGAGATACACACGAAAGTGTCTTGAATACAATGTCTTTTGCAGTCGTACAAATTTGATTACGTAATACATCATAAACTATTTGGGCTCGTATTGGGTGAAGCGCTTCAAGCTTATTATCATTAGTGATTCTTATCAAATATTCATCTTTCAAACGTCGTATAGCCGCTTGCATAGAAGTACATGTTATCACTTCCTTAATTTTACAATAATCAACAGCACATCCCAGACGCCCAGCGTAACAAACTAATTGAAGCAATTCTAACCACTCATCTGAAATTCCCTCTTGCAATAAAAAATCAATCTGATTTTGAAGGCGCTTGGTAAGAGTTTGATTATTTGTAAGCAGATATACAAATTCAATTAATGGTCCATCTCCCCCAAATGATTGCCATGCCTCCTCAAAAGTTCTATGAGATGAATGAGGATACCCAATGGTAAGTGTATTGTAAATTTGCTCCGCCTCTGTTTCAGATAATTCTAGTTCAATAACATCATATTTAATTGCTTTTCCATTTATAGGCGTAATATTATAATCTTCATCACGAATCGAAATCAAAACAGGAATCTTTAATCCACGCGATTGTAATTCTTGCAATAAAAAGGCCCAAAGCGTTTCTCCCGGTTGAACATCAATGTAAATAATGAGATTTCTATTATACTTTCCAAGTCCATCTAAGGCTGAAACTAAACTTTGAGCTTGTCCTTCTGTCGCAATGGCACGTATACAAAATACAACCCCTTCGGGATATGTTTCCAACAAATAACGATAACACAGTGCAGATTTCCCCTGCCCCGAAACTCCTTTGACTAAAGCAACCCCTGTATTTTCAAGAATTTCATGTATCTCCTGAAGCCAATAATTCCGCTTAAAATCTAATCCCAAACGAATATGAGCAGGATGAGCAGATACACCTTGAAAAAACTCTTCTTGAAACTGTTCTGGACTACCATTCATCTGAAGTTCACTCAGACATACCAATGATTTATTGTATTCTTTATAAAAGCCATCTAACGCTGCAACACTAACACCTATCTTATGTACTTTTTCCCGCCATATCTCTAAAGTAGTAAACCCTTTTGTCCTAGAAAGTTCTGCAATATATTGAATTAATAGTTCCTGTGCTAAGTCAGGTGCTGCCATAACAGGAACATAACTACTAATTTGTGAATAAATATTTTTCTTAAGCTCATCAATATCAGCCTTTTCAAACGTCATAGAATTTATCAGCCAAGCTGCTTCTTCTTCTGTAAGATTATGTTTTTCCTTAAGCCGATTTGATAAACGTTTTTTTGTCTCTTCATTATTATTTACGACTTCTTGAAGTTCAATTCCTAAATATCCAAAATGAACAATCCTAATATCATTAAAAAGGGGATTCTGTATGTGTATACTACACATACGATTAAAAAACCCTTCTCCACCTGTAGATGTTTTAGTCAATGCAAGACTTGAAAGCGTTAAAGCAGCAGAAATATTTTTGATTTGGACTGCTTCAACAATAATACCATTCCTTTTCACTACTAAATCCTCAATGTTTTCTGGGTAATATTCATACCCTTGCTCACCTGAAATCAATCTGGCAGCAATATAAAATGTTTGGGAAGAAAATCCTTTCCAAGCTGCTTGCGCCCCCATATCAGATTTTTGAAATTTGCTTTTGTCCATGCTTCACCTTCACTTATCTTATTCTATATATCACCTACATTTCTTAAGTTTGTTCTTCAATCAATTTTATCTTTTCCGCCGCATTAAGAACATTCAACTGATACTCTGCAATCTCTTTTAAAGTCTGAAATCTTTCTGCCTTATTTCTACCCTCACGAATCATTTGTGCATTATGTGTTTCCAAATTAGACAAAACTGTAAGTTCATTTATTGAAGAAAAATCTCTCACATTATTCTTTTTCGCCAGTTCAGGATTTGCATCCCTCCATGCTTTTGCAGTAAATCCGAATAATGCAACATTCAAAATATCCGCTTCTTCTGCATATACCAACCACTCCAGATTTTCTTTATAATTTTCTGACGGAATCAAATAATTTTTAACCGCATCTGTTTGAATTAAATAATTGTTTTTGGACAAAAATCTTTTTGCATCCCACTCAATTTTCTTTGCATCATTCTCCACTTCTTTCAGCCTTTGAAATTCTTTGACCAAATATAGTTTAAAAACAGGACTGATTGCTGAAGCAAATTCAAATGCAATATCTTTATGTGCATAGGTTCCTCCATATTTTCCACGTTTCACATATAATCCTATCGCTTTGGTCTTTTCAATCCATTCTGAAACACTCAATACAAATGTATGTAAACCTGCTTCACTTTTAAAGTGGTCGAATTCGACCACTTTAAAAGTAGGATTATAAATCTGTTCCCATGTACCTAAAAATTCCAATGTCGCTCTGTTTCGTATCCAGTTTTTTACAACGTCTGCTCCCCTGGATTCGCCGGCTTTGGCCTTTGCAATATCAGTAATGCAGATATAATCGTCAAAATTTTCCTCTGAAATAGTAATATTGATGTTTTGCACCACAATTACTTTATTTTTTCTCATTCTTTTTCTCCCAAATTATCTTAAAGAGAACTCTATTACATATATAAAATCATATCATGTTATTTCTATTTTTTCAATCATTCTGCGAACATATGTTTCTTCTCTTTGGGAACTTTCCTACAATTTAGAAGCAATCTTTCACTTTTAAATTTTCCAACTATCAATACATCGCCCAATCAGCGAAAAATAAACACATT
>CAMXPV010000036.1 GCA_947245585.1 uncultured Lachnospiraceae bacterium | reverse complement strand
ACTTGAACTCCAAAACCAATTTGCCGCTTTCGTCCACCAAATCGACAAATTGAAATTTACAGCGTAATTACTATGTTGTACAATGAAATCTAAAGGAGGAGTGTTACTATGTCTAATACATCATTATTGCAAGTAAGAACTTCTGCGGAAGATAAAGAAAAGGCTTCAAAAATTTTGGAAAGTTTAGGCACCAATTTATCTGCTGTGGTTAATATGATGATAAAGCAGATTATCCTTACCGAGAGCATTCCCTTTGAAGTAAAAATGAATCATGCGGCATACACCAAGACGGAAGCGGTAGAAGAGGTGAAAGCTACAATGGCGATGGAGGGAATGGAGCTGACAGAAGAAGATTTACAAATACTATATGCATATAAAAACAGAGAAACGTCCGGCGATGAATTGCGAAAGCGGATATTAGGAGAGGGCAGATAATGTCAGACAGGATATACTGTTATCCGGATTCGGATGTTCTGATAAACAAAATGGGAATACGGGATATGGAACAGCTCAGACAAATAGAAAAGCGGCTGACAATGCTTCGTATTCTTGAATTGGTGGATAGACCTATTCAGGGGAAATTTGACTTAAAGCATCTACAAGCAATTCATGAGTATATTTTTCAGGATGTATATGATTGGGCGGGAAAAATCAGGAAAGTAGATATTGCAAAGGGAAACATGTTCTGTAATGTGAAGTTTATAGAAGGACAGGCGGAAGAGATTTTTGGAAAGCTGAGAGAGGAAAATTATCTGAGCGGATTAAATGAAGAGGAGTTCTCTGTCCGTTTGGCATATTATTTTTCTGAGATCAATGCCCTTCATCCTTTCCGCGAGGGTAATGGGCGTAGTCAGCGTGAATTTATCAGGACATTGACACTATATAACGGGTATGTGATAAACTTTGCAAAAGTCGGCAGGGAAGAGATGATACAGGCAAGTGAAAAGTCTTAAGATGGAGCAGCTATTTTCTCAGTGTATTCGGAAGAAAAATGAAACATCATCTTAAAAAATTTGTTTGAGGCGGTGAAAGGAAATCCCATGACCAATTTCGACTATCTAAAAAACGAACCAAAATTTAAGAGCTTTTCACAGGTGGCCATCTCATCGGAAAAACTGCTTCCGATCGACAGGGAGGCATGCGTGCTGAACTGCCGCCGGGCTATGGAGTTCGCTGTCAAATGGCTGTATTCCGTTGACGATTCCCTGAAAAGGCCCTATCAGGATAACTTACATACGCTGATGTGCACGGAGGAATTTCATGCGCTGGTAGACCGCAGTCTGTGGCGGCGCATGGATTTGATACGCAGAGTGGGCAACCGGGCGGCTCATGGCGGCGCAAAGGTCTCCTTTGACGAGGCGGCTCTCTGCCTTCAAAATTTATTTATTTTTCTTGATTTTGTTGCCTGCTGTTATACAGAAGATTATGAGGAACGTGAATTTGACGCCTCGCTGCTTCAAAAAGAGACGGCGCAAGAGTCTGCGCCGCGCAGCGAGTTTGCGGATGTGGATTTGAAAGCGCTGATAGAGGAAAACAGGGCGTTAAAGGAAGAGCTCACGGCCAGACGAGAGGAAAAGCAGCCGGCCTATGTGCCGAAACCCTTGGATTTGTCTGAGTATGAAACCAGAAAAATCTATATTGACGAGATGCTGCGTGACGCGGGGTGGATTGAAGGAGAAAATTGGATCAACGAGGTATTGGTTGACGGGATGCCCAACAAATCAGGGAAGGGGTGGGTGGATTATGTGCTCTATGACGACACGCAAAAACCTCTTGCCCTGATAGAGGCGAAGAAGACCTGTGAGGACGTCACGAAGGGGCGGCATCAGGCAAAGCTGTATGCGGACATTTTGGAACGGGTTTATCATAGACGTCCCGTCATCTTTCTCACAAATGGATTTGATACAAGAATCATAGACGGGCAATATCCGGAAAGAGCTGTATTCGGTGTTTATTCTAAGAGAGACTTGGAAAAGTGGTTTAACCTGCAGCTCATGTGGACATCATTGAAAAAGATTGCCGTCGATCATAAAATTGCGGACAGATATTATCAGGGGGCGGCAATTAAAGCGGTATGCGACAGCTTTGGAGAGAAAAACAGGAGAAAGGCGTTGTTAGTCATGGCCACGGGTTCAGGGAAGACCCGGACGGTGATTGCTCTTTGTAAGATATTGATGGATGCGGGATGGGTCAAAAACATTCTGTTTCTTGCTGACCGGAACGCGCTGGTTACACAGGCAAAGAGAAGCTTTGCGAATCAATTCCCGGAGGAATTGTCTGTTGTAAATGTGGTAGAGGATAAGAATAACTACAATGCCCGATGTGTATTTTCCACCTATCAGACGATGATGAGTTTGATTGACGACGCGAGGGATCAGGAGGGCAGAATTTTTTCCTGCGGGCATTTTGACCTGATTATCTGTGATGAGGCGCACAGATCTATTTATAATAAATACAGGGATGTCTTTACCTACTTTGACGCCCTGTTGGTGGGACTCACGGCGACGCCGAAGGAAGATGTTGGAAAAAATACCTATGAGATTTTTGATTTGGAAGACGGCGTGCCGACTTATGGGTATGATCTGGCGCAGGCGGTACAGGATGGGTATCTGGTTGACTATCTTTCGGTGGAATCAGAGGTAAAATTTATTGAGCAGGGGATCGCTTACGACGAACTGTCCGGAGAAGATAAGGAGGCATACGAGAGTACCTTTAAGGATGAAAATGGGGAGTTCCCGAAAAAAATACAGTCTTCCGCCATTAATAAGTGGCTTTTCAATGAGGATACGATACGGAAAGCCCTTCGTGTTTTGATGGAAAGCGGATTAAAGATTGATTATGGGAAAAAACTGGGGAAAACGATCATTTTTGCAGTAAACCACGATCACGCGGAAAAAATTCGCGAAATATTCAATAAAGAATATCCCTATCTGTCAAAAAACGGCTGTGAATTTGCAAGTGTAATAGATAATTATACGACCTACGCGCAGAAAGCGATCGACGAGTTCTCAGAAGCCGACAAAATGCCGCAGATTGCGATTTCGGTTGATATGATGGATACGGGAATTGATGTGCCGGAAGTGTTGAATCTTGTCTTTTTTAAAAAAGTGTTGAGCAAGGCGAAGTTCTGGCAGATGATTGGCCGGGGCACCAGATTGTGTCCGGGCTTGATGGACGGGGAGGACAAGCAGAAATTTTACATTTTTGATTTTTGCGGAAATTTTGCTTTCTTCAGGATGAACGAAGGAAAACCCACCGCGAATCGAATGATGCTGCAGAGCGCGATTTTTAACCTGGAATTTCAAATGGCTTATAAACTGCAGGATGCGGACAGGCAGACAGAACGGTTGAAGGCGTATCGGGAAAAGCTGGTTGAGACGATGAGCGGTAAGGTGCGGGAATTGGACCGGAAGAGCTTTGCGGTCAGGCGGCATTTGAAATATGTGGATTTGTATGCCAATACGAACGGTTATCAGGCCATCACCTATGAAGATACGCAGACCGTGAAAGAGGAGCTTTCGCCGCTTATTCTGCCGGATCAGGAGGACGCGGGCGCGCAGCGGTTTGACGCCCTTATCTATGGAATGGAGCTGGCATATTTATCTGATAAGACATATACGAGGGCAAAGGGGGATCTGATAAAGCATGTAAAAGCAATATCCGGTGTGGCAAATATTCCTGAGATACAGGTAAAAACAGATTTAATTCAAAAAATTTTGCAGACGAATTATGTGGAACGGGCCGGGATTGACGAATTGGAACTAATCAGAGAAGAACTTCGCGGATTGATGAAGTATGTTTCGCGCAGTAAAGTGACATACGATACAAATTTTGCGGATGATATTTTGTCTACGGAGTGGCATGAGGCTGAGCTTAATAGTGATGCCCTGAAAAACTATAAGGCTAAGGCGGAATATTATGTCCGTCAGAATCAGGATCATTTTGTGATTGCAAAATTAAAGACAAATAAGCCACTTAGCGAATTTGATATGAAGTCCCTTGAGGAGATTCTTTGGAAAGAGCTTGGAACCAGAGAGGACTATGAGAAAGAGGTTGGACAAAAACCGTTGGGAGAATTTGTCAGGGAGATTGTGGGGCTTGATATGAATGCGGCGAAGGAGGCTTTTGCGGAGTATTTAAATAAGGAAAATATGAATAGTCGGCAAATATATTTTGTCAATCAAATTATAGAATATATTGTCCATAACGGTATGTTGAAAGATTTTTCCGTATTGCAGGAATCCCCATTTACAGATCGGGGCAGCATAGTGGAAATTTTCACGAATATGAACGAGTGGACTGGCATTAGAAAGGTGATTGAGCAGATTAACGCCAACGCGATGGCATGACTTTTCTCTAATCTATATGTTACAAACTGTAGAAATTCGCCAAACGTGCCGATACATATATACAAAGATGTTTTAAAGATATTTGCTGACAATCAACAGGCACAGGGATGTGCCATATCATCATAAGGAAGTGATATTGTGAAAATCGGTGAAGCCCAAAAAGCATACAGACAACAGCTTAGTCTCCTCAGAGGACAGAAGAGCGATTTTGTAAAACAGCAGAAAGAGAATCGGGAAAAAATGGAGGCGGCCAAAAAGAAAAGCGAAGAGCAGGGCGTGACTTTTGAGCTTTCGGAGGCCTATCTGGAACGGGAAAAGGAGTTACAGGAGAAAATCGACGAGCTTTCCGGACAGATCAAGAAAGACGAGAAGACATTGGATGATCTGATCGAGCAGGAGGTCGGGATATTCAACAGCGTTGCCTCCAAACAGCAGGCGGATGCCATGAAGGAGTACGGCGAGGAGATGGCCAAGTGTCTGGAGATCGCCAGAAGAATCAGCAGGGGTGATCATGTGCCTGCTCAGGATGAAAAGAAGCTGATGGACTTTAATATGGATATCTATAAGATGGCGAAAGAGATGGCAGCCATGAACATGGAGGGTGAGCACGAGGAATGGGATTCTCTCTGGGGAGAAGAGGAGGAGAAGGAATACGATGATCCCCGCGAGGTATCGGAGAATGCAGAGACAAACGTGGAAATGCCCGAAGGCATGGAGACAGCAGCGGGCGCGGAGGCTTCTTTGGCAACCGAATAGCAGGGGTTGAGAAGAAAAGAGGCTTGGCTCTATAAAAATTGTGACGGTGGTTTTTCCAAAATGGAAGACTGCCGTCTTTCTTTTTTAGGAATAGGCATTGCCAAAAGGCGGTAAGTATTGATAAAATAATGCTGTGTATCAAAAAGGGAAAATCAGACTGCAAGAGGTGAGACATGGTACAGGATATTTTTAACGAGTTTGCAAAAATTGTACAGGTGCGGTCCATATCGGTAGGCGGTTCACGCGCCATCAAGAGGAATGATGAATTTTCCGATTATGACGTGTATGTCTACGCGACCGAGACGATTCCCATAGGGCAGCGGCGGGATATACTGGAAAATTTCTGCAGCAGTATAGCCTTGGATAACCATTACAGAGAGCATGAGGATGTCTGTATCTTGGAGGACGGCACGCAGCTTAATATTGTTTACCGGGAACTGACTGAATTTCTGGAGGGCATAGACCGGGTGGTACATCAGTGCGAGCCGCTTGACAGATGCACCACCAGCATGTGGCACAGCCTTTTGACAGGACGCATCGCCTATGACAAGGGAGGACTTTTGGGGGAGGCAAAGGAAAAGTATGCGATTCCTTACCCGCAGAAACTGAAGGATAATGTCATCAGCCATCATATGAACCTGATCAAGTACGGTATTCCCTCCTTTATGGCGCAGATGGAGAAAGCCATGAAGCGCAAGGACATGATCAATATCAATCAGTGCGCCAAGCGGTTTCTGGATTCCTATTTTGATATTGTGCTTGCTTTAAATGAAAAACTGCATCCGGGGGAAAAGAGGCTGATGCAGATTTGTACGGAAGAATGCAGCATTCTGCCGGCAAACTTTGAACTGAATATCCGCCTGCTGTTAAACAGCATGTTTAAAGATGCAGCAGCTTTTGCGGTGGTTGACCTTATGGTGACAGAACTGGAGAAGGTGATCGGACAGACGCTCGCGTAGCGGCGAGGTTGCATTGAGGGTCGTTTTAGTGTATATTAAAGTGAAAAGAAACGGGCATTCTTTGCGTAGAACTTTAATAGAAAAGGGGATAAACGATGGACATTATAGAAGGAGGCGTCACCGCGGCAGCCGGCTTTGAGGCGGCAGGCGTGGAGGTGGGTATCAAATATAAGAACAGAAAGGACATGGCCTTACTTTACAGTCGGGTGCCCTGCCGCGCAGCCGGAGTGTTTACCGGCAACGTGGTGAAAGCGGCACCCGTTTTGTGGGATAGAGAGATTGTGGCCCATTCACCTTACGCGCAGGCGGTCGTTGTGAATGCGGGTATCGCCAACGCCTGTACCGGAAAGTTGGGATATGACTGTTGCAGACAGACGGCGAAAAAGGCGGCGGAAGAACTGGATATTCCGGAGGATTCTGTGTTGGTGGCTTCCACAGGCGTGATCGGTTGGCAGCTTCCCGTGGACAAGATTGCAGCGGGTGTGGAAAAACTGGTCAGGGCAAAAGCAGATACGAAGGAAGCCGGACAGGCGGCGGTGGAGGCCATGATGACCACAGACACGAAGCCGAAGCAGGCGGCGGTGCAGATCGAGATCGGTGAAAAGACCGTGACTGTTGGCGGCATGTGCAAGGGCTCCGGCATGATTCATCCGAATATGAGCACTATGCTCGGCTTTATCACCACGGATCTTGCAATCTCCAAAGAGCTTCTGCAGGAGGCGCTTTCTGAGGATGTGAAGGACACCTTCAACATGATTTCCGTAGACGGTGATACTTCCACAAACGATACGTTGGTGGTGTTGGCGAACGGTCTTGCGGGCAATCCTGAGATCACGGAGAAAAACGGGGACTATGACAAATTCAGGGAGGCGCTTCATTATATAGATGAAACGCTTGCCAAAATGATGGCCGGAGACGGGGAAGGAGCGACGGCTTTGTTTGAGACCAGGGTAATTCATGCGGCCACGAAAGAGGAAGCGCGCATCTTATGCAAATCAGTGGTCTGCTCCAGTCTGACCAAGGCTATGATCTACGGACATGATGCCAATGTGGGACGGATTATGTGCGCGCTCGGCTATGCAGGCGTGGACTTCGATCCGGAGCAGGTGGATATCTTCTGTGAGAGTGACGAAAATCGGATGCAGATCTGCAAGGACGGGATGCTGACGGACTACGACGAGGAGGAGGCGACCGGGATTTTGTCTGCGCCGCAGGTGCGGGTGATTGTGGATATGAAGCGGGGCGAAGAGAGCGCGGCCGCGTGGGGATGCGATCTGACCCATGAGTATGTCAATATCAATGCAGACTACCGCAGCTAGTTTACATAACATAGGCACACCGAACCGGGCTAAACTGGTTGACATAAAACCAAATGGTTTACATAACAAAAATGAGAAAGAAGAAAATATCATGGAACAGCAGGAAATGAACAAAATTTTGGGAAAGGCGGAGGTCTTAATCGAGGCCCTTCCCTATATCCAGAAATTTAACAGGAAGATTATTGTGGTCAAGTACGGCGGCAGCGCCATGAGCAACGAGGAGCTGCAGCGCAATGTGATCAAGGACGTGACGCTTCTGAAACTGGTTGGTTTTAAACCGATCATCGTCCACGGCGGCGGCAAGGAGATCAGCCGATGGGTCGGCAAGGTCGGCAAGGAAGCCAGGTTTGTGAACGGTCTCCGGGTGACGGATGAGGAGACGATGGAGATCGCGGAAATGGTTCTGAATAAGGTCAACAAGGATCTTGTCAGGATGGTGGAGGAGCTCGGCGTAAAGGCGGTCGGCATCAGCGGCAAGGATGCCGGACTCCTGCAGTGCAGGAAAAGATACTCGGAGGGGGAGGACATCGGCTATGTGGGAGAAATCTGCGGGGTCGATCCGAAGGTGCTCTATGATCTTCTGGAGAAAGATTTCCTGCCCATTGTAGCGCCGATCGGTTTAGACGATCAGTTTTTAACCTACAATATCAATGCAGATGACGCGGCCTGTGCCATCGCCAAGGCGGTGGGAGCGGACAAGCTGGTGTTTCTCACGGACATAGAGGGGCTGTATAAGGATATCAACGACAAATCCAGCTTTATCTCCAGGCTGACGGCCTCCCAGGCGGAGGAACTGATCGAGAGCGGCTGTATCGGCGGCGGTATGCTTCCGAAATTGGGCAACTGCACGGATGCCATCAAAGAGGGTGTCAACAGGGTGCATATTCTGGATGGAAGGATTGCCCACTGTCTGCTGTTGGAAATTTTCACTGACCACGGTATTGGCACGGCGATTATTGCAGACCAGGACAGAGAGACGATGATCGGCTGAGATTAGAGATAAAAAGAGGATGAAAGAATGAGCGCAGAAATGCAGAAGTATATAGACGAGGCAGAGCAGGCTCTGCTTCACACATACAACCGCTATCAGGTGGTGTTTGACCGGGGAGAGGGTGTGTACCTCTATGATATGGACGGAAAGAAATATCTGGATTTTGTGGCGGGAATCGCCGTGTTTGCGCTTGGCTATCACAACGAGGCTTACAACGACGCGCTGAAAGACCAGATCGACAAGATTATCCATACGTCAAACTATTATTATAATCTGCCGGCCATTGAGGCGGCAAAAAAGATCAAAGAGATTTCCGGCATGGACCGCGTGTTTTTTACAAACAGCGGCGCGGAGGCCGTGGAGGGTGCGATTAAGACGGCGCGAAAATACGCGTATCTGAAAGACGGACGCACGGACCATGAGATCATTGCCATGAACCATTCCTTCCATGGGCGTACCATGGGGGCGCTTTCGGTGACGGGAAATCCCCATTACAGGGAGGCCTTTGAGCCCATGATCGGCAATATCAAATTTGCCGATTTGAACGATTTTGACAGCGTACTGGCGCAGGTGACGGACAAGACCTGCGCGATCCTGTTTGAGACCGTGCAGGGGGAGGGCGGCATTCATCCGGCGACGGAAGCATTTATGAAAAAGGTCAGGGCGCTCTGCGACGAGCGGGACATTTTGATGATACTGGACGAGATTCAGTGCGGTATGGGACGGACAGGACACATGTTTGCGTGGCAGCGTTATGGGGTGAAACCGGATGTGATGACGACGGCCAAGGCCCTGGGCTGCGGCGTGCCGGTGGGCGCCTTTTTGATGACGGAGAAAGTGGGCGCAAATTCCCTTGCTGCCGGAGACCACGGCACCACCTACGGCGGGAATCCATTGGCCTGTGCTGCAGTCTGTAAGGTGATTGAGCTTTTGGAAAAACAGGATGTGCTTGCCAATGTTAAGAAGGTGGGCACATATCTGGAAGCGCGTCTTGACGGACTGGTAACGGAATTTTCCTGTGTGACAGAAAGACGGGGTGCAGGGCTTTTGCAGGGGCTTGTATTTGACAGGCCGGTGGGCGGTCTGATCAAACGGGCTATGGATAAGGGTTTGGTACTCATCAATGCGGGAACGGACATTATCCGGTTTGTGCCGCCGTTGATCATAGAACAGAAGCATGTGGACGATATGATTGGCATTTTGCGTGAGTGTATTGCAGAGGCAGAAGGAGAGCGGCAGTGACTCTGAAAAAAAGATTGTTTATGATCCTTGCGGTGGCGCTGATTCTGGGCGGTTTTTATGGCGTAGCGCAGCTTGGACTGTCGGTGCAGACGGAAAAGACGGAGGCGGAGGAAAGCGCGGAGGATTCGCTTTTTGGGCATAGGGAGACGTTGTATCTGTGGTATGCGGACGAGACGCTTACGGACTATCTCAACAGCGTCGCAGTTTCCTACAGCGAATACCAGGAAGAGGTGCGGGTAATCCCGGTCTATACGCCGGGTTTGGAGTACTTAGAGACCATCAATCAGGCTTCCCTGCAGACGGAGGAAGTGCCGGATCTGTATCTTGTCAGCAATGATTCGTTGGAGAAAGCGTATCTGGCAGGTTTGGCCTGCGAGGTGGCGCTGCCGGAGGGAACGCCCTCCATGACGGACATGCTGCCGCAGTCGGCGGTGCGGGCTGTGACCTATCACGACAAGCAGATCGGTTATCCCTTCTACTACGAGACGAGCTGTCTCCTTTACAACAGGACTTATCTGGAGGAGTGGGCGAAAGCACAGATCGAAGCCGAGCGGGATCAGGCATTGGCGCAGGAGGCGCAGGAACAGGCCGACAGCGGCGACGTGGAGGAAGAAATTCAGGAGGAGCAGGCGCAGGAGGAGGTCTCAGAGGAGGATGTGACGGCGAAGGTGGAGGAGACCATTCCCCAGACGATAGACGAGATACTCGCCTTTGCCGATGTCTACGATGCGCCGGAGCAGGTGGAAGCGATCTTCAAGTGGGACGTATCGGATATTTTCTATAATTATTTTATTGTCGGGAAATATATGGATGTGGGCGGCGAGAACGGCGATGATGCGGACTGTATCCATATTTATAATGAAAGCGCCATCCGGTCCCTCAGGGTATATCAGAATCTGAACCAGTTTTTCTCCATCGACACAAAGGAGATCAGCTACGATGGCGTGTTACAGGATTTCTTAGACGGAAAAATTGTATACACAGTGGCGACTTCAGACGCTTTGTCGAAGTTGGAAAAGGCCCGCGAAGAGGGAAACTTTTCTTATGAGTACGGCGTTGCCAGAGTGCCCGATGTAAGCGGGGAATTGGAATCTGCCTCTCTTTCCGTGACGCAGTGTGTGGGGGTCAACGGCTATTCTACGAAAAAGGAGATGGCAAACGAGTTTGCCGTGTATTTAACTCAGTATAACACGGAGGATCTCTATGGAAGGACCGGCAAGCTTCCGGTACACAGTGACGGAAGACCTTACGACGATCCAAATGCGGCCGCTTTTCTGGAAGAGTATACCCGTTCGGTACCCATGCCAAAAATGATAGAGACCAGTAATTTTTGGGTGGAGTTGGAGATCGCCTTCGCCAAGATCTGGGAAGGCGAGGATGCGAACGATGAGCTGAAAGCCCTGTCGGAGCAGATTATGGGGCAGGTGTTGGGAGAGATATACACGGAGGAGTACATTGACGTTCCGGAACCCGTGGAAGAGGAGGACGAAGAAATTTTGGAGGAAGAGGAAGGCGGCGGAGAATAAATACCGATTCATACGGCAAAGATAAGACAAGACGGCACAGGCCGTCTTGTCTTAATTTATTGATGCCTTTGAAGGAGGTAATTATGTTAGGATTATGGATTGCGGTTTTGTCCGGGGCGCTGATGAGCGTGCAGGGGGTATTTAACACACAGGTCACAAAGCAGTCGGGGGTCTGGGTGGCGAATGCGTTCGTGCAGCTTACGGCGCTTCTGGTCTGTCTGGCTGTCTGGCTTGCGTCGGACCGGTCTTCCTTTGCTTCTCTTTTTCAGGTGGAGCCCAAATATATGCTGCTTGGCGGTGCAATCGGCGCATTTATCACCTACACGGTCATTAAGAGCATGGAACAATTAGGACCGGCGCGGTCGGTAATGTTTATTGTAACGTCACAGTTAATCGTCGCTTATCTCATTGAAGTTTTTGGCCTTTTCGGTGTGGAAAAACAGTCCTGGGAGGTCAAAAAAGTGTTGGGAATGGGTATTATGATTGCCGGAATTGTTATTTTTAAGTGGACATAGGGAGAAATTTATCATACAATAAAAATACGGCGCATAGCGGGAACCTCCCGTAGAGTCCGAGGGACTCGGAAGGGAGACTATGCAGGATAAAGAGACCAAATTACATGAAAAAAAGACAGGATGTGCGGGACTGCTGTTGGCGGCTCTGCTTGTTCTTAGCGGTTGTACAAAGAAGGAAGCGCTTCTTCAATTAAACGGGGAGACTTCCGTGGAACAGCCCGCATCAGGCGATTTCGCAGGGGAAAGTGTCGGTGATCCCGGGAGGACGATTGATTCGTCCGGCGTAGAAAGCGCGGAGGAGACCGGGAAGCAGACGGCACAGGAGCCGGAAGAAACCGCAGAGCCGGTCACGACAGAGCCGGATCTGATCTGTATTCATGTCTGCGGCGCGGTACAGCGTCCGGGTGTTTATGAGCTGCAGGCGGGAAGCCGTGTCTATGAGGCCGTACAGGCGGCGGGCGGATTTGCGGCTGAGGCGGATCAAAATTATGTAAACCAAGCGCAGGAATTGAGCGACGGCATCAAGCTTGTGATTCCGACTGCGGAGGAGGCAGAAGCGGCTCGTGGAGGGGAGGCCAAAACCCAACAGGGGGCAGAGGAGGCGGAGCAGGCAGGATCAAAGACGGCGGCCGCACAGATCGGCATTGTCGAAGATACGTCCCTTGGAGAGTCCGGCGGGGACGAACAGGGACAAGGAAGGGACCAAACTGGCAGGATCAATATTAATACGGCCTCTGAGGCACAGCTTTGTGATATTCCGGGAATCGGCGCGACGCGGGCGGCAGCCATTGCCGCTTACAGGGAGTCCCACGGGGCTTTTCAAAAGCCGGAGGATATCATGAAAGTGAGCGGCATCAAGGAAGGCATGTACGAAAAGATAAAAGACAGCATAAGTGTAGACTAGACAGGCGGGGATGGAACGATGGCACAGAGAGTTTTGGTAGTGGATGATGAGAAATTGATCGTGAAGGGGATCAGATTCAGTCTGGAGCAGGACGGCATGGAAGTGGATTGCGCCTATGACGGCGAGGAGGCATTGAGGCTGGCACAGCAAAACGCTTATGACATGGTTCTTCTCGATGTTATGCTGCCCAAAATGACAGGATTTGAGGTGTGCCAGCAGATTCGGGAATTTTCAAATGTGCCCATTGTTATGTTAACCGCAAAGGGCGACGATATGGATAAGATTTTAGGCTTGGACTACGGCGCAGACGATTACATAACGAAGCCTTTTAATATTCTTGAGGTGAAAGCCAGAATTAAGGCCATTATGCGCAGGACGAACCGCCAGGGACAGCAGCGGGAAGAGGTGGTCAAGGTGGTGGAGCGGGGCGATATGCGGCTTGACTGTGAAGGCAGGAGAGTGTATATCAGGGACCGTGAGATCAATCTGACTGTCAAGGAATATGAGGTGCTTGAGCTTCTGATGAAGAATGCCGGCAAGGTTTACGGCAGGGAGGAACTGCTGCGCCTGGTATGGGGAAATGATTACCCGGGAGATGTGAGAACCGTGGATGTGCATATCAGAAGACTGCGCGAAAAGATAGAGGAAATTCCCGGCGAGCCCGCATATGTGCGGACAAAGTGGGGGGTTGGATATTACTTTGCCTAACATAAAATTACGTCAAATTACATTTCTGCGAAGCCTGAAGGGGCGGATTTTCCTGATCCTGCTCGTGGTCGGGCTGATTCCCTGTTTCATTATGCGCTATGCGATTTTGCAAAATTATGAGCGCCGGGCGGTCAATGTCAGGACCTCCGATATTTCCACGCAGGTTAAAATTTTGGCGAATCATCTGCTTACTTATCATTATCTTGCAGATCCCTCTTCCGAGGTGATCAATGCAGAACTGGACCAGCTGTCCAATCTGTATGACGGCCGTGTGCTGATTATCAATGCAGATCTGCGCATTGTGAAGGACACTTATGGGATCAGCCAGGGCAAGACCATCATCTCGGAGGAGGTGATCCGGTGCCTTAGCGGGGAGAGCGCCAACAAGTACGACAGGGAGAACGGCTATATAGAGATGACTGTGCCCATCACGGAGACGGTGGATGCGGATCTGCCGGTGGGAACCGGAGAGAAAGTGGAAGTGGTGCGGGGCGTTATGCTGGTGAGCGCGTCAAACGACAGCATCATTGCGACCATGAACAGTCTGGACCGTCAGGCTTTGGTGGTGGAATCCATCGTGGGTGTGCTGATTTTTGTGATGACCCTTGCGGTGTCCAAATATTTGTTTGCGCCTTTTAAAAAGATCATAGAGGCTCTGGATCAAGTGCAGGAGGGCTACACGAACGACCCCATTTCTGTGACGGACTGTCTGGAGACGGAGCACATCGGTGATGCCTTTAACAGGGTGCTCGGCCGGATGAAGATGTTGGACGATTCCAGACAGGAGTTTGTGTCAAATGTGTCCCATGAATTGCGCACGCCGATCACGTCCATGAAGGTGCTGGCCGATTCGCTGATTACCCAGAAGGATGTGCCGATTGAGGTGTATCAGGAGTTTATGACCGATATCGCGGCCGAGATTGAGAGGGAGGACAAGATCATCAACGATCTGTTGTCCCTGGTGAAGATGGACAGAACTTCCGCCGATTTGAACATTTCGGAGGTGGATATCAATGCGCTTGTGGAGCTGATCATGAGAAGACTGCGTCCCATCGCCAACCGCAGGGATATACAGCTTGTGTACGAAAGTCTGCGCCCCGTGACGGCATCGGTGGACGAGGTCAAGCTGACGTTGGCGCTCTCCAATCTGGTGGAAAATGCGATCAAGTACAACAAGGAACACGGTTTTGTGAAAGTGACTCTGGATGCCGACCACCAGTTTTTCACCGTGCAGGTGGCGGACTCCGGCGTGGGTATTCCGGAGGAGGAATTGGAACATATTTACGAGAGGTTTTACCGTGTGGACAAGTCCCGTTCCAGAGAGATCGGAGGGACAGGTCTTGGGCTTTCCATTACGAGGAGCGCAATCCTCATGCACCGGGGCACCATCAAGGTGGTGAGCGTTGAGGGCGAGGGGACGGATTTCACAGTAAAGATTCCGCTTAAGTATATTGCGGTTTAGGGAGGCGGATATGAGGAAGACAAGAATCGGGTTTCTCTGCGCGGCTTTGGTCATGGCGCTGTGCCTTTGTACTGCCTGTGCAGGAAGGAATGCGAAGCAGGAAGGAATAACCTATCGGATCTACTATGTGAGCAATGACGAGACAAAGATCATAGAGCGGGAATATGTGAGCGGGACGGTGGATACGGAAGCGCTGCTTTCGGAAATGTTGGGACAGCTTGCCTCGGTTCCTGAAAAGATGGAGTACGAGACCCCTCTGGCAGGGGAAATTTCCGTGACAGGCCATACCCTTGACAGCGGCCTTTTGACCCTTGATTTTGATGAGAGTTACAAAAAACTGTACGGGATCAGGGAGATTCTCGTGCGCGCATCCATTGTGAGAACCGTGACGCAGCTGCCGGGGGTGGAGCGCGTGGCGTTCACGGTGAAGGGCGAACAGCTCACGGACCAAATGGGAACGGCGGTTGGCATCATGGCGGCGGATACCTTTATTGAGAATGCCGGCAATGAGATCAACGCCTATGAGAAAGTGAATCTGCGGCTCTATTTTGCCAATGAGGCGGGGGACCGCCTTGTGGAGGAAAACCGACGCAACGTGGTGTATAACAGCAATATTTCTCTGGAAAAACTGGTGGTGGAGAAGTTGGTGGAAGGGCCTGCGGTGGAGGGAGCGTACCCGACGATCAATCCGGCCACCAAGATTGTCAGTGTCACCGTGCAGGATGGAACGTGTTATGTAAACCTGAATAACGATTTTCTGAACCAACCCTACAATGTAGTTTCCGATGTGACCATCTATTCCATCACAAACTCGTTGGTGGAGCTGCCAAACGTGAACAAAGTGCAGATTGCAATCAATGGAGAGACAAATCTTTCCTACCGGGAAAACATGAGCCTGAATACGGTGTTTGAGAGAAATCTGGATCTGTTGGAATCCGGGACGGAACAGTAATAGCTTTAGTTATGTAAACTATAAGTAACAGAATAAGGAGAAAATATGCGCAGACCATTATGCCTGATCGGATTGGCATTCGTGATGGTTCTGCTTTTGGGGATCCATTTGTTTCCACATGACCCGCCGGATTACGGCGCGCTCGACGGGGAGACGGTCGCCGCCGTGGGCCGTGTGGAGTGGAAGGAACGCAGGATTTCCGGATCTGAGGAAGTCCTTGTTGTCACCCTGGAGCAGGCTGTCATTCTAAAACCGGATCAAGTATCCGTTCTGAAACAATTCTTAGAAGATTCTGACAAAGCTTTTTCAAACGCAATAGCTGCAGATTCCGTAAAGAAAACAGAAAAATTCATAGAAGAAAATAGAGAAAGCCTACAGTGGGAGGATGCCGCGGGGATAGAAGGCATTCTGTGCCATATGGAAGATGAAAAGCCGCCGGCGATGGGAAGTTATCTTTTGGTGGAGGGGAAATTCCGCCCGTTTTCCCATGCCAGAAATCCCGGGGAGTTTGACGCGGCGGACTATTACCGCATTATGGGGCAGCAGGGCAGGCTGATGAGAGTTTCCTGTCTGGCAGGGAGCGGGGAAGTTTCCGTTTTTCGGGAAAGTCTGTACCGCATTCGGGAGTATCTGTCGCTTCTTCTGGATGCCTGTTATCCGGAAAGGGAGGCATCTGTTATGCGGGCAATGCTTCTGGGGGAGAAGGGCATGCTTGACGAGGAGATGGAAAGCTTGTACCAACAAAATGGCATCATACATATTCTGGCGATCAGCGGACTGCATCTTTCTATTTTGGGCATGGGATTTTACAAGCTGCTAGCTCGTCTGCGCGCCCCTAAAGTGGTTGACATAATATTATCCGTCGCCCTGATGTACTGTTACGGGATCATGACGGGTATGGGCGTTTCCATTGTCAGGGCTTTGGTGATGTTTGGCCTGAATCTGGGTGCGTCTCTTGCAGGCAGAACCTATGATCTGCTGACAGCCATGATGACGGCAGCGCTTTTGATTCTGGTGCAGCAGCCGCTTTATTTGACCCACAGCGGCTTTCTCTTTTCCTTTGGCGCAGTCTGCGGCATTGGGCTTTTGCCGTCGGTATCCGTTCACGCTTCAGTGACAGGTTCCCATTTCCTTATGGGGAGCCGTTTTTGTAAGGCATTGTTTACGGGAGGCTGGGTTTCCCTCTGTACCTTTCCTGTATATCTGTGTTTCTATTATGAATTTCCGACCTATTCCGTGCTGCTCAACCTGGTCGTGATTCCCTGCATGGGCGTACTTTTATTAAGCGGTGTGGCTGTGATGGCGGTGGCTGCTGTCTTTCTGCCGCTGGGGCCGTTTGCAGCTCTTCCCGGGATCTGGATTCTGGCTTTCTATGAAAAGCTCTGCGGTCTTTGTGGGAGACTGCCCGGCCGGCGGCTTGTTACAGGACGGCCCGAAAACTGGCAGGTGATCGCTTTTTTGGTACTTTTCGTGATGGCGGTGGTTCTATCCGGCCGGATGAAAAGATGGCAGTTTTTTGGTGCGCTTGTGGCGGCGGTATTCCTTTTGACCGTTCGGCTGCCGCAGGGGTTTGAAATCACTGTGTTGGATATCGGGCAGGGCGACTGCATTTATCTGGCGGACGGACAGGGCGGCCATTATCTCATTGACGGCGGCAGCTCCGATCAAAAGGAGGTGGAGACCTATCAGCTTGTCCCTTTTTTGAAGTATCGCGGCGTAAAACGGTTGGATGCAGTGTTTGTCAGCCATTCGGACACAGACCACATCAGTGGGATTCAGGGACTGTTAGAAGATTGCGGGGAGACGGGAATCGAGATCGGCCGTGTGCTTATGCCTGATCTGGATGAGGAGAGCCGGGATGAAAACTATGTGGATTTAGTGGCTTTGGCAAAAAGCCGGGGTGTTCCCGTGGGAGTTCTCCATGAGGGAGAACGATTGGGAAATGAAAAACTTATGTTAACCTGTCTACATCCGGTGGAAAGTTATGTAAACTCGGATGCCAATGCAGGTTCCATGGTTCTCCATTTGACGTATGAAAACTTTTCCGCCCTCTTTACGGGAGATCTGGAGGGGGAGGGCGAGACGCTTGTGACAGATTTTTTAAGCGGGGCTGCGGACGCAGAAAAAGGCGGAAAACAGTCGGGATTTTCGGCAGGGCCTGTCACCTTTCTGAAAGTGGCTCACCACGGCTCGAAAAATTCCACCTCCGAAACATTTTTAACCGCGGCAAATCCGAGGATTGCCGTGATCTCCGCAGGGCGAAATAATTCCTACGGCCACCCCCACAAGGAGACGCTTGAGAGACTTAAAAACCATGGGTGCCGAATCTACCAGACGTCTTTGGGCGGTGCGGTGACGGTGCGGGTGAGAGGAGAGCAGGTGAGGGTGGAAAGCTATATACAATAGAAAAAATGTAGAAAAGTGTCTTATGTTGACAAAAACTACAGAGGCGTAGTACTATTAGAAACAAGGAGGGTTGAAGATGATCGAAAAAATACTTTCTGATTCTGAAAAAGAGATATTAGAGTGGATGTGGGAAGAGGATAAAGAGTACTCCTATAAGGATATTGCGGTACAGTTTGGAGAGAACTCAGAAAAGGGGTGGAAAAAGCAGACACTATCGACATTTTTAACGCGGATGGAACAAAAGGGCGTCATATCTGTGCGGTGTGAAGGGGAAGAACGATTTAAGAAAAGGCGGTATTTTAGGGCGGCGTTAAATAGGCAGCAATATGAAAGGGAAAGGGCGAGACACCTCTTGGATTCCTATTTTGACGGTTCCTTGAGTCAGTTCATGGCAGCATTAAATGGGGGTGAAAAACTGAGCCGTGAGGAAGCGGACGAACTGAGACAATTTCTGGAGGATATGTAATGCTTATTCTGTCGATGTCTATTAGTGGGAGTGCTGTATTTCTTGCTGTTTTGATAAGCGCTGTCCTTGGAAAAAGATTGGTTTCCTCTGCTTGGGTGTATAACATGCTCAAAATTAATCTGTTTTTCTTTTGCTTTCCACTGCCTAAATACAACAGCGGGTATCAAGAAAAATTGTTTCACTTATTGGGCATTTCGAGACGATGGAATATGACGGATATTGCGGCGGAGAATATTATTGGGATAGAGCAAAGCGGGAGACTTCATGTAAACTTTCAGACATACATCATTTTGATTTGGATGATCTGGGCATGCGGACTGTTAGTTTTATTTTGTAGAAATATACGAATGTATCGAAAGGTAAAGGCACTAAAAGAAATTCCGCAGATGAGACAGTTAAGATATTTGGAGGTATTTGACCGACTTAAAAAGGAATTGGGAATCAAAAAAGAGACCGTCCTGATGTGCGCCGATGATAACGAAACTGTCTGCACAATAGGCGTATTCCGAAAATATATCATTGTACCGGAACGGGGGCTGACGGATGAGGAGATTTATTATAGTCTGAAACATGAATTGATCCATGCCAAGAGATCAGATGTTGCATGGCGGTATATTGGCTTGTTTGCCGTCCTTTTGCATTGGTTTAACCCGCTTGCTTATCTCTATTTTTATGTTATGTCCGTTTATTGTGAGCAGAGCTGTGATGCCATTTTGGTGCGAAACCTTGATAAAACAGAGAGAAAGAAATATGGGGAATTGATTATCCGTATCTCACAGGACGATGGAATGGGAAAATGGAAATATCGGACATCTTTGACTGGCAGTAAAAAAATTATAGAATGGAGGCTGATAAATATGTTGAAGAATGGAAAAAGGAAAAAAATTGAGGTAGCGATGTCTTTGCTTTTGAGCGCGGTGATTTTGTTTGGTGGGTCCTTGACAGTATGCGCTTATGAAAAACCGCAAGTGATAAGCGGGGAGGCAGATTTTTTTGAGAATTTTTCGGATAAGCAGGATACAACTATATTCATTGTTGCGGAGGAAATACGATATTCAGAAGAAGAGGTATTGGATTTTATAGAATTTGTGGGGGACGACGGCAGCCGCTATGATCTGTCAAAGATGCAGAGCGGTAACATGGAAAGGGCTGACTGCATACATTCTTTTGTGGGCGGTTATATTAAAATTCATCACAAAAATTCGGATGGAAGCTGTAAGACAGATTATTATCATGCAGATGTGTGTAACAAGTGTGGCTACGCGAAGAATAAAGAATATTCCCATACGGAAACTTCGTCAAAATGTACGCATTAGTAATCTTAAATTATCTTGACAGATGAACATGTAAGTAATATAGTATCAATAGAACTACAGTGATGTAGTACTAATAATCTGTCAGGGGGGACAACAAAATGAGTAGGATGAAAAACAAAAGATTGCAAATGCTGATGATTTGCGCGATTACGGTATTCTTTTTCAATGTGGTAAGTTTGACTGCGCATGCTGAATCGATCAGTGAAAAAGGGGAAAACGATACCATGGAAACGGCGGAAACGATAGCCGCCAACAATGAGAAGCCAAGCGGCGCGGTTGCAGGAACGCATGAAGGACAGAACATTATAAGGGGGTATACGTCTAATAAAGATACGGATTGGTATAAAGTGCTGCTCTTTGAAGGAGAAAATTATATGACGTGCTATGGCGATCCGGGTTATTCTTATCGTATAACCAATTCGGCCGGAGATACCATGGTGCGTGATACTTATACGAAATTACATAATGACTATGCGGTTAGCAAGTTTACAGTGCCGGAAGCCGGATATTATTATGTGGAACTGAATGGATCAAAGTCAAGTGAGCAAAAATATGTGTTTATGATCGGCAGTCCGACCTATGTATTTGCTGTTCAGAATATATCTTGTGTAGAAGGTTCGGTTTCCATGACGTCGGGAGGAAGGAAACAGACGGTTCATTTTGATGGAAGCACGGTGCCGGGACTCCCGGAGGATGCTCTTGCCTGTACCGTTACAATGGACGGAATTCCTTTAAATGCGACATCTGCGATTCGCTTGAAAAACGATGACAGAGATCTCAGTTTTACCTTAACTAGATACACATGGTATAAAAATGGCTTAATTTCCATGAATTTACCGGTTGAATCAATGTGGACGGCGGATTTTGAATACAATAACAAGGTGGTAACGTTCACGCCGTCTTTAAGAATGAGTTATGTAAACCCTGTATATGAATAAGCTTGCAGGAAAGCCATAACACAGGAGAATCAGTCAGCTTTGATGTAGAAGAGGGAGACCCACGCAATGAACGGTATGGTTAATTGGAAAAATGTCAATGCAAATCGACTTGCAACGCTAAACAGAAACCAGAAACTTTTGGATATTTTGCTTGGCAAGCGTAATACAGTCCAGAAAGGACAGAGAGATTTATTCATAAGAAGTGACAATCGGATTGATGAGATTGGGTTGTATCAAGCGCCTGCTAAAAAAGCTACGGGAAAAGTTACCGATGAGATTCTGGATAAGATAAATTTTAAAAGGTTTGACGGCACAGAGACAACGACCAGTTTTATCTTTGATGGTGTGGAATATCTCCATAAGGATATTCCGGCGATCAGTCTGGACAAATGCCTGAAACCGAAGGCGGAAAATAACGCCATCGTTTTTCAGTCGGGCAACTACTATCAGTTTGCGGACGAAATGGGAAAGACACACATTCTTACATGCTCCAATGGGCGGATGACACAGCCTTTATCTGACACAAGGAGAGGCGTGAGAGACGATACGAGTTTTGAAATCGGGCATTTTTGGAACATTATGTCGGGAAACGGTACTTATATTGGGCTTTACTACTCTGATGAGATGCAAAGAAGACTTTTAAATGATGTGGGTATTACGGAAGGGTTCTTTTCCGTGCAGGTGGGGGATCGCAAACAGGAATATTTTTACTCCAACGGAAATGCGGGAGTATCGGTGCCAATGGAGAGGTATAATAGTACCTACTATACCTTTATGGAACGCAACGATTTTGTGTTTGAGGATTTTAAACCCGGTGATGTTTTTCTGGTTGGCGGCAAGGAATATGTATTAAGCGAGGATAAAAAGTTGGATATTCCCTATGGGGCGGATATCTTTGACGTGAAAGAGCCGCCGAGAAAGCGGGCGTAGACGGATGGGTCGAACTGCGGTTCGGCCCTTTCTTTATGCGCTTTGCACTCCGCTTGCGGTTGTGTTAAAATAGATGCGATAGAAACCGAAGGCTTTTTGAGCGTGCCCGGTGGGTAAGAATGGAAAAACAGGCATGAAAAAACTTGGCGAAGAAATCAGAACAGGACAGCTAAAACAGGCATACCTCCTCTGTGGGGAGGAGGCCTATCTGCGCAGACAGTACAGGGACAAAGTGAAAAAGGCCCTTATGGGGGACGGTGATCTCATGAACCTGAATTGCTTCGAGGGAAAAGGAATCGTCTCGGAAGAGGTGGTCGATCTGGCTCAGACTATGCCCTTTTTGGCCGAACGCCGCGTGCTGGTGATAGAAAACAGCGGCTTTTTTAAGCGTGGCGGCGAGGCGCTTGCCGCGTATTTGGCGAACCCTGCGCCCACCGCTTTTTTTGTGTTTGTGGAGACGGAAGTCGATAAGAGAAGCAAGCTCTATAAGGCCGTCACGGCAAAAGGGCGCGTGATCGAGTGCAAAACCCCGGATGAGGCGGTATTAAAGCGTTGGATTGTAGAGCTTCTTATGAAAGAGGGACTTCGGATTACCCAGCGGGATCTGGATTATTTTCTGGAAAAGACGGGGACGGATATGGAGAACATCCGCGGCGAGGTAGAGAAGCTGATTTGCTATTGTATGGGCAGGGATGTCGTTACAGCGCAGGATATCAGCGAGATCTGCGTCAGGCAGATCGGCAGCCGCATCTTCGATATGGTGGACGCCGTCGCCGACAAAAAACAGAGACTAGCCATGGAGCTATACTACGATCTGCTTACCTTAAAGGAACCGCCCATGCGGATTCTGTTTCTGATCGCTAGACAGTTTAACCTTCTCTTACAGGTAAAAGAACTGAAAAACAAGGGATTCGACGCGCGCGGGATCGGCCCCAAAGTGGGACTGGCGGACTTTATTGCCAGAAAGTATGTGACGCAGGCGCAGAAGTTTAAGGAGTCGGAGTTAAAGCAGGCCGTGCAGGACTGCGTAGAGGCGGAGGAAGCGGTCAAGACAGGAAAAATGAACGATATTCTAAGTGTGGAACTTCTGATCGTAAAGCACAGTATGTAGCGCAGGCGCGCGGGGAGAACAGGCGGCAGCAGGGGCCTGAACGATATTTTGAAAAGTTATGGTTGCACGGAGGGGCACAGTTACAGTACAATAGAATCAGAAGTGGTGATGCGGTATCATTCACTATCAATGTCAGTGGAGGTATATTGTGAGTATGCATATTGTTTGTCTGGACCTTGAGGGGGTGTTGGTGCCGGAAATCTGGATCGCGTTTGCGAAAGAGACCGGAATTTCACAGCTTACAAGGACAACCAGAGACGAGCCGGACTATGATAAACTGATGAAGTGGCGGCTCGGTATTTTAAAGGAGCACGGGTTAGGTTTGAGGCAGATTCAGGAGACGATCGCCAGGATTGATCCCATGCCGGGAGCGAAGGAGTTTCTGGACGAGCTGCGGCGGATTACGCAGGTTATCATTATCAGCGATACCTTTACCCAGTTTGCGGGTCCGTTGATGGAAAAGCTTGGATGGCCGACGATTTTTTGCAATTCGCTGGAGGTTTCGGCGGATGGCGAGATCACCGGGTATAAGATGCGTGTGAAGGATTCCAAACTTACCACGGTGAAGGCATTACAGTCGATCGGGTATGAGACCATTGCCGCAGGGGACAGCCACAATGATCTGGCTATGATTCAGGCGGGCAAAGAAGGATTTCTGTTTAGGACCACAGAACAGATTAAAGAGGAATATCCCGGACTGCCGGCTTTTGAGACCTATGAAGAGCTTTTGGGGGCTGTCAAAAAGGCGATTGGTTTTGTGGGATGACAAGCGGGGGAAAGGATACGAAAGGAGGAGTTTATTGTGAAATGTATACGTGCGGCTTTTGAGGTCGAGGTGGAGAAGTATGAGGCCGGAAAGGGTATGGAGGACGGCTTTGAGCTGTGGACGGATGTGGTGACAAGAGGTTGGTTTGTCACGGATTCGCTGGTGCAGATTAAGAAGGAGAACGGCGCAATTGTATGTCCGTATATTCTCCACAAGAGGGGAAAAACCTTCATCGGCGAAGGGGATTATATCATCAAGGAAGCGGACGGTTCGCGCCATGTGTGCGGCGGCGAAAAGATCTTTGACAGATATAAGCCGGTCGAAGAATAATAGGAAAACAATATTATGTAAACTAAATATGAATGCGAAGAGGATAGGAGCGGAAAACACCTGTCCTCTTTTTTTGTGAAATGTATCTGATGTAAGTCCCGTTTATGGTACTCCTGAAATGATAAGGTGGTTTCAACAAGGGGGTGCGACATATGAAAAAGGGATTTGGCCTGATAACGGCGCTGCTTACTTTGACGATTGCTCTCTGTGTGAACGGCACGGTGATGAGCAAAGAACGGGATGACCGCACACAGGAAAATGAAAGATACGCGGCGCTGGAAGGAGAGTTTCTGTCGAGGGCGAGGAGGCTTTTGGAAGACGAGGGGTATCATGACAGCGGCGTTACGATCACCTGGACCAGAGAGGGAAACGCCGCGAGAAGATATCTTGTGGAGATACACCACAGAGGAATCGGTGATCTTTGCGAAGCGGAGCGGGAGATGCTGAGCGAGAGCCTGTGCAGCGCAGAACTGGCCGGGGAGGCGGCGGAAATTTTGATTATTTATGTCTGATTCTGTGGCATTGACATTAGAGAACAAACGTTCTATAATAAAGAGAACAAATGTTCTGCAATTTTTGCGGCGAGAAGAGAATGACATTTGGGCATTTTGGGATTATACTAGTAGAGAATAATGATGAGGAAGGAGATTCCTATGAGACATAATCCCAGACCACAGGAAATGTACAGGCATTTTAAAGGCGGCATGTACCAGATACGCTGCCTGGCAAAACATACGGAAACTGGCGAAACCATGGTGGTTTATCAGGCGATGTACGGAGACTTCACGATATATGCAAGACCTCTGTCCATGTTTATGGATGAGGTTGACCATGTAAAGTATCCGGCGGCGGGGCAGAAGTATCGGTTTGCACTCATGGAAGACGGGAGGGACGCGGAGGAGCCCGCAGCCATTTCCCGCGCCACAGAGGAGGAACCTGCGGTTACTGTCCCGAAAACCTTAGAGGAGAGATTGCCGGAAAAGACGAGGCCGGCAGAGGATGCGGCAGGGGCCGGTCTCTCTTTGAAGGAGACACAGCAGGCGGAAGAACAATTAAATATTGATCCTCTGGTGCTGGAATTTCTTGATGCGAATTCTTACAGGCAGAGGCTGAGCATTCTCGATGCACTCCATAACCGGATCACGGACGATATGATCAATATGATGGCGGTTTCGGCGGATCTGGAGATCAAGGACGGAGATGTGGAGGACAGATATATGGAACTTAGAAACTGCCTTCGCACTTTTGAAAAATATGAGTGTAACAGATTGAGATAAGAAAGCCCCCACCGGAGAGATCACGGATGGGGGTGCTTTATGGCTTACGATTTGAAGAATAAGCTTGTGGTGGGCGTTTCGTCCAGAACACTGTTTGACTTGACTTATGAGAACAAAATATTTGAGGAGGAGGGCGTTGAGGCTTACAGCCGTTATCAGGTGGAGCATGAGGATGAACTGCTCCGTCCGGGGCCGGGTTTTCCGCTTGTGAGGGCGCTCTTAAACCTGAATGAACTGCCGGGCATGGAGGAACGTGTGGAGGTCATTATCATGTCCAGAAACAGCCCGGACACGTCACTTCGCGTCTTTAAGGCGATTGAGCATTATGGACTGCGGATTACCAGAGCGGTTTTGGCCGGCGGCGCGTCACTTGCGCCCTATCTTTCAGCTTTTAAGACCGACCTGTTCCTATCAGCCTGTGAGGAGGATGTGCAGCGTGCGATCGACTCAAACATTGCGGCGGGTATCATATGCACGGAGGGAATCTCTACATATGACTGTGAACACAGGATTCGGCAGATCAGGGTGGCTTTTGACGGAGACGCGGTGCTCTTTTCGGATGAATCTGAGCGGATATTTCAGGAAAAGGGCCTGGAGGCTTTTGAGGAGAACGAGAGAAAAAATGCGGATAATCCTCTTCAGGCGGGACCTTTCGCCAAGTTTTTAAAGACCCTCTCCGAATTACAGAAAAATTATACGGAGGCGGATGCGCCAATCAGAACGGCGCTTGTCACGACGAGATGCGCACCGGCGCACGAGCGTGTCATTCGCACGCTGCGGGCATGGGATGTGCGGATAGACGAGGTGTTCTTCCTCGGAGGAATCCGAAAGAGAGATGTGTTGCAGGCCTTTGGGGCGCACATTTTCTTTGACGATCAGTCTGCCCATACGCTTCCCGCCTCGGAGGTGGTGCCTGCGGCCCGTGTTCCCTATAAGAACAGGGAGGCGGCGGATGAGATCGAGGAGAAGGACAGCAGTTAAAGGAATAACGGAATATGAGATATCGGGAAATCATTGCCGCCGAGTTTATAGAGCGGCCGAATCGTTTCATTGCCTATGTGAATCTTTGCGGCGAAAGGACGAAAGTGCATGTAAAGAATACGGGCAGATGCGGGGAACTTTTAAAAGAACATGTAAAGGTTTATCTGGAAAAGAGTGATAACGAAGCCCGTTCTACCGCATACGATCTTGTGGCGGTAGATAAGGCCGGACATCTGGTCAATATAGATTCTGTCGCACCCAACAAGGTGGCAGGCGAATGGCTGCGGGCAGGCGGCCTGTACAGCGACATCAGTCTGGTAAGGCCGGAAAAAACCTTCGGAAATTCCCGTTTTGATTTTTATGTGGAGAGTGCTTCCGGGAAAAAGGCATTTATCGAAGTAAAAGGCGTAACTCTGGAGAGGGAGGGGGCGGCGGCGTTCCCGGACGCGCCCTCCGAACGGGCGCTCAAGCATGTGGAGGAACTGATCGAGGCGTTGGAACAGGGGTACGAGGCATACCTGTTGTTTGTTGTCCAGATGAAGGGTATCTGCTTTGTAGAACCCAACATGGATACACAGCCCGCTTTCGGGGAGGCCCTTAAGAGAGCGAGAAGGGCAGGGGTCCGGATTCTTGCCTACGACTGTCTTGTGAGGGAGGATGGGTTGGAGATGGATACGCCGGTGCCGGTCTTTTTGGACCGCCTGGATCGGATTGCGGCGCCGCTTCTTGCCTGGTATGACAGGGGCAGACGCATTCTTCCATGGCGTGAGGATCCTACGCCCTATCATGTGTGGTTGTCGGAAATCATGCTGCAGCAGACCAGAGTGGAGGCGGTAAAACCTTACTACGACCGTTTTCTGGAGGCCTTGCCGGATATCGCAAGCCTGGCCGCGGTGGAGGAGGAGAAACTTCTGAAATTGTGGGAGGGATTGGGATATTATAACAGAGCGAGAAATCTGAAAAAAGCGGCACAGATTCTTGTTTCGGAGTATGGCGGACGGATGCCGGACGACTATGATAAAATTGTATCGCTTCCGGGAATCGGCAGTTACACGGCGGGAGCAGTCGCCTCCATTGCCTTTGGGAAACCGCGTCCGGCAGTGGACGGTAATGTGCTGCGGGTTCTTTCAAGACTCAGGGCTGACGACAGAGATATTTTGAGCGCGCAGGTGAAAAAATCCGTGGAGGAGGAGCTTACGGATGTGATGCCGGCAGACCGCCCCGGCGATTTTAACCAGGCTCTTATGGAGTTGGGAGCCACGGTGTGTATTCCAAACGGCGCGCCCAAGTGCGATGTCTGTCCGTGGAAAGATCTGTGTATGGCGCGGGCAGAGGGACGGACAGGCGAATTGCCGCAAAAGGCAAGGAAAAAGCCCAGAACCATTGAGGAGAAGACGGTTCTGGTGATCCAGGATGGAGCGCGGGTTGCGCTGCGAAAGCGACCGGAGAAGGGACTTCTGGCCGGCATGTATGAGTTTCCCTCTGTAGAGGGATACTGCGGGGAAGAAGAGGTGTTGGCTTATCTCAGGGAACTTGGTCTTTCACCGTTAAGAATCAGAGCGCTGCCTCCTGCGAAACATGTGTTTACTCATAAGGAGTGGCATATGAAGGGGTATATGGTCAGGGTGGACGAGCTGGCGGTAAAGGGAGAAGGACAAAGGATGCAGGGATTACTTTTCGTTGATCCCGAACAGACGCGGACAGATTATCCGATACCATCTGCTTTTGCAGTTTATGCGGAGCGGGTAGAGATGATCAGAAACAAAAAATAAGAAAAATATAAGAAACCTGTAACAAATGAAGGCCTTTTTTATGCTAAAATGACAGGGTAATTGTTTCGGGAAGTATGATAAAAAACAAAAGTAAGGTTTTAGAAAGGTATGGTTGTCTGGCATGAAATTATTATCGGTTGCAATTCCCTGTTTTAATTCCGAAGCATATATGGAAAAGTGTATTGAGTCTCTGCTGCCCGGTGGGGACGATGTGGAAATACTGATTGTGGATGACGGGTCCACAGACGGCACTGGCCAGATCGCGGACGATTATGAAAAGAGGTATCCCTCTATCGTGAAGGCGCTTCATAAGGAAAACGGCGGACACGGATCGGCCGTGAACACGGGGCTTGCCCATGCTTCCGGTCTTTTCTATAAGGTAGTGGACAGCGATGACTGGGTGAAAGAGAGCGCTTACAGGAAGATATTGGATACACTTCGGAATATCATTGCGGGAGGAGAGACTCTCGATATGATGATCAGTAACTTTGTCTATGAGAAGGAGGGAGAAAAGAAACATAAGGTCATGAAATACCACCATGCACTCCCGCAGGATAAGGTGTTTGGATGGAGTGAAGTGAAACATTTTCATAAGGGACAGTATATTCTTATGCACTCGGTGATTTTCCGCACAAATCTTCTCAGGGAATGTGGTCTGGAATTGCCGGAACACACTTTCTACGTGGACAATATTTTTGTCTTTGAACCGCTCCCGTTTGTAAAGAAAATGTATTACCTTGATGTGAATTTTTATCGTTATTATATAGGGAGAGAAGGCCAGTCGGTGAACGAGGAGGTTATGATCGGCAGGATAGACCAACAAATCAAAGTTAATCAGATCATGATAGATTATTTTGTTGATAAAATAGCGAAGATTTGCGGGAAGGGAAAGCTGAAAAAATACATGCTAAACTATCTGGAAATCATCACGGTGATCTCGTCCATCATGTTGATCCGTTCCGGCACGGAGGAAAATCTGGAGAAGAAGGCACAGCTTTGGCAATATATCAGGCAAAAGGACCTGAGCTTGTATATACACTTGCGCTACGGTGTGCTTGGCAGCTCCATGAACCTGCCCGGAAAGGGCGGGCGGAAGATTTCCGTGGAGGGTTACAAAATATGTCGGCGGTTTTTCAAATTCAACTAAAAATAAAAGTCCCTGCTGTTCCGTATGCGAAACAGCAGGGAAAAAGCATCCTGTTCGATCACAGGCTTAAGTCAGAGTGCCGGGTTTGCGTTTCCGCCTGCTGCGCAGATCGCGATAAAAATTGAGCAGCATATCGGAGTGGTAAACGATACCGTACATCACTGCGGCCATAATGAAGGCAGTGGTTACATCGAAGACGGAGTGCTGTTTGATAAACACTGTCGAAAGGATGATTGACACACATAAGAGCAGGGAACCGATGCGGATGCCCTTGTGTTTTTCCAAACGGAAACTCTTCATCACCGCGATATGACAGCCGAGCGAGTTATATACATGAATGCTGGGCCAGAGGTTCGTCGGGGTGTCCGCCTTATATAGCATGGACACAAGCCCTGTAAACAAGTTGTCTCTTGGCATGACGGCGGGACGCAGATTGTGTCCATTTGGCCAGAGTGTGCTGACAATCAGGAAAACCGTCATTCCGGTAAACAGGAATGTACATATCCTGAAATAGTCCTCCCTATCCTTAAAAAAGAAGTACAGGACTGTCACCGCCACGTAGGCGAACCACAAAAGATAAGGGACGACGAAAACCTCGCAGAAAGGGATGAGGTCGTCCGGCTTTAAGTGGATCAGCCGGTAATGGTTTGTCACGGTTTTTTCAAGATAAGCGAACCACTGCATATAGATGATCCCGTAGAGGATCAGCGGCAGCGCATGTTTGTATTTGTGAAAGGTATTTCTAAGTGTTTGTGTCATTTCATCAGTCCTTTCGATTCTTTCTACATGATAGCAGATCACGGTAAAAAGTCAAAATAAGATTTCCATAAAGTTTTCTTAATTTTCTATGAAATTATATCCATAATGCCAAAGTCTTATCCGACCAGAGAAAACTGCGCAAGGATTGCACAGGGATTGTCATAAATTTTGTTTGCATTACATAGCATAATACTTTATAATATTGTTTTGAAATTGTCTTTATTTATATAGATTATATAAATAGTAGAAAAACAGGAGAATTATGAGAGTGGAAACCACCAGAAAGGCAGGAACGAGGAATGTATTCATTGGATGAGGTAAGAAGTGTAGATCCTGAAATTGCACAGGCGATTGTTGACGAGCAGAACAGACAGAATTCCCACATTGAGCTGATTGCGTCTGAGAACTGGGTGAGCAAGGCGGTTATGGCGGCTATGGGAAGCCCGCTCACAAATAAGTACGCGGAGGGGTATCCCGGCAAGAGATATTATGGCGGCTGCGAGTGTGTGGACGTGGTGGAAGATTTGGCCAGAGATCGCGCGAAGGAACTCTTTGGCTGTGAGTATGTCAATGTACAGCCCCATTCCGGCGCACAGGCAAATATGGCGGTCTTTTTTGCGGTGATGGAGCCGGGTGATACCTTTATGGGTATGAATCTGGACCACGGCGGACATCTGTCCCACGGATCACCGGTCAATATGTCCGGCAAATATTTCAAGTGTGTGCCTTATGGTGTCAATGACGAAGGTTTCCTCGATTATGATAATGTGAGAAAGATTGCGCTAGCGTGTAAGCCGAAGATGATTGTGGCGGGCGCATCCGCATATGCAAGGACCATTGATTTTAAGAAATTCAGGGAGATTGCCGACGAGGTGGGCGCAGTGCTCATGGTAGATATTGCGCACATTGCCGGCCTTGTGGCGGCAGGGCTTCATCCGAGCCCGATCCCCTATGCCCATGTGACGACCACCACGACCCATAAGACTCTGCGTGGTCCCCGCGGCGGCATGATTATGTCTAGCCAGGAGGTGGCGGATCAATATAATTTCAATAAAGCGATTTTCCCCGGCATTCAGGGCGGCCCGCTGATGCACGTGATCGCGGCGAAGGCAGTCTGCTTTAAGGAAGCCCTGTCGGATGACTTTAAGGTTTATATGAAGAATGTGGCGGACAACGCGCAGGCGCTGTGCAAGGCATTACAGGCGAGAGATATCAGGATTGTTTCCGGCGGTACGGACAATCACCTTATGCTTGTGGATTTGACGAATTATGACCTGACGGGAAAAGCGGTGGAGAAGCTTCTCGATGAGGCGCATATTACAGCCAACAAGAATACGATTCCCAATGATCCGAAATCTCCGTTCGTGACAAGCGGCATTCGCCTGGGAACGCCGGCGGCTACTTCCCGCGGTTTAAATACGGCGGATATGGAACAGGTGGCGGAGGCGATTTCCATTGTCATCAAAGAAGGAGAATCCGGCATCGGCAAGGCGCAGGCGATCATCAAGACACTGACGGATAAGTATCCGCTGATCTAAAAAGAGAGGGCGTAGTGAGGGAAAAGAAATGATACAGATAGCGGTTTTGGGATACGGCACCGTTGGAAGCGGCGTCGTGGAAGTAATTGAGACGAACAAGGCGGACATTAACAAAAAGGCGGCGGAAGACCTGGCAGTAAAATATATTCTGGATCTGCGGGATTTTCCGGGAGACCCCTATGAGAGCAAGGTGGTGCATGACTACAACATCATCTTAAACGACCCGGATGTGAAGATTATCTGCGAGACCATGGGAGGCACAAAACCGGCCTATGATTTTACAAAGCAGGCGCTTCTTCAGGGCAAGAGCGTGTGTACCTCCAACAAGGAACTGGTGGCGGCTCACGGGCCGGAACTTTTAAAGATCGCGAGGGAGAAACACTGCAATTATCTCTTTGAGGCCAGTGTGGGCGGCGGTATCCCGATCATTCGTCCGTTGAACTATTCCCTGACGGCGGAACACATCGACGGCATTACGGGAATCCTGAACGGGACCACGAACTACATCCTCACAAAGATGGACAAGGAGGGCGTGGATTTTGACGAGGTGTTAAAGGAAGCGCAGGATAAAGGCTATGCGGAGAGAAATCCCGAGGCCGATGTGGAGGGATATGATGCCTGCCGCAAGATTGCGATTCTCTCCTCCCTTATGTCGGGAAAAAATGTAAACTATGAGGATATTTACACGGAGGGAATCACGAAGATTTCCTCGGCCGATTTTAAATATGCCAAGCAGATGAACAAATCCGTAAAACTTCTGGCTTTAAGCCGGGATACGGAGGATGGGTTCTTTGCCATGGTTGCGCCCTTTTTGATTTCCAGAGAGCATCCGCTCTACAGCGTGAACGGTGTCTTTAACGCGGTGTATGTGCACGGAAATATGTTGGGTGACTCCATGTACTACGGCCGCGGGGCGGGAAAGCTGCCGACGGCCAGCGCGGTGGTTTCCGATGTGGTGGACTGTGCGAGACATCAGGGGAAAACCATCATGTGCTTCTGGGATGAGGAGAAGGTGGAGGTTGCGGATATCAAGTGCGCGAGACGGAAATTTTTTGTCAGGGTTTCAGCGGACAAGAGGGAAGCGGTGATGGGCGTTTTCGGCTCATTGGCGGAGGTAAACGTAGGTCTGGCGGAAGAGTTTGCGTTTATGACGCAGGAGATGTCCGAAGCGGAGTTTGACGAAAAGATAGAAAAGATCGGCGGATGCCTGAACAGAATCCGCATTATGGCATAGCGGAGGGATAGAAGGAAAGATGAACAAGGTAGTTAAATTTGGCGGAAGCTCCCTTGCGAGCGCGGAACAGTTTAAGAAGGTAGGCCAGATTATCAGGGCGGACAAGGAGCGCAAATTTGTGGTGCCGTCCGCGCCGGGAAAGCGGTCTTCGGACGACACGAAAGTGACCGACATGCTTTATGCCTGCTACGCATTGGCAGAGCAGGGAAAGGACTTTACAAAGGAACTGCAGGCGATCCGGGACAGATATCAGGAAATTATTGATGGCCTGGAACTGAAGCTTTCTCTGGACAAGGAATTTAAGACCATCGAGAAAAACTTTAAGGAGAAGGCAGGTTCCGACTATGCGGCCTCCCGCGGCGAGTATTTAAACGGCATTATCATGGCGAAATATCTCGGCTTTACCTTTGTGGATGCGGCGGAGGTGATTCGCTTTAAAGAGGACGGCGAGCATGACGCGGAGCGGACAAATACGCTGATGCGGGACCGGCTTTCCACGGTGGAGACGGCGGTGGTTCCCGGTTTTTACGGTGCCTATGAGGATGGCAGGGTAAAGACGTTTTCGAGGGGCGGTTCTGATATTACCGGTTCTATTGTGGCGAGGGCGATCAAGGCCAATGTGTACGAGAACTGGACGGATGTTTCGGGCGTTCTGGTTGCGGACCCCCGGATTATTTATAAACCCGCAGGGGTGGAGACGATTACATACAGGGAACTGCGTGAGTTGGCTTATATGGGATTTTCCGTTCTGCACGAGGATGCCATTTTCCCGGTCAGGAGCGAGGGGATTCCGATCAATATCCGCAACACCAACGCGCCGGAAGACAACGGCACCTGGATTGTGGAGAGCACCTGCCAGAAGTCAAAGTATGTGATTACCGGTATTGCGGGCAAAAAAGGATTTTGTGCGGTAAACATTGAAAAAGAAATGATGAATTCGGAGATTGGTTTTGGCCGTAAGGTGCTGCAGGCTTTTGAGGAGAACGAGATTTCTTTTGAGCATGTGCCTTCCGGGATCGACACAATGACCGTCTTCGTGCATCAGGATGAATTTATGCACAAGGAGCAGAAGGTTGTGTCCGGCATCCATCGTCTCGCCGACCCGGATTCCATCGACATTGAAGCGGATCTGGCGCTGATCGCGGTGGTGGGGCGCGGCATGAAATCCACCAGGGGAACGGCCGGAAGAATCTTTTCTGCGTTGGCCCATGCCAATGTCAACGTGAAGATGATCGATCAGGGGTCCAGTGAGCTCAACATTATCATTGGCGTGGCAAATGCCGATTTTGAGACGGCAATCAAGGCAATCTATGATATTTTTGTGCTTTCACAGATATAGCAGGTTACAGCATGATAAACAAGAATAAAAGATAAAAAGCTGATGAAATTGTATATTTTTTTAGTTTTTTATGTTAAAATATTATCGTACTTGTGACTAATGCCGCAGGCTTAAGATGATGCGGCATAATAAACATGGGGAGGGTTACAATGTCAAATCAACCATTAGAGGCGTTGGTGTACACAAACGATAATTGTGTGGGATGCAATAAGTGCATTTCTGCATGTCCGGTACTGACGGCGAATCGCGCTGTGGAAGAAAACGGCATGAACAAGATTATCGTGGATGGCAGTCAGTGCATTAGCTGTGGGGCCTGCTTTGATGTTTGTGCGCACAATGCAAGAAGCTACAACGACGACACGGAACGTTTTTTTCAGGATCTGAAGAGGGGAGAGAAAATTTCACTTCTTTTGGCTCCGGCCTTTTTGGCGAATTATCCGAAGGAATACGCTTCGGTTTTGGGAGGATTAAAAAACCTTGGCGTAAACCGTATTATCAGTATCAGCTTTGGCGCGGATATCACCACTTGGGGGTATGTAAAGTATATTACGGAACATAATTTTTTGGGAGGGATTTCCCAACCGTGTCCTGCGGTGGTGGGATACATAGAAAAATATCTGCCGGAGCTCCTTCCGAGACTGATGCCGGTACATTCTCCGATGATGTGCGGCGCAATCTATGTAAAGAAGTATATGAAAGTGCCGGATAAGCTAGCGTTTATCAGTCCTTGTATTGCAAAGAAGAATGAGATCGACGATCCCAACTGCGGCGGTTATGTTTCCTACAACGTGACTTTTGATCATCTGATGCAGTATGTGAGATCGCACAATATTTCCGGCCCGGCGGTGACGGATGAAATCGAGTACGGTCTGGGTTCCATATATCCCATGCCTGGCGGCCTGAAAGAAAACGTATACTGGTTCTGTGGCGAAGATATCTTTATCCGCCAGATCGAAGGCGAGAAGCATGCCTATAAGTTCTTGTCGGATTACAAGAAGAGAGTGCTTGGGAAGAAAGAGCTGCCGTTTATGGTAGATGCCTTAAACTGCGCCAAAGGATGTATTTACGGTCCCGGCGTAGAGGAGGAGAAGAGTAAATCTGACGATACGCTCTATGAGCTGCAAAGAATCAGGGAGGCAAGTAAGAAAAACGACAAGAGACATGCTTTCAGCAGAAGTCTTACGCCGAAACAGAGACTGGCTAAACTGAATAAGCAGTTTGCGGAACTGGATATCAATGACTTTATCAGAAAATATACGGATAAATCTTCGACTGTGACGGCGAAGAAGCCTAGCCCCGCCGAGTTGGAAGAAGTTTTTGTATCCATGGACAAGCGCACAGATTCGGAGCGCGCCATCGACTGTTCCGCCTGCGGTTACGAGACATGTAAGAAGATGGCGACGGCGATTTATAATGGCTTTAACAATAAGTATAATTGTATTCAGTTTGTGAAGGGCGAAGTCGAGAAGGAGAGCGAGATCGCCAAAACGATGACCGCCGAGGTGGAAGGCAAGAATGCGGAACTGCAGGATAAGAATGAGAAGATTGCAAGCCTGATCAGCGAGGTGCAGATGGACTTCAGCAGCCTCGATACTTCCATCGTGGAAATGTCAGAGGGTAATAATACGAATGCCGAGGAGAGCACGGGCATTTCCGCGTCCATGAGCGATGTGATGCTTTTCTGCGACCAGTTGAATGAGGCCCTTGGCAAAATTCAGGATCTTTTGGTGAAACTGGAGGAAAACAACGAGGAGATCACCAATGTGGCGGAGGAGACGAACCTCCTTGCGCTGAATGCGAGCATTGAGGCGGCGAGAGCCGGGGAGTCCGGAAGAGGGTTTGCCATTATTGCTGAAAACATCAAGAAATTGGCAGATTCTTCCAAGGAGACGGCGAGCGACAGTGATGCCAATAAGGAACAGATTCAGATGGCGATTTCGGATTTGTTGAAGGATGCAGGAAAGCTGATCGATGTCATAGACGGCGTGAATCTGCGTGTGACAAATCTGGCGGCTTCCACGGAGGAGATTGCAGCGTCCGCCGATATGGTGAGCACGATATCGGCAGATTTGAAGCAGAAGCTTGATTCGTTAAATCAATAGAAGTGAGATATCATAATGAAAGGCCGGGAAATGGTATCCCGGCCTTTTTCTTTGGTTTGTATAGGAAAGCGCGATGGTGTAAATCATTTTCCGAATCGTGCCTGCTCAATTATATGTGACTTAATAGCCCAGTTCTTCACCGACAAGGTATACCTTGATCCGGCCCGGGTGCATACTCCGCCTTGTCACTACAACCTGGCAGCAGAAGCATTCCGGGGAGAGGCAGTCGTGGCAGACACCCGTTGCAGCGCAGGGAAGATTTCGTTTCAACCGGATAGCGTTGGCCGGGCAGGCAGTGTTTCTGACTCTGCCGATACCGCTGTTTATGTCGGGAACGACTTTGTTCATGCCGGCAATGATGATGACATGGGAGGGTCCCTGAATCAGGCAGGCAACCCGGTTGCCGTTGCCATCGATATTGATCAGTTCCCCGTCCAGAGTGATCGCGTTGGTGCTCATGAGAAAATAGTCGGAGAGAACGGTTCTTGCGTAGATTTGCCGGGCCTCCTCCGGGGTTTTTGCGGCGCTTCGGTCTAAAAGTTCGTAGGAACCGTTGTGGACGGCCTCCATCAGGCCACACTCCTTCAAACTTTCACTGCCGCCCCAACCGATGATGGAACCGGACGGGATCGAGGCAAGGATTGCTTCGACGCAGGCGGACGAGGTCTCAAAGTAATAGCCCTCCATATTTCTCTTTTCCAAATTTTTGATAATATTCTCTGCCTGTCTGGACAGAGCGGTCTTTTTGTCTGACATTTGAGTTTCCTCCCTAATCTAATTATCATGAACTTTGAGTACATTTTACCACTGCCTCGGACAACATGCAAATCACAGGAAAAACCCCTGGTTTTTGCGGCATTGGTTGAATTTTTGGGCTTAAATTAACTGTCAATTTCAAATAAATGTATATAAAATGAGAAAACAATAGACGATAAATAATAAATTGAAAATTTTTGAAAAAAATTTAAAAAATGTGTTGACAAATCAAAACAAGGTGATATAATAAAATCATAAAGAAACACTTCACATAGATAAACTAAAAGAAAGAGAGGTACGGTCCACCAAAAACTTAAGCTGAAGTATCAGAGAAGTACAAGTGAATAGGAGGCCACTGAAAAGACGAGCAGAATCGAGTACATGGTAGCGAGGGCGAATCAGAGAGATCCCGAGGAAGACTCCCACAGACGAAGAAGATGAGGGAACGGATCGAGAAGCATCCGAGGGGAGCAGGAAGGGACAGGACGCCACAGTATCGAGATACGAGAGAAGAGATGGAAAGAGGATGCGAGGGAAAAGACGGAGGTAAAGGCCATTGGACAGTGAGTTTTAGAAGCGGGTATTGATTCCTTAGAGAATGAATACCCGTTTCGATTTGTGTGCAGTGAAATATTTAAAAATAGGGTGGCTTTTCCACGAAAAATAAGTTATAGTATACTTATACATACTATATCTTGTATGTGCTTGGAGTTTGAGGGGAAATATATGGTAATTGTTAATATAGGATTACAGGATGAGACTCAGGAAAGGACATGGTTGTAAAGAATGGGAAAGCTGCATAAGAGAAAGAAGGGGTATTCGGACGAGGAGCTCGAAGACGATGAGGAGATAGAGACAGAAGAGGACGAAGACGAAGAGGGAGAAGAAGAGGAAGAGGACGAGGACGAAGAAGAGGACGATGATGAGGAGGAAGAGGATGACGAGGAAGGACGCCGGGCATATAGACGCCGCCGGCGAATTCGTAATCAGATTATTTCCTATCTTATCATCTTTTTAGTGATGGTGGGCATTGCGGTTGGCGCGGTGGCCGTCGGAAGAAAGGTGGCTTCCTCTGTGAGCCGGAAACGGCAGGAGGCTGAATTGGAAAGAGAGTTGGAGGAAGCGGCAAAGGAGGAGGAAAGTGAAGAGGATATGGTGATCGATACACCGGAGTCGGTGGAGGAAGAGCCGGAAGAGGACATTTTTGGCAACATGGTGCTGTCCTATTATTCCGAAATGCCGATTGAGGATAAGGTTGCCGGTCTCTTTGTGGTTACGCCGGAGTCAATCACGGGGGTGACCACGGCAACGCAGGCAGGAGAGGGTACGCAGGAAGCCCTCAATCAATATGCGGTGGGCGGAATGATCTATTTTGGACAGAACATTCTGGATAAGGAACAGATTACGGAAATGCTTGCCAGTACGACTTCCAAGAGCAAATACCCCATTTTCCTGGCGGTGGACGAGGAGGGCGGCGATGTCAGCAGGGTCGCCAACAGCAGCGTTGAAGTGACCCAGGTGGATGACATGGCGGCAATCGGTGCAGGCGGTGATGCTTCCCAGGCATTTGCTGCGGGGGAAACCATAGGTTCGTATTTGAAGGACATTGGATTTAATTTGGATTTTGCACCTGTGGCGGATGTGACACTGGAAGGGGCTGAGAGTGCACTGGGTAATCGTGCTTTCGGTTCTGACCCGCAGGCAGTGGGAGAGATGGTTTCCAATGCAGTGAGCGGTATAGAGGGGACGGGCGTAAGCGCCTGCCTGAAACACTTCCCGGGATTGGGAAGCGCTGCTGATGATACGCACGAGGGCAGGGTGGAGATCGGTAAAACGATTGAGGAACTCAGAGCGGCGGATTTTGTTCCCTTTTCCGCCGGGATAGAGGCCGGTGCCGATTTTGTGATGGTGAGCCATGCGACGGTGCCTGCCATTGATGACGAACTGCCAAGTTCGCTGTCCGCCAAGGTGATCACTGACACGCTGCGGGGCGAATTGGGCTTTGAGGGTGTGGTGATCACGGATGCGCTTGATATGACGGCAATCACGGAATATTATCCGCCTGAGGAGGCGGCGGTGATGGCGATACAGGCCGGAGCAGATATGCTGCTGATGCCGGAGGATTTTGAGGCGGCTTACAATGCGGTGCTTGCGGCGGTTCAGGATGGGACGATTTCTGAGGAGAGAATCGACGAGTCTCTGAACCGGATTTACCGGGTGAAGTGTGCGGGGAAATTGGAGGAGTAGAGAGGGTTTGAAATGTGTGCGGACTGCCTTTTGTGGGAAGTGCTGCGGCGTATCTGTGCATGGCGGAGGTGTTTGGCGGCCTGTTTGGAATAATTGCGTACCATAACAGGCTGAACCGCATGTATTACAGAGAATAGTATTTGACCTTCTGGTAGAATCATGTGAAAGGAACGCTGTTATGGCTGAAAAAGAAGACTGGCGGTTATCGGTTAACAGCGGGGCGCTTTTGCAAAAGGCCTGTATGAATCCAACCGATGGTGAGGAAATCAGCAAACATGCGCCACAGATAACGAGGTGTGAATTTTGTTTGGAGCCGGTACAGAATAATCCTTATCAGTGGTGGTTTGTTCCGAGTGATTTATCATGCTGTATCTGTGAGACTTGTTTTAATGACTTTAAGGAAATGTTTGAATGGAGAAAGCTTGACGGCCAGGATATTGAGTGGCGATTAAGTATGTGAGCCAGGTAGTTTTTTAGTATATAATGATAAATGTTATATGTAATTATGTGTATGTATTGTAAATGTAAGACCACGATTCCATCATTGACAACGCATGTCGTAAATTATAAAGACTGCATTATCATTATCAAAAATGTACCTTGTGAAGAGTGTGAGCAATGCGGTGAGAAATATTATTCGGACGAAGTTGCTGAACAAGTGGAATCTCTTGTAAATATGGCGAAACAGCTTATGTGTAACGCGGCACTTTATAGCAGACGGAAAAAGCATTTTATTTTCGGCAGTATA
>CAMXPV010000035.1 GCA_947245585.1 uncultured Lachnospiraceae bacterium | reverse complement strand
ATGACTGAACTGATCTCTTCTGGTCTTAAATTCATGGATCATACGCACCTTTCTTTCATAATTTTCTAAATCTGTACCTTTATCAGATCCTTCTGCAGCTCACTCAATTTTGTTTTGATGCTGCTGTCAACAATTCTGTCGCCAATCCGGATGACCATTCCACCAATCAGGGATGCGTCCACACCGTAACTGATCTCCATCGATTTATACTTTGTGGTGTCGAGAAGTTTCCTTTCAACCTCCTTACACTGGCCCTCCTTAAGCGGAACGGCCGTCGTCACCGTGGCGATTCCTATTCCCTTGTACTCCTTAACCTTTGCGACAAAATATGTCAGGATCTCGTCGATCTCCCTATAGCGGTCTTTTGAGATAATGATAGTGAGAAATCCAAGCAGCTCCTCGGATATTCTTCCCGCAAACACGCTTTTGGCAACCTCAATTTTCTCTTCCTTAATAATCTTCGGATGATTCATCAGTCTGCCAAAATCCTCATTCTCTGCGAGGATTTTCTGAAGCTGTTCGATTTCCTCCAACAGGATGTCTACCTTACCTTCTTCAACCGCAAGTTCAAACAACGCATCACCGTATGTCTTTGAAATCAGCTTAGCCATGTGCCTTCACCTATTTCCTTAAGCGTCTCTTCCACCAGACTGTCCTGCACAGTCGTATCGATCGCTGCATTCACGACCTTAGCGGCCATCATGGATGCAAGCACAACCATCTCGCGCTTCACTTCATCAGCAGCCTTCTTCTTCTCAAGTTCCGCCTCTACGCCGGCTCTTTCAAGAATTCTTGCCGCCTCTTCCTTCGCATCCGCCACGATCTTATTTTCATTAGCCAAAGCCTTCTTTCTCGCCTCAGCGAGAATCTCCTCAGCCTCTTTGTCTACTTCCTTCAGCTTTTTCTCATACTCTTCTTTCAGAGCCCGGGCATTTTCCATATCGGATGCCGCCGTATCAAGTTCATTCTTAATACGTTCCTGCCGCTTTTCCATCATTTCCCGCACGGGATTAAACAGAAAATGGGACGCGATCAAAAAGAGTGAGAATACAGCTATAATCATCAGTACGGAATCTGCGATAAGCTGTAAATCAAGGTCAAAAAGCCTCGGCGCCATCTCCGCAGATGCCATTACCAAACCCGCAACTGTCGCACTCAAGCGTTAGCCCTCCTTTCGTTAAAATGTGCCTCACCGGTCCTCGCAGTTACGGTAAGAGCGGCTTAACGAAGAGCAGCAGCATTGCGATCAACAGACCATACAGACCTGTGGTCTCGGCAACGGCCTGTCCAAGCAGCATGGTCGAGGTAACGTCGGACTTAGCGCCCGGATTTCTTCCCACTGCCGCCGCAGCATGACCGGCAGCAATACCCTGGCCTACACCGGGGCCGATACCTGCGATAACCGCAAGTCCTGCGCCGATCGCGGAACATCCTAAAATAAAGTTGTTGTTAAATTCTCCCATTTTTAATATCCTCCTTTTGTTTATATACGCGAATAAGCAGAGTCAGAAGAGAAGAAACAAATTGTCATGCTCGCATGAACAAATTTGTTTCTGAGCTTATGACGAGCAACGCGAACGAAAAATGCGCAGCATTTTGAGTCTGCTTATTCAACAATTCACAATTTCTTACTCTGTCGTGCAGGCATCCGTGATGTACGTCATCGTCAGCATACAGAACACATATGTCTGGATCGCTCCCGAAAACAGATCAAAATACACATGAAGCGCCGCCGGCCAGATAATCGCAATCTTTGAAAGAAGCGCATACACCAACGCCATCATAACCGTGCCGGACAAGACATTTGCAAACAGACGAAGCGACAACGAAATCGGCACCGCCACATCACCGATCACATTAATCGGTGCCCAAATAGGCCACGGATCGCACAATCCCGCAATCACGCCCTTCACCTTCTGGTATCTGAATTTGTTAAAGTGGATCAACGTAAATGTCATGATACCCATGGGTAAAGTCACGCCGTAGTCCGCCGTCGGCGGCCGCAGTCCAAACAATCCGGAAATATTGGAAAGCAGGATAAATATGAAGATCGTGCTTATGTAGTTGCGGAATTGCGGGCTGAATTTTCCCATAACGCCGCCAACCATCTTGTCAAGCATCTCCACTACCATCTCGACAATATTCTGGAAAGTCCCCGGAACATCTGAAGCGCGTTTGATGACACGATTCGCCGCAATGCAGAAGCCTATGATCACCAACATGACAATCAGAACACACACATGGGTGGTCGTGATCCACACTGTCTGTCCAAAAAGCTGATAGGGAAAGACGCCGTGAATCATGAAATCAATATCCGCAGCTCCGGATAACATAATTCCCTGTCCCATCTTTTCACCTCCTTCTACACATTAGTAAAATATAGTAACTGTAACTGGCCAAAAGATATGCCGTTACAAAACTGTGCCGTCCGAAATTTCCTCTTTCTGTTCCTCTTTACCTGCCCGAATTCTGTGAATGAGCGGATTTAAGTAGGCGGACACTTTCATGCCCATATATCCGCAAAATGCAAAAATCGGATTCGCAAAATTCGTACACATAAGCACGGCCAAAGCCGCCGCTATCACAACGTAGCGAATGATATTTTGTGTGCTTACGCTCTTAACGGCAGACTTCTGGGGCAGTTCCAATCCCCGGTTGAGCGACCACCACATATGAAAAGCTCCCGCCAGGGCCAAAAATACGCCAATCCAAAGTCCTATGCTGTACGCCGGATTTCTCGCAAAGAGCAAGAGCGCAGCCTCAAAAATAATGCCATATGCCAAAATGCCAATCCAAAGTTCCAACAGGGTCGGGTCAATCTTTCTTTTCATCGTTTCCTCTTATCTGCTTGCTGCGTCTGCGAGTCTGCGCCGGTATCTCATAAATCTTTCTCGCAAACCGGAACACATTGGTAAATCCCGCCAATGCTCCCACAAAAAAGAGCGCCACCATCCATACGTTCGTTCCAAGCTTTCTGTCCAAATACATACCCGCGAAGGAGCAGAGAAAGATGGGAACCAACATGTTGACGCCAAACTGTGTAATCATAACTAAGGCTCGATAGACAGTTTTATTGTACTTCAAAGTATCGCCTTCCCAATCCGCAGAACTTCCCCAAAGTCTAACAATAAAATTATACTCATTTTTGGTACTTTTGTCCAGTAAAATTATGAAAAAGAGAGAAAACATGAAACAAATCTCATAGAATAATTAAGACAAATTCATAGAAACCACATTGACTTTTCCCCGCCGTCGGTGTACGTTAAATAACAAAGTGAGCAAGCCCACTTGCGGGACTCGCTTCACAAACTCAAAACCGAGACGGGGGATAACTATATGGCAAATCCGATTCTTTACCGCAAGCGACTGATTCCGGAAGAATGCGTTCTGTTAAAAGACGACAAATTCCTTTACCGCGACGACAAGATTATCGTGACTGCATGGAATACGCTCAAACCCCGCAAAGATATTCACCATGGCCGCTCCTGCTATTATCTGCAGGAGGGCATTAAAGTGAGCCGCTTTTACGACGCAAGCGACTCTCTTTTGTATTGGTACTGCGATATTGTTGACTACGACTATCACGAAGAAACGGACACTTACATAATCACCGATTTGTTGGCGGATGTGATCGTTTATCCCGACGGTTTTGTAAAAGTCGTGGACATCGACGAATTGGCCACCGCCAGAGAATCCGGCCTTCTCAGCGAAACGATGCTGAAAAAATCGCTTCTGACGCTCAATCATCTGCTGCAGATTATCTATGACGGCGGATTTGACGACCTGCAAAAACCGTTGGAACAGTATACCTAATCCGCCGCTTCACGCGGCTTTCTTTTTGCCCCTTAATAGAAGATATGTCCACCGATCCGGTATCTGGGATTGATTCCATCCACAGGCGTTCTGAAATAAACACAGTTGCTCACGGTGGTAGTGCCGCCCATGACTTCATCCGCCGCCTGATAACAGGAAGCGGTTGCGCGGCCTTCCGCAAGAGCAAGCGCCAACCTCCCGCTAGCTACGGGAGAAAACTGCCCGGACTGATATATAACACCCGTTACTGTATCAGGATACACCGAACTCAATACCCGGTTGATGACCACCGAGCCGACGGCCACCTGCCCTACATAGGGCTCGCCCCCCGCCTCGCAGTAAATCAGATTCGCCAACAGATACCTGTCTCCTTCCGCAAAACTCACTTCCGAGATATCCCGCCAGCTCGACTGGGCAGCCAGTTCCGCCATACGGATTTCCTCCGCAAGCTTTGCCCTGAGGGCAGAAAGGTTTTCCTCCTGCTCTTTCAACTGCTGCTCATAGGCCAATGCCGCCGCCTCTGCATCAGATATTTGACTTGCGGTCGCATTCAGAGAGTTGGATGTCTGACTGACAAGTCCTGACACACGTCCCTGCTCTGCCACAACCTGCACCTTGTAGTCAGCCAGTTCTTCTCTGTTTTGCTCCTGCTCCGCTTTGGCAAGCTCCAACTCTTCCTGTTTTTGCTCCATAGCTGCCTGCGCAGCCTTATACTCGTCCAACACTTTTTTCTGATAGGCGGAAAGCTGCTCTACATATTCGTTTTTATTCAAAAAGTCCGACAGACTCCCCGATGAAAAAAACAGTTCCAGGTACAGATTGCTGCTGCGCTCATAGGTGAACTGTATCTGTCTTTTCATCGTTGCATACTGCTCTTCCTTCAGGGCAATGGCCTCTGCAAGCTCTTCCTCCACCTGCGCGATATCCGCCTCCAACGCTTCAATCTCCTCTTCCTTATCCGCAATCTGCACTTCCAACTCGCTCAGGTTATTGCTCACCTGCGTCAGTTCCGTATTCAGTGTGGAGAGCGTGCCCTGCAAAGAATCATGCTGTTCATTTAAATTTTTCAGATTTTCCTCAGTTTCATCTAATCTGCTCTCTGTCTCTTCCCTCTGCTGTTCCGCATCTCTGATCTGCTGCCTGGTTTCCTCCGTAGCCTGCACGGAAAACGGCATCAAGCCGCAAAGCAGGATCAGCGCCAGACATACAGCCAGCCTTCGTCCCATATTCATAGTAAAGCCATGCCTTTCTGCCACAGGTCAAAGCCCCGGGCATAATCTGCTGCGGCAGTTAACAGCCTTCGATCTCATTGATTCTCCGCTGGTGCTTCTCTTCACCGGAAAATGGCGTGTCCATAAAAATATCCACAATATTCAGCGCTACCCTCTCTCCAATAATCGCCGCGCCCATGGCCAGCACATTCGCATCGTTGTGCTCTCTCGTAAGCCTTGCAGATACCGGATCACCGCAGAGCGCGCAGCGAATCCCCTTCACCTTGTTCGCTGTGATGGAAATGCCGATACCCGTTGTACAGATCACGATGCCTCTGTCACACTCTCCCGATGCCACCGCCTTTGCCACTGCCGCGCCGAAAATCGGATAATCGCAGGAATTCTTGTCCGGACAGCCAAAATCTTTACACGCAAGCCCCCGCTCCTCCAAATGTGCGATAACCTTCTCCTTCAAATCATATCCGCCGTGGTCACTTCCAATTGCTATCATATTGTTTTCCTCCTTCATAAAATATAGTTATTCCTTCTCACACATTTATCATTCTGTGTCCGGCCGCCTTTAACAGCCGGTTCATAACAGCCTGGGAAACACCGTTCCCGTCAAAGCTCTCCGAATAAATCAGGTCAACACCCTCGTCATCAAACTCCCGCAGAATCCGGTATAATCCCCTCGCCACCGTATTTACGTCTTTTCTCTTTCCAACGCTTCGCGGCACGTCGGCGCTGTATTCTGCAATCGTCTCGTCCGTAGCTATAACACCTGTTCTTTTATTGTTTTTCCGCTCCTCCTCAAGCCTTGCATTGATGTAATTCGTCACTGCAGCAGCAGAGCCCCTGACAATGGTAAGTTCTCCCTTCGGTGCGTAGTGCCTGTACTTCATGCCCGGTGCCTTGGGCGCTTGTCCACTGTCCCTCGTAAAGAGCGTCGCATCCTGCTCCACCTGTCCCAATGTCTCCGCAAGCGCTTCCCTGGTGACAAATCCCGGTCTCAAAATCATCGGCGGTTCCACCGTCAGATCCACAATCGTAGATTCCAGTCCCAGCTCCACATCACCGCCGTCCAATATCATGTCGATTCTGCCGTCCAGGTCTTCCACCACATAGCCTGCTGCCGTGGGGCTTGGCCTGCCGGAACGGTTGGCGCTGGGCGCCGCCACATAACCGCCCGCCGCCTCAATAAAGGCCATCGCTGTTGGATGAGAGGGCATACGGACCGCCACCGTATCAAGGCCGCCCGTAGTTTCCCTCGGAACTGCCTCCGACTTATTCATAATCATGGTAAGAGGCCCCGGCCAAAAAGCTTGTGCCAGTTTTTTTGCCGTCTCCGGCACAGTCCGCACCAGAGCAGGCAGATCCTCCATTCGCGCAATATGCACTATCAGCGGGTTGTCGGAGGGTCTGCCCTTGGCCTCATAAATCTTTTTTGAGGAGGCGGGATTCAACGCGTCTCCGCCCAATCCGTAAACCGTCTCAGTGGGGAAAGCCACCAAACCTCCCTCTCTAATGATTCTGCCGGCCTCTTCGATCAAAGTATCGTCTATATGTTGTTCGTCTATCCGAACCACTCTTGTGTTCACTCGTTTATCCTTCTTTGTTGAGATAATTCATAACAGCCAGATGAATCGCCCACGCTGTCTTTTCCTGATAAAGCTCGGAAGACAGCTTCTGCGCCTCCTCATAGTTGGAAAGGAAACCGCACTCCACAATCACAATAGGTGATGAAGTCTTCTTCAGGAGATAATAGCTGTCATTCGCCTTGGCCTGCCTGGCATTGTCCGGATCAATCTCCTGCGCGAGCACCTGCTGCATCCGTTCCGCCACCGCCTTGCTCTCCTGACTTCCCTCGTAATAAAACACCTGCGCTCCATGGACATACTCTTCGTGATAGCTGTTCTGATGAATGCTTACGGTCAGCGCCGGCTTTTTTTCCTCAATCAGCGCAACCCTGTTCTTCATATCCTGCACTTTTTTATTGGAGACATTCTCGTCGTACAGCCCGGCATCTGTCTCTCTCGTGAGAATCACGTCCACATCCGCCGCCGTCAGAAAACCGGCGAGCTTTTTCGCAATTTTTAAGTTAATATCCTTCTCAAGGCTGCCATCCACGCCCACCTTGCCGGGATCTGCGCCTCCATGACCGGCATCAATGATCACACAGGGCTTTTCCTTAGCCGCACCTTCTGTCTCAATCCGGCTCGACGATACGAAGCGCGCGCCACCACGCAAAACAAATCCCACCGCAATACATATTAACAGCGCTAGCAAATTTCTGACAATCTTATCATAATTTTTCGTTTTTCTTTCTCCATTCATCCTTCTTTGTGCATATATATGAAGAAAGAAAGCGAAACATTACGGTTGGTTCATATATTCCTCTATCACATCCCAGACGTTTGCCGACTCATGACCCAACCGCCATGCCGCCACACCTGCAATATCATAATTCTGCATAACGTTAAGCTTCACCCGAATGGAATCCGCATCCTCAAGCCATACCTGGTAAAAGGTGTCGCCCTCCTGCAATTCTCCGTAGTTCTGGCAGGTGGTCTCATCCCATCGGATTGCAATATTGTGATTTTCGACAAAATCCTGTGCCATGCCCATACTTACCGCTTCGCTGCTAAGCCCCTCCGGGCCGGATTTCCAGATTCTGGTATAGAACGGGACCCCGTTGATCACCTTTTCCGCCGGCACCTCCGCCACCGTATTTTCGATACCGCTTTCTACAAAATTGATGGAGGCAACGGAACCCGCCTCGTCGCTGCCGGCATAATGCTCGTCATATCCCATGATAATCACATAGTCCGCCACCACGCCCTGCTCGGCCCGGTCGTAATGATCTGTGTGGCCCATAGGCACATAGTTGTCCACCGACAGTACAATGCCATACTCTCTGCAGGGAACGGAAAGTTCCCTGATAAACTGGATAAAAGGTTCCCCTGCATCCAGACTGATATTTTCAAAATCAATATTGATGCCGTCCAGACCATACTCCTGTGCGGCAGCGATCAGGTTGCGGATCAGGTTCCATCTGCTCGATGTGCGGGAAAGCAGTTCATACATATCCACATCCGCGCTCTCGGCCTCCACGTTGCTCACAAGCGCCCAAACCTCAAGCCCCATATTATGCGCCCTGCCCACATAGTCAGCCGAGGCAAAGCTGGTAAACTCTCCCTCGTTGCCAGTGAGTCTAAACCAGGTAGGCGAGATCACATTCAGTCCCTTCGTCTGCGCAACGGCGCTCTCTAGCGTATCGTTTCCCCCCTCGCCGCCAATCACGTGCCAACCCAGATTGATCTTGTGGTCGCGGGTATTGGACTCGTAGACCGGCTCCTTATAATCTCCCGGCGGTTCCGTCGTCTCTGTAGACTGCTCTCCCAACCGCTTGTTCTCCACATAGCCAATGAAGGAATCCCGCGTCTTCACCTTCGTCCAGTTTTCCATTTCCTCCAGTATAACAACCGTGTCTCCCTCGGAAACATCCGTCAGGATATCACTCTTGATGCCGCCCTGATAGCGCACTTGCGTATCCTTCGTGATATCCGCTGTTGACCGTTCCCCCCACTCCGTGTAAACCTGCATACGGTTCGGCTCTGAAAAAAGCTCGTAGGTAAAGTTGGAATATCCCTTTACAAAATCCGCCGCGATATAGAGCACGCCGTCCTCATAGCGGGAGATCACATAATCCCACGCCATCCCGGCCTCCTCAAAGTCCGCGCCATAATCCGACAGCTCCGCATAGCCAATCCGGGTCGTCAAAAACCCTTTCGGCATAGCGTAGACCAGTATTTCCTGCGCCTTATCCTCATAAAATCTATCATTGAAATATTTGTGCACCGTAGCGATATCAAAATAACACCTGTCATCAAATATTTTCGCATGTTCTTCGATCAATTCGTCCTGTAAAATGATGGGAACGTCGTTTTCCCCCTGAATCCCGAAATATTCCGTTAAATCCGCCCGCTCTTTTGAGTAGGAATACCGCTCCAACAGTTTCGCCCCAAATCCTGCCGCCGCAATCAATATAATAAGGACGATCGCGACGATCACCGGAATCATTTTTTTCATTTGTCCAACTCCTTTTGACCGTCTGTAGTAAACGCCGACCAGGCAGGGAAGTTTTCCCTTTCCTGCCTGCCGCATTTACTACGATTATAGCAAACTATTCCCTTTCAGTCATTAGTTTTTTTTGGCTTTCCGACTGCCGGCGCATTTTACGGGAGCCTCCCTGCACTGTTTATGACTGCCTCTTATGCCGCATCCTCCAAAAAGAGCGATAAAAAACAATAAAATAACTCAACCGTGATATACTAACGGCATATGATATATGAGGCGGAAATAGTTTTGAAGATACTTCTGACATGCAGATAAATTTGAAAAATAACTGTATAACCTACTCGTTCCTTGTGAATTATAATTTGTGTGTACCCGAAAGATAAAAACTGCTTCGTGTTTAGAAGAGAGTAAGATATGTTCTTAGACAGGCACGCTGCCCATAAGACTGTCCCCGCTTCATGATGCTGCGAAGACATAGATGTTATTTATAAATTTCGCATGCCTCCTTTCCCTGCGGACTATCAGAAGACACCTCGTAGGTGCATTATACCCATAATCTGACATAAAATGCAAGCATTTTCTAAAATTATTAAAATTTTTTAAACACTTTCCGCGCGCTATTGACTAAAAGCGACGGCAGGAGTATATTTGCCACAAAGGAAACACATCAAAAATATTAAAGAAAAGGACGCGACCGAAAGCATGAAAATAGAAAAAGTAAACGAGCAGCAGATTCGCTGCACTCTTACCAGAGAAGACCTGAGGAACAGAGAACTGAAAATCAGCGAGCTTGCCTATGGCACAGAGAAGGCAAAAAGTCTTTTCCGCGAATTGATGCAGCAGGCCGCTTATGAATGCGGCTTTGAGGCGGAGGATATCCCCCTCATGATCGAGGCCATCCCTCTGAATGCTGAATGCCTTGTATTGATTGTCACAAAGGTGGAAGACCCCGAGGAGCTTGACACCCGTTTCGCCAAATTCGCGCCCTCCGTCCACGATGACGACTTTGACCCGGCGGACAGCGAAGACAACGAAGCGTTAATGGAAGCGTTTGCCGACAGCGCAGACGAGGTGCTGAATCTCCTGCGAAGAATGAACAACGCGGAAGAAGCAGAAAGCCCCGCGCATCCTTCCTCCCGGGAAAGTGTCCGCCCTGCCGCTGACAAAGAAAAAGTGGTAAGCCGCCTTTACTCCTTCCGTTCTCTGCGCGAAGTGTCCAGACTTGCACGGGTTACCGGCCGTTTTCGTCAGGGAAGCGACACGCTCTACAAAGACGAGAACACCGGCGCATACCTTTTACTGTTGGATCCGGAAACAGAAAAAGCCGAAGGTTATAACCGCCTCTGCAGCCTGATTTCCGAATACGCAAAAGCGGAGAAGTCCGTGTCGGCCACCAAAGCCTATCTGGAGGAGCACTGCGACCCGCTCATCAAGGACAATGCACTCGAAGTGCTGTCAGAAATTTAAATGCCTTATCCCTTCACCAAAAACCCCCGCGCGCTCCGTTTGGGAGACAGCGCAGGGGTTTATTTTATGTCCTGTGCAATTACCGCAATGCTTACACTGCCGCAATTCTGCTCATCAGGTCGTCCACTTCGATGCCGTGCACCATTGCGGCCTCCTCCAATGTCTCTCCCTGGGCGGAAGGGCAGCCGAGACAGTGCATCCCGATCTCCATGAGAACCGGCGCAATATCCGGATTCGCTCTGAGCGCCTCGCCTATTGTGGTGTCCTTTGTAATATCTGCCATAATGATCAGTTCCCTCCATTCATCATATCTTTCATTAAGGATAGAATTCCAAGTATACTTGAAAAAATACATCCCGCTTTCTGTGCCAAATTGAATTATAGTGGAAAGCAGCAAATCCGTCAACAGGGCTTCTCATCCGGACTCTTTCGCTTTATTGCACTTTTCACAAATTTTCCATTCATTTTTTTGCATTTGTATGAGAAAAAGAACAAAGGTCGTCTTGACTGTGATTCGCCAGATGGCATATAATATTCTTACCGATTCAGCGTGGCGTACAGCGGTTATGCAAAACATTGAAGGCGGTTGTTTAAACGTTACTTTTTAAAAATTTTAAAATAGGAGGTTGGTACAAAAAATGAGACCAGAATGGAAAGATTTTGTAGGCGGTAAATGGGACAAAGAAGTTAACGTCCGCGACTTTATCCAAAGAAACTATCACCCTTACGACGGTGATGAGTCTTTCTTGGCAGAGCCTACACAGAACACAAAAGACCTTTGGGCACAGGTTCTTGATCTGCAGAAGCAGGAGCGCGAGGCAGGCGGCGTACTGGATATGGATACCAAGGTTGTATCTACGATCACATCCCACGGCCCCGGCTATCTGGACAAGAACAAAGAAACCATCGTAGGTTTCCAGACAGATAAGCCCTTTAAGCGTTCCTTACAGCCTTACGGCGGTATCAGAATGGCTGAGAAGGCTTGCTCTGACAATGGCTACGAGGTTGATCCCGAAATCAGTGAGTTCTTCTCCACACACAGAAAGACTCACAACGCAGGCTGCTTTGACGCTTACAATCAGGAAATGAGAGCGTGCCGTTCCTCCCACATCATCACCGGTCTTCCGGATGCATATGGCCGCGGCCGTATCATCGGCGACTACAGACGTGTTGCTCTGTACGGTATTGACAGACTGATCGAGGATAAGCAGGCACAGAAGGATTCCACCGGCCGCGTTATGACCGATGACGTAATTCGTCTCCGCGAGGAGATCTCTGAGCAAATGGTTGCTCTTAAAATGATGAAGGAGATGGCTGCTTCTTACGGCTGCGATATCTCCAAGCCCGCTTCCAACGTACAGGAAGCAATTCAGGCTACTTATTTCGGATATCTTTGCTCCGTAAAAGAGCAGAACGGTGCGGCAATGTCCCTTGGACGTACATCTACTTTCCTTGATGTATACGCTGAGAGAGACCTTGCAAACGGCACATTCACAGAGCAGCAGATTCAGGAATTCGTTGACCACTTCATCATGAAGTTAAGATGTGTGAAGTTTGCTCGTACACCTGAGTATAACCAGATTTTCGCAGGCGATCCGGTATGGGTAACCGAGTCCCTCGGCGGTGTCGGCGTTGATGGCCGTCACATGGTAACGAAGATGAGCTTCCGTTATCTGCACACCCTGACCAACTTAGGTCCTTCTCCGGAGCCCAACCTGACAGTTCTCTGGTCCACAAGACTTCCTGAGAGCTGGAAGAAATACTGTGCGAAGATGTCCATCCAGACCTCTTCGATCCAGTACGAGAACGACGACCTGATGAGAGTGACACACGGCGATGACTACGGTATCGCTTGCTGCGTATCCTCCATGGTTATCGGTAAGGAAATGCAGTTCTTCGGCGCACGTGCAAACGTGGCTAAATGTCTGCTGTACGCATTAAACGGCGGTATCGACGAAGTTACCAAGAAACAGGTTGGTCCTAAGTATCGTCCTGTTACCGGTGATGTTCTGGATTACGACGATGTTATGGATAAGTTCATCGACATGCTTGAGTGGCAGGCAGACGTGTATGTAAATACACTGAACATCATCCACTACATGCACGACAAATACTGCTATGAGAGAGCAGAGATGGCTCTCCATGACAGAGACGTTAAGCGTTACTTTGCAACAGGTGTTGCAGGCCTTTCCATCGTGGCTGACTCCCTCTCCGCTATCAAGTATGCGAAGGTTGAGCCCATCAGAGACGAGGACGGCATCATTGTTGACTTTAAGACCACCGGCGAGTTCCCGAAATATGGTAACGACGACGACCGCGTAGATGAGATCGCTCAGGAGATCGTTCATAAGTTCATGACCGCGATCAGAAGACATCACACCTACAGAAACGGTGTTCCTACAACCTCTATCCTTACCATTACTTCCAACGTAACCTACGGTAAGGCTACCGGTAACACACCTGACGGACGTAAGAAAGGCCAGCCTTTTGCACCCGGCGCTAACCCGATGCACGGCCGCGATACCCACGGTGCAGTCGCTTCCCTGTCTTCCGTATCCAAGCTTCCGTTCAACGATGCACAGGATGGTATTTCCAATACCTTCACCATCATCCCGGGCGCTCTCGGTAAAGAGGATCAGGTATTTGCAGGCGATATCGAACTTGACCTGAAGTAAATTGCTTCGCAATTAACTTCTCGAGCACTGCTACGCAGGCTCGGCATAAAATATAGGAGGCATTGTTTTATGGATGACAAGCAAATGATAGACGATTTTATCAAGATGATGGATTCCGGGATGGCGCAGGGCGTCGGACATGTGAACGTAGATGTCGATGACAATGCCGACAACTCAAAAAATGTGCAGACAATGGGGTGCACGGATTGCTCCCGTACCCCGTTGGCCTGCAGCGTTCCTACCCTCCACGACGGATTGGATGGTTTGGAAGATTATAAATAAAATATAGGAGGATAATACAATGGCAGCAGCAACAGCTCAGGTAGATAACCTTGTAAATTTATTAGATGGATACGCAACAAAAGGCGGCCATCACCTTAACGTAAACGTGCTCAACAGAGATACCTTACTGGATGCACAGAAGCATCCCGAGAACTATCCTCAGTTGACCATCCGCGTTTCCGGTTACGCAGTAAACTTCATCAAACTGACACCGGAACAGCAGGCAGACGTTATCTCCCGTACTTTCCACGAGAGCATCTAAACTCAAAAAGTAAATTTTGTAAGAGCCCCGTAGTAATACGGGGCTCTTTATGGTATACTATTATCAATCGAAATACTGGACAGAATAAAAGAATAAAGAGAAAGAAGGTTATACAAATGCAGGGACGAATCCATTCCTTAGAAAGTTTCGGCACCGTAGACGGTCCCGGAACCCGTTTTGTGGTCTTCGTGCAGGGCTGCCCCATGCGCTGTGCCTACTGTCACAATCCTGACACCTGGGATATGAATGGCGGCACGCTGATGGAGCCGGAATACATTTTTGAACAGTATAAAAGAAACGAAGCCTTTTATCACGGAGGCGGCATTACCGTCACCGGCGGTGAACCGCTGATGCAGGTGGATTTCCTGATTGATCTGTTTACACTTGCCAAAGCCGAAAACGTGCACACCTGTATTGATTCCTCCGGAATCGCCTACAAGAAAAATGCCAATCCGGAATGGCTCGCTAAATTAGATAAGCTGATGACGCTGACCAACCTCGTCATGTTGGATATCAAACATATTGATCCCGAAAAGCACAAGGAGCTGACTTCCCAACCCAATGAAGGCATCCTGGCCTTTGCAGAGTATTTGGATGAGAAGCATGTGGATGTATGGATTCGCCATGTCATTGTGCCAGGCGTAACAGATGATGACCAATATCTGTATCAACTTGGCTATTTCATCGGCGGCCTCTCCAACCTGAAAGCCCTTGATGCCCTTCCCTACCACACGATGGGCGAGTCCAAGTACGAAAAGCTCGGTATGGAATATAAACTGGCCGGCGTTCCCGCTATGGACAAAGATAAGCTGATCGAGAAAAAGAAGGTCATTCTGAATGGCCTGCGCAAGCGCCGGGAGGAGCTTGGCATACACGAATAGCAATTTCAACCACGAAAAAAGGACGGCATGCCAATTGGCCCCGTCCTTTTTGAATCTCTCTATTTTATGAAGGAATCCACCGCTTCAAAGCCTCTTCCAACTTCTCGATATCCACCGGTTTAGAAACATGGTCGTTCATACCGGCCTCTTCCGCCCTTCTGATATCATCTGCAAAAGCATCTGCGGTCATCGCCACAATGGGAATCTCCTCCAGATCCTTCCTGCCCAGTGATCGAATCGTTTTGGCAGCTTCGTAGCCATTCATGATTGGCATTTGGATATCCATAAATATTAAATCATAATAGCCCGGTTCTTTATCCTGAACAGTCTCGACAGCCAGTTTTCCATTCATTGCCATCTCCACCTGAATGCCCACGATACCCAACAGCTCCTTGGCCACTTCGATATTAATCTCGTTATCCTCTACAAGCAAAACCCGTTTCCCGGAAAAATCCTGCTGCTTGAAAGTTTCAAGCACCGACGTTTCTCTTTCTTCATGCTGCTGTTCATGCCCTAACACTTCTTTGAGTACCTGAATCAAACGAGATTTAAACAACGGCTTCCCAATAAACGCATTCACGCCGACATCCACTGCCTCTGATTCGATATCTGCCCAGTCATAAGCAGACAAAATAATAATGGAAATGTCATCGCCAACTGCCTCACGAATCTCTTTCGCCGTTTCAAGTCCATCCTTATCCGGCATTTTCCAATCGAGAATCACCACAGAGATCTTTCCACCATTTTCATCCGCGTTCACAATGCGGTTCACAGCTGCCTCTCCGCTCAGTACATACTCCGCATCCATGCCCAGGCTCTTTAACATCTCACAGGAGCTCTCGCAGGAGATCTCCTCGTCGTCCACCACAAGCACCGACATGCCTTTACATACTTCCAAACTGCTATCCGTGGTATCATCCAGTTTTAAATATACGGTGACAATGAATTTGGAACCCTTTCCAATCTCACTCTCGACCTTGATATCACCGTGCATCATACGGGCAATATTGACCGCGATGGACATGCCAAGACCTGTTCCTTCAATTTTACTTGTACGCGAATCGGACGCACGGGAAAAAGGTTCAAAAATCTTATCAATATATTCCTTCTCCATACCGATGCCGGTATCCTCAAAGGTAAATTCATAATAACCGCAATTCCCGATCGAAGAGGGTTTCTCCTCAATAAAAATACTGATCTTGCCACCCTCCGGCGTAAACTTGACTGCATTTCCCATGATATTCATAAAAATTTGCTGCAGATGCTGTTCATCGCCGATCACATTTTCATGCTCCAGTTTGGCAATTCCCGCGTTCAGCATCAGCCCCTTGGTGTCCATCTGCGTCCGGAACACCGTCATCAGACTCTCAATGGTGTCAGACAGGTTAAATGCGCTCTCTGTCAGGCTGACCTTACCGCTCTCAATCCGGCTCATATCCAACACTTCATTGATCAGGCCGAGAAGATGTTTCCCGGAAACCGTAATCTTTCCAAGCGCATCCAACACCCGCTCTTTTTCATCAATGTGCATGGCAGCAATGGATGTCATACCAAGAATGGCATTCATCGGCGTGCGGATATCATGACTCATCCTGGAAAGGAATTCGCTCTTAGCATGGTTCGCGGCCTCAGCGCGTTCCACGGCCTGCTTAAGCATCTGCTTCTGCTTCTCCTCGCGGCTGATCACATCATCAATGTTTCGAATCGCCAGAGTAATCGCCGTCGGATCGCCCTTTTCCTCCTCCGATGCAGTGACAACAATAGAACACCACTCATAGCCGTCGTCATTCGCCTTTTTCATCTTAAACTGCTGCTCGATATGCTCCTTCCCTGCAAGACGATGCACAATATTAGACAAACTTAAAAGCTCTTTTAGCTGATCTATGTATTCTTCCGCCACACCCCCGCAGCCCAGGATCTCATCCATGGCTTCCCTGTAAGGCCTTCTCTGAATCTTTCCTTCACTTCTTGGATAAACCCTTTCTACTGTCCTGTCTTTCACATGAATATATAAAATGATCTTACAGGCGCGCGCCGTACTGTCCATAGCGTTTCGGTATATCTGCGTCTGCTCCATCAATGCCTGATTGTTCTTCGCATTTCCATATTCCCTGACTGCCTGAAACAAAAATACGGCAATGCCTAGCAGCACCAAAACAATGCTGATGGTTTGAAAGGTATCGGTACCCGACAAGATTTCATCCTTGGATATCGTCAGAATCCCCGTCCAGCCATTGCCCATGTGATGGAAGTAAACGTTGCGGACAATATTGTCCATGGGCGTAATATTCTCCAAGACATGGTTTTTCTTATTGCACACCGCATCTTCCCTGTAGTTATCTACCAACGCCTGAAAATCCTCACGTTTGTAATCCCAACAGGATTTATAGTAAAGCAGGGTGCCTCCGCTGTCCACCAGATAATAGGACGCATCCGTCGGAAGCTCCAAATCTTCATTGTACAGTTCAAAACATCCCGGCTTGATATCAATGGCAAGAAAGCTTCCTGTCTCAGGTACAACCCTGCACATAGTGACAACCGGCAAGCCTGTCGTGGCATCCGTGTAAACCGGGGAAATATAAGTCTCTCCTGCCGCTGCCAACGCCCCCTGATAGTAAACCGTATTTGTAAAATCATAGGCTTTCATTGTTTCCGCAGCGGGATCATCCGACAAAATCTCCGTGGCATTGAAGGTCTTCCCGTAAACACGTATGTTTTCACTGCCGTACATTTCCGTCAGACCTCGTATAAAAGGGTACAATCCCTTTCTGAGTTCCTCGATTGATATCCCTTCCTTTTCCCTCTCCTCAACATAATTCACACAAATTCTTAAAACTGCATCACAGGTGCGGAAATTGCTCTCCTCCGACGAAGTATAGTTTTCTACGAGAGTCAGCCCCATCTGATTCGTATTGTCCCACAAAGTATTACGCAAAATAGAAGTGCAGAGCACCACAATCAGAATAAAGGCGCTCAACACAATAATGTTGTTTCTCATCTTCTTTAAAATTAAAACTTTTCTATTCTTTCCCATAACAAAAATTTTCCTCTGCAGTCTATCTTTTGTCACCAAAAACATCTCATGTCATCCGATGTCCATATATCTTATATTTTACTCAACGACAAGAGGAAAATCAAGACATAGCTATATTTTTCTACTTGTATATTGGTCTCTTTTATATTAAAATAAGAGCGTGGCAAATTGCTATTGCTAACAATTATTTTTATAACATAAGGAGGATATTATCATGGCATATGTAATCAGTGACGCTTGTGTATCTTGTGGCGCTTGCGAGGCTCAGTGCCCGGTTGGCGCAATCAGCATGGGTGACGGCAAGTTTGAGATCGATCCCGCTAAGTGCATCGACTGCGGTTCCTGCGCAGGCGCTTGCCCGACAGGCTCTATCTCCCAGGGTTAATTGCATTTCGTCAAATGAACGGAAACGCCCTTTCCCCAAAGCAGCCTTACTTTGGGGAAAGCGGCTCTTTCTTTTTTCCTCTGACAAATTTTTCTCCGGGCCGTCTTCTCTGGCTGATCATCTCGTCAATTTTGCGATAGTGTTCCTCGTCAAGCCTGCGGCGTTCCTCATCCCGTTCCTCCTGCTGTCTGAACTGATAATCCAACTCCTTTAATATGCTTTCCTTGATCTCCGTACACATTTCCTTGTTGGCGTTTTTGACTGCATCGGTCACCATGTGTTGTAATAAATATTGCAGACGTTTTGCCTTTTTTTCCCGCTCATCATCCAGAGGTTCTTCGTACTCCTTAAGTTCCTGTTCCTCCTCAGGCACTTCTAAAACCGTCTCCTTTCCTTTTGACATGGTAACCATATACTTCTTTGCTTTCTTCATAATCAAATCCTCCACCTTTTCTTCTATTCTCTCCTCCGGCGCCTGTACCGCTACTTTGGGTTCCTTCTCCGGTTTCTCTTCCCGCGCATTCCCGTTTCCGAAAATATTCCCGACTTCCCCCTGCAAAACCGCCCGTATGGCTTTCAACTGCAATCCCTGCTCCTTTAGTATTTTGATTCTGCGAAGCGTCTCAATATCTTTCTCTTTGTAGCATCGATGTCCCATCTCGTTGCGTTCGATCGGAAGCTTCAACTCATCCTCCCAATATCGAAGGACATGGGGTTCCACCTCTACTTTTTTTGAAGCCTCCGAAATATAATAAACCGTATCGTTCATGTAAACTCCTCCCTCTGCTTATAGCAAAAAGAGACACCCCCTCAAGGTTGTCTCTTTTGTAATCGTGTCTATTTCGCCAGGTTTGCAAACTTCGTGTAATCCGGCAGCCAAACTAGCTCTACCGTGCCAATCGGGCCATTTCTCTGCTTCGCTATGATGATTTCTGCGATTCCTTTTCTCTCCGTATCCTTATTGTAATAGTCGTCGCGGTATATGAACATAACCACGTCGGCATCCTGCTCGATAGCGCCGGATTCACGCAGATCGGAAAGCATCGGTCTGTGGTCCGGCCGCTGCTCCACCGCACGGGACAGCTGGGAAAGAGCCAACACAGGCACCCGCAGCTCTCTGGCAAGCGCTTTCAGGGAACGGGAGATATCCGATATCTCCTGTTGTCTGGAATCCGTGGATCTTCCGCTTCCCGACATCAACTGCAGATAGTCGATAATGACCATCTCCAGATTGTGTTCCAATTTATATTTCCGGCATTTTGAGCGCAGCTCCGAAATCGTGATACCCGGCGTGTCATCTATAATGAGGTTGGATTTTCCAATCTCCCCTGCGCTCTCAATCAGCTTCTCCCACTCGGCATCCGAAAGATTTCCTGTTCTGATATGTTGAGAATCCACCTTGGCCTCCATGGAGAACAGACGGTTCACCAACTGCTCTTTCGACATTTCCAGACTGAAAATCGCAACCGTTTTATGCTGTTTAAAGGCCACATACTCGGCTATATTCAGGACAAAGGCCGTTTTCCCCATGGAAGGTCTTGCCGCTACCAAAATCAGGTCTGAGGGCTGCATACCGGAAGTTTTGTAATCCAGATCCAGAAAGCCCGTCGCCACGCCGGTGACGTTTCCCTTGTTATGAGAAGCTTTCTCAATGTTGTCCATCACATTCATCACAATCTGTCTGATGGGAACAAACTCGCCTCCGCCGCGCCTCTGCACCAGATCAAAAACTCGCTTCTCCGTATCTTCCAGTATCGTTTCCAGACTCTCCTTGCCAACATAACACTGGTTGGCAATCTCCTCGTTTATGCGGATCAGCCTTCTGAGCACCGCCTTATCCGCAACAATGCCCGCATAGTATTTCACATTGGCAGAAGTTGGCACCGCGGTAATCAAGTCTCTGATAAACTCCGGGCTGCTGACTTCTGATGGCACATCCTTCTCCCGCAGCCTGTCCTGCAGCGTCACCAAATCTACCGGTTTTCCCTCATCGTTGAGTTCCACCATCGCGTCAAACAAAACGCCGTACTGTTTATTGTAAAAATCCTCTCCCTGCACAATCTCCGAAGCTGCGACAATCGCATCCCTGTCCATAATCATAGAGCCGATAACAGACTGCTCCGCCTCCATGCTGTGGGGCAATATTCTTTTTAATAATGCTTCCTCCGGCAAAGATATACCTCCCATTCGGACATTATTCTTCGGTTACTTTCACTTTCAACTTTCCCGTCACCTTCGGGTGCAGCTTGACCCCCACCTCATAGACACCGAGCGCCTTGATCGGTTCGGAAAGCTGTATCTTTTTCTTATCCAGTTCCAATCCGCACTGTGCCTTTGCCGCCTGCGCAATTTCCTTTGAGGACACGGAGCCAAATGCCTTTCCTCCCTCGCCGGACTTCATGGTAAGCCTGACTTCCTTCGTCTCAAGAACGCCCGCCAGTTCCTTCGCCGCTTCAAGCTGTTCTTTGGCAATTTTTTCCGCATTGGCCTTCTGAAGTTTCAGATCGTTCCTATTCTTTGGAGACGCTTCCACGCCAAGCTTTTTCGGCAGCACAAAATTTCTCGCATAACCGTCGCTGACATCCACGATATCTCCCTTTTTCCCTAAATTCTTCACATCTTCCAGTAATATAATCTGCATATTAGTCTAATTCTCCTTCTTCTATCATTGTATCTAACGTTCTCTTAATGCTCTCAATTCCCTCTTCCATCGTACCATTTTCAATCTGCGCCCCGGCCATATTCAAGTGGCCGCCGCCGCCCATTCTCTCCATAATAACCTGCACATTCACCTCGTCAATGGAACGGGCGCTGATATAGATAATGCCATTGTATCTGGTAAGAATAAAACTGGCTTTGATTCCCTTGATATTTAAAAGCTCGTTAGCCGCCTGCGCGCCGACAATGGTAGGACTTGCCACATCCTCAGCCGTACATATGGATATGGCGTAATACTGCCTGTATATCTCCGCCTGACTGACTGCATCCGCCTTCGCCTTGTATTCAGCAGCGTCATCCCGAAACAGTTTCCTGACGCGGGTTACATCCGCGCCATTCCTGCGCAGAAAAGCGGCCGCCTCAAAGGTTCTGACACCGGTTTTGGTCATAAAATTGTTTGTGTCGATCATAATGCCGGAATACATACAGGCCGCCTCTTCAGGACGCAGCCGCAGATTATCGCCGATATACTGCAAAATTTCCGACACCATCTCACAGGCGGAAGAAGCATATGCCTCTATATAAGACAGGGTCGCATTCTCAATAATCTCCGTTCCCTGTCTGTGATGATCCAACACCACAATTGACTTACAGCGCTTCAACAGCTCCGGGCACTCCGTAATACTGGGTTTATTGACATCCACCACCACAAGCACCGCATTGTTTCCCACCATTTCAAGCGCCTGTTGGTTATTGATAATCATATCTTCCTCATAGTCCTCATTGTCCCTGAACATCTCTACCATGGGCTGCATGGAGGCTGTCACATCGGTTAAGACAATATGGGCCTTCTTATCAAGCGCTTCCGCAATTCTGTAAATACCCACAGACGCGCCAAAGCTGTCCACATCACCTATGCGATGCCCCATAACATAAACTTCATCCTTGACAGAGATAATTTCGCGCAGGGCATGCGCCTTTACCCTTGCCTTGACGCGGGTGCTCTTCTCCATCTGCTGGCTCTTTCCGCCATAATAAATCACATTTTCCGGAACTTTCACCACCGCCTGGTCGCCGCCGCGCCCCAAGGCAATATCGATCGCGTTTCGCGCAAACTCGTAATTCTGCGCGTAGGACAAACCGTTCAATCCCATGCCGATACTGATCGTAACCGCCATCTCATTACCGATGTTGACCGTCTTCACATCCTCCAAAATATCAAACCGGCTCTCCTGGAGATGGACCGCCGCCTCCTTACGCATAATCACCAGATATTTGTCTTTCTCTAATTTTTTACAAATGCCGTCTAGCGCTGCAATATATTTGTTTACCTTACGGTCGATCAACGCGATCAGCAGGGAACGTCTGACTTCCTCCACGCTTTCAAGCGCCTCATCGTAGTTATCCAGATAAATAAGAGCCACCGCCAGAGATTGATTATCCACTTCCTGTAATGCAATCTGCAGAGCCGTCTCATCAAACAAGTACAGGGCGATGAGATACCCATCGTACCCTTTCGCCTCTATAATATCGCTGTTTTCCGCCATTTCCTTTAAGGAAATCTTCTTAAATTTGGCCAGATAATTGCCGTTCTCATAGTCTACCTGACACTCCACTTCAGTTTCGCCGTCACGTCCGGGAAGCTTGTCCTTCGTGATCGAAGGGAACAGGGTGGTAATGGATTTTCGATAGCCTTTCTGCTGATGCGTGATATGTTCAAAAGCAATGTTTGTCCAGATAATTTTACCCGTATCATCCAGAAGCGCGTGCGGAAGCTCCAGATCGCGCAAAAGCCTTCTCTGTATCTGGCCGTACTGGGTCGCAAAGCTGATCAGCTCGTTCATGATGATCGGTTTGTTATATAACATCATAGACAGCACAATCGCAAAATAGAAAACTAAAAATGCGGTCAGCACAAGCCCTGCCCGATAATCCAGCATATAGACTAAAATATCCACAACCGCAAGCAAAAATCCCAGATATAAAGAGGACTGCAGATATGCCTTCATCCTCCCCTTTAACTTTACCGTATTTTTCATCTTATTCCTCATAAAATACTTTTCGTCATTCACAAAGAATGCCGTTCTTTGGCATTCTTCAGTGTGAGACTTAGAAACTCTTTGCGGAGAATGCTGCTTTTTAAGCATTCTCCCATGCGAGATTTAGAACTTCTTCGCGAAGCAGTCATTACTGCGAGTGATTAGAAGTTCTTCTCGCATTAGTATAGCATTTTTTGCCAAATACCGCCACACCAATATATAGACCTTTTTTGATGAAAAGCGACATAATGTTGGGGTATCAGGCATTTTTTTCAAAAGAAGAAACCGGGCGCACACGGCACCCGATTCCCTAAAAATCCATATCCCTATTAATCCTGTACGTAAGGCATCAGCGCAAGGTGTCTTGCACGCTTGATCGCCACTGTGAGCGCTCTCTGGTGCTTTGCGCAGTTTCCGGTAATTCTTCTGGGAAGAATCTTACCTCTCTCGGAAATATATCTGCGAAGCTTGTTGCTGTCCTTATAGTCGATCACATTATCCTTACCGCAGAACACGCAGACTTTTTTTCTTCTGCGCATACCCCCCTTTTTCTTGGGGAAGTCAGGCTTGTCTGTTTTATTAAATGCCATAATAAACCTCCAATCTCGCGCCCAAGGCGCTCCTCTTAATTGAACGGCAGTTCCTCATCAATGCCATCCGGGATGTTCATAAACCCATCCCCTGCAGCCGCCGGAGCGGAATCATTTCTCTCAGCAGGCACATACCCGCCGTTTGCCGCAGATGCGTTCTTGCTCTCCGCGAACTCCTGATCCTCCACTACAACGTCCGTCGTATACACCCTGACACCATCCTTATTCGTATAGCTTCCTGTCTGGATGCGCCCGGTGATTGCAATCTTCGTGCCCTTGTGAAGATATTTCTCGGCAAATTCACCGGATCTTCCAAAAGCCACGCAGTTGATAAAATCTGCCGTCTGGTCATCGTTATTGCGATTAAATCTGCGGTCTACCGCCAACGTATATCTGGCAACCGCTGTCGCGTTCTCCCCCTGCGAATATCTCACTTCGGGGTCTCTTGTCAAACGTCCCATCAGTATAACTTTATTCATATAGAATACCTCTTCCTATTTCTCGTCTTGTCTGACGCACAGGTATCGGATGACGTTATCCATGATGCGGATGCGGCTCTCAATCTCGCCGGGAGCTGTGCTCTCTGCTTCAAAGCGAATAAAGTAATAAAAAGCCTCTTTCATCTTCTGCACTTCGTATGCGAGTCTCTTCTTACCCCAGTCGTCAACTTCTGTGATCTTCCCGCCGAATCTCTCCACCAAGGCTTTCACCTTCTCCAGAGTAGCGGCCCGCTCGTCATCTTCAATCTTAGCAGTGACAACAACGGCTAACTCATACTTGTTCATGCTTCTTTCCCTCCTTTTGGTCTCTGGCCCCTTCATCTAAAAAGGAGCAAGGATGTGTGGCTTTACGCCCAATTAGTATATCACGGATATCTATAATACCATAATCGTCCGGATTGTGCAAGGCGTTTTTCATGCAAAGTCCTATCCGTCTGCACCCGGACGCTCAATCCCCCGGATATTTTTTTCCGCCTTCGGCCGGGCAATCATGATCTGGTGGCCGCAGCCGACGCATTTCAGGCGAAAATCCGCACCGATGCGAAGCACCTCCCACCGGCTGCTGCCGCAGGGGTGCTGCTTTTTCATTTTTAAGATATCGCCCACCTGAATATCCATATCCACGCTCTCCGAAATTCTTCTCACGCGTTAATCGAGCTGCGAGAAGATCTCCCCGATGCTTCCCTGCACCACCAGATCCGCAATGCCGTCCCTGGCCGTCGGCGTCTTATTCACAAGCACCAGTTTATTGCCGTTATAATAATCCAAAAGACCCGCCGCGGGATATACGGCCAAAGACGTGCCGCCCACAATCAGCACATCCGCCTCGCTGATCGCGCGGATTGCGCCGGTGAGGGTATTTTGATCCAACCCCTCCTCATACAGGACCACATCCGGCTTGATCGAGCCGCCGCAGCTGCACATAGGTACGCCTTCCGAATTCGCAATATAATTCACGTCGTAGAACTTATGACAGGATTCACAGAAATTCCGAAGCACCGAGCCGTGAAGCTCATACACCTTCTCGCTGCCCGCCGCCTGATGAAGACCGTCTATGTTCTGGGTCACCACTGCTTTTAGTTTTCCATCTTTCTCCCACTGCGCAAGCTTTAAGTGCGCCGCGTTTGGCTTCGCGTCAAGGCAGAGCATTTTGTTGCGGTAAAAGCGGTAAAATTCTTCCGTATTTCTCCGGTAAAAAGTATGGCTTAATATGGTTTCCGGCGGATAGTCATACTGTTGGTTGTAAAGACCGTCCACGCTGCGAAAATCCGGAATGCCGCTCTCCGTGGAAACGCCTGCGCCGCCGAAAAAAACGATGTTATCCGACTCATTTACCCACTGTCTTAACTGTTCAATCTGATTCATAACCCCGCCTCCTTTTATTTATATTCCTACACGCCTCCGAGACTAAGCCGATTCACCGCCGAGAAAATTGCCCGCACCGACGCTCTTGTGATATTGGAGCTTACGCCCACGCCGTAGGTCACCCTGCCGTCGTCCGCATCCAGAAGATGAATATAGGCCGCCGCCTGAGAATTGGAGCCGCTCTGCAGCGCATGCTCCTCATAATCCAGAATCTTGATAGCCACATTCAGCTCTTCCTGAAGCCCTCTCTTCACCGCGTCGATCGGCCCATTTCCGACCGCCTCAAAGCTCTTTTCCACACCGTTGTCTGTGTAAACCACTGTCACCTTCGTATCAAACTCGGACTCTGTCTCCTCGCTCAGATCGTCCACCCGGAGCCTGCGGAAATGGATCGGCTCCTTTTTCATCAGATACTCCTGACGGAAACTCTCCATAATCTGATCCGGGCTAACCTCTCCCTGTTTCTCGGAGATTGCCTGAATCACATTGGCGAACTCCCTGTGCATTCCCTTCGGCAGTTTAAATCCGAAATAGGTGTCCATGATAAAGGCCACGCCGCCCTTGCCGGACTGGGAGTTGATACGCACAATGGGTTCGTACTCCCTGCCGATATCCGCCGGGTCAATGGGCAGATAGGGCACTTCCCAATACTCGCCGCCCCGCTCTTTCATCGCTTTAACGCCCTTGTTGATGGCATCCTGATGGGAACCGGAGAAAGCGGTAAACACCAATTTCCCCGCATAGGGATGTCTGGGATGCACCGGAATCTTACAGCATCTCTCATAGATCTCAATGCTCTCATTCACATGCTCAATGGCAAGTTTGGGATCGATACCCTGGGAGAACATGTTGTAGGCAATATTTAAGACATCCACGTTTCCAGTCCGTTCCCCGTTGCCAAAAAGCGTTCCCTCCACACGCTCCGCGCCTGCAAGAAGGGCAAGTTCCGCCGTAGCCACGCCGGTTCCCCTGTCATTGTGAGGGTGAATACTCAGAATAATAGCCTCTCTGTTTTCCAGATGTTTGTTCATCCACTCAATTCTGTCTGCAAAGACGTTTGGTGTCGTCATCTCCACTGTGGAGGGCAGATTGATAATCATGGGATTCTCCTTCGTGGGCCCCCACTCCCGCTGTACCGCATTGCAAACCTCCAACGCATAGTCGAGTTCCGTACCGGTAAAGCTCTCCGGAGAATACTCTAAAATAATCTTTCCAGGGAACTTGGCGGCATGGCGTTTCACCATCTTTACACCCTCCACGGCAATGTTGGTGATCTCCTCCCGGCTCATATTGAAAACCACATCCCGCTGTAAGATGGAGGTGGAGTTATAGATATGGACAATGGCCTGTTTGCACCCCTCAATGGACTCAAAGGTTCGCTCCAAAAGCTCCTCCCTGCACTGTGTCAGCACCTGCACCACCACATCATCGGGAATCAGTTTCCGGTCCACAAGCTGCCGGAGAAAATCATACTCAATCTGACTGGCCGCCGGAAAGCCGATCTCTATCTCCTTGAAACCGAGTTTAATCAGATAATTAAAAAACTCAATCTTCTCTGAAACCACCATGGGATCAATCAACGCCTGATTTCCATCCCTCAAATCCACGCTGCACCAGACCGGTGCCTTCTCAATCTCCTTATTGACCCATTCTCTCTCGGGGTAATCTACCACCGGATTTCTGCGATATCTCTTATAATTCAACATGACTCTTCCTCTCTTTCTGTTTTATACGTGCAAAGACCCCGCTGTATACAGCGGGGTCAATCTGTGACGTTATTCTCCAAGACCGCTCTCAATCGCGCTGACCAGCGCTTTCAGGGCTTCCTCCTCATCCTCACCGTCACATACAAACTCAATCTCATCGCCACATTTAACACATGCCCCCAACACACTTAGGACACTCTTGGCGTTCGCTGTATTCTCACGAAATGTAAAAGTTATCAGAGATTTGAACTGCATCGCTTCCTTACATAGGATGCCTGCCGGTCTTAGATGTAGCCCTGTCGGGTTTTTTATGACTACCTTTTGACTTACCATAACCTCTTCCTCTTTCTTAGATAATATAAAAAGTATATCATTTTTCGTTCTGTATCACAAGTCCCAAAACACAATATTCCGAACCCGCCTGGCTCGTCCCTACAGCAATCTCTTCACACCGGGAATCCGCTTGAGCGACCACGACAGCACGGCCCCAAATACCACTACCGCCGCCACCCAGACGACACAGGCCGGAAAAATACCTACGGTCGGTTTTAAGGACTCAAATATACCCATCAACTCCTTGCGCAGAATATCTTCCATCAGCATAATGCCGAAAACCGTACTGCCGGCCACAGACGCAAGGCGCCTGACAGGATTCGGCAGCTTGTACTTTTCACACAGAAATTTAGCTGTAAAATAAGCCGCGCAGGCAGGCAGCGCAATCAGACTGTTATGAAAAACCTCCGCCGTCTTCTCCCCCATGATCTGCATACGGTCTGTTGTGAGAAGACAACAGATCACAATGGCCGCCACGCCAAGCGCCGTCAAAATCAGCGCATGTTTTCCGGTATACCACCGTTCCTCCAACACATGTTCCAACGCATAACCGATCAGCGGATAAAACACCCCTGCCGTTGTGACGAACACGATGTCAAAATCCTTCTGTACCGTATACGCGCCGCCCCACAGAAGGTATTCAAGAATCGGAAGGCCTCCCACAATGACAAGCTGCAATACCACAAGATACCTGTAATCCTCCGCCCGCATCGCGCGAACCATCTTCCGCAGCAGAGGCAGCATGACGAGAAAGGCCAGATACGCGTACAGATACCAATATGCCGCCGCCTGCTCTTCCGAGTATATTCCCCTGAAAAAATCCGCCGGGCGAAATCCGTCCGCAACAGCGCGAAACGCTGCGCCCACATTCCCGGCCCCCAATGCCAGTTTATAACAATACTCCACAAAGGAGAAAAGAATCAGGGCAAGCAGCATCCGCGCAACTCTTTTCCCGTACAGCTCCCGATAAGTTTCCTCCCGGCCAAGAAGCAGCGCACCGGAAATCATAAAGAAAACCGGAACGGCTATCTTGCACAATATGGATAAAAACAGAAGCGGGTAATAATAACGGTAGCTTCTTCCGACGGCTGAATACAACATATAGCCGGATGTCCATGTATGGTTAAAAACCACAAAGCAGATCGCAATTACCCGCAATATTTCAATGTGAACCAACCCGCGTTTCATAGCATGATATTCTGAATCAACTCAGCGAGCTTTTTCGCCTCCTCATTGATAACCTTCTGGTCTTTGCCCTCAATCATAACTCTGACAAGGGGTTCCGTACCTGACGGGCGGATCAGCACACGGCCTTCTCCTGCAAATTTCTTTTCAAGAGCGGAGATGGCTTCTGCGATCTCAGGATAATCCATAAACTTCTCTTTTTTGTGGTTTGGCACCTTTGCACCCACAAGCGCCTGCGGCATCACCTCCATGATAGAGGAAAGCTCTGAGAGCGGCTTTTTCGTCTCCACCAACACCTGTAAAAGGTGAAGTGCGCTGAGAAGTCCGTCTCCCGTAGTATTCTCATCCAAAAAGATCACATGACCCGACTGCTCGCCGCCGAGGCTCGCCCCGATCTCGCGCATACGCTCTAGCACATACCTGTCTCCCACCTTGGTCTGCTCTATCTTAATGTTATTCTTCTGTCCCATGATGAAAAAGCCTAAATTACTCATAACCGTAGCCACGATGGTATTTTTGTTCAGCTTTCCCTGGGCTTTCATATGATTGCCAACAATGGACATAATCTGATCGCCGTCCACAATATTTCCCAGTTCATCCACCGCTAACAGTCTGTCGGCATCCCCGTCAAAAGCCAGACCCAACTGCGCTTTTTCGTAAACCACCCTCGCCTGCAGTTCTTCCATATGCGTAGAACCGCAGTTTGCGTTGATATTTGTACCGTCAGGATTATTGTGGATAGCTACGACTTCCGCCCCCAACTCTTTCATGGTTTCCACGGAAGTGTAGAAGGACGCGCCCTCCGCACAGTCTAAAACAATTTTCATGCCGCGAAGATCCACATTCACTGCCTTCATGGCATGATTAATATATTCCTCTCTGGCATCCGTGCGGTATTTGATCTTGCCCACGCTTGCGCCTGTAGGGAATTTTACACCTTTCATATCGCTCTTGATCAGTTCCTCAATCTCATCCTCAAGAGAATCAGGAAGTTTATAACCGTTTCCATCAAAGAATTTAATACCGTTAAACTCTACCGTATTGTGGGAAGCAGAAATCACAACACCCGCATCCACCTTGTATTTTCTGGTGAGATAAGCCACCGCAGGTGTGGGAACCACTCCCACATACACTGCATTTGCACCCACAGAGCACACACCTGCCATCAGGGCGTTTGCCAACATATCCCCTGATATCCTTGTATCGCACCCAACCATAATCGTCGGCTTATGCTCGTTCTCTCTTGTCAGAACATAGGCCCCTGCCTGCCCTAGCTGCATCGCCAAAAGAGGAGACAGCTCCTCGTTTGCAACACCGCGGACTCCGTCCGTACCGAATAATCTGCTCATAAGCACCTCCGTTTTCTTTTCCCTTTATTCTCTCTCGATGATATGCACCCGCACCTCTGTGACGCCGCTCTGTTTCAAATTGTCATTCGCCACCGTGGCATTTACGGGAACCCAATAACTGCCTTCCGTAAGTTCTTCCATCTCCTCCTGCGCCATCCACGCTTCCAGATCTACGGACGCTATGATATCCTCCGCCGTAATCTCATTCAAGGCGCCCTGCAGGCCCGTCAGCATGATGCTGCACTCGTTTGCCGGCTCTGTTATCACAGCCTGATACTGATCGGGCAATCCCTCAAACGAAATCTTTCCTACGGGAATTCTCACTGCCCGTTCCCGCTCCGCCTCTATCTTTGCTGTCACATTAATCCGGCCCACAAAATTATTTTCTGCCAACTCTACCCCATCCGGCAGATATTCGTTTAGATCAACCAGAACCGTCACATCCTCACTGGCGTTCGACACATCCAAAACACCGGCAGGAATCTCAATCGCCTCCACATGCTCCAGAATCTGGGATTTGGCTGCTACCACAATCATTCCTTTACTGAACTCAAGTTCTCCCGTAAACTGGTAACCGGCTTCGGGTGTACCTGTAACTTCACACACAACGGGCAGCGACTTTAATTCCAGAATCTCCACATTAACCCTTACCTTAGTAATGCTCTTCTCAATGTTTGCCGCCGTGATTTCCTCACCGTTATCGTCATAGAGACGAATATCCGAATCCGTTCCGATATTATTTGTAAAACCGGAAATATCAACCTCCGCCTGCGCTTTTGCCACCTGTGAGATCACAGACTGGGGACCGGAAATCCGAATCAGGTTCTGATCCGTCGTGGTATCGCCCACCTTGTATCCCTCACGCACTTGTCCCGTCGTGGCAGGCCTGATCTGCAGGGATCTGGTCTGCTTCTCTTCAATGCTTAGCCGCACATTGTCTATATTACCGCGTATACTGTCCAACTTATCACTGTATTTGTTCGTGGACAATTTGATCGGCACCGTGTCCACACTCGTCAAATCGTTAATATCCGCCACCGCCACAATATTGCTTTTATCCAGTGAATCAATGATCGAGCGGGGCGCTGACACCGTAACGGTATCGATTGTGTCTGTTCCGTCCAACACTTCATACACCTGCCCCCTGTCGGTGATCAGGTTCGCATTTCTGATTGTGACGGGCACATCCGCCACACGGTAAGATACAATGGGATCATTAATGTTGGTGACAACCAACCACAGTAACGCTGCGCTGAGGAAGGAAGCGATTTTTAATCCCCAGTTCCGGGTAAGTCTATTCTTCATCCTTAACCCCTGCCTTTCCAATGCTCTTGCCCTTCCAAAGCTTCCGTTTTTTCTCCTCTACCGGTTTATCCTGAATCCCCTGCAGCCGTTCCTTCAACCGGCCTGCATCCAGACCTCTTTCAAGCGCGCCGCCGTAAGCCACGCTGATTTTACCCGTCTCCTCAGAGACGATCACTGTCAGGGAATCCGTCACCTCCGAAATACCGACACCCGCCCTGTGTCTGGTCCCCAAATCCTTGCTGAGCGCCATGTTATCCGACAACGGCAGATAACAGGTTGCGGATACAACCCTGTTTCCCCTGACAATGACCGCACCGTCGTGCAGGGGTGTATTATGTTCAAAGATATTGATGAGCAGTTGGCTTGAGATAATGCCGTCCACATCAATGCCCGTTCTCTCATATTCCCGCAGAGACTGCTCATGTTCAATCACGATGAGAGCCCCTGTCTTTACTTTTCCCATCTCCACGGAAGCTTTCACGATCTCATTGATCGTCCGGTCGGAAAAGCGGCCGTCCTCCCGCTTATTAGCGTCAAGAATGGAGGCGAAAAAATTCTTACGCCCCAGTTCCTCCAACGCAGCCCGCAGTTCCGGCTGCAAAACCACCACAAACGCCGTGGCGGCAATGCTGATCACATTTGGCACAATCCAGAGAATCGTATTCATCTTACAGAACGCCGCAATGATGATAAAAACGAGGATGATAATGACGCCCTTTAAAAGCGCCCACGCTCTCGTATTTTTAATCCATACTAAAATGTGATATGCCACAAAGGTCATAATGACAATCTCTGCCACATCATTCCAATGAATGGAAGGCATATGCAGTTTGGCGAGATAGACCCCGATCCAGTTATTCAGTTGTTCCATCTCTCATCACCTTCCCTCTGTGCCATCTATCCTCTTTGTCTTTAATAATGCGTCGGTCTCGTACCCCTTGAGGACCCGCTTCGTGCAGAGTTAATCTGCTTCACTTTCTTATCCGGCTTCGCCACGGTAACCTTGGGAACCGCCTTCACATAATAATAATACTCATCATCCTCAAATTGTACTTTTTCCGTTCGACTATAATCTACATAAAATACAAAAAACTGTAAAACAAGCGTAATCAGGAACGAGACAACCGTCCCCAAAATCACGCCGATCAGCGACTGGTTAATGTCAAAAATTAAGTCCCCCACTAACAGAACCATAATGTTTACCACAGCGCCCGCCGTCATGGCAATCGTCCACGCATAATCCACACTCATGCGGCGCAAGAGATATACGATAATCACCGTAATTGCAAAGGCTGCAATGGTCACTACCATCTCCCGGTTCTTAAGCAGTCCGTCAATAATAAACTTAAATTTGGCCGCCGTCTCCTCGTCCGCCATCGCCGCAATTACTGTCGCATTTTGCGTTACATAATGAATCATGTAATACACAATCACGCCACAGGCTACGGATACTGCCGATGCCGGCGTACCGATCAGACCCATGGATAAAGGAATCACATAGGGTATCCGTAAGAGGAAACAGACTGGCAAAAGCGTCACCACCAACGTATCCTTCGGGGCGAACCGCAGATATAGCAAAAAGAGCAGAAGAAAGCCCACGCCAATCACCGCCGCGCACTCCAAACTGAAGGTATATAGATGCAGAAGAACAAACACTGCCCCCATCAGAACAATAAAGTTTGTCGGCATGAAAGAGCACATTAGCGCCACAATCAAAACCACTGTCGCCCTGTTGATCGTCTCCATATATCCCAATCTGGAATTGATCAGAGAAAGCGTAATAAGCGCCAGGAAAAATTTTAAAAGCGGTGTGATATACACTTCATATTTGCTGTATATCGTCAAAAGTATCTGTTTTGCAACCAGTAAAGTCGTCATTGTATGTTAGTCCTTTTATCCGTTCTATTCGTTTCTATACATGGAAGAAAGTTTGTGCAGGTTCATATAGTACGCCCGCAGGCTTTTCTTTGCCCTGCTGTATCTCACCGTGTACACTATATAGGAAATAAGCGCATAAATGCCCACTGTTCCCAGATAGTAGAACAGAACATTCTTAGCGAACTCCAAAAGATCCATCTTGTAGATGTCAGTCATAAAAATTTCAAAATCATAAAAAATGTACATAGCAAAAACCACTACAAATGCGATGGTTGCACTTATAATGGATTTAAGCACCTGCCAACCTATATAGTCGCTCCGAAAATAGCTGCCGATATTGAGGCTCTTCTTTCCCTCACGCTCCTCAAAGGCAGCCATCTTCGTCATCAGAACGACTCTCTCTTCATTTAACATATACTTCTCCAATTTCCAACATAAACTTAATTCAGGAAACGCATCTTAGGATTTTCCTTCGTATCCTTCTTCTTCTGAACCTTTGGAGGCTCAGGCTTCTTAATGCTGTTTCCCAGTTCATTGGCCATCGAGTTCTTACACTTCTGGCAGAAACGTCCCGTCATAATGGGCGCACCGCAGTTCTCACAGGTGAGCGTAATGCCTGATTCCGCCGAAAGCTCCAACCTCTCCTCTCTAAGCCACTGGTGAATCTGATTCGTGGAAACATCGCAGGCCTCCGCCACTTCCGGAATAGAGGCATGTCCGTTATCCTGAATATACTTCTTTACCTCCTGGAACTTCTCCTCCATTTTCTCCCTGCACGCAGGACAGATCGGCGGTCCGGAAACATAGTTGAAAAGATTCCCGCATTTTCTACAATTCCTTACGTTCATACTTCATCCTCCCTCAGGTCATTTTTTCATATGCCTCTCCCGATAGCGAGAGCCACAAAGTAAACCTTCCCTACACCCGCGTTTTTCAGCTCGCGGCTCACGGCATCTATCGTACTGCCCGTCGTGTAGATATCATCAATAATTATAATCGTATCTAATTTTACATCATTACGAAGAATTTTGAAAGCCTTTTTCAAATTATTTTGTCTATCGGCGGCAGATAATTCTTTCATGGGCGCCGTCTCTTTGACTCTTCCTATCAAATCGTCCCGCACAGGTATCCCGGTAAGGGCGGAAAGCTCCCTCGCCAAAACCTCTGCCTGATTATATCCCCGCTTCTGTTTTCTGCTCTTATGGAGGGGCACCGGGACGAGCGCATCCGCTCCACAGGCCCTGATAAAATTTCCCAAAACCTCCGCCATCCGCGCGGCATAAAAAGCAGCGTACTCTCTCCTGCCGTGATATTTAAAGCGGGCAATGGAGGCAGAAACACTCGGATAGGAAAAGAGCGCGCGGCCGCTGTCATAGAAATGGGAATGCCCCGCGCAGTCCGCACAGTATTCTTTCCGGTCATCTCCGATATGCTTGCCACACTTCATACACCGCGGCGGTTTTACGTAAGATAACGTTTCCCCACACTCCCTGCAGATTAGGCCGTTCCACGGTTTGACGGGCTCGTCGCAGACCGGGCAGCGGCGAGGATAGAAAAGTGTCAGAATTGCGTCAAGAAATGTATTCATAAAAATTCCTTTCCAAAGCCGCTTGCCTCTCAGTCAGACGCAGTGGCAGCGATTTGATCGGCGAAACCGGTATAGCGCCGGTTTTCCTGATTATTGGCAATCATGTCCAAAAGGGTAGACCGGCTTCCCAGAATGGTAACACAGGCCTTCGCACGGGTGACCCCCGTATAGAGAAGGTTGCGGTTAAAGAGCATATGCGGCCCCGACAAAAGGGGCATGATAACGGCAGGATATTCGCTTCCCTGGGATTTATGTATGGTGACGGCATACGCCAACTCAATCTCGTCTAATCCGGCATAGGGATAGGTAACCCGCCTGTGCTCGTCGAATTCCACCACTAACTCTTTCGCATAATCGTCTATAGAGCGAATCACACCGATATCCCCGTTAAAAATGCCCATGCCACGATCAATCGGAATTTGGTAGCGGCTTACCACCTCCCACGGGAGTTGGTAATTATTTTTAATCTGCATCACCTTATCGCCTTCCCGAAACAGGGTATCTCCCACGTGGCATTCCCTTTTTTTTGCATCCGGCGGATTCAGGTATTGCTGCAAAATACCATTTAACGTCTCCACGCCGAGCTTCCCCTTGCGCATAGGGGTAAGCACCTGAATATCGTAAGGCGCAGCGTCCACATAACGCGGCAATTTTTCTAAAATCAACTGAATCATATGTTTATATATGACATTGACATCATTTCTTTCCAAAAAGAAAAAATCTTTGCTCTTATTATCCAACACCGGTTCCTCACCCGCATGGATTCTGTGCGCGTTCAAAACAATATCGCTCTCCTGCGCCTGCCTGAAAATCTTTTCCAGAGTCACCGTCTGAAAAGCACGGCTCTTAATTAAATCGGCAAGCACCTGCCCCGGCCCTACCGACGGCAATTGGTTCACATCCCCGACCATAATCAGGCGCGTGCCTACGGAAACCGCCTTCAAAAGAGACTGGAAAAGAAAAATATCCACCATAGACATTTCATCCACAATGATTACATCTGCCTCCAACGGATTTTCCTCATTTCGCTCAAACCGGGCCGTCTTCCCCTCCAAAGCTGCCGCACCTGAGAGTTCCAAGAGCCGGTGAATAGTGCATGCCTCATATCCGGTAGCTTCCGTCATTCGTTTGGCGGCTCTGCCGGTGGGGGCTGCAAGGGAGATATCCATTCCCTGAGAGAGAAAATAGCGGATGATCGCATTGATCGTGGTTGTCTTCCCCGTACCAGGGCCCCCGGAAAGAATGAACACTCCGTTCCGAATGCTCTCCAAAACCGAACGTTTCTGCAGTGCATCCAAGGCGATATCCAGTTCCCTTTCCACCTGATCTATTTTTTTAAGAAGAGCCTCTTCCTCTGCGGGAAGAAGTTCTTCGCTGATATTTAAGTCATGGAGAAGCCGGGCGCAGTTTAGCTCCGCATAATAGAAAGTGGAAGCGTAAACCCTGCGCTCACTTTCTCCCAAAACAGGCATTTTGATCACCAGTTTTTTATCCATCGCCAAATTTTGCAGCTGCGGCTCCATCAGAGAAGGCGCAATCCCCAAAAGTTCTCCGGCCTCTGCCAAAAGCCTGTCCGCCGGAAGAAAACAGTGTCCTTCGCCGCCTGCGCGCTGTAACGTATAGAGCAGCCCGCTTCTGATCCGATAATCGGAATCCGTATGAATACCGATTTTCGCCGCAATTTCATCCGCAATGCGAAAACCGATCCCCTGTATGTCTTCCGCAAGCTTATAGGGATTTTCCTTCATAATGCCGTAGAGGCCCATACCGTAAGTCTCATAAATGCGAAGCGCCAACGTATTGGAAATACCATATCCCTGCAAAAAAGTCATCGCATCGCGGGCATCTCTCTTTTCATAAACAGAAGCCGCAATTTCTCTGGCTTTCCGCAGACTGATACCCTTTACCTCCGCTAACCGCTCCGGTTCCTCCTCAATAATGCGGTAGGTATCCGCGCCAAAAGCCTTCACAATCCGTCTGGCCAACGCCTCTCCCACGCCTTTCACCGCGCCTGAGGAAAGATACCGCTCTACACTTACCTCGTCGCTCGGTGGGAGTATTTTATATTGCTCTATTTTAAACTGTTTTCCGTATATTTGGTGTTGGGCATACTCCCCCTGCGCTTCGATGGTCTCGCCCTGATCCATAGTCTTAAAAAAACCCACGCAGGTGAGTTCCCCCTCCTGCGTGAGAAGATTTAATACGGTATATCCATTGTCTTTATTGCGGTAAATAATGTGATCGATAAATCCCTTGATGGTTTCCATGAAACTCCTGAAGATTATAGGCCGTAATTGATCTTTGCCTGTTCATACAACATCTGTGCTAAAGAATTGGAACCCTGCGTCGCAGTCTGCTCCGAAATCTGCTGAATGACATTATCCTTGAAATAATCTACCATGTTAGAAGCATAACCGTCCTCATCTTCTCCAAAAATATCGACGGTTTTCTGCATTTCTTTGTAAACCTGCTCCCACAGATATGCTTCAAATTGCTTGCACGCGTCAAAAAGGGCATCATCTTCCTTCTGTTTTGCCGCCTGATCCACATTTTGCAAATTTTTCTGAAGCTGCTCCGTAACTACGCGGTTAGTGTCTGTCATGTAGTCTGTGTAAGCTGCCAGGTTAGTTAAGTCGTTCATGTCTTATCTCCTATCGTTAGCGTTTCAGGTTATTAGCAACCTCCAACATGGAATCGGAAGTGGTGATGGACTTGGAGTTCATCTCGTAAGCGCGCTGCGCCACGATCAGATTCACCATCTCATTTGCCACCTGCACGTTTGATCCTTCCAGATAACCCTGTATAATACGGCTCTTGTCAACATTGTCAGCCGTATCCTCATTGATCGCACGGCCACTGGCATCCGTCACGGTGTAAAGCGTATCGCCCGCTCTGCTCAGACCGCCGGGATTGCTGAACTGGAAAGTGCCAATCTGCACATCAATCGGTTGGGGGTTGTTCCGCTCATCCGGATAGCAAATCTGACCATCTTCCGTAATGGAGAGGTTGCTCGCTATGTAATCAGCGGATAAGACAATCGCGCGCCCCGTGGAATCCAGAACCGGCAGACCGTCGGCGTTTGTGAGCGCCATGCGGTTCCCCGTGCTGATCGCCCATGTAAAATCACCGTTTCTCGTATAAAAAATCTGACCGTCCTCTCCGCGCAACGCGAAAAACCCGTCTCCCTCAATGGCAAATGCGGTATCGGAATCGGAATCCAACAAGCTGCCCTGTCTGAAAATCTGGTTGAGGGACGCTGTGCGCACACCCAGACCAATCTGGGAAGTGGTCGGCTTCGGATCGCCGTTTGCCGTCGTGGTAACAGAATGTAGATTCTGATACAACAGGGATTTAAACTGCGCCACCTGCGCTTTATACCCTACGGAATTGACGTTAGCGAGATTGTTCGCTATCGTATCCACATTTGTCTGCTGTGCATTCATGCCGGTTGCACCCGACCATAAACTCCTGACCATAGAATCCTCCTTATCACAATCACAAAATAATTGATTTTATCAACCCAATTTACCGTTCGTTACTGCCTGTTCAAGCGTTTCGTCATAGGTGGTAATCACCTTTTGATTGCTTTCATACTGACGCTGCAGGGCAATCATGTTAACCATCTCCGTCACAACGGAAATATTTGCCATCTCCAGATAACCTGCGCGGATCTGGGTATTCGTACCAAGCTCCTCCGCCATATCTTCCCTGTCAATCTCTGTCGCGCCATCTACCGGTTGGAAGAGATTCTCTCCGAAACGCTCCAGATAATTGTAATCTTCAAAATCAGTGATGTCGATGGTCGCTACCAACTCACCTTCCTGATAGATATCACCGTTTGCGTTGATGCTGATATCAAGCGCCGGATCCATCTGAATCCTCTGGCCATCCTCAGACAGTACAAAATCACCGTCCTGTGTGGTCAGATAACCTAACCGGTTCATGGTGAAATTGCCATCTCTCGTGTATTTAATGGAAGTCTCACCCGCTTTGTTCGTATACTGTACCGAAAAGAAACCTCTGTCGGTGAGAGCCAGATCCAATGGATTCCCCGTCTCCTTGATCGGTCCCTCGGAATAGTCCACATAGTTTTCACCGATCTTTACACCCAGATTCAATCCCGTTTTGCTGATCCTTCTTTGCATATAAGTCTCATTTAACGGATTGGCCGCCTCTTCTTCGTCCACCGGCCTGTTCGTCGCCATCGGCCTGGGAAGATTGCCCGCCTCAGACAAATCCTTAATCTTATAGGCAAGCACCGTATCAAAAGCCTCGCTCGTGGTGCCCTCCTTCTTAAAACCGTTAGTGGTGGAGTTCGCCAGATTGTTCGTCAGCACATCCATTCTGTGCTGTTCATTAATCATACCTGTGTAGGCTGTGTACAAGCCTTTTAACATGCTGTTTCTCCCTTCATCCTCGCAAGCGGCTAGAAATTCTTTTCGCTTTAATCTTCTCTGTATCCCGCCAAAAATTCTACATATTTCCCGGTGCCAATCGCCACTGCCGTCATCGGATCTTCCGCCGTCATGGTGTTAATGCCTGTCTTAGCCGCGATCAGATCTTCCAGTCCGCGAAGAAGGCTTCCGCCTCCCGTCAGGACAATGCCGCGGTCTGCAATATCTGCCGCCAACTCCGGGGGCGTCTTCTCAAGCACGCTGTGTATCGTCTCAACGATCTGCACAGTCGTCTCGTGTAACGCTTCCTCCGTCTCCTCCGAGGAAACCTTAACGGTTCTCGGAAGGCCGGTCACCAGGTTACGACCCCTCACATCCATGTAATCCACTTCAGGCCGTTTAAAAGCAGACCCAATCTTTATCTTCAAATCCTCCGCCGTCCGTTCACCGATCAGCAGATTGTGCTTTTTACGCATATAACGCACGATCGCCTCGTCGAAATCATCGCCTGCTATTTTAATAGAAGCGCTGACCACCGTGCCGCCCAGAGAAATCACCGCAATATCGGAAGTACCGCCGCCGATATCCACGATCATATTTCCGCAGGGCTTGGAAATATCAATACCTGCACCGATCGCCGCCGCAATAGGCTCCTCGATAATGGAAACCTCTCTCGCACCCGCCTGATAAGTTGCGTCCTCCACGGCCTTCTTCTCCACTTCGGTAACACCGCTAGGCACGCATACCGCAATGCGGGGCTTGCGGAATGTCTTTTTACCCAGAGCCTTCTGGATAAAATACTTCATCATCTTCTCTGTGACCTGATAGTCGGAGATAACACCCTGTCTCAAGGGCCTTACCGCCACAATATTGCCCGGCGTTCTGCCGAGCATGAGGCGCGCGTCCTCACCGATGGCCTTGATTTTATTCGTGTCCCTGTCGAAAGCCACCACGGAGGGCTCCTTCAACACAACGCCTTTGCCTCTGATATATACTAAAATACTGGCTGTGCCAAGATCTATACCGATATCCGTAAACTGCATTTACCTTTG
>CAMXPV010000034.1 GCA_947245585.1 uncultured Lachnospiraceae bacterium | reverse complement strand
GATGATGGCGGATGGCTGCATCATTGAGGGCGAAGTGGAAAACAGTGTGATCTTCCGTGGCGTAAAGGTGGGAAAAGGCGCCAAGATCAAGAATTGTATTCTGATGCAGGATACCGTGGTGGAGGCCGGTGCGAACGTGGAATATCTCATCACCGATAAGAATGTCACCATTACGGCGGGCAAGGAAATGAAAGGCACCGATACGTTCCCGGTTTATATTGAGAAATTTAAGACCGTGTAGGTGGAAGACCGGATGGTATAAATTACATATGTTATAAAAAAACTGCATTGTTAAAATGCAGTTTTTTTTGTATACTTATTTTTAGCAGATTACGATGGGATGAGAATGGAGGATGCGTATGCCACGAAGAACAGATATTCATAAAGTATTGATCATCGGCTCCGGCCCGATTATTATCGGACAGGCCTGTGAGTTTGACTATTCAGGGACACAGGCGTGTAAGGCGCTTCGGAAATTGGGATATGAGATTGTGCTTGTCAATTCCAATCCGGCGACCATCATGACAGACCCGGAGACGGCGGATGTAACGTATATTGAACCGCTCAATGTTGAGCGGTTGGAACAGATCATTGCAAAGGAACGCCCCGATGCGCTGCTTCCGAATCTGGGAGGGCAGTCCGGGCTTAATTTGTGCGCCGAGCTGAATAAGGCCGGTATTTTAGAGAAATACAATGTCAAGGTGATCGGTGTACAGGTGGATGCGATCGAGCGCGGAGAGGACCGGATCGAGTTTAAGAAGACGATGAACGCGTTGGGAATCGAGATGGCCCGCAGCGAGGTTGCCTACTCTGTGGATGAGGCTCTTGAAATTGCGGAAGAACTGGGTTACCCGGTGGTATTACGTCCTGCCTACACCATGGGAGGCGCGGGCGGCGGCCTGGTTTATAACAAAGAGGAGCTTAAGGTGGTATGCGCCAGGGGCTTACAGGCAAGCCTGGTAGGGCAGGTGCTCGTGGAGGAATCGATCCTCGGTTGGGAAGAGTTGGAGCTTGAGGTGGTGCGCGACGCGGACAACAACATCATCACGGTGTGCTTTATCGAGAATATTGACCCGCTCGGCGTGCACACGGGAGATTCTTTCTGCTCCGCGCCCATGCTCACGATCTCGGAGGAATGTCAGAAGAAACTGCAGGAGCAGGCCTATAAAATTGTGGAGTCCGTTCAGGTGATCGGCGGTACGAATGTGCAGTTTGCCCATGACCCGGTGACGGACCGCATTATCGTGATTGAGATCAATCCCCGCACATCCCGTTCCTCGGCGCTTGCGAGCAAAGCCACCGGCTTTCCCATTGCGCTTGTGTCGTCCATGTTGGCGGCGGGTCTTACGTTGAAGGACATTCCCTGCGGAAAGTACGGGACATTGGACAAATATGTGCCGGACGGCGATTATGTGGTGATCAAGTTTGCCCGTTGGGCCTTTGAGAAGTTCAAAGGCGTGGAGGATAAGCTGGGAACCCAGATGCGCGCTGTTGGCGAGGTTATGAGTATCGGAAAGACCTATAAGGAGGCATTTCAGAAAGCAATCCGTTCTCTGGAGACGGGCCGTTATGGCCTTGGCCATGTAAAGGATTTTGACACCCTGTCGAAGGAGGAACTGTTAAGAAGGCTGAGTACGCCTTCCAGTGAGCGGCATTTCCTGATGTATGAGGCGCTTCGCAAGGGGGCTTCGGTGGAGGAGATCTTTGAGATCACCAAGGTGAAGGCCTATTTTATCGAACAGATGAGGGAGTTGGTGGAGGAAGAGGAGGCCATTTTACAGCATAAGGGAAAGATGCTGCCTGACGATATGCTCACCGCAGCCAAGAAGGACGGCTTTTCCGACAAGTATTTAAGCCAGCTTTTGGAGCTGCCGGAGGCGGATATCAGAAACCGCCGTCTTGCGCTCGGTGTGGAGGAAGCGTGGGAGGGTGTGCATGTCAGCGGCACAAAAGATAACGCCTATTATTATTCCACCTACAATGCACCGGACAAGAATCCGGTTAACGATGATAAACAGAAAATCATGATTCTGGGCGGCGGGCCCAACCGGATCGGGCAGGGCATCGAGTTTGACTACTGCTGTGTCCATGCGGCTATGGCTTTGAAAAAGCTAGGATTTGAGACGATCATTGTAAATTGCAATCCGGAGACCGTGTCCACCGACTATGACACTTCCGATAAGCTGTATTTTGAGCCTCTTACCCTGGAGGATGTTCTGAGCATTTACAACAAGGAAAAACCCCTTGGCGTGATCGCCCAGTTTGGCGGACAGACACCCTTAAATCTGGCTTCGGAACTGGAAAAGAACGGTGTCAGGATTTTGGGGACTTCCCCTTCCGTCATCGATCTGGCGGAGGATCGGGATCAGTTCCGGGCCATGATGGAGAAACTGGAGATTCCCATGCCGGAGTCGGATATGGCCACCACTGTGGAGGAGGCCCTTGCCATTGCCGGAAAGATCGGGTATCCCGTGATGGTTCGTCCTTCCTATGTGCTCGGTGGCAGAGGCATGGAAGTGGTCTATGACGACGAGAGCATGGCGGAGTATATGAATGCGGCGGTGGGCGTGACACCGGACCGGCCGATTCTGATCGACCGCTTCCTGAATCATGCGTTGGAGTGTGAGGCGGATGCCATCAGCGACGGCTCCCATGCCTTTGTTCCGGCAGTGATGGAGCACATTGAGCTTGCGGGCATTCACTCCGGCGATTCGGCCTGTATTATACCCTCCGTGCATATCCCGGAGGAGAGCGTGGAGACGATCAAGGAGTATACCAGGAAAATTGCGGAGGAGATGCACGTCAAAGGTCTGATGAACATGCAGTATGCCATTGAGAACGGCAAGGTGTTTGTGTTGGAGGCCAATCCCAGAGCATCCCGCACGGTGCCGCTTGTGTCCAAGGTCTGCAATATCCGCATGGTGCCTCTGGCAACCGATATCATCACATCGGATATCACGGGGCGGCCTTCGCCGATCTCGGGGCTGCAGGAGCAGACTGTGCCCTATTACGGCGTGAAGGAGGCTGTGTTCCCCTTCAATATGTTCCCGGAGGTAGATCCCATTTTGGGACCGGAAATGCGCTCCACGGGAGAGGTGTTAGGGTTGTCCCGCTCTTATGGCGAAGCCTTTTTCAAGGCGCAGGAGGCGGTACAGTCAAAACTGCCTATGGAGGGAAGGGTGTTAATTTCCGTCAACAAGAAGGATAAGGACGAGGTGGTTGAGGTGGCAAAGCGCCTCTCAGAGGACGGATTCCAGATCGTTGCCACGGAAGGCACTTACAATCTGATCACGGCGGCGGGGATCCCGGCCACAAAGGCGAAGAAGATTTATGAGGGCCGGCCTAACGTCAACGATATGATTACCAACGGGGATTTCGATCTGATCATCAATTCACCTGTGGGAAAGGACAGCGTACATGACGACAGCTATCTGCGAAAGGCGGCAATCAAGGCGAAGACGCCCTATATCACAACGGTGGCGGCGGCCAAAGTGACGGCTGAAGGAATCCACTACCTGAAAATGCACAAAGGCAGCGAGGTGAAGTCCCTGCAGGAGCTGCATGGGGAGATACGGTAAAAACAGTGGAATTCCGTTTTCAAATGTGCTACTATGAATTGAAAAAATATGTGTGAAAGGATGGAAAGGACATGAAATTGGATGCAGCTGCGGTAAACAAGTGGGAGACGTCTCTGAAAGAGGCGGAGTATATGAGCGAGGACGACCACATTGTCGAACATACAAAGGGCGATTTGTGGGAGTTTATGTCCCAGACGAGAGGCAATTTTTTCTTTACCAATGAAAAGTTTATTTTTGTCGGCGGCCTGCTTGGCGCAAGCAACTTTTCCGTGAAGTACAGCGATATTAAGGAGTTGAAACTGGTCAATGTGGGCGGGCTGATTCCGATCATTCCCACGGGTATTATGGTGATCTGCCAGAATCCCGAAAACGGGAAGACCGTGAAGCACAAATGCTCTGTCATGAAGAGAAAAGAGTGGATTGAGTATCTGCGGGGGAAAGCGAGACTGTAAGTAGTGAGTACATAGGGGCTGTCGCATCGGGAACGGTGCGGCAGTTTTTATTTTGTAAAATAAAAACTTGTTAATATGTATGACTTTTTGCGATATACTATAAAAAACAAAAAGATCATTTTTTTCTGAAAATAATGTTTGACAGATTTGAAAGACTGTGCTATTCTATCTGAAAATTCAAAGAGGAGAACCAGATATGTTTAACAGTAATTTACCCCGAATTATGGTCATTATGGGCATTCAGCAGATTTTTCAGATTACGGTCACAGCCTGAGGGCGGCGAAAAGCCGACAAGCGCATGGCCGTAAGACGGAAAGTCTTATTTGGCTATGCGGGGATCAGGATTTAGCATAGGAGAACCGCATGGGAAGTACACGAGGGTGTATGGAACAGGCGGTTCTCTTTACGTTTAGGGGAGGACAGTTATGCAGGCAATCAAGGTGGAACATTTATCGAAGACATTCCGGGTGAAACGGAAGGAAAAGGGGATGAAGGGCAGCATCAAGGCCATTTTGCATCCGCAGACAGAGGAGATCCGGGCGGTGAAGGACGTTTCCTTTGTTGTGGAGGAGGGAGAAGTGCTTGCCTTTATCGGGCCAAACGGCGCGGGGAAGAGCACGACGATCAAGATGCTGACGGGGATTCTCTATCCTGACGGCGGGTGTGCAAAGGTGCTAGGCATGGATCCCACGAAAAAGCGCAGACAGCTAGCCTATGGAATCGGAACGGTGTTTGGCCAGAAAGAGCAGCTCTGGACGCATTTAACTCCTTATGACAATTTCCGGTTTTTCGGGGCAATCTATGATCTTTCGGAAAAGGAGACGGAAATACGGATTGACGAGCTTTCAAATCGGTTTGGCCTGGGGGATTTTATCAATACGCCGGTGCGGAATCTGTCGCTTGGACAGCGCATCCGCTGTGAGATTGTGGCTTCGCTGCTCCATCGGCCAAAGGTGCTTTTCCTGGATGAGCCGACGATCGGCTTAGACCCGGTGGTAAAGGAAACTGTCCGGGAACTGATCCGGCAGATGAACCGGGAGGAGCATACCACCATCTTTCTGACCAGTCATGACGTAGGGGATATTGAGAAGCTCTGCAGGCGCATTATCATTGTAAACGACGGACAGATCGTGTTGGATGATTCCGTGGAGCATTTAAAACATCACTATCCGGATCACTCTTTGGAGGAGATTATCACGGAAATTTACAAGGCAAAAGAACTGACGGCAGTTGGCTGAAAATCAGTCCGGCGGCCAGAATGCAGGAGGGTGGTATGAGAAAGTATAGGGTTATTTACAAATCTGTTTTGATGGAAAATTTACAGTATGCAGCGAATGTAGCCATGGGCTTTTTCAGTTATTTTGTCTTTATCTATATTTTTGTGAAGCTCTGGGAATACATGTATCGGATGCCGGGGGAGCGGATTGCCGGTTACACAAAGGAGCAGATGATCTGGTATGTGATGATGACGGAAATGATCTGGTTCGGCTCCAATGTGGCTTCGGTGGCAAATGAGGTGGCGGGGGATATCCGAAGCGGCGATATCGCCTACCGGATCAATAAGCCCTATCATTACACGCTGTATATTCTGACAAAATATACCGGCGAGTGGAGCATCCGGCTTCCCATGTACGCCGTGTTTGCGGCGGTGATCGGCATGGTGATGGTGGGGCCGCTGCCAAAGTTTGGGCTGCGGGAGGTTCCGGTAATGGCGCTCTGCGTGATTTTGGGACTCACCATCAACGCCGTATTTAAGCTGTGTATCAGTCTGTTTTCCTTTTGGATTGAGGACACAACGCCCTTTCAGTGGCTGTATGACAAGGTGATTCTGGTGGTGGGGACGATTTTTCCGATTGAAATTTTCCCAGAAATATTACAACCGTTATTTAAATTAACGCCGATCTATACGGTGTGTTATGGACCGGCCAAGCTGATTGTGGATTTCAGTCCGGAGAAATGTGTGGAGATTTTGGCGGCACAGCTGCTTTATCTGGTGGGCGGATGCGGTGTGATGCTTTTGGTTTACAGGAAGGGGGTAAAGAAACTCTATGTCAACGGCGGTTAAGAATCAACTGCGGGTGTGTCTGCTTTCCGTAAAGTATAACATCATGCGGGAGATGGTGAATAAGGTTACTTTTCTGACGAATATCAGTTTTATGATACTGAATAACGCGTCCATTTTGGTACAGTGGTTTATTTTGTTTCGGCTTCGGGAGGATGTGGGGGGATATACGTTTCGGGAAATTATGATGCTGTGGGGATTGACGGCGGCATCTTACGGCCTGTCCCATATCCTGTTTGCGAGGGCCTTTTCCCTGCCGGAGTTGGTTATCAAAGGAAAACTGGATGCCTACCTGGTGCAGCCAAAGAATGTACTGATCAGCGTGATTACCTCTTCCATCCGAATTTCGGCGATCGGGGATCTTCTGTACGGTATTATTTTGATGGCATTTTGCAGATTGGGCTTGCGGGAATGGATTTTGGCGGCGCTGTTTCTTGTGACGGGAACGGTGGTTTTTACCGCTTTTTCCCTGCTTTTGGGAAGCCTGTCCTTCTGGTTTCTGCGGATGGATATACTGGAAAACCAGACGGTTATGGGGATGGTGAGTTTTGCCACCTACCCGGATGGGATTTTTCAGGGTCTTTCCCGGTTTTTGCTCTATTTTATCATTCCGGTGGGGATGGCGGTCTGGCATCCCGTGCATGTATTGGCCCGCTTTGACGCGGGGATGCTTTTGACGGTGCTGGGATATACCGCTTTGCTTGCTGGGAGCTCCGTGGCGGTGTTTTACAGGGGGCTTAAGCGGTACGCATCCGGGAATCTGATGGGAGCGAGAACTTGACAGTTTTTTGAAATCTGAGTAAAATAAAGTCATACTTTATTTTACTCAGGTCAAAAGAGGGCGATCATGGCCCAAATCAAAGCGAAGAGAGCAAAATACCACAAATGCGTGGCGATAGGGCGGCGTATCTGTGGTTTTTTCATAATCTTTAAGAAGAAGGAGAAATGAGTATGAAACAAATGAAAAAAAGGTGGAAGATGCTTTTGCCCACGGTACTCTTGATGGCGCTTACATTTTCCACGACCGTGTTTGCCGCGGAGGAGGAGGTTGAGTATGTGCCGGCTCTTCACGCGACTTTTTGGGCGCTTGTCCCGGCTGTTGTGGCAATCGGGCTTGCGCTGATCACGAAGGAGGTTTACAGTTCCCTGTTTGTCGGTATTTTAATGGGTGCGCTGCTGTATTCCGGATTTCAGTTTGAGATGACGGTCACCCATATTTTTGTGGACGGCATCATCGGCGTTTTATCCGACAGTTACAATGTGGGTATTTTGGTGTTCCTTGTCATTCTGGGGGCTATGGTCAGTCTGATGAACAAGGCGGGCGGATCGGCGGCTTTCGGGCAGTTTGCGGCGAGTAAGATCAAAAACCGGGTGGGCGCGCAGCTTGCCACAATCTTACTGGGTGTGCTCATTTTTATCGACGATTATTTTAACTGCCTGACGGTGGGGAGCGTGATGCGCCCTGTGACGGACAAGTTTAAAGTTTCCCGCGCAAAACTGGCCTATCTGATCGACGCTACGGCGGCACCGGTGTGTATCATCGCGCCGATTTCTTCCTGGGCGGCGGCAGTGACTGGATTTGTGGAGGGCGAGGATGGGTTTTCCATCTTTATCCGGGCGATTCCCTATAATTTTTATGCGATCCTGACGATTGTCATGATGGTGGGCATGGTGCTGATGAAGACGGAGTTTGGCAAGATGAGGGTGCATGAACAGAATGCGCAGAAGGGCGATCTCTACACCACGCCGGGACGGCCTTACGAGAACGTGAAGGAGGAGAAAATCAGTGCGAAGGGCGGCGTGATTGATCTTTTGATTCCCATTATCGCGCTGATTATCTGCTGTGTGATCGGGATGATTTATACGGGCGGTTTCTTTGAGGGCGCGGATTTTGTGACGGCTTTCTCCAATTCCGACGCTTCTCTGGGCCTGACTCTTGGCAGCTTCTTTGGTCTGGTGATTACGATCGTACTCTATCAGATTCGCAGGGTGCTTTCCTTTAAGGATTGCATGGACTGCATTCCGGAGGGATTTCGGGCGATGGTGCCCGCTATCCTGATTTTGACTTTTGCCTGGACGCTCAAGGCGATGACGGACAGTCTGGGTGCGGATCTTTATGTGGCAGGGTTGGTAGAATCCAGTGCGGGCGCACTCTTAAATTTCCTGCCGGCGATTATTTTCGTGGTGGGATGTCTGCTTGCCTTTGCGACGGGCACATCATGGGGGACATTCGGCATTTTGATTCCCATTGTGGTGGCAGTATTCCAGAACAGCAACCCGAATTTGATGATTATTTCTATCTCTGCCTGTATGGCGGGCGCGGTTTGCGGCGACCACTGTTCTCCGATCTCCGACACCACGATCATGGCCTCCGCGGGGGCCCAGTGCGAGCATGTGAATCACGTCACAACACAGTTACCCTATGCGGTTTTGGCGGCGGCGATTTCCTTTGTCACTTATATCGTGGCCGGTTTTGCGCAGAGCGCATGGATTGCACTGCCGGTAGGCATTGTGCTGATGTTGGCGGCATTGTTTGCGATAAGGAATATCAGTGGAAGGCTGGAAGAAAGATGACAGAAGTGTCAGTAAATAGCTTCTACGTGGGAAATGCCGTTTTCAGTGACGTCGAATTTCCAGACAGCATGGCCTGGAATGCGGTGTTCTGTTAAATAATAGCTGTTATCTATAAAGGTAATGTAATAAGGGGTGCCGCCGCCGATGAAGTTCGCGTAGACGTCCTCGTAAGCTCCCTCTGTGAGCTGCGACAGGTCTTCTGTGCGTACCATGGTGGCGGCATCCTGATTGCCTGCAATATCCGTGGAGATGGTGAGGTAGCAGCTTCCCTTTGCGATGGTGAGTTGAACCATGCCTGCCATGGCATCCGGCACGGGATAGGTTTCCTCTATGGCAAAGGTGGACAGATCCGCCCGCAGGATAGCGGGAGAGCCGGGGATGCCTGAGACGAAATAGATGTCTTCGCCGTCGATGGTGAAGGAGCGCACGTAGGTGTCCGCAAGGCTTTCTATTTTGCGGATCTCGGTGAGGTACATCTGTGGGCTGTCAGGATCGTGGCGGCACAGATACATTTCGCCGCTCATGGAGCTCCATACATAGAAAGTGTCCGTGGGGGCATCATAGAGAATATAGTGAGGGCGGTTTCCGACGGCATCCAGTGTCTGTGTGTGGTAGAAAACGCCTTCTTTTTTTTCAAAGACGAGGATGCGGTTTCCCTCTGTGTCGTCCACCAGATACACCATACCGTCGCTGGCGATGGTGTGTCCCTTGTCGATCTCATCGGTCAGCACCTGCCAGTCGGTCAGTGGATCGGAGAGATTGTCGTGGTAGATAATCTGGTCGTGATAGCAGTCCACGAGAAACCAGGTATCCTCCACTTTTGTGACATAGGTGGGGACGCTTAAGTCCGGATAAGGATTTTTGGGGATGGTTTCGGCAGGCACAGGGGAGAAACCGGCTCCTTCGATATCCAGGATCTGCTCAAAGGCGCGCAGATGTTCGGCGCTTGGGAGCGGGGCATCTGTGCCGCAGGCTGTGAGTATACCACAGAAAAACAGCAGATACAGGGTGAATATGTATGAAAATAAGATGTGCTTCTCTATTTTGTGCTTTAGTAATCTTTGGCTCATGAGTAAGTCCTTTCCTTTTGATAGCAGGCAGTCTGTAGTGGCCATCTGCATACGCTTATTTTAGCGGTTTGCTCTTTGTTTATCAATAATTATTATGGATATTCAAATGATGCCATGATATAATGAGCGCAAAAGCATCAAAAAGGTGGGTGAGAAGAAATATGCCAGACAATTTATCTGTCTTATTGGCCAGTTATAGGGAGGCTGTTGCTCAGATATTGGGGGAAAGATTTGACCGAATGATTTTATTTGGTTCTTACGCAAGAGGTGACTATAAAAAGGAATCAGATATGGACATTATGATTTTGGCAGATGTATGTCCGGAGGAGGTCAGCAGCTGTGCGGATATGGTGTATGATCTCACTTATGATTTTGAGATGCAGTATGGAATGGAAATAAATCCTTCTGTGCAAAGTACTCGAACTTATGAGAAATGGAGAAAGGTGTATCCGTTTTTTGTTAATATTGAAAAAGATGGGGTATTGGTATGACACCGGAATTTTTCCGGAAGATACAGGAAGAAGTATTTCAAAGGCCCAAAAGATCAGACATGCAAGTGATTATGATGAATTTTATGTTGCGAGTAAAGAGGAAACGGAAAATCAAATTCGGACGGCAAAGATAGTTGCTGATCTTGTAGACAAATATATTTCTCAAGAATAGAGATGTAAAAATTTTTGCTTATGAATATGTCATGCGGATTAAATTCAAAAAGAAGTTCAACATATGACGAATACAATGTTACCTTCGGTATTCTCTCAGCTCTCGCCATCCTTATGGTGGTGGCGGGCCATGCGGGTTACGACATTCTGACGGTGGGAGGTCTGTTTCCCTACTATTCCTTCCATGTGCCGCTTTTTCTGTTTATTTCCGGCTACTTTTACCGTAAGGAAGAGGAAGAGAGGCCGTTTTTTTACGTAAAGAAGAAGGTGAAGCGGCTGCTTTTACCCTACTTGATCTGGAATCTGGTCTACGGGGTGATCGCCTGGGCACTCAGGACTTTTGGCGGGTTTTCCATGGGGGAGCCGATTTCCGTAAAGAGCCTGTTTCTTGACCCATTTCTCCACGGATATCAGTTTATCTATAACTTTGCGGCATGGTTTGTGCCCGTGCTTTTTTTGATAGAAGTCATGAATCTGTGTATGCGGCTTTTGTTAGGGAAGATTCGCTTAAACAACGAATGGCTGATTCTTTTGGGGACTCTTTTCGTGGGAATGGCGGTGGTGCAGCTTTCGATCGGCGGCCATGTGTGGGGTTGGTATAAGGCGCCGGGGCGGATTCTGTTTCTCTATCCCTGTTTTCAGATGGGACAGTTTTATAAGAAAAAACTGGAGGCGGGAGATACCCTTGCGAATTTCCCGTATTTCTTCATTGTAATCGGCGTGCAGGTAGTTTTATCCCTGTGCTGTAACGGCCTCGCTTACAGCAGCGTGTGGTGCACGGGGTTTGCCAACGGGCCCTTGATTCCTTATGTGACAGTAGTGTCAGGTGCTGCTTTCTGGCTGCGGGTGGCAAAAATTTTGGCGAAAAATCCGCCGGGCAGGTTTCTGTTGTACCTGAGCCGCAATACGTATGCGGTAATGATGCACCACATTATGGCGTTTATGTTGGTGAAGATGGTTTTGGCGGGCATTGCCGCCCGCACGGGATATCTGGCGGATTTTGACTTTGCGGAATTTCAGGGAAATATCGACTATTATTATTTGGTAAAAGGCTCGGAAGCCTTTCAGATGGTCTACCTGGCGGCGGGGATCGGGCTGCCGCTGCTGCTGCAGAGGGGACTGGACAGATTGCGGTCTATGTACCGCACATTTACCGATAAGTGAGTTTGGCGGGGCAGGAGATCAGCATTCCCTGTATATGGCGGCAAAGCGTCTGCCAGTTGCCGGAACCCAACCCGGCGGTATTGCCAAGCCAGTATCTGTGGGTGCCATCCAGAGTGACAAGGGTGACTTGATAATGGCCGAACAAGGGCAGTTTTCTGGCGGGAGGATTCATGATGACCCGATCGATGCGGTTTACGCTGTATATGGCATGATCAATCTGCAGCATATTGCCTGCGAAAACAATTTTCCGGGGGCAGGATACTTGCAGCACGGCGTTGACGGCCAAGGTCCAAAACGCACGACACAGCAGGAAGAGGCTTGCGAGGGAAAGTGCAATGGAACCGTAGCCGATGATGGTAAGGAATGCAGAGCCGGTGTCGTACTGCAGGGGAATGAATAGCATCCGATAAAACAGCCAGAGAAATAAGCCAAAGGACACCAAACTGCATGTGCATAGCAAAAGCAAAGGGCGCAGCATACAGCGCCAGAGATGCCGCGGGTCTATGGATATTTCCGCCATATTTTGAAAGGCGTTCAGCATAATTTCCGTCTTATCGTTTTCTGCAAGCTGTTCCGTGTGGTTTACCCGCGTGAGCAGCTGCATCGCTCGATTCAGATCTTTTTCACTGTATTCGTAGAGCCGGTATTTGACTTCTTTTCCACTGTCATTTTGAAAAATCAGATAGCGTCTGCGGAACACCCAACCCACAAAATGAAAGCCGATATAGGATTCCACGGTTTTCGGACGGATGAAATCCGAGAGGAAGAGACAGTCCGTATGGCCTGCGCGGCGGATGGTCAGGGTATCGTCTGCCAGGGTGACGTCTGTGCGGCGCAAAAAACACCTGATAATCGTGATGATCAGGGCAGTAAACATGACGGTTGGCCATTGGAAGAAAAATCCAAGAAAATAAAACAGCGGCCTTAGGACGTAATGGTACAGCGTTTCTATACCGGGAAGATCCCATAAAACCGTCAGGAGAAATCGGAGAGCGTAAAACAAAACACAGAGTCCAAAACCCCAGATGATTGTATGGATGATGATAAATTCAAGCCCCATAAGGGGGCTTCCCGTGACGCTGTGATTATCTTTTTGTGTGGGCATGGAGGGATCCTTTCGTTTTGTGTCTGGTATTAGTCGCTTGCGTCTAGTATATCATAATCACAGAAGCCGATACAGTGAAACATTCAAGAAAGAATTGTGTGTGAATTGCAATCGGCGGGGGAGTATGATACTCTAGTGAGTGTATGGAGAGATGTGCCGAAAGGAAGGCACAATGACAGGACAATGGAATGTAACCTGGGACGACGGTCTGCTGTGGGCCGCCGTCGCACTGCTGTTTCTGCTTGCCGCTCTGGCGGCGGTGCAGCATAACCTTACGTACCACACGGTAAGGATTTATAACTGGGACGGGAAGAGATACCGTTTTCTGGGCAGGGAGAGGCTGCGGAAGAAAAATGACGCATATGTCGTAAACTTGCGGGAGCGGATGGGGGATGCGTCCTTCACTACCCGTTATCTGCTTCTGGCCTCCCGGAAGTTCGTGAAAAAACATCGCTATGCAAACCTGCTTTTTTATGCGGGAACAGCGGAGAAATGGCTGCCGGTGGAGGAGAGAATGCGGGCGGATGTGTTGTATGCCTATCGGCAGCAGGAGGGAAGGTAAATGGTCACAATCAGTCTGTGTATGATCGTGAAAAATGAAGAGCGGATTCTGGCCAGATGTCTGGACAGCCTCAAGGGTCTGATGGATGAGATCATCATTGTCGATACGGGTTCCACGGACAAAACGAAGGAGATCGCGGCGGCGTACACGGATCAGATCTATGATTTTGCATGGACGGGGGACTTTTCCGAGGCGAGAAACTTTGCCTTTTCCAAGGCAAAGATGGAGTATATTTACTCGGCGGATGCGGACGAGGTGTTGGATGCGGAAAACAGAGAGGCATTCTCCCGCATGAAGCAGGTACTTTTGCCGGAGATTGAGATTGTGCAGATGTATTATGCCAATCAGCTTGAAAACGGGACGATCTATAATTATGACAGAGAGCTTCGGCCCAAGCTTTTTAAGAGAAACAGAACTTTTCGGTGGGAGGGAGCCATCCATGAGCAGGTGGGAATTACGCCTGTTATTTATGATAGCGAAATCTGTATTCAACACTTGCCGGAGAAGAACCATAAAGACCGGGATCTGGCGGCTTTTGCGCGGCTTGTGGAGAGGGGAGAATCCCTCGATAAGAGACTGCACAATATCTATGCAAAGGAGCTTTTTATCTCCGGGGATGCGCCGGATTTTCTGGCGGCCAGGGCCTTTTTTCAGGCTTCCTGCGCGGACGGGAATCGGGGGGACGAGGAGCTCATGGAGGCGGCCTGCGTGGCGGCCAGAGCGGCCAGACTCGCAGGGGATGTGGCGGACTTCTTCAAGTATGCCATGAAGGCGGTGACCGCCGGGGGATGCGCCGAGATCTGTTATGAACTGGGTAGTTTTTACAGGGAGAGACAGGATTTTGACGAGGCCGTCGTATGGCTGTACAATGCGGCTTATGAGACGGAGAGCGTTTTGAATATCCACAGCGGAGGCGATCTGCCGCTTCGGGGGCTAGCGGCCTGCTATCAGGCTCTTGGCAACGAGGAGCAGGCGGCAGAATATACGAGACTGGCTGCGGAATGGTCAATCTGAGAAAGAAGGAAAATGAAATGAAGTGGGAAGAAAATGTGCGGCGCGTAACACCGTATACGCCCGGTGAACAGCCGCAAAAAGACGGCATTATCAAATTGAACACCAACGAAAACCCTTACGGGCCTGCGCCGGGGGTAGCAAGCGCCATCCGCGAGTTGGATGCAGACAAACTGCGGTTGTACCCCGCGTTTCCGGAGAAAACGGATTTGACGAAGGCCCTTGCGGCGCATTATCATATTGGCACAGATCAGATTTTCATAGGCGTTGGTTCGGATGATGTGCTGTCCATGATCTTTTTGACCTTTTTCCAGTCGGACAGGCCCATCTTTTTTCCGGACATTACCTATTCTTTCTACGATGTGTGGGCAGATGTGTACCGGATTCCCTACGAGACGAAGGCCCTTGACGCGGCATTTCAGATTTGTCCCGAGGATTACAGACAGCCAAACGGCGGCGTGATCTTTCCCAATCCCAATGCGCCTACGGGGGAAGTGATATCCCTTGACGCGGTGGAGGAAATTGTGAAAAACAATCGCGATGTGGTGGTGGTCGTGGACGAGGCCTATATCGATTTTGGCGGGACAAGCGCACTGCCGTTAATTGAAAAGTACGACAATCTGCTTGTGGTGCAGACCTTTTCCAAGTCCCGGTCCATGGCCGGTATGCGGATTGGTTACGCCATGGGACAGCCGCAGCTGATACGCTATCTCAACGACGTGAAATATTCTGTCAATTCCTTCACGATGAATATGCCTGCGTTGGCTCTCGGCGTGGAGGCGGTGCGGGATGAGGCCTATTTTGAGGACTGCTGCAAAAAGATCATAAGGACAAGGGAGAGAGCGGAAAAGGAGCTTGCAAAACGGGGCTTTGTCTTCCCGAAATCCTGCGCCAACTTTATCTTTGCATCCCACAAAACCGTGCCTGCCCGTGAGATTTTTGAAAAATTGAAGGAATATGACATATATGTCAGGTGGTGGGACAAAGCGAGGATTGATAACTATCTGCGAATCACCATCGGCACGGATGAACAGATGGAGGCGCTCTACCGGGCGTTGGATCAGATCGTTTAAGTATATCCGTGAAAGAAAAATCGTATAATTACATAAAAGAAAACAAAAGGGAGAGGAACAATACAGTATGGAAAGTTTAGCAGTGGCATTTGCCAATACGTTAGGAAGATATGTGAGTAAGGAGATCGTGGTCTTTTTGATCTCCATGGTGCCAATTTTAGAGCTTCGCGGCGGGTTGATTGTTTCACAGTTGATTCAGGTGCCGATCACGAAGGCGATTCCCCTCTGCATTATAGGAAACATCATTCCGATTCCTTTTATCCTGCTGTTTATCAAGCAGGTGTTTAAGTGGCTGAAAAAGATCAAGCTGTTTCGCGGTATCATCGAGAAACTGGAAAACCGCGCCATGAGCAAGAGCGACAATATCAAGCGTTATGAATTCTGGGGACTGGTGCTTTTTGTGGGAATCCCGCTTCCCGGCACGGGTGCATGGACGGGTTCCCTGATCGCGGCGCTTCTGGAGGTAGACTTCAAGAAGGCCATTCTGGCGGAGCTTTTGGGCATTGCCATCGCAACGGTGATTATGTCTTTCCTCTCCTATGGACTGTTGGCGGCGTTAGTGGGATAGATCTTGACGGATGGGATCGTGGATGAAAGTAAGCGAAAAGAAAAAAAAATATATGCTTGTGGGGGCGGCTCTCGCGGTGGTTCTGGCGGCGGCGGGGCTGATCGGCGTTTTGCTCCGCGGGCTGCCTTTCGGGGAGGCGAATCCGAATCTGGCCCTGAAAAAGGGCGTGAAGGCTGCCTGTGACAGTGTGGAGCAGGAGGCCCTTTCTGCGGCCATGGCCATTGACGGAAACGATACGGACCGGGCTTCCCGGTGGTCAAGTGAGAATAACAGGGAGAATGCCTCCCACTATATCAGACTGGAATTTCCCGAAGAAATTTCAGTTTCTTTTGTTGTACTCAAATGGGAGCGGGCCAATGTCACCTCCTATGCCCTGGAGAGCTCCGTGGACGGGGAGACGTGGCAGACGTTACAAAGTTTTGAGACAGCGCCAGAGACGTTACAGCAGGAGATCGTTTTGGAAGAACCTGTGCAGGCGCGGTATCTGCGGCTGTCCACCTACGCGGTGTCGAAGGAGGAGGCGGATTTTTCCGATCTCTACCAGAATGTTTCCCTCTATGAGTTTGAAGTTTACGGGGACAAGCCCACGGCCTACAAATTAAAAACACCTGTTATTGAAATGGCGGCGGATGGGACAAGGCGGTTGGCGATGCCGGAGGCCCCCGACGGCTTTCAGGTCAGCCTGATCGGCGCAGATCTGGAGCAGGTGATCGGCACGGACGGCAGGGTCTACGATACCATTCAGGACAAGGAAGTGACGGTGGGCTATCGCGTAGAAGACACGAGAGGACGGGAGGAGACGAGGGAGATTTCCTTCACGGTGACGGTGCCCGCGGCGGGGGATGGGGTGTCGCATGGGCAGGCGGCGATTTCGGAGTCCAAGAGCGATATGCGCAGCGGAATCAGCGGCGTGGTTCCCTCGGTTGCGGAGTGGCGGGCCGGTCAGGGAAAGTTACATCTGGAAGAGACCTCGCGGATTATTGTAGGCGCGGACGAGCAGGCGCTCTGGGATATCGCGGCCCTGATGAACGAGCAGTTGGAAAAGAATGGGTATTTTTCTACAAAACTGACTGTCTGCAAGGGGACGGTGGATGATCTCGAACCGGGAGATATCTATCTGGGCTATGCGGAAAAAGAAAACGGTCTGGGAGAAGAAGGATATACCTGTGATATAACCGACAAGTGTGTCATAAAGGCGGAGGCGGCCACAGGTTTGCGGTGGGGGACGGTCACCTTGATGCAGCTTTTGTTTGCGGATGCGGGAAGAAACGCGCCGCAGGGACAGATTCGGGATTACCCTCTCTATCAGGTGCGGGGCTTCGGTATCGACGTGGCGAGAAAGCCGGTTTCTCTGGACGCGCTCTATCGGATGATGGAGACCATGTCCTGGTATAAGATGAATGATCTTACTATCCATTTGAATGATAATGAAATCCTTGCTACCAGCGGTCTTACGACTTCGGCGGAGCGGGCCATGACGGCGGACAGCGCGTTTCGTCTGGAATCCGCTCTGGGCAATGAGAAGGGGGAAAGGCTGACCTCAGAGGAGTACGCTTACACGAAGGAGGAGTTTGCCGAATTTATCGCCACAGCCAAAACCTACGGTGTGACGGTGGTGCCGGAGATCGACACCCCGGCTCACTCCCTCTCCATCACAAAACTTTACCCGGAGTATGCCCTGCGCACGTCCAACGAGTCGGTAGACCAGATTGACCTTTCAAATGACAAGGCTGTCAGTTTTGCGAAGGAAATCTGGCGGGAGGCGCTGGATGAGGAAAGCGGCGCGTTTCGGGAGGCGGAGATTGTCAATATCGGTATGGACGAGTATTACGGAGACGGCGAGCAGTACCGGCAGTATCTGACGAGAATCGACGATTTGGTGCAGGGGACGGGAAAGAACGTTCGCCTTTGGGGCAGTCTCACCAACATAGGCGGCACGACCAGGCCTTCCCCCGAAAATCTGCAGATGAACATTTGGAGTACGGTCTGGGCTGACCCGATGGAGATGTACGAGGCGGGGTATTCCCTGATCAACATGCAGAACAATCACCTTTATATCATACCGGGCGGCGGTTACGACCGGTTGGACGGCAGGGATTTGTATGAAAACTGGACACCGAACCGATTTTACGATTACAACCGGATTGAAACGATCCCTGTCTATTCGCCTCAGATGTTGGGAGCTTCCTACATGATCTGGAACGATATGAGCGGCAGTCTGGACTTGGGAATCTGCGAGTACGATCTGTACGAGCGGTTTCTGGAGCCGCTTGGCGTGATGTCCGTGCGGCTCTGGGGCGCGGACAGATTGGAGACGGCGGATGATCTATGCGATCGGCCGGTTTATGACAGTTTTTCCCATCTTTATGATGAGACTGTGGCGGCGGAGCCGCCGGGCTATGAGATTCAGATGGATGTGCGGTTGGAGCCGGATGCAGGGCGGGAGCAGGTCATCGCAGAGTGCGACGGCGTTTACGGCAGATGGGCTTTCTTTGCGGCGGAGGAGAAGACGGGGAAGGTAGGCTTTACGAGAGAAGGGCGGACGTATACCTTTGATTACACGCTGCCTGCGGGCGAGTGGGTGAATCTGAAACTAAAGGGGACATCGGGAAAGACCACGCTTTATGTGGGTGAAAAAGAAGTGGACAGTCTGGGGAGCGACGAGCCCTTTGAGGAGCACGCCACCTTTGTGTTCCCCCTGCAGAGAGTGGGCGGACAAACGGGGCGGTTTGACGGCGAATTGAAGCTGCAGGTGGTGTCTGGCGCAGGGGGAAGGTGAGATGTTATCTTGCAGGCATCTGGAAATCTGCAAGCGCCCGGTTCAGGAAGTCGTTAAAGGGCTTCATGGTGCGGAACATTTCCACTGCCTTTGCGAGAAAGGCATCCCCGTCGGTCAGATCCTCGTCCTTTATCGGGTATTCCAGATACCAACTTTTGTATTTTAGATATTCTGCCTGCGGGTGCTCTTTGTCATATCCTGCGGGGACATTTTTCAGGGCGGTTCCCTTCACCTCGAAATATTTGGCAAACATTGGCTCATGAATCAGCGCCTCCCATTCTTTCCCGTTTTTCACAATAGAATCCCGCACCATCGTTGTGGCATCCTTAAACATATCGGCAAACAGGCCGCCGCCCAGAAACGACTGGTTTTGCGGCTTGATCTTCAGGTAATAGCCCACGGGAACAGGCAGCTTTCCTTTAGAGGAAATATGCGCCCGGAAAGCGGGATTGTAGGGGGATTTGTCGTGGCTGAACCGGGTGTCCCGCACCAACTTAAAGGTGAGGCTTTTGGGATCGTTTTGCAGGACGCTGCTGTCAAAGGATCCGATGCCGAAAATCAGTTCCTGCACCAACGCTTCAAATGCCGTGTTTGCTTCTTTGTAGTCTGCCTTGTGGGCATGATACCATTCCCGGTTATTATTTTCGCTCAATTCGTTCAGATATTTTAAAATCAGGGATAAATCCATATGTTTATAACCTCCTATGCGTTTCGGATGACGGAAAATGAGGTTCCGTCTAAAAATTTAGTGACAAATTCTTTCAGGCTTTCAGGTGACCGGTAAGTCTTGCAAAAAGAAAAATGCTGGGACAGATCGTCAATGTCCTCCATCGCTTTTTTTACCTCCAATGTAGTCTCTGCGGGCACGGCGGCAGTGAAATCTAACCGATCAGGGCTGATCCTGTGATTTTTTATGGCGTAATTTACCCGCTTTGCGCAGCGGCATGTCCCCTGTCCGTATTCGCCGCAGTATTCTTTCAGAAAATCCGCCATTTTGCTTCGGATTCTGGATAACCGTTGGCGGTAGGCCTCGGGGGTGATACCAAGAATATCCCCGGCGATCCGGCTGTCAACCTGAAACATCGTGCCCAGAATAAAGATACACCGGCTCTCGGCATCGAGACATTGCAGCATGACGTTGGTGCAGGAAAGCTTCAGCTCCTCGGCAAGGATGGAAGCCTCCACATTCTGCGTCAGATCGGGCACGTCGTCTATTTTGCCGTTTTTGATATCTTCCCCGTAGAATTCAAAGCTCAGGGGAAATTTGGCAAACATATGCTTTTTATAGGTTTTTAAATGGTTTGTCGCAATGCTGAACACCCAGGTAGAAAAAGCGCTTTCTCCCCGGAAAGAAGAAAGGTGGGTAATGATTTTCAGCAGAATGTCCTGGGTGGCATCCTCTGCGTCCGGAAAGGTGCCGAGCATTCGCAGGGAAAGGTTGAACACGAGATCCTGTATACTGAGAATGACGGTTTCCAGAGATGCTTTGTCCCCGGCGACGGCCTGGTCCACCAGACGTTTTACTTCTTCATTTGTTTTCTGTTCCATATAATGTAACATTCCTCCGTTCCGAAGCGTTAAGTTTAGGAAATGTGGTGCATATACGCTTCTGTTTAGTGAGACAATGATTTTTTCCCTGTGTGACACAAAAAAATAAATAACTGGCGTTTTTTTATTGAGTCTGCTTCAGGCTGCCTTCAACAATTATAATATGGCATATTTGTGGGAGACTGTCTACATTCTTTTTCCGCTCTTAAGAAATGGGGAAATCGTCGCAAAGAAGCGGATTTGGGTGTTGCGAAAGCCCGTATGTTGTTATACAGTAAAGGAAAGTGTTTTTGCATGTCGGTGAGGAGAGAGAAAATGGAAGCCTATACGGATTTTGCACAGGTTTACGATGAGCTGATGGATGATACCCCTTACGAGGAGTGGTGCGGGTTCCTGATAGAATTGTTTCAGAAGTACGGGGTGGCGGATAAGGTTCCTTCACAGATGGGCGGAAATCTTGATCAGGAGCGCAATTCCATCTTAGATTTGGGCTGTGGGACAGGCACGTTGACGGAGCTGCTCGCCCGCAAAGGCTACGATATGATCGGTGTGGACAACGCGCAGGAAATGTTACAGATCGCCATGGAAAAACGGGAGCGGTCAGGCCTTCCGATCCTGTATCTTTTGCAGGATATGCGGGAGTTTGAGCTTTACGGCACCGTGGGGACGGTGATCAGCGTCTGCGACAGCCTAAACTACTTGTTGGAGGAGGAGGACTTGTTACAGACCTTCCGCCTTGTCAATAATTATCTTTATCCCAAGGGCATTTTTATCTTTGATTTTAACACCGTGTATAAGTATGCCTCGGTGATCGGTGATGCCACGATCGCAGAGAATCGGGAAGACTGCAGTTTTATCTGGGAAAACTATTACCATGAGGCGCAGGAGATCAACGAGTACGATCTGACGGTTTTTGTGGCAGGAAACAGGGTTCCTTCGACGGCAGAGGGCGGCAGGGAAGAGACAAAGGCCGGTGAGAATGCGGTGCAGGACAGCGGGGAAGAGGCGCAGGGCGCGTGGTTTCGGCGGTTTCAGGAGGTGCACTATCAGAGGGGCTACCGACTGGAGCAGATGCGGGAGCTTCTCACAAAGGCGGGGCTCGATTTTGTGGAGGCTCTGGACGCGGATACCCATGGTAAGGTGACGGATGAGAGCGAGCGCATTTATGTGGTGGCCCGCAAGGGGACAGAGACGACGGCGAATCAGGAAGTGGTATGAAAAAGAAAGGGATAGACGGCATGACAGATTATATGGTGCGGGCGACCGCGGCGGACGCGCAGATACGCGCTTTTGCAGTGACTTCCAGAGAGTTGGTGGAGACGGCACGGGCGGCCCACGATACGAGCCCGGTGGTGACGGCGGCTCTGGGGCGGCTGATGACGGGCGCGCTGATGATGGGGAGTATGTTAAAGGGCGAGGAGGATATCCTGACCTTACAGATCAAAGGGGAGGGGCCGGTACACGGACTCACGGCCACGGCGGATGCGGCAGGCCATGTGAAGGGCTATGCGGACAATCCACAGGCCATGATGCCCCCAAACAGCGCGGGAAAACTGGATGTGGGCGGCGTGATCGGTGCGGGCGTTTTACATGTCATGAAGGATATGGGGTTAAAGGAGCCCTATGCCTCCACGGTGGCCCTGCAGACGGGAGAGATCGGGGACGATCTGACTTATTACTTTGCCACGTCCGAGCAGATTCCGTCGGTGGTGGCCCTGGGCGTTTTGATGAACCGGGACAATACGGTGCGGCAGGCGGGCGGCTTTATTGTCCAACTGATGCCCTTTACACCGGATGAGGTGATTGACCGTCTGGAAGAGCGCCTTTCCGGCCTTTCGTCGGTGACCGCCATGTTGGAAGCGGGAAATACGCCTGAGGAGATACTGGAGTTGGTACTGGGTGAGTTTGGCGTGGAGATCACCGACAGGATGCCGGTGGCTTTTCAGTGCAATTGCAGCAGAGAGCGTGTGGAGAAGGTGCTCTTGAGTCTTGGGAAAAAGGAATTGGAAGAGTTGGCAGCCGAGGGAAAAGAAGTGGAGCTGCACTGTCATTTCTGTAACAAAAGATATATTTTTGCAACGGGGGAGGTTGCAGGACTTATGAAAGCGGCAGGAGCGACCGATGTGTCGGAGGAGCGCAGTTAAAACACGATTTAATGATTATAAATCAGTCCAAAAAGAAATGTTATAGCGGACTGGAGAAAAGGAAAAAACAGGAGGCAAAATTGGGGAAAGAGCAGCATTAAAATTGTGGGTGTTACGGATAAAACATTGATAAACAGGGAAGAGTAAGAAGATGAAACAGAAATTGGAAGAAGGAAAATCAGGCTTGAAATTTATATAAAATAGCAGATGATACCAAAAGAAGAGAGGGAAGAGAAGGGGAGGGGTTGAGATAAGGGCTTCTATGGGCGTGACTTATAAAAAATTGAAAAACGAGTGTTGCGCAATAAAATTCATGGAAGGTGCCTCCTGTTTCTGTGTGGAGAGAAGGGGTAAAAGATAAAAGAAGATTCAACGAAAAAATGCAGACGATTTTTTGGAAACTGCAATTTTTCTGTAACATGTGGACTGGAATTTAAAATTCCTTGTATTTACGGGGAAAACGGGGATTAAAATAACATGTGGTAACAAAAAAATAACGGGTTATATATAACAGAAAGTATGATTTTTGGAAGACGGAAATTTTGACAGAGGTGTCAGAAATCGTTTAAAGGCAGATATAAAAACAGGGAGAAGAGAGGCGGAGAACGGAACATGAAACATGGGTTTGTAAAAGTGGCGGCGGTGACGCCGAAAATCAAAGTGGCGGATCCTCATTACAATGCGAAAGTGATTGGCAGGGAAATCGAGGAGACAGCAGAGCGGGGCGCAAAGGTTATTGTCTTCCCGGAGCTCTGTCTCACAGGATATACCTGCGGTGACTTGTTTTTGCAGGAACTTTTGCTGACACAGGCGCTGGAGGCGCTCTCAGAAGTGGCGGCGGCCACGGAGGGGACGGATGCGCTGGTCTTTGTGGGGCTTCCGATTTTAAAAAAACATAAGTTATATAATGTGGCGGCGGTGCTACAGGATGGGGAGGTGCTGGCCTTTGTTCCCAAAAGGCATATTCCCTCTTATGCGGAGTTTTATGAGACGAGACATTTTGCGCCGGGGAATCTCCTGACGGAACCTTTCTTCTATGAGGACAGGGAAGTGCCTTTTGGAACCGATCTTCTCTTTCAGGTGGATGCGGTGCAGGGCATGACGGTGGGCTGTGAGATCTGTGAGGACATCTGGGTGCCTGAGACACCGGGGACAGCCCACGCATTGGCGGGAGCCACGGTGATCGTGAATCTTTCCGCCTCCAATGAGACGGTGGGAAAGGACGTTTACCGGGAAATGTTGGTGAAATCCGCCAGTGCGGGACAGATTTCGGCTTATGTATTCAGCTCGGCGGGGGAGGGAGAGTCCACTCAGGATCTGGTCTTTGGCGGACACAATATCATTGCGGAGAACGGCACCGTGCTTGCGCAGGCAAAGCGGTTTGCCACGGGAGCCATCTATGCGGATATTGATATTCACAGACTCTGCCATGAGCGGCGCAGAATGAGCACTTATGGGGAGAATGCGCGGGAGCATGGGATTTTGCTTGTCCATATGGAACAGGAAGAAACGGTTGTGGAGAGAAGCTTTTCGGCGAGACCTTTTGTGCCCGATCAGACCGGGGAGCGTGAGAGGCGCTGTGAGGAGATTTTGTCAATTCAGTCTTACGGCTTGAAAAAGCGGTTGGAGCACACGGGCTGCCAGTCGGCGGTGTTGGGCATTTCCGGCGGTCTGGATTCCACGCTTGCGCTGTTGGTGACAGCGCGGGCCTTCGATCTGCTCGGTCTTGGACGAGATAAAATAACATCTGTTACAATGCCCTGTTTCGGCACCACGGACAGGACTTACGATAACGCCTGTAAACTTGCTCGGCTGCTTGGGACTGTGCTGCGGGAGGTGGATATCAAGGAAGCGGTGAACACGCATTTCAGGGATATCGGACAGGATGTGGACTGTCATGATATCACCTATGAGAACGGACAGGCGAGGGAGCGCACACAGGTGTTAATGGATATCGCAAACCAGACGGGCGGTCTGGTAGTCGGTACGGGGGATATGTCGGAACTGGCGCTTGGCTGGGCCACTTATAACGGGGATCACATGTCCATGTATGGCGTGAATGCGGGGGTGCCAAAGACCTTGGTGAGCCATCTGGTGCGTTATTATGCGGATACTTGCGGAAACGAGGCGCTCAGAACGCTTTTGATGGACGTGCTGGACACGCCGGTGAGTCCGGAACTTTTGCCGCCTGTGGACGGTGCCATTGCCCAGAAGACGGAGGATTTGGTGGGCCCCTATGAGCTGCATGACTTTTTCTTATATTATATGCTCCGCTGTGGGTTTGAGCCTGCAAAAGTATACAGGGTGGCCTGCATGGCTTTTGTGGGAGTTTATGACAATAATGTCATATTGAAGTGGTTAAAGATTTTTTATAAGAGATTCTTTGCACAGCAGTTTAAGCGATCCTGCCTGCCGGATGGGCCGAAGGTGGGCAGCGTGGCCCTCTCGCCGAGGGGGGATTTGCGGATGCCCTCGGATGCCTGCGCAAAGCTTTGGCTAGAGGAGTTGGAGGGGTTGTGAACGGCGGGGAAAGGCAGGTAAAAGGGGAAAAGCAAAGAAGTTTCTGGCTTTTCCCCTTAGTTTCAGAAGCGGTCTTTATTCCGTCTCCACATCCCCATCGTTCTCATAAGCCTTTTCCAGTGAGGTCGTGATGGCATCAAGGAGAATCATGGAAGTATACTTACTGTCGTCAGAGTATGTAATTCCTTCCAGACTTTGGTTTTTGATGATCTGGTCGGCGAGATCCTCGAAGGAAGGCTGGATGAGAGGATACATGGTGGTGACGGCCTCATCCAGATTGACCAGACGGATGGCGTTGATATTCTTTTCGTCTACAGTCACCTCGATTTCCACCACGTTGTCGTTTAGGATCAGCGAAGTTGTATATACGCCGGGCACATAAGTGTCTGTGGTGGTCTGCGTCACGGTGGACATGGTTTCCTGCTTCTTTTCCCTGGGCAGAAACATGATAATGAGCAGGATGATAAAAAGGATACCGAGTGCAGCGAAAATACCGGTATATATTAACTCTTTTACATGAAGCACGACAATTTTGGTTTTAGAACTCATACAAATATCCCCACAGAAATTCTTTTTTACATATCTATGCGGGACGGGGTGGGTTTATTCGTATAGAAAAACGCCCCGGCCTGAAAATGGCCGGAGCGACGGATTAAACTTTTTGAGTTTTCAGGTAGATGGCGGTCAGGGATTCCTGCAGTACTTGCGAGAAGTTAATATGGTTTTGTTCTGCGAAAGTATTGAGCCATGCGGGGATGGTCAGGTTTTTTCGCACTGCTTTCGCACCATATTTTTCAGCATAGGCATCCATATCCAAAACCAGAATATTGACGAAGCCGCCGGGATCGGGAACAATGCTTTCCAGAGGGCTGGCAGGCGGGGCTTCTTTCCCGTCTTCCAGTTCGTCCAAAACCCAACCGGAAGCGGCATCAATGCCCATCAGGATAGCTTCGGCCAGAGTGGAACCTTCACTGACGCATCCCGGAAGGTCTGGCACTTCAACTGTATAGGCACCTTTCTTTTCCTCACAAGGATAAAAACAAGCCGGATAAGTTAATTTCATAAGTAGACCTCCTTATACTCATACAATACACACTATGCGCATGGAAATCAACAACCAAATATAAAAAAGAGAAAAAGAGGCGTGCCATGCGGGCTTGACAGGAAAACCCGTAAACTGCTATTATAATACGGAACAAGGGCGTTCTGACGGGAGTAGAGCGCCCTTTTGCGCGTATAAGCATTTCGAATCTGCTTATACGCGATCGGAAGGCTGAGAGAATCCAGGAAGGAAGGTATCGCATGAGAAAGAATTATAGCAGACAGGATATTATAAAATTGGTCGAGGAGGAGGATGTGGAATTTATCCGGATGCAGTTTACGGATATTTTCGGTAATCTGAAAAATGTGGCGGTCACAGCGGCCCAACTGGAGAAAGCGCTCGACAACGCGTGCATGTTTGACGGGTCTTCCATCGCCGGTTTTACGGATGTGGAGGATTCCGATATGTACCTTTATCCCGATTCCGGTACGCTTGAGATTTTTCCGTGGCGGCCGCAGCAGGGAAAGGTGGCGCGGTTTATATGCGATGTGCACCGTCCTGACGGGAATCCTTTTGAGGGTGATCCCCGCTATGTGCTGAAACGGGCGGTGAAAGAGGCAGAGGATATGGGCTACACGTTCCGCGTGGGGGCGGAGTGCGAATTTTTCCTTTTTCATCTGGATGAAAATGGTATGCCGACTACGGTAAGCCACGAAAAGGCGGGATATTTTGACGTGGGGCCGGTGGATCTGGGGGAGAATGCCAGAAGGGATATGGTGCTCACACTGGAGGATATGGGGTTTGTGGTGGAAGCGTCCCATCACGATGTGGCGCCGGCACAGCATGAGATCAATTTTCTCTACGATGAGGCGCTTGCCACAGCCGACAACATCATGACCTTTAAACTGGCAGTCAAGACGATTGCGCGCAGACACGGTCTTCACGCCACTTTTATGCCGAAACCCAAGTTCGGTATGAACGGATCGGGGATGCACATTAACATGTCCCTTTTAAAAGACGGAAAAAACATCTTTGCGGATGCGGACGATGGGAATGGTTTAAGCCAGACGGCATATGCTTTTCTGGGGGGCGTTATGGAGCACATGAGGAGCATGACGGCAGTCACAAACCCGATCGTCAATTCCTACAAGCGGCTTGTGCCGGGATATGAAGCGCCGGTATATATCGCATGGAGCGCCACAAACAGAAGTTCCCTGATCAGGATTCCAGCGGCGGAGGGGGACGCGGTGCGGATGGAGCTTCGCTGTCCGGATGCGGCGGCAAACCCTTATTTGGCGCTGGCGACCATTCTGCGGGCCGGATTGGACGGTATTAGAAAACAGACGGTGCCGCCGGAAAGCGTGGATTGTAACATTTTCCGTATGAGTGTGGAAGAGCGGAGAAAGCGGAACATCGAGGAACTTCCGGGCACGCTTTTAGAGGCGGTTTCCTGTATGGAAAAAGACGCTTTTATGAGACAGACGTTGGGGGACCATGTGTTTGAGAAGTATATTGCGCTGAAAAAGGAGGAGTGGAACCGTTACCGCAGTCAGATTACGGATTGGGAGATCAACGAATACCTGAACCAATATTAAATAACGGATGATATAAAATACTTGCAGAAGGGAGGTGTGCGTGTGGTCAATATCATAGTAGTTTTGCCAAAACCGGAAGAGGGCAAAGGAATCCGCAATCTGCTCATGAAAAACGGATTTCGGGTGGATGGCGTATGCACCACCGGTTCTCAGGCCCTCGGCAGAATGGATGATCTTTCCGGCGGCATTGTGATTTGCAGCTACAGGCTGTCGGATATGATGTACAGCGATTTGCACGCCTGCCTTCCCCAGGGGTTTGAAATGTTGTTGATTGCTTCCGCGAACACCTTGCAGGATTGTGACTGCCGGGATATTATGAGCCTTTCCATGCCGCTCAAGGTGCATGATCTGATCAACACGGTGGATATGATGGCGCAGGCCATCGAACGGCGAAAACGCCGGGCCAGACAAGTTCCGAAAGAGCGCAGTGCGGAGGAGGAGGGGGTCATTCAGGAGGCCAAGGAGCTTTTGATGAACCGCAATCACATGACAGAGCAGGAGGCCCACCGCTATCTGCAAAAATGCAGTATGGACAGCGGTACGAACATTGTGGAGGAGGCGCGCATGGTTCTTGTCATGATGCGGACATAGCGCGAGGACGATCAAATACATAACATGTGTTTTGCATGGTTAAAATAGAGGAGCTGTGTTATACTGAGATTCGTATTTGAAGGAAGCGGAGGTAACGATGAAATTTACAAAAATGCAAGGCTGTGGGAATGACTATGTCTATGTGGACGGCGAAGCGGAGCGGATTTCGCCGGAAAAAAAGCCGGAGTTGGTGCGGCGGTTAAGCGACAGACATTTTGGCATCGGTTCGGACGGGGTAATTTTTATCAATCCCTCCGACGAGGCGGATTTTGAGATGGAGATGTACAATGCCGACGGCACCCGCGCCGAGATGTGCGGAAACGGCATCCGCTGTGTGGGAAAGTTTGTCTATGACAAAGGTCTTACGGATAAAACTGACATTACCGTCATAAGTGCGGGAAAGATTAAGTATCTGACCCTCTTTTTGCGGGAGGGAAAGGTGGAGACAGTGAAGGTCAACATGGGCGCGCCTGAACTTGCGGCATCGCTTGTGCCCGTGTTTTGCGACGGCGGACAGGCTGTCAATGAACCGATTACGGTGCAGAGCAGAGAGTACCGAATGACCTGCGTTTCCATGGGAAATCCCCATGCAGTGGTTTTTATGGACGATGTGGAGAATCTCGCCATAGAGGAGATCGGACCTTATTTTGAGTGCCACGAGCGGTTTCCCAGGCGGACGAACACGGAGTTTGTGAAAGTGATTGACAAAAATACCGTGCAGATGCGGGTCTGGGAGCGGGGCACGGGGGAGACGCTGGCCTGCGGCACGGGGGCCTGCGCCACGGCGGTGGCCTGTGTGTTAAACGGACTGACTGAGGAGACTGTCAAGGTTAAGCTTCTTGGCGGCGATCTTACCGTAACATGGGACAGGGAAGCAGACCTGATCTATATGACAGGGCCTGCGGCCACAGTCTTTGAGGGAGAGGTCTGATGGAAGAATCGAACAAGCCAAATGCGCTTCGATATTGAGATAGAGGTGCAAAAATCCGCCAATACAGAATAAAAAACGGAGGTTATTTATTATGCTGAAAGTAAATGACAATTATCTGAAATTACCCGGGAGCTATCTTTTTTCCACTATTGGGAAGAAGGTGAACGCTTATACGGCGGCCAACCCGGATAAGAAGGTGATCCGGTTGGGGATCGGTGATGTGACAAGGCCGCTTTCGCCTGCGATTATCAGCGCTATGCACAAGGCGGTGGACGAGATGGCGGATGAAAAGACCTTCCGGGGCTACGCGCCGGACCTGGGCTATGAATTTCTAAGGAATGCCATTGCGGACAATGATTTTAAGGCAAGAGGCTGTCAGATCGAGGCGGATGAAATCTTTGTCTCTGACGGCGCAAAGTGTGATTCCGGCAACATTCAGGAGATTTTTGCCACGGACAATAAGATTGCGGTCTGCGATCCCGTGTACCCTGTTTATGTGGACACCAATGTGATGGCGGGCAGAACGGGCACTTACGATGAAAAGACGGGCAACTGGAGCGATGTCATTTATATGCCCTGTACGCAGGAGAACGGTTTTGCGCCGCAGCTGCCAAAGACTGTGCCCGATCTGATCTATCTGTGCTTCCCGAATAACCCCACCGGTTCCACGATCACGAAAGCGCAGCTACAGGAGTGGGTGGACTATGCCAACAAAAACGGCTCCGTCATCATCTATGACGCGGCCTACGAGGCTTATATTTCCGAGGCGGACGTGCCCCACAGCATCTACGAGTGCCAGGGGGCCAGAACCTGCGCCATTGAGCTTCGGTCTTTCTCAAAGAACGCGGGCTTTACCGGTGTGCGTCTGGGTTATACCGTGATTCCAAAGGAACTTAAGGTGAAAGATGTGTCTCTGCACGCCCTCTGGGCAAGACGGCACGGCACCAAGTACAATGGCGCGCCCTATATCATACAGCGGGCCGGCGAGGCGGTTTACAGCGAGGCCGGAAAGCGTGAGACAAAGGGATTGGTGGCTTATTATATGAAGAATGCGGCCTATATTCTGGATGGCCTGAAGTCTGCGGGATATCAGGTGTCCGGCGGTGTCAATGCGCCTTACATCTGGCTGAAAGCGCCAAACGGCATGACCAGTTGGGAGTTCTTTGATTATCTGTTGGAGAAGGTAAATGTGGTGGGCACGCCCGGCTCCGGCTTTGGCCCGAGCGGAGAGACGTATTTTAGGCTGACGGCCTTTGGCAGTTATGAAAATACCGTGGAGGCGGTGGACAGAATAAAGCATTTGTCAATTTAATAACGGTTATTATAAAAAATAACACGCCGCTTAGGAAGGGAAAGCGGGAGAGGAGTATCAGTTTTATGGACATTTATTTATTACGGCATGGGGAAACTGATTGGAATAAGACGGGACGTTTGCAGGGACACGCAGATATTTCACTGAATGCGCACGGAAGAGTGCAGGTGGACGATACGGTCAGGATACTGCGCAATATGGGTGTCCGCATGGATGCCATGGTTTCAAGTCCGCTTAAGAGAGCGCAGGAAAGCGCGGTCATTGCGGCGGCTCTGTTAAATTTTCCGAGGGACAGGATTATGACGGAAAATCTTTTGATCGAACGGGATTTTGGAGAAGGGGAAGGCCTGACCATCAAGGAGGGCGAGATCCGGTATCCCGGCTGTGAGTTTCCGGGTATTGAGCTTCATACGGATCTGGTGGCAAGAGCAGGCAGGGCGTTTCACAAAGTTGTGGATTCCTGTAAAGGTGCGGAGCGGGTTTTGGTGGTGGCCCACGGGGCAATTTTGTTTGCGCTTTTAGAGGCGGTTTCCGAGGAGCCGATTATCTATAACGGGCGGGCAGCCTGCATTGCGCAGGGCAGTATTTACGGGATTCGTTATGTGGATGAAAAAGTCCGCTTTGCCAGATACGAGGAGAAGGTGAACGCGTTTGTGGAGACGAACGCGGCCGAGATTGGGCGCGCCGCGATGATCTATATGTAGGGCCTTTGAAAAATGGGTTAAAAATGCGAACGGAGGGGATACTGAAAACAGAGCGCAAAATCCTGACGATTGGAAAAATGAAATCTCGCGGGTCGAAAACATAAAAACCCACAGGTTAAAAATAGGAAATCAAACGGGTTGAGATTGCAAAATCTCACGGGTTGATCTATAATGATCGTATGAAACGACGTATCTGCAGGCAAATTTTGAGAAAAGGAAGCGGAGGCAGACTTGGAAAATAAGGAATACAGGCGGCGAATGATAGACGATCGAATTGAAGAGTATTTGCGAACCTTCGGGGCGGTGTGCATTGAGGGGCCCAAGTGGTGCGGAAAGACCTGGACTTCTTCTTATCATAGCAACAGCAGTATTTATCTGGGAGATCCGGACGGGAATTTTCAGAATAGAAGATTGGCGCAGATGTCGCCTTCCATTGTATTGGAGGGAGCCTCGCCGCGTTTGCTTGACGAGTGGCAGGAGGTTCCTGCCCTGTGGGATGCAGTGCGCTATAAGGTAGATCAAACTCCACAAAAGGGACAATTTATATTGACGGGTTCTGCAACGCCGGTGCATAAGGGGATTTTGCACAGCGGCGCGGGACGCATAGCCAGACTGCGGATGCGGCCTATGTCCTTGTTTGAATCCGGAGATTCTGACGGCGCGGTTTCTCTAAAAAAACTGTGTGACAGGCAGATACAGCCCGTGATGACGGGAGAGGTGGATTTAAAGAAGCTGATCGGCTATATTGTAAGAGGCGGGTGGCCGGCGGGGATTCAGATGGGGTTTGAACAGGCAGCCCGTTTGCCGGCGGAATATCTGGACGCGGTGTTAGAGGACGATATATACCGAATGGACGGAATCAGGCGAGATAGCTCTAAAATGAGACTTTTGCTGCGCTCTCTTGCCAGAAGCGAAAGCACTACCGTCACAAACAAGTCTTTAAAAAATGATGTAAAAGAGAGGGATTCTGAGGACATTGATCTGGAAACGGTAGCAGTTTATCTGGATATTTTTAAGCGGCTGTTTCTGACTGATAATCAACCTCCCTTTGCGACGCGCATTCGTTCTTCTGTGCGGGTTAAACAGGCGGAGAAGAGGCATTTTTCGGATCCCTCTCTGGCCTGTGCCTTGCTTAAAGTGACACCGGAAAAGCTGCTCGGTGATTTGGAGACACTGGGATTTTTGTTTGAGGCCCTCTGTGAGCGGGATCTGAGAGTTTACGGGGAATCTTTTGACGCTTCGCTGTATCATTATCAGGATTATCGCGACAGGGAGATCGATGCTGTTTTGGAGCTGCGAGATGGCGACTGGTGTGCGTTTGAGATTAAGTTGGGAGCGAATCAGATTGACGAAGCGGCGGAGAATCTGTTAAAAATAGACCGTGAAATCGAGAGAGAAAACGGGAAAAGGCCTAAAATTTTGTGTGTAATCTGCGGACTGTCCAATGCAGCGTACAGGCGTGAGGACGGCGTTTATGTGGTTCCCATTACCTCTTTGCGGGATTAGCCGTTGTATTTTTTAACGTACAAAATTTGTTTTTTATCATAAAGCACTTGCACATTGGGAAGAATTATGTTATACATGTATACAAAGTAAATGCGGTGAAGGAGACTCACCCTGAGGGAAGCGACAGGAATACGGTGTCACCGACTGAGAGCGCCGTTTGTGAAAGACAGGGATGGGAACACTCCGGAGCAGATTGTTTGAACCCTGCGTTGCGGCAGGAAGGTGTGCCATATATGACACGAATGTCATAAGGCGGGGGCTAGGACAGTACGTTGCACGCGTTAAGTGTCAGAGTGGGCAGAGCGGTTACAAATCTTGTCAGAGAGTTCGGTTTGCCAATGCGGGTGGTACCGCGGATAAAGAGATATCCGTCCCGGAATACAGGAATGTGTTCCGGGACGATTTTGTGTCTATCGACCCAAAATCGTCTTGTGAATGCGCACACTGAAGCAGCGGAAGATGTCGCTGACGCGACGCTTCAGTGGCGCGAAAGTTCGCAAGCGAACTTTTATTTTACGTGTATCAGCAGATTCAAAGAAAGGCGGAAAAAACATGACATTCAAAAACAAGTACAGAGACGTAACGTTACAGGAAATCAGCGAGGCCGACATCGGCAAAGAATTGCGTGTGGCTGGTTGGATTGAGAATATCAGGGATCACGGCGGCGTGTCCTTTGTGGATCTGCGGGATATGTACGGGGTACTGCAGGTAGTGATGCGGGACACTTCTTTATTGGAAGGGCTTTCCAAGGAGATGAGCATTTCCATAGAGGGGCTGATTGAGAAGCGGGATGAGGAGACCTACAACCCCAGAATCCCGACAGGCACCATCGAGTTGGAAGCTCATAAGGTGGATGTGCTTGGCCGGGTTTATAAACAGCTCCCTTTTGAGATCATGACTTCCAGGGAGACAAGGGAGGATGTGCGTTTGAAATACCGCTATCTCGATCTGCGCAACCAGAAGGTAAAGGACAACATTGTGTTCCGCTCCCAGGTGATTGCTTATCTGCGGGAAAAGATGACGGAGATGGGTTTTTTGGAGATTCAGACACCGATACTGTGTGCATCTTCCCCGGAGGGAGCGAGGGACTATATCGTGCCGTCCAGAAAGTATAAGGGCAAGTTCTACGCGCTGCCGCAGGCACCACAGCAGTTTAAGCAGCTTTTGATGGTGTCGGGCTTTGACAAGTATTTCCAGATTGCCCCCTGCTTCCGGGATGAGGATGCCAGGGCGGACCGGTCTCCCGGCGAGTTTTACCAGTTGGATTTTGAGATGAGCTTCGCGACCCAGGAGGATGTGTTTCAGGTGGGGGAGGAAGTGCTTTCTGCGACATTTGAGAAATTTGCGCCGGAGGGTTTTGCGGTGACGAAAGCGCCTTACCCGATTATCAGTTACAAACAGGCCATGTTGGAGTTTGGCACGGATAAACCTGATTTGAGAAATCCGCTGCGGATTATAGATTTGACAGACTTCTTCCAGGCCTGCACTTTTAAGCCTTTTCATGGCAGGACGGTTCGGGCGGTCAAGGTTCATGCGGAAATGTCCAAGGGCTTTCATGAGAAGCTGTTAAAATTTGCCACGGATATGGGAATGGGCGGACTCGGTTATCTGGAAGTGGCCGGGGACTTAAGCTACAAAGGGCCTATCGACAAGTTTATTCCCGAGGAGAAGAAAGGGGAACTCCGGGAATTGGCAGGGCTTGCCGAGGGCGATACGATTTTCTTTATCGCGGATAAGGAGGAACGGGCGGCCTACTACGCGGGACAGATTCGCACGGAGCTTGGACAGAAACTTGACCTGATAGAGAAAAATGCGTACCGCTTCTGCTATATCAACGATTTTCCGATGTTTGAGCGGGATCCGGAGACGAAGCAGATCGGGTTTACCCACAATCCATTCTCCATGCCTCAGGGCGGTTTGGAGGCGCTTGAGACGATGGACCCGTTGGATGTGCTGGCTTACCAGTATGATATTGTCTGCAACGGTGTGGAGCTTTCCTCTGGCGCGGTGCGAAACCACGATATGGAAATTATGGAGAAAGCCTTTGCCATTGCGGGGTACGATGAGGAGACGTTAAAGACCAAATTTGGTGCTCTGTACAACGCATTCCAGTTTGGCGCGCCGCCCCATGCAGGCATGGCCCCGGGGGTGGACCGTATGATTATGCTGCTTCGGGGTGAGGAGAATATCAGGGAAGTCATTGCTTTTCCGATGAGCGGCTCCGCGCAGGATCTGATGTGCGGCGCACCGGGGGATGTGACGGAACAGCAGCTTCGGGAAGTGCATATTAAGGTGAGGGCGTAATTCTTCCGGCATTGTGAAGGATTACAGTATCTGAGAAATGAGGTAACTATGGCAAATATCATAAGCGATGAGACAATCGAATATGTGGGCATTCTTGCCAAGCTGGAATTGTCTGACGGGGAGAGGGAACAGGCCAAGTCGGATATGGGCAGAATGTTGGACTATATTGATAAACTGGGAGAACTGGACACCACGGATGTGGAGCCTATGTCTCATGTGTTTCCTGTACAGAACGTGTTCCGCGAGGACGTGGTGACTAACGGAGATGATAGAGAACAACTGTTATCTAACGCGCCGCAGGAGAAGAACGGGATGTTTATGGCACCGAAGACGTTTGAATAGAGTGAAAAGAGCTTCTAAAGCTCAGCAGCAGGGGCTGCTTCGCTAAGAAGCTCTAAGTTTCACTCAAGAGAATGACCCCAAAACGGTCATTCTCCGCGGAATTTGGTAGAAATGGAGAAAATGATGAAAATAACAGATATGACCGCAGTACAGCTTTCGGCAGCGATCAAGGTAGGGAAGGCCACTGCCGTGGAGGCCGCGGAGGCTGTGTTGTCACAGATAGAAAGAGAAGACAAAAAATACAACTGTTATGTGACGGTGGACAGAGAGGGAGCGTTGGCGCAGGCGAAGAGCGTGCAGGAGCAGATTGAGGCGGGAACGCTGACAGGGCCCCTTGCGGGTGTGCCTGTTGCGCTGAAAGACAATCTTTGCACGGAGGGACTGCTTACCACCTGCTCTTCTAAGATTTTACACAATTTTGTGCCAACCTACACGGCGGCGGCGGTGAAAAATCTGAAAAAAGCGGGGGCGGTGATTCTTGGTAAGACCAATATGGATGAGTTCGCCATGGGTTCCACCACGGAGACTTCGGCCTATGGGCCCACAAAAAATCCGAGAAATCCGGAGCATGTGCCGGGCGGTTCTTCGGGCGGCTCTGCGGCGGCGGTGGCGGCGGGGGAGTGCATTTACGCCATCGGTTCCGATACGGGCGGTTCTATCAGACAGCCGGCTTCCTACTGCGGCGTTGTGGGGATGAAGCCAACTTATGGTACGGTGTCCCGCTATGGACTGATCGCTTATGGCTCCTCGTTGGATCAGATCGGCCCGCTGACAAAGGATGTGTCGGACTGTGCGACGGTGCTCGAGGTGCTTGCCTCTCACGATGAAAAGGATTCCACTTCCGTTGCCAGGGACGACACGGACTTTACTTCGGCTTTGACGGAAGATGTGGCGGGACTGCGCATCGGTATCCCCAACGACTATCTGGGGGAGGGACTTGACGGCGAAGTGAAGACGGCCGTTTTACAGGCGGCCGAGGCGCTTGAGAAAAAGGGCGCGATTGTAGAGCGGTTCGATCTGAGTCTGGTGGATTATGCAATTCCGGCCTACTATACCATAGCGGCGGCGGAGGCCAGTTCCAATCTGGAACGGTTTGACGGCATTAAGTACGGCTACCGCGCAAAGGAGTATGAGGGTCTTCACAATATGTACAAAAAATCCCGCTCCGAAGGCTTTGGGGAGGAAGTGAAAAGGCGGATTATGCTAGGTTCTTTTGTCCTGAGTTCCGGCTATTATGACGCGTATTATCTGAAAGCGCTGAAGGTGAAAGCGCTGATTAAGAAAGCTTTTGATGAGGCCTTTGCGAAATATGATATCATTCTTGGCCCTGTGGCTCCCACCACAGCGCCTAAGTTGGGGGAGAGTCTGACAGATCCCATACAAATGTATCTGGGAGACATCTATACTATCGCCGTCAATCTGGCAGGTCTGCCGGGGATCAGCGTGCCCTGCGGGCAGGATGGAAAAGGGCTTCCCATCGGCCTGCAGATGATCGGGGACTGCTTTCAGGAGAAAAAATTGATCCGGGCGGCATATACTTACGAACTGTGCGAGAAGAAGTTCTAATGGAGGTTATTATGAGTAAACAGTATGAGACAGTAATCGGCCTGGAGGTGCACGTGGAGCTTGCCACCAGAACCAAGATATTCTGCGGATGTTCCACCGCCTTCGGTGCGGAGCCCAACACGCAGACCTGCCCGGTCTGCACGGGAATGCCTGGTTCTTTGCCGGTCTTAAATAAACAGGTTTTGGAATACGCCATAGCAGTGGGGCTTGCCACAAATTGCGATATCACGCGTTATGCGAAATTTGACAGGAAAAATTATTTTTATCCTGACAACCCGCAGAACTACCAGATTTCCCAACTCTACCTGCCCATTTGCAGAAACGGTGGAGTGGAGATTGAGACGGCGCAGGGCGGCGTAAAGACGGTGGGCATCCATGAGATTCATATGGAGGAGGATGCCGGCAAACTGATCCATGACGAGTGGGAGGACTGTTCTCTGGTGGATTACAACCGTTCCGGGGTGCCGCTCATTGAGATTGTCTCCGAGCCGGACATGAGAAGTGCAGAGGAGGTCATCGCCTATCTGGAAAAGCTTCGTCTGGTGATCCAGTATCTGGGCGCCTCCGACTGCAAATTGCAGGAAGGCTCCATGCGTGCGGACGTAAACCTTTCCGTCAGGGAGGTTGGTGCGAAGGAATTTGGCACCAGAACCGAAATGAAGAACCTCAACAGTTTTAAAGCGATTACCAGAGCCATCGAGGGAGAGAGAGAGAGGCAGATTGATCTGATTGAATCGGGGGAGAGCGTGGTGCAGGAGACCAGAAGGTGGGACGACGGCAAAGGGGAATCCTATGCCATGCGAAGCAAGGAAGATGCGCAGGATTACCGCTATTTTCCCGACCCGGACTTGACCCCGATCAGTGTGAGCGAGGAGATGCTTGCCGGGATTCTGGCAAAACAGCCGGAGTTTCGGACTGAAAAGATGAAACGATATAAGGAAGAATTTGATATTCCCGACTATGACATTGACATTATTACGGGAGAAAAGCCACTGGCGGATCTTTTTGAGGCAACCGTGGCCCTTGGCGGTCAGCCGAAGAAGGTTTCCAACTGGCTGATGGGGGAGACCCTGCGGTTGATGAAGGAGCGGGAGACGGACGCTTCCGATCTGTGCTTTTCCCCTGAAAATCTGGCGAAACTGATCGGCCTTACGGAGCGTAAGGAGATCAACAGCTCGGTGGCCAAGGAAGTTTTTGAGGTGATGTTTGAGCAGGATATCGATCCGGAAACCTATGTGGAGGAGAAGGGGTTAAAGACCGTCAACGATGAGGGAGCGCTTAAGAAGATCGTGGAGGAAGTGATCGCGGCAAACCCGCAGTCGGTGGAGGATTACAGAAATGGTAAGGAAAAAGCGATCGGATTCCTTGTGGGACAGACGATGAAAGCCATGAAGGGTAAGGCAGATCCCGGCACCGTGAATCAGATGCTCAAGGAATTGTTGTAAAGAACTGAAAGAAAAAAATCTGTGGAAGCGGGGGATGATGACGAATCAGTCATTGTTCCCCACTTCTAAATATTCCAGAAACTGCAATGCCAGTTTGGGATTTTCGACGGACAGGGGAATGCCGAGCACCACTTCGGAAGGATGTCCCTGAAAGGTATAGTTCCGTTCGGCGAGGTAGGTATAGTAGCCTGCCTCGGCCAGTTTATTGCCTTCGTCTGGAATGCAGATGCCTACGGCGATCGGTTTCTCCATGGTGGAAGGGTCACGGTGGTCGATGATCTTCTGATAGATTTCGGCCTGCGCGGCTTCCAATTCCTCCAGGGTATCGCCGACCTCTGCATCAAAGGCGGCAGCGTCTGTGTAATAGAAATAGTCAGCATAGGGGGCAAGTTCTTCTTCGCTAAAGGTGTCGGTGAGCACATAAAAATTTTCCAGGCGGGCATAACTTTCAAAGGTCTCGGTGTCCGCAACGATGGCATGGATATCTCCGACCTGCATCATGGCGGCCATTTTCTGACGGTTGGCCAGTTCGTACTGGTCGCCGCCGTCTGCAGATATGTCCGTGGAAGTGTCGATGTTAACCTGAAAAGCCTCCGGGTCAATCCCGGCGTACTCCAGAAATTCACTGGCCCATAGAGCGGGCGTGTCACGGTTTTCTTCCGTGTCGGCCGCATTTAAAAGGACGGTATAAAAGGCATAGGGTTTGTTGGAACGGTAGGAGTTTATAAAGCTTATGAGAAAGACGACAATACAGATTGCCGCAATGGTGTGTATTTTATAGTAGTCCCAGAAATAGGCGAGTTTCTCTTTGAAACTCATGGTTGCAAACGCTTTTTTCTGCTGTTCCCTGATCTCTTCAGCGACCGATGATTGTGATGACATAGAATCTTCTCCTTAAACCGTTTCTTCTATGATAAATACTATCCAAACGGATGTCAATGAAGGAAAAGTTGTGTTTGTGTGAAATTTTCATAAACAGGCGGTATGGGGAAGAAATGAGTTTACTTCGGATGATTAATCGAGTTACGCATGGACAGCAGCTCATAATAGTCCAACAGCGCATCTGTGTTGTGACGGTCCAGTTCTAAAGTGGTATTCATGAGATCGCTCATGGTATAGTCGGCGGATAAGCGCTTGTTGAGGGTGCTGATATTTGCCTTATATCTGGTTCTTTGTAAAAGATAATCGGTGGACACATCATAGAAATCCGCCAGTTTAATCAGCGTGTTGAGATCAGGCGTGTGGACACCTTTTTCGTAGTTGGAGACGGTCGCCACGGTCATGTTCAGGTAAGCGGCAAGTTCTTTTTGTAAAATGCCTCTTTCTTTGCGCAGTTTTGCTAAAAATTCACCAAATTCCATTTTTTCACCATGTGTAAATGTACCGCATTTTGTCAGGCGGTGCTTTTTCCTTTGTAAGGTTCAGGGATCAAAAAGCGCCTTTTGATGCCTGAAGCTTTTCTGTCGATAGTTAAATTATGATTCTACTGTACATGATTTCATGGATGAGAGATTAAAATTCTATATATTGCATAAAAATTGGAAAAATGTGTCAAAAAGTTAAATGAAACATGAAATGAAAAAAACGAAGTGTGAAGTGAAAAAATATGGGTGGAGAGGAGGACTTGCGGTTTCGTAAACGAAGGAAGCAGATTTGCATTGCTTGCCAGGGCAGGGAAAAGATAGTATAATGAAAAAGCATTAGTGCAGATTTAGACATACAATGGAAAGACGGCACGTAAGAGGAAGGAAATGTTGGATCAGAAACAGTTTTTGGAGGAATATAATCTGAGTCAGTCTTTTGCACGGAGCGGACTTGCTTGGGAAACATTACAGGAGATTTATGAGGATTATGAAAAAGTAGTCTATCCTTTGATGCAGAATCTGTCAAAGTGTCTGACATCAGATTTAGAGCGGATGAAGAATGGAATGCAAAAGAAGCATCCGGAAGAAAAAGATGTTTTGAACGATATACACGTTATTTATGGGCGTGCCAAAGATCCGGGACATGTGATTGAAAAAATTATCAGAAAAGTTGGGAATGAGGACAGCCAAAAATATCAAGATATAAATGTTGGAAATTATAGAGAGATTTTAAGAGACCTGATTGGCGTGAGGATTATCGTCATAAAAAAAGAAGGGTGGAGAGTGGCACATGATCTGATCTGCTCGCTTTTTGGGGAGTTTTATGATGACACACCGAAAGCTTATGTATGCTATGGCGATAGAAAAATATTTGATGAAAAAAGCATTGATGTTGATTATACGGTAAAAGGATATCGGTCACAGCATTATATTGTCCGTTATAAAGGGAGCTATGGGGAAATTCAGGTAAGGACACTGGCGGAAGAGGTGTATGGTGAATTTGATCACAGAGTGCGATATCCGTATTATAAAGATAACAAGTTTTTGATTCGTTACACCAATATGATATCAAGAGGGATTACAGAGCTAGATGATATGATATCAACCTGTATGCAGCTTGATCAGGAATTGTTAAATAAGTTGGATCAAAAATTTCTGGAGGACAGTTACGTCGATTGGGCAAAGGAGCAGAGCGGTTTAAGGGAGACAGCGCTTCTGGAAAGAAAAGAAAAGGTAACGGGCGGTAGTGTGGAGGAAATAATTAGAAGTAAGTTATTGTGAACCAGAACAGAAGATAAACCACATAAGGAGAAAAGTTGGGATGAGATTTCGGGAAAACAGTAACAGTAGGAGCGGGCAAAAGCAGCGCAGGGAAGCTTTGATAAAGGAAGGTCTGTGTGGTAAAACGATACGGGATACATTGCCGAATACGTCATTTTCGTGGACCGGAGAGGCAGAAGCAATGTACTTTAGAGGCGCGCGTGCTTTTTTAGGAACTACGCTTGCCCACCATATCTTATGTGGACATCAGGATGTGGCAAACCGAATTGAGGTTTAAGGAAAAATATGGAACAGAATTATATCGAGTTGCTTCATAAGGTGGGGGAAGAAAAATTTGACTCCCGGTTTGCGGAGCTGCAAAAACAAATTGAGGAATTTTTGATTGCGGCCCAATACATTTCTTCATCGGAGGATAACAGTTATGCAGAATGTAACGACAGGATTTTGTATCATGTGCTGCTTGATTATTATTCCGATATACAGCGGCTGAAAGAGTTTCATGAAATCGAGCATACAAAGACGGATAAAAATATTGCCTATTTGGCTTACTGGATTCTAAGACGTAAACCGATCCAAATTGATAATTTTGTAGAAAAGGATAAGGATATTTTTATCAATGGGGTTTGTCAAGTAAAGTGTGTAAATTAATTTGATTTTTTTCGGCGGTCTTAAT
>CAMXPV010000033.1 GCA_947245585.1 uncultured Lachnospiraceae bacterium | reverse complement strand
ACGGGGAGATTTTATTTTGTCAAAGTTCAATTTTCATTCTCTATAGGAATGCTTGCCGCTTAGGCTGTTAATTTTCTTGTCCTCAAAGGTGGTCGCCAGTGTCAGGATCTCATTCTGCGTCGTATCCTTTGCCATGACCTCCCCTGTAATCCTGCCGTCGCACATAACGATAATCCGGTCTGCAATTCCCATGACTTCCGGCATCTCCGAGGAAACGAACATCACGGCGATTCCCTGCTGCTTGAGCTCATTCATCAGGTTGTAAATCTCAACCTTGGCTCCCACATCAATTCCCCTTGTAGGCTCATCAAAAATGACCACTCTGGAATCTCTGGCCAGCCATTTCCCGACCACCACCTTCTGTTGGTTGCCGCCGGACAGATTTCCGGAATCCACATCTATGCCCGGTGTCTTAATCCGCAGCTCTTCTACCGCTTTATTGCACAGCTTGGTCTCCTTTACGTTGTTGATTATGCCTAATTTATTACAGACAATATCAAGATTTGGCAGCGCCAGATTGTGTCTGATGCTCAGTTTGGTGCAAAGGCCGTCCTTTTTGCGATCCTCCGGCGCCAACACAACACCGTTTTTAATCGCATCCATCGGACACTTTATCTCCACCTCCCTGTCATCCACATAGATCTCACCGCTCTCCTTGGGATCAACCCCGAAAATGGCCCTGGTGGTTTCCGTGCGCCCGGCGCCCATCAGACCTGCAAACCCCACAATTTCACCTTCATAGACGGAGAAATTGATATCACGCACCATTTTTCCGGCATTTAGATTTTTCACCTCAAATACCTTTTTCCCCTTTTTACACTCCACCCGCGGGAATTTTTCCTTGATCTCCCGGCCGACCATAAAACTGATAATCTGTTCCATGGTGACAGAGCCAAAGTCCATACTGGTGATATACTGGCCGTCACGCATAATTGTCACCCGGTCTACAATGTGCTGCAATTCCTCCAAGCGATGCGATATGTATACAATACCTTTTCCCTCAGATTTTAACTTCTTAATAATTCGGAAAAGGTCTTCAATCTCCCTTGCCGTCAGCGAGGAAGTCGGCTCATCCATAATCAGGATTTTGGCATTGATAGAAAGCGCTTTTGCAATCTCCACCATCTGCTGTTTTGATACCGGCAGATCACCCACCGTCTGCCTGGGATCAATGTCAATCTTTAAATCATCCAGTATCTTCTTGGCTTCCGCCTCCATTTTTGCATTATTCAGGGACAGCCCTTTGCTGATTTCACGCCCAAGAAACATATTTTCTGCCACAGAAAGATGACGGCACATATTTAATTCCTGATGAATAATCGCAACGCCTGCTTCCTGTGCCTGCTTCGGCGTTAAGTCCCCGTACTCGTTGCCGAATATCTTCAGGGAACCCTCATCCCTCGTATACACGCCGCTTAAAACCTTCATCAGCGTAGATTTACCCGCGCCGTTTTCCCCTAACAGAGCCATGACTTCCCCTGCGCGCAGTTCAAATTTCACATGATCAAGCGCCTTTACTCCGGGAAACGTCTTACATATGTTTTCCATAGAGACGATAATCTCATTCATCCGTTAACCCCTCCTTGTTTCTATAATTTCAGTATAGCAGAAACCCATTTTTGCAAAAGGGTGGGGAATTTTGGTTTTATGGGGGGATTTTTATGCAATTTTTATGTTTGGGAATAAAATTGGAAAATTTTTCAGGAATATTGCATATAGAATGTGTCAAAAAATGATTTTTAAAAGTCAGAATAAATAAACGTGCCCGTGCACAGCATGAACAGCCTCGTTCTCATTGTCAAAAAGTTACGCCCAAAATCTGTATCAGCGCGCCCACTCCCACACCGATCGCATACAGCAGCGCAAAAATACGCAAATTCTCCTTCCTGTCCTCGTTCACCCGGATCAGCACCAGAAAACCCACACCGGAGCCCGACAAGAGCCCCGCCATCAGCGCGCCCGCGTTCACCACGCCGCTTAAGTAAAGCTGGGTGAGGATCACGGAAGAGGCACAGTTCGGAATCATACCCACAAGCGCTGCCAAAAACAGGCTTAAAGCCGGTCTTCCCTGCACCAACGCCGCCAGTGTCTCTTCTCCGATCAGCGCAATGGCAAAATTCAGTATCAGGGAAACTCCTGCTATATATAAGAAGATTTTCCACGTATGATGAAAGGCCGACCTCCAGATTCCCCTCTCACAATGGCAGTGTTGACGCTCGCAAAGATGTGAAATCTGCATCTGCGTACTTTTCCGGAAGAAAAAATCCACCAAAAATCCTGCCGCAAGCGCAAAAATCATTTTCAAAAACAGTATCTTTCCCATCATAGGCAGGGGCACATTCTCAGATATCATAATTGGCAGCATCTCGTCGGAAGTGGATAAGAACACAGCAATGAGGGTACCCATCGTAATAATTCTGCCCGCATAAAGATTTGCCGCAGCCGCCGAAAATCCGCACTGAGGAAAAACACCGAGAAGACTGCCGATTGCCGGGCCGGCCTTTCCGGACTTTTTCACAACCTCCTGCATTTTCCCTCCCGTCCAGTGTTCTAAAAATTCCATTGCAAGATAAGCCAGGAAGAGAAACGGCAAAAGCCTGAGGGCATCTATAAACGTATCACAAAGCACATCAAAAATAATATTCATATTTCCTCCGCACCGCCATGTTCCTTTTATGGGACATGGCAACAATTACCGAATATATGATACCATTCTTTGAAAAAAAAGCAAGTGTGAGTAATTTTGCACAAAAAACGCGGATTTTTCCCTTTTTACCAACCTTTTGCGAAATAAAGATTGATTCTTTAGGAAAAATGTACTAAGATAGAACTGTGTAACAAATGAGGGAGGTTCGGAATGGAAGGCTTAAAAAATATCATGGAAGATGCCGTGGAATATCAGCTCAACAAGCTGCTGCCCACGATGCCTGAAGTCTGTTCTTGCGAAAACTGCAAGCTTGACATGATGTCCTACGCACTAAACAGGCTTTCACCCCAATATGTACGTACAGATACCGGTGCGCTTTATCAGAAGTTAAGCAACTACCAACCGCAGGCCGAAGTAGAGATTATGACCACGGTTGTGTCTGCGATCAACAAGATTGGATCGCACCCTTCACATGATTAATTTTGTTTTATCTCTGAGCAAAAACCGGGTGTAAATACACCCGGTCTTTTTTTACGCGCAGGGAGAAACCCCTCCCTGCTCGATTGCTGCAATCCTTCATTCATTTTCCACAATCTCAATCTGCACTTCTCTTCCCTCGTCATTCTTATAGCGCTCGACATTTGCCCTGACCCGCGTCCGAAGATGCTCCTCATAGTCTTTCTTTGTATCGACGGCAAAATCCCTTACCTCACCGTCCCATCTGCACGTCACAAGATACGAAGCGCCATCCTCCTTAACAAACAAAACATCAACCGTCCTGCCCACCCTTTCATCGGTGGCATTGACCAGATAATAGCTTTTCACTTCTTCAAAGCTTTCCAAAATATCCAGCTTTTCTTCCAAAAATTCCTGCGCCTGCCGCCTGATATCGTCAATTTTTCCCGGCGCTTCCGAAACAGAGGGCCGCAGCGCATCAGTTCCCTCGCTGTCGTGGCTGTACGACATGGAGCGCAGCGTACCGTCCGTCGCGTCAATAAAGAAATAATAATAGCTGTAGCTTCCCATATCACTCCAGTTCACGCCGTATGTGCCCGCAATACCCGCCGGATCCGGATCGGGATTATTGTAATAATGATTTAACTCCATCCCGCTCCCGTCGAGCCCGAAAATCCGCTGCAGATACCCTTCCGCTATTTCCACAGCCTGCTCCTCCGTGACGCCGCCTGCCGCAACCGCCTTCTGTATCTGCTCTCTCTCCGCCGCTTTTCTCTCGGCAATTTCTTCCGCGTGTTGCTCCTCCAAGGCATAATCAAGCTTTTTCTCAAAATCGATCTGCTCCAGAATCTCTTCGTCCGTCAATTCCCTCTCCTGCGGCAGATAAAACACCGATGTGGTCGTCAGAAAACAAAACTCATGCTGCGCAGCCTCCTCCTCACTGTCTACCTGTATCAGCTCATCCGTCGGGAACAGGCCGTCCATGTACTGCGCATACAGCTTTTCCCTGCGCGCCTTCTCCCCTTCCGTATACGCTCTGGTAAAGCCGTTCGCATCCACGCTCTGCCTCTGTACCTGCTCTGCCATTTCCGTGATCTCCTCTTTCGGCACCTCCTCCATCCGCTCCTGCACAAGAGAATTGACCAGGGCGCGGACAGGCACGCTCAAAAGTCCCGCCGCCAGGACGCAGACCGCAAAAGCCGCAGCGATCCGTGCAAATCCCGTATTTCTGCGGGTCTTCTTACCCGCCCGTATTCTCCGAATCAGCCGTTCCTGTTTTTCTTCGTCAAACTCTATCTCTTTTACCGCATTTCTCAAATCCGTAAGCTTCATATACCATCACCCTTTCTCTTTATTCTTCTTCCAACCGCAGCCGCAGCAGTTTCCTTCCCCGACAGAGTCTTTTTTTCACGGCGTTGACGGAAACGCCCAGGATCTTAGCCACCTCTTTCGTCTTATAGCCTTCTATATAATACAGATAAACAGCCGCCTTTACAGGCATAGGAAGCGCAATCAGCTGCGCCAGAACATCACTGTACTCAGGATCCTCGTAACTGGCAGTAATTTCTGAAAGTTCTATCTGCGGATGGCGGAGGTGAAACCGCCGCATATCAATACAGCGGTTCTGCGCCACCTTAATAAGCCAGGCCTTCTCATGCTCCAAATCCCGAAACTTCTCTGTGCGCTCCAAATATTTACAGATGGTATCCTGCACCGCATCCTGCGCATCTGCCTCATTTCCCAACATGACCACACAGATACGGTAAAGCATCGGGCTGTATTTTGTGACCATTTCCTCTATTGTCATACTCCTGTCTCCCTTTCCCAATCTGCAGACTGTATTTGTGCACTCTACTTATAACACGGCGCAGACCCGCAAATGGTGCCCTCTAAAAACAAAAAAGACAGAAAACTTTCGTCTTCTGCCTTTGCCTTATCCATTTTATACGGTTGCCTTCCGCTTATCTACCGCCTCCGCAATATAAGCCTCCACTTCATCCTTCGGTATCGAAAGCGCTAAGGACATCTCGCTGTAAAGAAGCTCCTCCGCCTTATGCAGATACTGCTCGTCCGAGGAAAGTACCTTTTTTCCCTCATTAATACGGCTTCTTTTTCGCTGATAAAGCGTTTTAATAATCTGCACCAGGCTTCGGGAATCATAAGTGCGGATCGCTTCCTTGTAAGTCTGCTCCCTGCGCTTTTCCTCCTGAATCCATACGGTATCGATCTCCTCGATATGCGCAATCAGCTTCTCGGCCTCTTCCTTATTCATAATTCTGCGCATAACAATTTTTTCATTGTCCACAGGTGTATAGATCGTGCTGGCCTTCTCAAAAACAGGTTCCAACACATAATACTTCTTTTCCCGATCAAATCGATCGATCGGATTTCCCGTAATGTCAATAACGCGGCAGACACCATGGCCGCCGCACATAATCAATTCGCCCTTCTCAAACATAATACCCTCCAAATTTTCTGACCCTTAGTCCGTTGACAGCTCCAATTACGGCGGCTCACTCATATTTACGGTATGCCTAACCGCAGTACCCCTACTACCATTGTAACACTTCAAAATCTTCCTCGTAAGTACTTTCGGAATGGAAAAACCAATTTCGGCACATTTTATGACGCAAGCCGTCTTTTGTGTTGTGAAAATTTGCTAATAAAAGGTGTCTGAAAAAGCAGTTCCTGCTAACGCGTTTTAAAATTGTCACAAATAAATCTTGTCTCTTCCATTGGGAAAATGCGGATCATAATACCCTTTAACAGCTTCGCCGCCTCAAAACGGGAAAGGATGATGACCATTTGATCCCCAGGAAACGGAAGAATATCTATTGATTCTATATCCTCCTTTGTGCTGACCAAAGTTGCCTTCGGCGGATTGATATCCACCGTTTTGCGAATCATCTCTGTAAGAGAAATCGCGGAAGAACCCATCATCTGGTTCATCACTTCCGACACGCAGGACAGGTGCATTTCATTGAGCTCGCCCGGAGCCGCAACTCCCGATCCGCCCATCATCAGATCCATAATCACCTTCACGTCGTTTTCCTTAAACATCAGAAGATTATTACCATGAAAATCGTCTTTGTAATCGATCTGAACCGTCACACTGCCCATGCCGAAGGCTGTCAGGATATTTTTAATATCCGCGCTGTTGACAACCTTCACTGAAGGCGGGCTGACCGTGATAACCTGTCTTGTCAGCGTATTCAATGAAATTGCGGAGTGAGACATGCAAATATGTGCTACCTCCGCAATTTTATCCTGATCTAGTGGTGCCAGTTGTCCCATACGTCTGCTACATCCTTCTCATTAATAATTGCACTATCCCGATGCTAGTTCTTCTACTATACTATACCTCATCTTTAACCCTTCGCGCAACATCTTATTTAGAAAAATGTAAAGAAAAATTTAGGGAGGCGGTTATTTTATTACCGCTTCCCTAAATACGTTTATTTTACTCGGCCTCCCTCAGTCTCTCCACCACCGACCGCTTCGCCACATAGCGATAAGAACATAACGGAATAACAGCACCCAGCAAAAGAAATACAGGAGCTACCGCTAAAATCGGCGTAACCGTCAAATGATAGCTGAAAAACCAAAACATTCCCTCCAAAACATCACTGGCAAGAGGCCCCATGACAATGGTCAAAATCAAGGTAATCACGACAGAGCTTCCCGCAAACACCATGCCCTCCGTAATCAGCATCCGGTTAAGCTGTTTTCCCGTCATGCCCACGGACTGTAAAACCGCAAACTCCCGCTTTCTCGCCATAATACCCGTAAGGATCGCGTTCACGAAATTCAGGATGCCGACCATGCCGACGATTAAGGCCGCGCCGCTGCCCACCATCATGAACATATCGCGGAAAGCATAAAACTCTTCCTCCTCGGTTTTTCTGCTCTCGTAGTCGTACATGGAATCATCGCCGCCCGCAAAATCCTGCATCCACTGTTCCACCTGCTCCACCTTATCGTCCTCGCAGTCAAAGGCGTAATAAAGAATATCCGACGTGCCGGAATCCCGTATAAAAGTATCCGCACCCATCACGAACTCATCCGCGCCATAATAGCGGTAACAAATTTTACCTGGCACCTCCACCAACGCCGCCACTTCGTATACCTTATCCTCATACACCTTGGCTCTGTCCTGCCACCGCTTATCGCTGAGATCCTCATCCTCCCCATAAATCTCACCGGTTTCTGGGTTATAATACTCATACTCCTCCACATAGCGGATGGTTACTTTATCCCCCAACTTCGCCCAATGAGAATCCTCGTGAAGATTGCCGTAGTCGTCGCTGCTGTAAACAGCCGCCACATAATTGCCGCCCTCCTTCAGCTTACTGAGGTCACCTTCAATCACAGGGAGCTTATCCAACACAAAGTCCTCCATCCCGTAAAGCTGTACCCGCTCGGCGCGCAGGTCTCCCACCTTTTCCAACATCTCCACATAGCGATCCACCATCTCCGGACTGCTATATTTTCCGTTCAGCTTCCGTACCCACTCCTCTGTGACAAGCTCCTGTGCCGCAAAGGTTTTCTGATAAGTCCTGCCGCCCTTCACCCCGTCAAGCGCCTCGATCTGTGAAACGGATTCCTCCGGAAAGGATGTCAGATCAGGACCGCCTGTCTGAAAATAAGAGGCGTCAGCAGCGATAAAATCTGTTATCACATGTTTTAAATATTTGTCCATGTCAAAGCCGTTTGCCAGAATAAAAGTAATATTGAGTATGACTACCGCAAAGGACATGGAAATGACCGTAATCACGGTTTTGCTCTTGTTTCTGCCAAGATTCGCCATCGCCATGCGAAAGATGGAGGCCCCCTTCTCCCCTTTCCGGCTCTTCTTTTTCGTCCCGGCCCCTTCCGTGTAGCGCACCGCCTCCACAGGGGATATCTTCGCCGCCATCCTGCGGGGCTTCCTGCAGGAGAGCCAAACCGTCACAAAGGAAAACGCCGCCGCTCCCAGAAAGATAATTGGGCTGACTGAATAAGTCAACACAATACCGTTGAGCTGGGACACCACAATGCCCGTCATCAGTACGCCCGCGCCATAACCGAGAATGAGACCGATGGGAATCCCCAGTGCCGACAGCAGAAACGCCTGCAAAGAAATAATCCGCTTAATCTGCCGCCCCGTGGTGCCGATGGTCTTTAACAGCCCGTAAAACCGCACGTCGTTTGACACCGATATCTGAAAAATATTGTAGATAATCAGGTAGCCCGTAAAAATAATTAAAAGCATTACCGCAATCAGGGCAAATATCGTGGTAATATCCAGAGAATCCTCAAACTGCGCCGACATATAACCCCAGTTGACACCTGTGCGGATGTAGTTATCCCCCTGATCCAGACCTTCCGACTGGTAGCCGTGCCGCGCCAGAATGGTGTCCAAGTTTTCCTCTATGTGAGAGGTATTTTTGAACATGATATCCATATTCCAAAAACTGGTCATGCCATCCTTCCCCTGCGTACCCAGTTTCTCAAAAATCTCCTGCGTCCGGCTTTCGGGAATGAGTACATGGTTTGCCACCGTGATCTCGTCGTAATCCCAATAGCCGCACAGCGTAAAGGTTTCCGTGGTCTCCTGGCCGTCCACCATGAACGTCATGGTAAATTCATTGCCGATCACCGGTTCTACGCCTAGCAAGGAAAGGACTCTTAAATCCGTCGCCGCCTCATTCGTGCCCTCTTTGGGAAGCCGCCCTTCCTTCGGCTCTACAAACATCCACTTCGCCGTGTTCGCGTCACAGTAGCTGACCTCCACATGACTCTTGTGGAAAGGTTCTTTCTCCGGCATACCGCAAAATATCCGCTTTCCGTATTCCTTGATCAGCGGGTCATCCTTTAACTCTTCAAACTGCTCCTTTGTCAGATACTTAAATCCGCCGTGCGCGTAACCGCCCACCATACGGAAATTCGACTGCTCAAATCCATACTTCATGGACATGCCCACCGTAAAAATAACGGTAAATAAGATCGTGGTCAGCGCAATCGCCGCCACTGTGATGATATTTCTGATTTTCGCCGCCTTAAAACTGGCTATGCTGAGACAGCGGATGGTTTTTCGATTCGATACGTTCATTATGCGATCCTCCCATCCTCAATACGGATCACCCGGTCCGCCATCTGCGCAATTGCCTCATTGTGCGTAATCATGACAATGGTCTGGGAAAATTTCTGCCCCGTTACCTTCAACAGACTCAACACATCCTGACTGGTCTTGGAATCGAGATTACCCGTCGGTTCGTCAGCCAGAATTATGGCAGGTTTCGATGCCAGTGCGCGGGCAATCGCCACCCTCTGCTGCTGTCCTCCGGAGAGATTATTTGGCAGGTTGTTAAGTTTTGAAGAAAGTCCCAACGTATCTATGATATCTTTAATATAATTCTGATCAGGACTGCCGCCGTCAAGCTGCACCGGAAGCAGAATATTCTCATAAACATTGAGCACCGGCACCAGATTGTAATTCTGGAACACAAAACCGATCTTTCTGCGCCGGAAAATGGTCAGTTCTTCGTCCTTTAGCGTAAAAATCTCCTTGCCGTCCACCGTAACGCCTCCGGAAGTCGGCCTGTCAAGCCCGCCCAACATATGAAGAAGCGTGCTCTTCCCGCTGCCGGATGTGCCCACAACCGCTACAAACTCGCCCTTCTCCACCTGAAAGTTTACCCCGTCCAGAGCGTGAACTTCGCTCTCTCCAGAACCATATACCTTTTTTAAATCCTGTGTTGATAATATAGTCATGTTCTCCTCCTTTTTCCGTATAAACAGGATAATCTGCATCATGAAAGCCGTTTTACACATACCGTCCTCCACAATACAGATTATCCCATAACAATCTTTCCACATTCTTTCTGAAAAGCAAAAGAATATGACAGTTTTGTAAGATTCTATTTTTTCAATCCACGGGCAGGTACACGGAAAACACCGATCCTTTTCCCGTCTCTGAAGCAAGCTGCATATAACCCGACTGCTGCCGCAAAATCTCCCGCGCCAGATAAAGTCCGATCCCCACGCCCTGTTCATCGGAAACCGCCATTGAGCGGTAAAACCGTCCAAACACTTTTGCCTGCTCTTCCTCCGCAATACCGATTCCGGTATCTGCAATTTCCACGCTGACAAAAAGCTCATAAGCCCTGACCCGCACGGTAATGCCTCCCGTCCGCGTGTATTTAATAGCATTATCGACCAGATTTCCTATAGCCTCCATCGTCCACTTGGGATCGAAACAGGCCGTAACACCCTGCGCTTCCTCCGCGCACACATGCAGATATAAGCCCTTCTCCCTGGCTTTTACCGCATACTGTTTCTCTGCTTCCTTCAAAAGACATAATACCTCGTTCCTTTCCGGATGCAGTACCAGAATCCCCGTCTCCAGTCTGGACAGCTTTACCAACGACTGAATCAGAAAGTCCAGCTTCTTTACCTGACTCTCCAACAGCGCAACTGTCTCGCTATTTTCCCCGCCCTCTTCTTCCTCCAATAATTCCGTGTAGAGCAGAAGGTTGGCAATCGGTGTCTTCGTTTGATGCGAGATATCCGCAATCAACGTCTTGATCTTATCCTGCTCCGCAGACACTTTTTCCTTCTGTGTCTCCGATGCGGACAAATATTCACCTAATTTGCTTTCTACAGCGGCATGCAGCGATTCGTCGAAATTATTTGCCTGAAAAGTACCGTCTATGGCGGATTGAATCATATCATACATCCGTTTCAGGCTGCGCCTTCGGAGGATGAAATCTGTAAGGGCAATTATGGCGGCGAGGAGTAAACAAAAAAGCCCTGCCAATAGTATGGCATTTGTCGTGTTATCTGCTGTCATAAAAAGCGCCTCCCATCACTCCCACCGATACCCGATCCCGTACACCGTCTTAATCCTATCCTGCGCGCCTAGCTTGTCCCGCAGGCGTTTTACCGTAACAGACAGCGTATTTTCATCCACAAACTCTGCATCCACAGACCAGATGCAGTCGAGCAGTCTGTCTCTGGTCAAGGTGATACCACTGTTTTCCACCAGAAAATGAAGAAGTTTCTGCTCGCTCTTGCTCAGCTCAACCTGTTCCTCTCCATGATAAAAAAGCATTTTAGCAAAATGAAACCGGTAGTCACCGTCACAGATCCAGTCTTCGTACATCGTTTCAATGTCTGCCCCGCTGTCCCGCCTTTTTGCCTCCACCCGCCGAAGCTGTGTGGCCACACGCGCCCGCAGCACCGCAAGGCTGAAAGGTTTGGTAATATAGTCGTCCGCGCCCGCTTCCAGTCCCGCCACGATATCTGTCTCCATGTCATTTGCCGTCAGCATGATGACACATATGTCATATTTTGGCCTTATTGTTTGTAGGAAATCAAAGCCGTTTCCGTCCGGCAGGTTCACATCTAGCACCACCAGATCAAACCCCGGCTCTGTGTCGCGAAGCAATTTCTCCGCTTCCCTCAGGGTATGGCAGCCTACCGCCTCTATGCTGTCGTTTTGCAGGGCGCGGCACAGGCCGCCCGCAAGCGGACGGTCATCCTCTACAATTAAAATCCGCTGTTTTACACGTTCCGTCATCTATCTCTCCTACTTTAACTCATTCGCCGTCACATAGAAATGATGATAAATCCCGTCCTGGGCAAGCAAAGTCTCGTGGGTTCCCTCCTCGACGATTCCCTCCTCCGTCAGCACCAGAATGCGGTCGGAATTGCGGATACTCGACAGCCTGTGGGCAATGGTAACCGTGGTTCTGCCCTTGGCCAACGCCTCCAACGATTTTGCCACCTGAAATTCGCTCTCATTGTCCAGGGCGGAGGTTGCCTCATCCATAATCAGAATCGGCGGATTCTTCAAAAATACCCGGGCTATGCTGATCCGCTGTTTCTGCCCGCCGGACAGTTTAACGCCCCGTTCGCCCACATAGGTATCATATCCATCTTTGAGCGCTGTAATAAACTCATGCGCGCCCGCCTGCTTTGCGGCTTCGACCACTTCCTCCCGCGAGGCATTCTCCCGCCCGTAGGCGATATTTTCATAGACTGTGCCGGAAAACAGATACACGTCCTGCTGTACCATACCGATATTCTGCCGCAGACTTTTAATCGTATAGCGGTGAATATTTTCCCCATCCAGTAAAATTTCTCCCTGATCAATGTCGTAAAACCGGGGAATCAAATTGCAGAGCGTGGTCTTTCCGCCACCGGAAGGCCCCACAATAGCAATCTTTTCTCCGGCATGAATATCCAAATTCAAGTTCCTGAAAACGACATTGTGATCGTCGGGATACTCAAAGCTTACATTGTGGAAAGAAATATTACCCTGTGGATTCACACATACCACTGCACCCGGCTCGTCAAAAATCTCGATATCGCTGTCCATGATCTGTACAAAACGCTCAATACCTGTCATGCCCCGCTGAAACTGCTCCGCAAACTCGATAATCCGACGGATGGTGGCAATCAATGTCGTCACATACATCACATAGGCCACCAGATCGCCGGGCGCAATTTTCCCATATACCATAAAAATGCCGCCCGCCACCAGAAGCACCAGATACATCAACCCGTCGAACGCTCTCGTAGTGGTCTGAAAAGCCGCCATAAAGCGGTACGTCTCTTTCTTAATCGCAAAGAAATTTTGATTGTCCTGCTCGAATTTCTCCTTTTCCTTCTCCTCGTTCGTAAAGGCCTTAACCACCTTCTGTCCCAGAAGACTGTCCTCGATGCGGGCATTCAACTCGCCGATCTGCACCCGCTGTTTGCGGAAGGCCTCCCGCATCCGCAAATTGATGACGGTACAGGTCACCGCCATAATCGGCACCACAGCAAAGATAATCAGGGTCAGCCCCAGACTAATTCTGCCTAAAATAATAAAGGAAATCACTGCCTTGATTCCCGCAATAAAAAACTCCTCCGGACAATGGTGGGAAAATTCCGTCACGTCAAAAAGATCGTTGGTGATACGCCCCATGATCTGACCTACTTTGGTATTATTATAGTAAGTGTCCGACAGCTTCTGCAAATGGGCGTAAGCGTCCCGCCGCATGTCCGTCTCAATCCGCGTGCCCATCACATGTCCCGTGTAAGCCATATAAAAGTTGGCTATGGTATCGACAATCCGCAAAACCAGATATAACGCACCTAACCGTAAAACAACCGCTACCGTCAGCGACGCTAAGTCGTTCATCCCCGCATTGGTGATAAACCGGATAATCATCGGCAGAACCAGTTCGCAGACGGTGGTCAACGCGGCACAAAACAAATCAATAACAACGATATGTAAATATTTTTTATAGTAGGGAAGAAACCTCCTGAACAGTTCCCCTGATTGATAAATTCTTGTATTTTCCTGTGTGTTCATGGCAAATCCTTTTCTCCAATTATTACTAATTTTCTCTGTTTATACTCCGTGCCCCATGCCACCATGGCATCTAAAACCGGTTTTAGACTGTAACCCGTCTCCGTCAGCGTGTATTCCACCTTCGGCGGCACTTCCGGATATACCTTCCGGGTGAGCAGACCACTCTCTTCCATAGAACGCAAATTTGCCGTCAATACCTTTTGGGACACATTTCCGACAGATTTTTTTAATTCCCCAAACCGTTTCGTACCATCTAGCAAATCACGGATAATTAACACCTTCCAACGGTCGCTGATCAGCATCAGTGTTGTTTCTACCGGACAGGCCGGCAAATTTTTTTCCATGGAAATCCCCCATTTCTTCACAATAGTTTCTTTTTGGTAACTATGGCACAATAAAGTGCTTACTTTACGTTTGCTCTTTACGGATATATTGTAATCTTACAAGCAGCAAAAAACAAGTCACAAAAAACAAAACAGGGAGGACTTTATCATGAACAAAAACGTATTTCAAACTGTAAAGCTCGCTAAAGGAGAAATGAATGTCTATGATTTTGGCAGTATCAAACTGCACGCCTACAAGACCAATGACTTCATTAACGACGAGGTGTTCGTCGTTGAAAAAAACGGCAAAGCTGTTATCATTGAATCCCCGTGTTTCTTCGACAACAACAAAGAACTTGCCGAATACCTCAAAAATATTAAGGTCGAAGGTATGCTCGTCGCTTACCATGGCGCAGGCGCAACATTCCTTCCCGATGTCCCCAAATATGCGACCCAGAATGCCGTTGACTATTCGAAAACCGACGGCGGCAAAGCTCTGATTGATAATTTTACCGGCGCATTCGGAGAAATCTTCGATCACTCCATTCACAAAATTACCAACGTGATCGAGGCAGGCAAGACCACGATCGGCGGCATTGATTTTGTCATCAAGCAGACCGACGATGCCTTTGATATAGAGATCCCCGAAATCAACGCAGTTTACACCCATATGTTGGGACATGACTGCCATTCCATCGTTGCCGGGGCAGGTCATGCCGACGCAATGATTGCGGAGCTTCGCAGCTACATCAAAAAGGGCTATGATCTGATCCTTACCTCTCACTACACGCCGGAGGATTTGAAAGATGCTCAGACTAAGATCGACTATCTGGAAAATCTCAAAAAAATTGCCGCAGATGTCAAAAATGCAGACGAATTTAAAACGGAGGTTGGCAGGCAGTATCCGCAGTACAGCGGTCAAAATTATCTTGACATGACATCCGGATTCTTCTTTGCCTAAACAGCTATGACACAGACAGAAAAAAGAATTTATTTAATGAAATATCTTTTACAGGAACAGCCCCGGTACACGGATATGGCTATTCCGGCGGATGAACAGGAGCAGAAAAATCTGCTCCGTTCCCTGTTCAATATCCGTATGCCCGGCCCCGTATCAGAGACATTTTTAAGCATACAGGACGCATATTTGCAGGAAGAGACTGCGCGAAAAGGAATTACAACCCTCGCCAGTCTTCGGCCTGTGCAGGATCACATTTATCTCTGGCAGGGCGATATCACCACGCTGCAATGCGATGCCATTGTAAATGCGGCTAACAGCGCATTATTGGGCTGTTTCGTCCCCTGTCACGGGTGTATCGACAATGCCATCCATTCTGCCGCAGGGGTGCAGCTCCGTCTGGAATGCTCCCGCATTATGGAAAAGCAGCAGATAGAAGAGCCGACTGGAACAGCCAAAATCACAAAAGCCTACAATCTTCCCTGCCGCCACGTTCTTCATACAGTCGGCCCGATTATCCATGGAGACGTTACCAAACAGGATTGCGCCCTGTTGTCGAATTGTTACCGCTCCTGTCTGGAACTTGCATCAACATATCAACTTAAAAGCGTTGCTTTCTGCTGTATTTCCACGGGAGAGTTCCATTTCCCCAACAAGCAGGCCGCCGAAATAGCAGTCCAAACCGTACTGGATTACCAGAGAAAAAACGAAAACAGCCCGGAGGTGATTTTTAATGTGTTCAAAGATAACGACTATGAAATCTACAAACAACTGCTTGGATAACGCCGATGCCATTGTAATCGGGGCAGGCGCCGGACTGTCCACCTCCGCCGGATTTACCTATTCCGGGAAACGCTTTGAGGAGAATTTTTCGGATTTTATAGAAAAATACGGTTTCAGGGATATGTATTCGGCAGGCTTCTATCCCTATGAGACTTTAGAAGAATATTGGGCCTACTGGAGCCGTTATATTTTGATCAACCGCTATCAGGATGCGCCGAAAAGCGTCTACAATGACCTATATCGTCTGGTACGGGACAATGACTATTTTGTTTTGACAACAAATGTAGACCACTGCTTTCAAAAAGCCGGCTTTGACAAGCAAAGACTCTTTTACACACAGGGCGATTACGGGCTATGGCAGTGTTCCAAGCCCTGCCATGACCAGACTTACGACAATGAATCCGTGGTGAAGAAAATGGTTGCCGAACAGAAGCATATGCGTGTTCCGTCCGAATTAATCCCCTATTGCCCTGTTTGCGGCGCGCCCATGTCCATGAATTTACGGGCCGACCACACTTTTGTCGAGGACAGCGGTTGGCATACAGCATCCGGGCGGTATCAGGATTTTATACGCACGCATAAAGAATCAAACATTCTGTATCTGGAACTGGGTGTCGGCGGCAATACCCCGGGCATTATCAAATATCCTTTCTGGCAGATGACGGCTGAAAATCCTAATGCCGTCTATGTCTGTATCAATAAGGGAGAAGCGGTCTGTCCGAAAGAAATCGAACAGCAGTCAATTTGTATTGACGGGGATATCGGGGAAGCGCTTTCTTATTTCCACTTCCCATTATACTCCACAACCTGATAAAACCCATCTTCATCAAGATAACCCTCAATCTCCCGCAGTTGGTCGTCCGACAGGACGTTGCCAAAATCAATATAACAGCAGACACACGTCACGGCTTCGTCCTGTTTCTGCACGAAAGGAAGCACATCGTTTATCAGGGCGTCATAGGACAAACCGTCCCGATCAAGCGCCATTACGATATCTGTCAGGGATTTTGAGGAAACCTGATAGCAGATCTGCCTTAACATTTTGTAATTAAATCCGCTTGCATTGCCCTCCTGCAATGCTTCTGCAAGATATTTGGCCGACAGCTCCGTGTCAGAATAGAGAAAAATCTCTTCCCAATCCGACACAGACACCGCGCCCCGCTGCATAAGACAACGCAGGCACTCGCTCACGCCCTTCTCACCCATATCCGGCGCAATCTTCACAAGTATTTTGCTGTCAAACCCCTCAAGCCCGCCCGCCTGTAATTCTTCCAGAAGGCGCTCCGTCAGTTTGTTTCCATCTTCCTCTTTCAGGTACAGATAAGCCTCTTCCAACCCGGAAACATCAATCGGCTTTTTGCCTTCCTGTACCTGATAGGCATATTCCAAGTCCTCATCCCCATAGATACCGTCGAAATCTTCCTTTTTCATACCGCCGTAGGTAACATGGATTTCTTCTAACTTGGCCTCCTGTCCTACCATCTTAATTACATTCCGGCCCTGCGGAAGAGTCAGCATTACCGTACTCTTTTCCCCGCTCTCATTGAGCGTCTGTACTGTCAGATCGGGTTTAACCAAAACAATCTTAAAGCGGCCGTCTCGGAGATTAAATTGAGAATCTACTTCCAACGACGTCTCCTTATTGGTTTGAAGAATCCACATAGCATCGGAACCGTTTAGGGCAAATTTCGACACGTCCACACTGTTTTCTCCACCGCAGTAATTATAGGCACGCCAGGTATCGCTCTCACTCTCCCCGGCAATCAGGGCATCGTCATCGTACATACGATACGGCACCGCTTTCTTATCGATCCGCAGTGAATCACCCAAATCATAAGAAGAATCTGAAATCTGTCCCCAGACACGGGCCGCAAAATTCCCTAGCTTCGTTCCTTCTTCCGCCGCCTGCGAGCCGGTATTCTCCGCCGCGCCGCAGATAACCGCAATTTCGATAAACAAAAGTAACGCCGCCGCGGAACAAAGCCCGATTACAATTCCCTTCTTATGATAGCGGGCAATCCCCTGCAGCCGCTCCTTTAATGTGCGCTTCTCCTCTAGCAGCGTCATTGTGGGCACATTTTTATGCATGACCGGATTTAAATTTTGCTGTGCAACATCGAGAAGCACATTCCCGTATGCCTTACGCCCCTCCTCCGACAAAAGCGCCATCACCGCCTCGTCACAGGCAAGCTCACAATCCACATGAAATTTCCGATTAAATACGTATACCAACGGATTAAACCAATGCACGCAAATCGCCGCCTGAAACAGCCACTTATACCAAATGTCCCGTCTTCTATTATGAATTAACTCGTGGTGCAGAATCAGGCAGATCTCGTCCTCTTTGCCGCTCATCTGTGCAAGAAGCGCCGACGGCAGATAAATAGAAGGATTGCAAAAACCAATCAGCATAGGACTGTCAACCGCATCGCTCTCATAAATCGGCACCCTTTTCCCGATGACAAGCCTGCCCTGAATCTCCGCACCTTTTCTCAATATCTTATCATCCGTGACAGGCCTGCGCACCGCGCGGACTCCATTTACAAAACGCCCATACGCGTAAATCCTTTTTGCCATCATAAAGAGAACGCCAAACACCCATATTGCACACACAATCGAAAACCATTCTATGCTTTTTGTAACCTGTTCTGTTCTCTGGCCAGCCTGCGCCGTGTTTTGCCCAAGCTCTGTCGTATCAACCTCCCCATGCGGCACATTCCCGCTTTCCGTCCCGCCAGACAATGCTGCAATATCCGCGCCGCTGCCCATATCTGCTGCCCAGTTCCCGACGGCCGTCTCCAAATTCACCGATAAATATTCCATCAAATTGATATTTCCGTGAATCGGCATAAGCAGTCTCACAAGCACCAGAAGCCAGAGATAATACGTCCACCGCTTTGAAAAAACTCTCCCGGTAATCGGACGAAACAGCAACAATAACAGGCCGACCAGGCTTCCCGATACTGACAATGATAAAATGACGCGAAATATTTGTTCCATAAGTCCCCTCTCCTCTCCGTAAATGCCTATTTCCCCGCCTGCCTACCGGAAGCTGTCCCGAAAATACGCCCGCAGTTCCTCAATGTCCTCTCTGCTCAAATCCTCATCCTCAATCAAAGCTGCCGCCAGATTCCTCGCATTCCCTTTGAAGAACTTATTCAAAAAACTCTTCGTCTCCTCTTTCACATAATCATTTCGCGCCACAAGCGGCGCATAATAATAGACCTCCCTCTTTTCCTGCGCAACCACGCCTTTGTCAAGGAGCCTGCGGATTAATGTCAATACCGTGGTGCGCTCCCAGTCCCTTTTCTCATTTAGCCGCGCGCGAATCTCATTGGCATTCAGCGCTTCCCCTGCCGCCCAGAGCGTTTCCAGAATTTCCAGTTCCGCGTCGGATATTTTTGTATCTTTCATAGTTTCCTCCCGGCTTATACCGTTTCTTACCTGGTATTATGATCCTTCATAATGTTTACAAACGTAAACACCTCTTGTTTTATAGTCTACATATGTAAACATTTTTTGTCAATAATAAATAGATAAATTGCAATAAAATAAATTGCTCACTTTATAAATAAGGGATATAATAATATAAACACATGCAAAACAACTGCAAATTGTATGAAGGGAGACTGTGCTATGGCAGAACAGGTTTTAATTCAATTTAGGGCAGACAAAGCGCTAAAGCAGGAGGTAACGGAAATATATGAGCAGCTTGGTCTGGATTTACCCACCGCATTCCGCATGTTTATGAGTAAAAGTAAAATGGTAAAAGGGCTTCCTTTCGAAGCAATACTGCCAGAGCAGTCAATAACAAGGGCAGAAGCAAAAAATGCTTTTTATGAATTGCGCCAACAGGCCGCCGCCGTCCCGGAAATGTCCCTTGATGAAATTAATGCTGAAATTTCGGCGGCAAGAGCAGAAAGAAAAAGGTAAATGCACATGGAATACTATGCGGTGATTGACACAAATGTATTACTGTCGGCACTACTTTCTAAAAAGGAAGATTCAGCTACTGTTAAGGTATTAAATGCCGTTTTTGACGGAATCATTATTCCCTTGTATCATCAAGACATTTTGCTTGAATATAACGAAGTCTTGCATCGGGAAAAATTTCATCTTCAAGAAGAACTAATACAAACGGTTCTTAAATCTATCAAACAATATGGAATAGAGATATTCCCACAACCGACAGGGGCCGTTCTGATTGATATGGATGACCTTATCTTTTATGAAGTGGCTATGGAAAAAAGAGACGATAACGCCTATCTTGTCACCGGAAATCAAAAGCATTATCCATTTCGGGATTTTATCGTCACTCCCACAGAAATGATGGAAATTATTACAGCAAGCAGCTAACGGCACAAATTTGCGCAAACATGGACAGGACTTTCTGACTGCTGCCATCTACAATGAGATTACACAAGGAGAGCGAATAGGGAAAGGTAAAATTGACATGTCAATACAACTGATTCAACAGGCAATCTCTTATATGGAAGCGCACATATTGGAGGACATTAACTATACGGATGTCGCCAAAAGCATTCACATGTCCAACTATAACTTCCACCGGACATTCAGCTTTATTGCCGGAATGACGGCCAATGAGTACATCCGAAACCGCCGCCTTACTTTAGCGGCGCAAGAGCTCCAGACAACAGATTTGTCAGTCATTGACGCCGCCTATAAGTACGGCTATGAATCACCGGAAAGTTTTTCCAAAGCCTTTTCGCGCTTCCACGGGTCCACGCCGAAACAGGCAAAAAAACAAGGCGCGAAACTCCATCTATTTAATCCCCTTGTGATCAAAATCATAACGGAAGGTGGTAGTATTATGGATTACAGAATAGAACACAAAGAACCGCAGCAATTTCTTGCAATGGTGAGAGCTTTTCCCAACGAAATCATCAATGATGACAGCGACCACAGTATTCCCGATTTCTGGACAGAATGCTTTGACAAAAATCTGGTCGAACCCATGAAGCTGCTTCGGCCGGAGGGCAAAAGAGATATTTATGGTCTCTGCAGCCCTACCAAGGCAAACCAAACTCATTTTGATTATGGAATCGGCATCATTATTGATAAAGATACCGATTCCGCAGGTGTCAAAAAACTCTTGGAAAATGGCTGCTCTCTATGGGACACAGCCCCTGCCGATTACGCCGTATTCAAGTGCATCGGCACCGACGGCGACTGTATCGGCGATACATGGGCCAAATTTTACAAGGAATTCTCCCCGCAGACAGGCTATACACAGACTGAAGATACGGACTTTGAAATCTATTTTGAAAAGGGCGAGGACGGACTGTTCTGCGAATTGTGGGTTCCTGTAGAAAAAACCACGTAAAAGCCTCCCTATAACCGTTGTGCCAACGCTAACCCGATCAACCGATCTGTCTGATCTGCCATAAACAGCGGAATGTTCAAAACATCGTTATCCAGTTTCAAATTATCAAGAGAAAACCGCACGCGAAGCTTGACTGTCTCAGGAAACAATTCTTTATATTTCCTGAGACTCTTGCTTTTCGTATTGGCCTCCGCTTTCACTTCCACAGGAAAAATATCATTCTCACGCTGAATCAGAAAATCCACTTCGTATGGCGGATTATTCTGACTCCAGTAGCGGGGCGTAACTTCAAACTGCGTTACAAGTGTCTGCAGCACAAAATTCTCCGTCAATGCGCCCTTAAATTCAGTAAACAGGCGATTTCCTTCCCCGAATGCCGTGGGAGCAAGCTGTGCCAGACGACGAAGCAGACCTACATCCACCAGATAAATCTTAAATGCAGAAAGATCATCATAGGCTGAAACCGGCAGTCCCGGTGTGCTGCTGCGGTAAATTTTGTGTACCAATCTGGCATCTGCCAACCACTGTAGGGCATCTTCATATTCCCTGGCCCTCGCACCTTCTTTCACAGCTTTATACAGAAATTTCTTGTTTTCCCTTGCTAACTGTGATGGGATAGACTTCCAGATCATTGAAATTTTAGGAAACTCACTGAGATTCGGATGTTTGGCAAAATCTCGTTCGTAAGCGCCGATAATATCGGAGAGAACCTCCTGCATGGCGTTGACATTTCGGGCCTCCGTCCACATCCGTACCGATTCAGGCATACCGCCTGTCACATAATACATTTTCAATTTCTCATAAAGCGGATTAAAAAACGCATCAGGAACAGGCTCGATCACATCCACGCTTTCCAAATATGCCGCCAGATTTTCATCCCCATTTGCAAGAAGAAATTCTGTAAAAATCATCGGATCAATCTGCATAAAGTTGACTTTTCCCACCGGAAAAGAGGAAGGTTTCGCAAGTGCAATTCCCAAAAGCGAACCGGCACAGGCAATATGATACGCAGGCGCATTCTCACAAAAATACTTCATAGAATTAATGACTTTTGGACAGTCCTGCACTTCGTCAAAAATGATCAGCGTCTTTTCCGGTAAAATCCTTTGGCCGCTTGCCAACATTAAATTCTGCAAAATACGATCCACATCTTTTGTAGTCTCAAAAAATTGCCTGTATTCTTCATTTTCATCAAAATTAAAGTAAGCCGTATTTTCATAACAGCGTCTGCCAAATTCCTTGAGAATCCATGTTTTTCCCACCTGGCGCACTCCCTTAAGAATTAACGGCTTGCGATACGGAGAGTTTTTCCACTCTATGAGTTTATCTAAAATGAATCGTTCCACTTCTGCACAATCCTCACATTTTTATATAATTTTTTGTGTAATATAATCACATAATTATTATATTTCTTTTGGAACGAAAATACAACTCTATATTCCGAGTATGCCTACGCAAATTTCATCATCCGTTACCCCTCGTAATACGCCCGAAAAGCCAACTCCGTGGCAGCCATATCCGCCACGGCCCCCAACTCCCGGATCGAGTGCATTGCCAAAATCGGCGCGCCCACATCCACGGTAGGGATCGTAGTCAGCCCGGAAAGTGCAGGCCCGATGGTGGAACCGCCCACAACATCGTTGCGGTTTACAAATTTCTGGCAGGGAACGCCCGCCCGCTTGCAGGCCTCCATAAAATAGGCGGCGCTTAAGGACGTGGTGGCATAGCGTTGGGACGCGGAATATTTAATCACGGGGCCTCCTCCTAATACAGGGCGAGTCTCCGTGTCATGTTTCTCACTGTAATTGGGATGTACCGCGTGAGCCAGATCCGCAGAAACAGAGGTGGAGTTGGCAATCGCCTGAAAATACTCCTCATCCGTCATGCCGACATTTTTACAAATGCGGTTCAAAATATGCCGCAAAAGACCGGAATTGGCCCCCTGCGCAGTGGTGCTCCCCACTTCCTCATTATCAAAAGCAGCAAGCACCTGACAGCCCCCAACCGGTTTTGCTTCCGTCAGCGCAACAAGCCCTGCATATACCATGGACAAATCGTCAATCCGCGACGCTGAAATAAACTCCTGATTTCTCCCCGTAAAAATTCCCTTCTGATACTCATACAAAAACAACTCGTAATCCACAATATCCGCTTTCTGTACTCCTGTTTCCTCCTGAATCAATCGGAACAGATAATCCTCTTTCTCCGCATCCTCCTCTTTCATGCACATAAGCGGCAGAAGATCCGTCTGTTTATTGTACGCATTCTTTTCATTGATTTCCTTGTGAAAATGAATGCAGAGATTGGGAATCAGGAAAACGGGGTTGTCAATCTGAATCAATTTTTCATGCAGAGCGCCGCTTTCTCTCACAAGTAACCGTCCCGCCACGGCAAGCGGCCTGTCGAACCATGTATTTAAAATAGCGCCGCCGTAAATTTCCACATTCACCCTGACATACCCGTCCGGTGTAACGCTGCACGCACCCGGCTTAATTTTCAGGCCAGGGGAATCCGTGTGCGCGCCGATAATCCGAAACCCCTCTTTTGCAAGATCACCCGCTCCCACTATAAAAGCGACAAGCGCCGAGCGGTTTTTTACTACAAAATACTTACCGCCCTTTTGCAAAGACCAACTCTCCGTCTCTTCTAGCTCCTGAAATCCGTAAGTTTTCAGTAACGCGGCTCCATTTTCCACCGCCTGAAAAGCTGTGGGGCTGTCGTTTAAATACTGTAATAATCTTTCTGCAAATTTCTTATTCTCACTCATAAACTGCTCCATTCCTACACTGCCAATAGTATATCCATTCCAGATGGTTCGATAACAATGGGCAGAAGTCTTTTACATTGCCAACGTCGTTATGCTTATCTCGTTCGGGATTCTCCTTCCCATGACAGGAAGACCCATGCGGCATATTCTAATTTCCGCTTTTATCTGCCATTACGAAATTTCTGCAAAGACATAGTAAGGCTAGATTAATTTGATATACATGTACATTTTCAGTACATAATTCATTCCGATTGGTAGCCATGCTCCACCGCCCAGGCGAGGAGCCTGCTGTTTTCGGCAGTAAGGCTTTCAAGTTGAGCATTCTTCTCCTCTAGCTGCGCACTCTGCTGCTCCATCACGTACTGGATATCCCGTTGAGTACGATAGTAGTCCTCCCTCGCCTCACACTGGAGGCGGATCAACTCCTCCTGACTGAGTTGATATACGGTCGATGCAGCCTCCTTAATATAATCGTTTTCCTTTGCAAGCATCTTGATCTCCTCCCATGTGGCGGATTTAAAGAGTGAAGCCCAATGGTCAATCCGATAATAACAATCTTCCTCCGTGGCCAAATCTATACGATTTAAGTTTAGCACACAGAGACGCAGTTTGTCACTATACAAATATCCCTTTTTCACGTTTCTAAACTCATAGGTTGCATAAAATTCCGGATATTCCGGGAATAGGGTATAGTCCAACAGGCCAATCTGCACCACAGGTTTTGCCGCTAAATAGCCGTCTCCCTGCTTAAGGCTGTCGAATGTTCTGCACAGATAGGAGAGGGAACGGTCGGGCCAGTTGTATTGATTGGAGACCTGCATCTCCATGTGAATGATGGAGCGGCTGTTGAACAGTACTTTGATGTCAAGAAAGAATCTCTTGGCATCAACGGGCTTCCCTAATTCAATGCGGAAGAGATAGTCGTTGGTCATACGGATGGGGACAGGCCCCTCAGCCTTCAGCCATTCGTCGCCGCAAGGCGCGGCCTGTAATTTGTTTCCAGATGTGTTTTCCATAGATGTGTCCTTTCTTTTGTGCGACATAAACAGAAAAAATAGCAGAAAAAACAGAAGCCATCAGTTAGATAATGCATAAAAATAAGGGGAATTTGATAACATAAAAAAGATAAAACAGAACCCTTATAGATAAAAAGATTACTCAAGAACAGGTTAACTGTAGCATGCGGGGACAGAAATGTCAATTATTTTCAGAAAACTTTTAAGGGGCCGCCTTTTGGCCGCCCCTCTTTCTGCTTTTATGAATTTCGCTTTCTTTTAAGTGCCCTGTTTTTACAGCGCATAGCTGTTCAAATACTTCTCCTGCTCCGGTGTCAATACATCGATCTCCTTGCCAAGGAACGCAAGTTTTCTCTTCGCCACATCCTTGTCCACTTCCTCCGGCACGTCAATCAGCTTCTCCTTAAGCTCGCTGCCGTGCTCCACCAGATATTTCGCGGAGAGCGCCTGAATCGCAAAACTCATGTCCATGATCTCCGCAGGATGTCCGTCGCCTGCCGCCAGATTCACCAGACGGCCTTCTGCAAGCACAAAAATCCACTGACCCGTAGGCAGTTTATAACCCATAATATTCTTTCTCTGTTCTCTGGTCTCCACTGCATTAGCCTTCAACCACGCCATGTCAATCTCACAGTCAAAATGGCCCGCATTACAGAGGATCGCGCCCTCCTTCATCTCCGCAAAGTCTTCCTTGTCGATTACGCCGTCACAGCCCGTCACGGTAACAAAGAAATCACCTACCTTAGCGGCTTCCTTCATAGGCATAACATCAAACCCGTCCATAACCGCCTCAATCGCCTTGATCGGGTCAATCTCTGTCACGATAACCCGCGCGCCAAGGCCTTTCGCCCGCATGGCCGTGCCCTTACCACACCAACCATAGCCTGCAACTACTACGATCTTACCTGCTACAATCAAATTTGTCGTTCTGTTTATGCCATCCCATACGGACTGACCCGTGCCGTATCTGTTATCAAAGAAATGCTTACATGAGGCATTGTTAACACGCACCATCGGGAATTTCAATTCTCCCGCCTTATTCATAGCCTCCAAGCGGATAATTCCTGTCGTTGTCTCTTCACAGCCACCGATGATATTCGGAATCAAATGCTGCATCTGTGTATGCACCATGGTCACCAGATCGCCGCCATCATCAATGATGATATTCGGTCCCGCCTCCAACACATGGCGGATATGGGTCTCGTATTCCTCCTGCGTTGCATCATACCAGGCATGTACCTCAAGCCCCGCCTTGACAAGAGCCGCCGCCACGTCATCCTGCGTGGAAAGGGGATTGGAACCCGTCACATACATCTCTGCGCCGCCTGCCGCCAGTACCAGACACAGATATGCGGTCTTTGCCTCCAAATGAACGGATAATGCCACTTTCTTACCCGCAAAGGGTTTCGACTCCGTGAACTCCTTCTCCAATGTGCGGAGCAGATCACAGTTTCTCTTAACCCACTCGATTTTTCTCTCACCGGATTCGGCAAGATTAACGTCTCTGATTTCGCTACTCATGATAGTGTCCTCCTTCAATATTAATCGTCAGCCGAATTTTTATTATAGTGATGGTCGTCTGTCCTATCATCACTGCTTATATTTTATGATACCCCTTATACCGAGGTCTCGTAAAACATCTCCTTATACCAACAAACCGTTTCTGTGTAGGCCTGATAAATCATATCGGTATCTACGTTAAGCACAATCAACTGTCTGCTGATCTCCTGCCAGTCTGCTGCCTCGTAACTCACAACAAAGGAGTAAATATTCGCCAAATCTCCCGTCCTGCGTACCAATGCATCCTCAATCTCCTTGGAAACCGTGACTTTCTTAAGGGCCTCCTCCATTGACATATTCAAAATAATATCCAAAATGGAAAACAAACCCATCAGAAACACTTCCGAAGATTTCATTCCAAGACCAAAAATCGGCGCCAGGCACTCCATAAACTTTGCCCGAAGCATAGATGTTCTGGAAACCTCATTGGGCCTGTCGGCACACAGTTCTTTCGTGATTACGGTGTTAATCCATTTCTTCAGCTCACGCTGGCCCAAAATTGCCGCCGCATGACGGATGGATGTTACCTGAGAATTGATTGCAATATGATTCACCATCTTTAAGAGCTCCACCACCAGAGCAGTGTCACGGCCGATAACATCCGCCGCCTCTGTCAACTCAAAATCTACATCATTGACAATATTCATTAGCTCCAAGTAGTTCACTTTTAACGGAGAAACCTCCGTTTCACCCTTGGTAATCGGAATACGATAGAATTTACCCTCGAACCGGTAAAAATTATCATCATCTTTCAGACTGTCGAAAATATCCTGGCTGTCAATATTTCCCACGCATATTTTGATCTGCGGATACTGCCGTCTAAAATAAATCTTTACCTTGGAAAGATCCACCTCTTTCTGATCTAAAATAACATAATCCATCAACTGCAGCAGTTCTTTGTTCTCTTCATAGCGGCTTACTGGAAGTTTGGACATAGCCAACCGATATCCTTCTTCCCTCAACTGTACAAAACGCTTTCTATATGCGTCGTTGTTCTCTACCTCGCCGTCAAACACCAACACCACTCTGCCGCGAAGTTCGTCACACTGCGATTCCAAATCGGAGAATACCGCAATATGGCTCACCGGAATCAGCACATCTGTGCCCGGTGAAAGTGTGTCAATCCCAATATTGTGCACGATATCCAATCCCTCGATCTCCGCCAGTCCGTTCGGACTGCTCGATCCGAAGATCGGCGGATTTAAAAGACTGTTCTCTTTCTGTGAAGCCAGTGCATAAGCCGAAACTTTCATATCCTTGTCAAAATATGGTATCAGTGTTGCTAGCATTTCCGTTCCCTCCCCAACAAATGCAAATACTCCGCAGCGCACAGACTTTCGCTTTCGCTCACCGCGTAGCGCACGCTCGTTTCCGCACTGCTCATTGCTTACCTATACATTATAACAAAAATCTTCCTACATTGCCATAAATTTATCAGTAAGTTTTCTTGTCAAGCCCCATCCTGACAATTATTTCCTGAATCTTCCCGTAGACCATTTTCTCATCCATTGTCAGAATCTTCCGTCCTTCCATCGTGATTTGTCCGTTGATTATGACGGTATCTACCTCCGAGCCATTGGCGGAATAGGACAACCCCGCCAACAGATTATTTCTGGGCGTGAGCGACGGTGTATTCAGATTAAGAATCGCCAAATCGGCCTTTTTTCCCACCTCGATAGAGCCGATTTCCTTCTCCAGTCCCAACGCCTTCGCACCGTTGATCGTGGCAATCCGGAACCCTTCCTTCGCGCTGACGCATTGAGGCGTCCTGCCCGTCCCCTTGTGAATCAGAGTGAGCAGACTCAGCTCGTGAAACATATTCAGACAGTTGTTGCTGGCCGCGCCATCCGTGCCAAGACATACATTGACGCCCTTCTCCAACATTTTTGCAATAGGCGCAAACCCGTTCCCTAACTTCATGTTACTGGCAGGATTCGTCACTACGCTGACATTTTTTCGCTTCAGAATATCAATATCTTCATCTGTAACCTGCACACAGTGCGCCGCAATGGCCGGCACATCAAAAATCCCGCATTTCTCCGCCAGTGCAATCGGTGTGCATCCGTATTTTTCCTGAATCTGACTAATTTCGCTCTCGCTCTCCGACAAGTGAATATGGATTCCCATATTTTCTTTTTTGGCTTCGGCCGCCACAATCTTTAAAAACGCATCGTCGCATGTGTACGGCGCATGGGGGCCTAGTTTAAAAGTAAGTCTGTCACAATCCGCCGCCGCATCCCGCTCCTCATAGGCCTGCCGCAGACGAGACTGTCCCGCCTCATCATTGCCGCTTCCCACAAGTCCGCGACAGATCACGGCACGCATACCAGACTCCTTTACCGCGCGGGTAGTCTGATGAATATTCATCTGCATATCGTTAAAACAGGTCGTGCCGCTCTTCATCATCTCGATGATCGCCAAATTGGCTCCCCAATAGGTATCCTCATCCGTCATCTGCTGCTCAATCGGATCAATCGACCCGAATAGCCAATCCATAAAAGAAAGATCGTCCGCCACATTTCTCATAAAAGACATGTAAGAGTGGGTATGGCAGTTGATTAACCCCGGAATTACCAACTTATCCCTGCCGTCAATCACCTTATCCGCAGTAAATCCTGCCGGTTTATCACCAATTCCTGTTATCCGGTCTTCTTCCACATAAATAGATGTTTCCTGAATTACATCCTCCGCACCCTTCGGCAATACCGCCAACGTGTCTTTAATCTCAATTCCCATATCCCTTGCTCCTCTCATAATTACCGACTTTCTATTAGTTGACTACATTCCGCTCTTCCCCGTCCAGAAAAGCCTGTATGTTTTTCATCACTTCATCCACCAGGCGAGTTCTTGCCTCCACGCTCGCCCACGCCATATGGGGTGTAATAATCAGCTTTGTGCTGTCCTTGATTTTACCAAGAGGGTTGTCCTTGCTGATAGGCTCTTTCTCCAGTACATCGAGTCCGGCCGCCGCGATCCGCCCCTCTGTGAGCGCCTCATAGAGAGCCTGCGTATCTACCACCGGCCCTCTCGCTACATTGACAAGAATCGCCGATTTCTTCATCTTGGAAAAGGCTTCTTTATTGATCAGCCCCCTCGTCCGATCGCTCAACGGACAGTGCAGGGACAAAATGTCCGACTGTGTCAACAGCTCGTCAAGCTCCACCCGCTCATACTCCGTGCAGCTGCTCTTGCCGGACGCAGAATAAAAAATCACTTTACAGCCCAACGTCTGTACCACCTGCGCTACTCTGCGGCCAATATTTCCCATGCCGACAATGCCCCACGTCTTTCCTTCCAACTCTCCAAAAACCCTGTCAAAATTTGAAAAGCGATCCTGCGCGCCATACTCCCCGGATTTCACATAATTATCATAGTGAATCAGTTTTTCCTCCAACGCCAACGCTAGCAAAAGAGTATGCTGCACCACCGCCGCCGTACTGTAATTCACCACATTTGCCACCTTAATGCCGCGGCTTTTACAATAGGCAAGATCCACACTGTCAAAACCGGTAGCAAACAGGCATATCAGTTTCACATTCGGCGCATCTTTTAAGGTACTCTCATTCATCGGCGCCTTGTTTGCAATCACAATATCCGCGTCCTTCACTCGTTCCGCCGTATTCTCCGCCACCGTATTAGGATAATACTCCACTTCGCCAAACCGTTCAAGACAGCTCACATCTACATCTGTTCCTACGCTGTTCCGCTCTAAAACCACCAGCTTCATAGGCACCTCCCAATATTTTCCGTTTTCATTAATTGTAGCATACTCTCATACGCCATACAACACGTAATCACAGCGGCCCGCATGTGTTAAAAAACCCCCGGCGCCATATAAACGGCGTCAGGGGCTCCCGGGGAGGGCATAAGAAACTCGGAATAAAATCCATAGTTGATTTGCAAGCTTTGTTCTAGGATAACAGAAAAAAAATATTTTTAAAGCCAAAAGGCATCAAACGCAATTTTTGAGGTATGGATTGCATGTTGACTTTCACTTTTTGTAAACGACTTTCACTTTTTAAACAATTTCAAAATATTTTACAATAATAGTTAAAGTACCGCTCCCGCAGTCCCTTATACGCGCCTCTGGGCAGATAAATCTTTTTTCCGTCGGACAACCAGACATCCCGCGCGTTCAGACTTTCAATATATTCTAAATTGACGATAAATGCCGATCCGACTCTCACAAACTCACGATAATCCAAAAGGATTTCACCCAGTTCCGTCATCGTCATACGCTGCAGATATTCCCCGCCGCCCGCAAGATGAATGCACTGTATTTTCCCCTGCGCCTCGCAGTATACAATATCGCTTACCGCCACCTTCACAAATCTTCCTTCCACTTTCAACAGAATGTACTTTTTCTTTTCCTCTTCTTCTCTCAACAGAAATGTATCCAATACATCGAATATCCGTCCCTTTGTTACTGGCTTAATGAGATATTGGGAAGCATTTACGTCAAAAGCCTGCAATGCATATTCTCCGGAAGTGGTGAGAAAAAACAGTCTTGCCCTGCTTCCCATATCCCGCAGTTTTTTCGCCGCATCCATCCCCACAGAATCTGAAACGCCTCCCGGTCCCGGCATGAAAATATCCATAAAAATCAGATCTGGCGTATAATTTCTATCCTCGACTCTGTAGAGCAGTTCGTCTGCACTCTCAAAGCACTCAATGATAAAGTCCACTTCGGGATGCTCCCGCTCATAGGCATTCAATAGCTTCTCCGTTTTGTCAAGCTCTTCAACCTCATCGTCACACAACGCTGTTAAATATGTCATCTTTCCTCCGCCACAGGCTGTTCATCTTCTGTTTTTTTCGGCTCCATATTCATAATTAACCGAAAGGTAAACACGCCGTTATCATTTTTAAAATCGTATTCCCCGTCATACTTTTTCGCCGTCCTGATGATACTGGAAACTCCCACGCCGCCCGTAAACTCATTGCCTGGCTTTCCATTCTTCAGTGCCGTCCCTTTTTTGCAGCTGTTACTACATGAAATCACCAATTTATTCTTTTGTCTTTTGATTCGCATCCGGATAAAACACTCCTGTGTGTCCGTCTGCTTTTTCATATCCATACAGGCATAAATTGCATTTTCGTATGCATTGGCAAGAATTGCCACAAGGTCAATCCCCGGTATGGGCAGCTCTTTCCCAAGTTCCACATCAAGCATAACCTCGATCCGCTCATTTCGCGCCTTTCTGGTATAAGCTGCCAGAACATTATTAACCGCCGGATTGGCACAAATCATCTCCGGTACGCCCTGCCCGGTCTCTCTGTCATACTCTTTCAAATACTGTAACAGTTCCTCCGTCTGTCCTCTGCGCGCATACTCCGCCATCACTGCGTTATGATGTCTGATATCGTGCCGAAGCCGCCTTCCCGACGCAACGGATTCTTCCAGAATTTCTATCTGCCTTTCCAAAAGCCTGTAGTTCATCTGTATCAGTTGGTTCTCTCTCTCGTACTCCTTTTCCCTGCCAACATGCAGATAAAAACGGTAGACAAGAAGCTGCAATGTCCCCGTCAGAATAAAATTTGTTAAAACTTGATAAATTCGGTGTCCGGTTACTTCCTTGTTAAGCGTGGGATTCAAAATATACCCGATTCCAAACAGGATGCAGACAATCATAGCGGCAACGCTGAACTTATCCGCCTCATTCTCCACATAGTCACCAAATTCCTTTACCGATTCCCTAACATATCTGTAAAGCAAATACGCAATAAGCAAGATCAGCAAAATGCGCGAAACAATATCCGCCCATACACTACGGTGAAAAAAGATCACGGAAACTTCCAACCCGCCAATCACAAAAACTGACATCAGATAAAACACCAACGCCAATTTATAGATTGCCAAATAAACGGAATCACCGCTCATAAAAACCGCGAAGACGGCAAAGCACATATACATCGTAAATGCCACCATCCGCACACAGCTGTCCCAATCCACTACATACCAGATACAGGCAAGCGCAAGCAATACCGCGCAGAAACACACATAACAGATCACTGTCCTCTTCCTGTTAAACCGCGGTTCGGAAAGAATGGAAAACAGCAGAATCGTTCCCGCAAGACTTATTGCAAACCGAATAAACGCTATGTATACAGAGCCTCCTAACATGTTAATCCTCTTTTCTGGCCGACTGATTTTGCGCAGACTCTCATCTTCAATAACATTATTCTACAATATTTTTTATCATAAAAAAGCGCCATGCTGCGATTGTTACCTGACGTTTATTTTCGCGTCTGTTTTTGGACTGAACGGGGCTATCCGTAAGACATTTTTATGCTATACTAAATTAAAAATGGAGATTCGTATGTACAGAATTTTAACGGTGGATGACGATCCAATGATCTTAGAAGATAATAAAACATATTTCAGTGCAATGGGATATGAGGTTGTCTGTGCAGACACTGCGGAAGCGGCAGAAAACATCATTTTATCCAACACCCTTGACTGCGTTATACTGGATGTTGATTTACCCGACAGAAGCGGCTTTTCGTTGTGCGAAAGCATACGCGCAAAGACAGGTCTTCCGATTGTTTTTCTCTCCGGCTATACCGAGGAAGAAAACCGCATCCGGGGATTATCCATCGGCGGAGACGACTATGTGTGCAAGCCCTACAGTTTGAAAGAATTAGAGCTTCGGGTTCAGGCGCGCATCCGCGCCGGCAGAGCCGCCGAGCCGCCAAAAACGCTCACTTACGGCTCGCTTACCATCTGCCCTTCCTCCTGCAGCGTAAGTTTTAAAGCCCGTTCCGCCGATTTTTCATCTTACGAATTTGATGTGCTGTATTTTCTTGCAAAACATCCAAATGAAATATATACACCGGATCAAATATATGATTCGGTATGGAAAGCGCCGATCAACAAAGGACAAAAATCACTGCAAGTCATTATGGGACGTATCCGCAAAAAGCTCTATGATATTTGTCCGGACCATGACTACATCCAGACCAAGCGCTATAAGGGTTATCTTTTTGTTCCCAACCGGGAATGAACACAGAATCCCGCTGCTGTGCCAATCCCTGACAACATTACAAAGCCCGCCGCCATAAGGATAGGATTGTGCCCTTTCGATTCCGCATACAGCGACTGCTCTGCCTTGTCTGTCTGCACCGCCGCTTTTGTATTTTTTGGCTCTGCACCAACTTCCTGCACCGCATCCGCTTTGGCCATTATGTCTTGGGATTCTACGCCAGTTTCCTTGACCACATCCGCTTCGACCTTGATCTTCGCGGCTTTGGGCTCTGCGCTGACTTCCTGCACTGCATCCGCTTCGGGCTTAATGTCCTGGGGCTTTGCATCGGCCTCCTGCACTGCATCCGCCTTCGGGCTTTCCATATTGGAAGATTCACCGCCCGTTGTGGCTTGATTGGCATTTTCGTCCCTGTTTTCCGAATGGGTATCGTCATCCTGCTCTTTAACCGATGTATTTACAGCGCCAACACTTTGCTGCGGCTCCTTTGGCGGATTGATAATAGAAGTCCCACCACCCCGGCTGCCGCCTATATCCTCCAGATTTTCAAGATCATCTGCCGAATAACAGAGCACATTGGAAAAATATATGGTTCCATTATTATTCCACTGCAAACGAATATATATGTTAGAGCAGGCTGCCCTGCCACGCGGTTCCCACTTGCAGTCAATCCGGAATCCTGCGTCTACATTTGATGCCGTTTGCATTTCATACAAAACCCAGTTTTCCCCGTCAAAGGAATACTCCGTCATTACTTCAAACGGCAGGGATTCCTCCGGAACCGTAAATCCACCCTGAAAGGTGTAGCGATCGCCGCTTACCGATGCCTTCACATCCGTAAAGGTTAAAGGATAATCATTGTAAACCACCGCACAACAAATTGGTTTCGCGGCTGCCGCATCCAAAAAAGAACCCTGCAGCTCAAAACGCCGCCTTTCTTCCTGCTGCTTTTCGGTTCCCTCCTGATTCCATAAGACGGGAACCCTTTCGTTATGGCTCAACCGCCCTTGACGATTGACGGTACAGCTGATCTGTGAGGGAAGGGCATCGTTTAGAGTTTGACCCTTTTCCACAACGGCACAGAGAGAATCCTTATAAGACATGACAAAGGGCATATCCGCATAATGGATGCTTCCCGATATGGCACAGTCGGATACTTCCAATCCGGCCCCCTCTTCCTGCCACAAGGCGCACCGTTTACTCTCCACAGAAATGCCGCATATGGAAAGTATCCCATTTTCCGCCACATAAAAGATGCCCTTGCCATCAGGCTCTCCCGTAAAAGTAAGTTTGCCGTCACTCAAAAATGAAATCTCTCCGGTTACGGTGATTGTATACTCACCAGTATCAACAAAAACGGCGGGATTGTTAATCCCGTTGGGGCAAAAGCTGTACGCCCCGTCCAAAACCACATGATCCGTCAACCTGACTGTGCCGCCAACACTCTTATGTGACTCCAACCATTCCATCAGCGCTTCACCCGTGGATATGGTTTCAGCCCCCGGCATGATACTGAGTTCCACGATCGGCTCCGGTTCTGCAATTCCCTCCGTCGGCTGTTCCGGCTCCGGTTCGCCTATCGCCTCCGGGATTTCCTCCGCGGGCTGTTCCGGCTCCGGTTCGTCTGCCGATTCCGGGATTTCCTCCGCAGGCTGTTCCGGCTCCGGTTCACCTGCCGCTTCCGGGATTTCCTCCGCGGGCTGCTCCGGTTCGCCTGCCGATTCCGGGATTTCCTCCGCAGGCTGTTTTGGCTCCAATTCGGGCACTACGGTTTCCTCTGCCTCCGGCCCGTCTGCCGACTCAATATTTTGCCCCGTTTCCATTGCAAGAACGGGATCAACCCTATAAAATAGAAACACAACGGCGAAAGCCAACACAAGTATATATTTACGCGTATTCTTCATACCATTTTTCCTTTGTCACTTTTAGGAGGACCATCCATTATCATGAAACAGACACAATATGCAAAGTACGTACTTTTCACAATTTTGACCATTACAGGCGCTGTCATCATAAGCCTGCTCGGCTTACTGGCCGTTACCCATTATGATAATAAATATATAACAAAGGCGCCGCTTACACAAGGCGGTCTTTGCATAATTCCAGAAAAAGGTTACTGTGCCCTTGTGGACGGTTGGGAACTTTATCCTGATCTTCTGCTTTCTCCGGAAGATTTTTCTTCCGAAAAACAGCCATATTATGACACATGGGCCGGTGAATATCCAAACCTTTCCCTATTTCACGAAGATAAAAATCCTTACGGAATTTCCACATGGCGGCTGCGTTTGCAGGGAAACGGCAATGTCCTGCTCTATCTTCAGGAGCCACTGTGCGCTGCCAAAGTTTATGTCGATGGGCTTTGCCTTGGCCAGACAGGTGAGGTGTCCCCTGACAATTACGCGCCCCTGATCAAAGACGCAGCCTATTCATTTTTTCTTGACGGTGAGGCGGAACTGATCATCCAGACTGCCAATTATTCCCACTACTACGGAGGCATCTGGTATGCACCCGTAATAGGTGATTCCAACAGTGTCAGCCGTCTGATTGCCTCCCGCATGCTTGTCTACGGGCTGCTGTTTTTTTCCTCCATTACACTCTCTCTATTTTGCATCGCACTTTGGATGCGCAGGGATGACGACAATAAAACGGCTGTCTTCTATTTTGGTATGTTAAGCTTATCCTTTGCGCTTCGGATATGCTATCCTTTTTTAAGAATGTTTGGCGTGCCGCTTGTACGCACGCTGTATGCCATAGAAGATGCCGCCGCTGTATCCGGCATTTATTTTTCCTTGCAAATCGCGCTCCTGTTATTTTTACCGGAAGGTTTTGTGCGCCTGAAAAAGACGCTTCGCATTCTTTCCCTGAGCGTCTGCGGCATTGTGATTGTCATACCTTTATTTGTATTTGCCATTTTTCCCGGTCTTGTACCCTGCTACGGCCTCTTCATTTCGTGGTATAAGGCAGTCATGGCAATATTTTTAGTCAGCCTGACCGTCTACGGCGGTTTTATGGAATTGCCGCATATTAAAACAATCCTTGCCGCCGCTGCCGCAAACGGCATCTGCCTGTTTTACAGCGTTCTGTCAATCGGATATTATGAGCCTTTTGCCGGCGCTTACCCGGAAGAATATGGCTCGTTTTGCATGGTGGCCGCCTTTGCCGTCCTGATGGTACAGCGCAGCCGGGATATGGCCGCAGAAAATCAAAGGCTTACCCTGCATCTACAGGAAGAGGTCGGAGAAAAGACGGAACATCTGCGCAGACTGCTCATGGAAAGGGGCCAGTTGATGGAAGAGTTGGGGCATGATATGAAATCCCCCCTCACGTCCCTCTCAAACATGGCGCAGATCATACGGCTGAATGACATTATGTTAGATGAAGACACCCGCAAAAGAATGATTCATATAGAAGAACAGTGCGGCATTTTATCCGAACGTCTAAAATCCATTCAGGAGATCGCCGCCCAGACAAGCTCTCCGGCTCAAATGGAACCCGTGTCATTAAACACCTTCCTCGCGGATTTTTACCATAGCTGCCGCCCTATCATAGAACTTTACGGGCCAAACTTTCTCAAAAACATTACTGCCCGCCCCTGCCGCATCATGGCCAACCAGGAACAACTTTTCCGTGCGTTGGAAAATCTCTTATACAACGCTGCTGATTTTACGCCGCCAGACGGCAAAATAACACTCTCCCTTACGGCGGATGGTAGCTGCGCTTATATCGCCCTTTCCGATACAGGCTGCGGCATACCCGAAAAAGACCTTCCGAATATTTTCCGCCGCTCTTTCACGACCCGCAGCGACAAAGGCGGACAGGGACTTGGACTTGCCATTACCCGATCCATTGTTTTGGAACACGCAGGGCGAATCGAGGTGATTTCCACGGAAGGAGAAGGGACGACCTTTACGATTTGTATTCCTTTATTCATTTGACAGAAGGAGGCCTGAAGACATGATTCTAAACACAGGAAGCAGAACCGACATACCTGCCTATTACAGCGACTGGTTTTATAACCGCATCAAGGAAGGCTATGTACTTTCGCGCAATCCCTTTTACCCGACACAGATTACCAAATATCTGTTAAATCCGGAAGTAATAGATTTGATCGTATTCTGTACAAAAAACCCCTCTCCCATGCTTGATCGGCTCCCCCTGTTATCTTCTTATGATACATTTTGGTTCGTAACCATCACTCCTTATGGAAAAGAAATCGAGCCTCACGTCCCTTCCGCCAAGACGGTAATCGACTATTTTCAAAAGCTTTCCGAACAAGTCGGAAAAGAACGGACAAGTTGGCGATACGATCCTATCTTTGTCACAGACCGCTATTCCGTAGAATATCATATAGACCAATTCCACCAAATGGCCAAAGCGCTTTCAGATTATACACAACAATGCGTGGTAAGTTTCATCGACCTCTACGAAAAGACCAAACGGAACTTTAAAAAAGTCCGCCGTGTCTCTTCTGCCGAACAGGAAAAAATAATTGCAGCTTTTTCCGAAATCGCAAAAGAAAATAATCTGCAAATCCATTTATGCTGTGAAAATGCAAGTCTTATCCGGGAAAATGTCGATGCCGACGGCTGTATGTCCAGAGCTGTGTTGGAAAAGGCTCTGGGCTGTAGACTCCATGCGCCGCAAAAGAAAATGGCTCGAGAAGAGTGCTCCTGCCTTTTGGGCGCGGATATCGGTGCCTATAATACCTGTGGGCACGGATGTCTTTACTGCTATGCCAACTATGACAACGAAACTGTCGCCCAAAACAGAAAACTGCATAACCCCGCTTCTCCGCTGTTAGTTGGAGAACTGTCTAATAATGACATAGTAAAGCAGGCTGATCAAAAATCATGGAAAGACGGGCAGCTAGATTTCTTTAATCTGTTGGAATATCCTGAATACGATCCCTGATCGCCTCAAACTCATTCATCGTTATGGGCTGCTCACGATACTTAAATTCATCTTTGACCGTGTAATGATCCTTCCCGTCATAGGACGCGGATAGGCGAAAGAAATCCACCAAACAGCCGCAGGAATCATATTGCCTGATAAAATAGTATTTTCTTCCCCCATGTGACACATCCGCACTTACAATGACTCTTTTTCCATCTATTTCCGCAACCGAGGACTGACTGGCAGTACCATATGCCTCCATCACACTGTAAACGGTGTTGCCAATCACATCCAAAAAGATACTGTTTCCCATGTAATCGTACATAATCAGCTCTTCTTCGCCGTCATTATCAAAGTCTACATACTGTACGCGCCCCATGCCGTCTCCCATAATGAAATCCCTGTAGAGATCCGCATAGCTTCTCGTGACAAAGCCGTCTTCCGGAATATCCGTTATTTCTTCCACCTGATACAGGGCATCGATTTTTCCATTGATAAAATCATCCAGTACCTCCCTGTTATTTGAGATTCTGTCTATATTTTTATAAGCTACCTCCATATTGTCATATAAAAAGCCGCAGGGGATCAGCTGACCATAACCCAGATCTGACAGTTTGGTTAAGAATTCTTCATTATCAATATCCCGCTGCGCATTGTATGTATGCCATATATTGTCGATAAATTTTGCTTTTAACTCCAATGCCAGAGAATTATTTTTATATCTCAAATAGTAATCACATCGTTCCCCATCGTCATCACTATGTATACGGAGTAACCCCTGATAGGGAACATATTCAAACCAATAAAAAGCGAAATCTCCCGAAAAATTTTCCAAAGGATGTTTGAGTGCATACGCCTTCGCCTTAATCTTGGCATTGGGCATGTTTATCGCCTTGGCTTGAGAACCGTCAAACGTATACAGGCAATATTCCCCGTTCTTCAACACTAATAGTTCCGGAGTCGTGTCTTTGTCCAGATAGATAAGCGCCATTTTTTTAAAGTCTTTTTCCAGAATCGGGTTTTGATAGGCCGCCTTCCATTTTCCCTCAGGCTTTTCCTTTGCAGTCAGTATTTGGGTATCTGCCGTAAACCAGAAAAGCAGGGAAGCCACAAGGCTTATTGATAAAGTACAAATTAATTTTTTCCTGTTCATCTTAAACACAACATCCTTCCATGTACCGGCCCGCCTCCTCTTTTGTCATTTCATACTTTTCTGCACATTTCTCTATGATAATATCATCGGAAATGCCTAACTCCGTACACGTCTGTATCAAGGCGCGTATGCCTTTTTCGATTCCTTCCCAAATCTTCCGTTATCGTCCAGATAATCAAACTGATACTCGTCCTTCTTTCCCATCAGCCTTTCCTCCCTTATTTTGTTTTTCATATAAGGGATTCAGGTTCCTTGACGTGTCATACAGATGTATCAGAATTTCAGACTCCCAGATATGTTATTTCAACCATAGCATAGATGGGAGGAAATGTAAAGCGAAATTCAATATCCCTGCCATTTAAGATAAAATTGGTCATAGTATGGATGGAAAATGTCAGTAATCAGCCACTTCCCGTCTCTTCTTTCCAGGGTAATCTCCCCATAGCTTACTGTCTGGTGCAGAAACGGCATTTCCACAACGATTTTATTTTCCTCTGCCTCTGTAATTGTCACACCTTCAAAGAAATAGGGGGTATAGCTTTCCCCGAGATGAGAAATTTCACTGTCAATTCTATAGCTGCCTTCCGCGTTCTGATACAGACAATCCCAAGTATAATACATGGCAGTCAGATAATCAAAAACTTCCCCGCCAAACCATTCTGACAGGTATTCTTGTAAGCGTCCTTCCTCTGAATATTCGCCCAGAGAATACACCCGGCTAGCGTGGTCAGACTCCTCTTCCAAATAATTCTCTTCTTTAGCAACAATGACCTGATCCGCCATCTCAAAGGCATGAAATACCATACAGGCTGCCTCTTCCTCTGTCAATCCGTCGCCGTCTCCCATAACCGGATAGCGGCTGTTGTATGCTGCCTCCGCCATTTCAGCAAGATCCCCCTCATCTGTGAGAAGACTAATATTTTCTATTTCCATTTCCGAAAGAGTCTCTTTATAAAACAGGAAATGATAAGGTTCATACCATTTCTGATTGTTAAAATGCCAATACAACAGAGGGTCGGAAAATTTCTTTCCATGACGGGCGTAAATTTCCTGTACGGCAAGGTACATTTCATACTCGGATAATTCCGCGATCTCCCTTTCAGTGAGAAGCCGTTCACCGCTGTCCGCCAGTATATAACCGTTTTCATCTACCTTCGCGGTGATAGGCACCCGGTTTCCTGCTTCGTCAGTTCCGAAGCGCTCTTCCAAATCCTTTGCCAGTTCCCGGGTAAAATATTCCGGAGAAAATTTTCCTTCCGGCATATAATAATAGCGAAAATCATTGTACCACTGACTGATATCTACGATTTTCCATCCATCCTTCTGCCATTCCAATTTGACGGGCACCACCTCTTCATCCCAACAATTTTCCCATCCATGGCGAAAGACAACGCCCACTTCACAGCTTTTCTCATCCTGGGAAAGCAGTGTCATTTTCTCAGACATGTCCGCCCAATAGTACGCGTATTCAGCATACCAGTCGGTATAAGAATATCCGCCCGCTGCCTCCCTGATCTGATAGATGTACAGGACATAATCTATAATAGAGTCATCATAATACTTCTGTAACTGGCGGCGCACTTCCTCCCTATTATGTATAGGTTTTTCGTTGCCCTCGATAACCATAAATTCGCGCACAGCGGCGTCCGCTTTCGTGACAAATTCTAGGGGGTTGTCCACAATCTGCGTTTTGCCTGTGTTCTCTTCTTCATATTCCCGAACCATTTCATCATAATATGTCTGTGTAATTTCGGTGATTATCCAGCCATCTTCTTTTTGTTGCAAAAGAAATTCGCCGCTGCTTGTCCCATCAGGAAGTCCCCACCAAGCCATATCCTCGACAACAAAAGGCACCTTAACCCTGCATATATTATCATCGGCCTCTAAAATTTCTGTCTTCTCCAATAAATCAATTTCCTGCCATTTCCCGTAAGGAGTCCCTTCCGTGATATATTGATAACATCCATTCTCTTCATCCCTGTACAGTCCCTTGCAAATAGAATATATTTCGATTACATAATCAATCGCTTTATCCGAAAACCATGAGGACAAATAATCTCTCAGACTTGCTTCTTCCGAATATTCTCCTAAAGAATACACGCGAAAAACATCATCCGTTCCTATATAATTTTCTTCTTTCGCGCAAATTACCTGATCTGCCATCTCAAAAGCATGTATAATTGACAGAATAGCCTCCTCTTCGGTTAATGCGGAATCTTTTTTATCTTTAGCCGGGTATAAATTACCATAGTCTTTTTCCGCTAGTTCTCCCAACTTTCCTTTTTGTGTTAGAATCCGAATATTAGCTTCTTCTATCTCAGAAAGGGATTCTTGCAAAAAGTTTTTTTCATAAGGTTTGTACCATTCCTGTCTGTTAAAATATTGGGATAGTACGGCATCGCTAAATTTTTTCCCGTGACGGGCGTAGATTTCCTGCGCCGCCATATATATCTCATATCTTGATAGACCGTCTATCTCATTTTCCTGCAGTAAAACCTCGTTACTTTTGGCAAGTATAAAGCCCCTCTCATCAGCCGTAATAGTAAGCGTTACTGGATTTCCAACTTCATCTGTTCCGAACTGTTTGATTAGATTCTGCGCCTCTTTTTCCGTAAAGCGCTTCGGTGTAAACAACTCATCAGACATATATTGATAACGAAAATCGTTGTACCATTGGTTGATTTTTGTAATACAAAGGCGGTTGTCTTTCCATTCTAATCTAACTGGAACTACCTCCTTATCCCATGATCGTTCCCAATGATGACCAACTGTTACGCCAATTTCACAAAAATTATCCTGTCGGACCATCATAGTCATTTCCGCATCCGTATCTATCATATAATTGGCTGTTCCGTACTGTCTGTCATGAAAATAACCATTGTCCGTCGGTCTGATTCGATAGAGAAACATAACATAATCCGTTAAATTATCATCATAATATCTTCCGATACAGTTTGTGATCTCATCCTCTGTCACAACCTCCTGCCTGTCCATTCGGTCTGTCAGATTCTGCATATCGTGATTCAAATCGACCATAAATACCTCTACAGTTTCCAAATCAAAGAGGTCTGACTCTTTCTCCAACTCAGCCGTCTGCTGTTTCGTAAAATTCTGCTCCCTTTCCGCTATATGTTCTTTTTGAGCATACGCTTCGATTTCATTATTGCTTTGCCCGCTACCGCATGCACAAATGACTACGGCACAACACAAAGGAGTAATATAAGTAATAATCTTGTTTACTTTTCCTTTTCTCATCGGTCTATCTGACTTTTAGCCCCCTTTTCATTCCTCTTCAATCTAATAGCAGTATATATTCTCATCTTTATCTATCAGATAAAAAGTATTGTTTTTATCCGAGCTGATACCATTGATGTTCTCGTAATCCAATTTCCGAAAGGACAGTCCCTTTAGCGGAAGATCCTTTGCAACAGTAGTCCATGTGTTTTGCGGGTTACCATGGCTCCTCCTAAAATATTCCACATCCTTGATCTCCGTTGTAACATACTCGCTTACAAAAACCTCTCCGTTTTCCAGTAAAAACAGCGCGCCGTCAACGCCCGGACTAATAGAGATGATTTTCGGGACTAGCAAATCATCTGTCTCCATATCCAGTAGATCCCGTCGTTCCACAGAAGCCCCCGCCCACTCCTTATCGTGGTATGTGATAAGATCGCTGTCCCAATACCAGAGCGTACCGTCTTCCTGATACAGGTACATAGTATAAGCATCCGCTGAGATTAAGGCGATATCTGCCTTGTTCCCCATTTCATACAAATAAACAAGCTGCGGCCCTCCACTAAACTGGGAACATAATCTGGCGTAATATATTTATACCGCCCTAATCCCCATACAAACAGCCGCCCTTCCCGATCGACCGCAAATGCCTTTCCATTTGCGGCATCTATCTTAGTAATATTGGATAAATTTTGAAGTTTCACCGGTTCAGGAAATACCACGTTAGTCTCCATCTCCTCCGGATCAATCAGCCATCCCCATAGCTATCCACGGTCTTTGGCCAAACCTGCCGCATACTGTGCTCTATTTCATCAAATTTTTCCACCGTAACAGGCTGATCCCGATATTCAAATTCATCTGTCATCGAGTAATCCGCCCCTTCATAGGAAGCAGATAACCAAAAGTAATCCACTAAGCAGCCGCAGGGATCGTACTGCCTGACAACATAGGATTTAAGGCCTTTCTTTCCTCTTAGCTGATCTGTTGTTACAATGACTCGTTTCCCGTTCCTTTCAGCGATATAAGTGGTGCCCGAAGTATCGTCAAATATTCTCATTACTCTGTAAACCGTATCGCCGATCACATCGAAAAAGACACACGCTCCGGTATTGCTTTGTATAATCAATTCTTCTTCTCCGTCGTTATCAAAATCCACATACTCAATACTTCCGAAAGCGCCTTTTGGCACAATATCATTGTAGATGTCTTCATAGCTTTTCATAAAAAAGTCGTATTCCGGAATGTCAGTCACCCCTTTTACATAATACACGGCATCGGTCTTTCCACTGACAAAATCTTCTAGCGCCGCCCTGCTGTTTGCGGTTCTTCCTATATTGGCATACGCCTCCTCTATATTGTCATATAAAAAACCGCAGGGAATTAACTGCTCATATCCCAGATCAGACAGACTGCTCAAAAATTCCTCATTGGTTATCTCCTGTTGATTACAGGTATACCAATAAGAGTTATTATATTCTGCTTTTAACTCCAAAGTCAGAGCTCCGCTTTCGTATTTCAGATAATAATCACATCTTTCCCAACTCTGACCGTTGTTGTTATGTACGCGGATCAAACCCTGATAAGGAACATATTCAAACCAACTAAAGGTTAAATACCTCGGGAAATATTCCAGTTCATGGCTAATTAGTGTCTGCTGATTAAGCGAATATTTGCATATTCCAACGTTTATATTTC
>CAMXPV010000032.1 GCA_947245585.1 uncultured Lachnospiraceae bacterium | reverse complement strand
CGCGGGTTGAGGATAAAGACAGAGGATGAAGGAGATTCAGTATCGGTTTTGAGGGTATGTTGCCAATTTTGCAACACTAATTACAAAAAAATGTAATTAGTGTTTTATTTTATTTTTTTTTGTGATATAATAAGATAAATCTGAGATTGCGCCGAATTTTTTTTGAATTATGCGAAATGAATAAGCAATCTGAAAGATTATAAGGTATTTTCTAAATATATAACGTGAGGTGGATTACATGGATACGAAGATTCTGCTTGAAAACGGAACAAATGAGCTAGAGGTACTGGAGTTTAGACTGGATGGAAATGCTTACGGTATCAATGTCGCTAAGATCAAAGAGATCATCAATTATATGGAAGTGACGCCAGTGCCGAATTCACATCCGAGTATTGAAGGCATATTTATGCCGCGCGATACGATGATTACAGCGATTGATCTGAAAAATTGTTTACAGAGGGGCGTATCCGAGCCGGGTGGCCTTTTTATCATCACGAACTTTAATAAGTTGGATATTGCGTTTCATGTGGACTCTGTAGTAGGAATCCATCGTGTATCTTGGAGAGAGATTATTAAGCCGGGTTCCACGATATCCACATCGGAGGACGGCGTATCGACAGGTATCATCAAGTTTGATGACAGATTGATTATTATTCTGGACTTTGAGAAGATCGTGACGGATATCAATCCGGAGACAGGACTTAAGGTTGCTGACATTGAGGAATTGGGTGAGAGACACAGGATTGATGTACCGATTCTGATTGCAGAGGATTCACCGCTTCTTAATAAGCTGATTGTAGATTCCCTACATAAGGCGGGCTATGTGAATTTGATTCACACAGAGAATGGACAGCAGGCGTATGATGTGATTCAGGAGTGCAAAAAGGAAGGTACGCTCAGAGATCATGTCCAGTGTATCATCACAGATATTGAGATGCCGCTTATGGATGGACACAGGCTCACAAAGTTGGTGAAGACAGATGAGGAGACGAAAGATATACCGATCGTTATTTTCTCATCTCTGGTCAATGATGATATGAAGAGAAAGGGAGAAGCGCTCGGTGCGAATGCGCAGCTTTCTAAGCCGGAGATCGGCAATTTAGTGCGTGTGGTGGATGAGTTGGTCTTGGATAATCGATAAACACGCAGGATTCATGAAATGGTAAAGGCCGGGAGACTCCCGGCCTTGTTTATGCACTGAGGTATACATAGGAATGAAGGATATGGATATAACGCAGTTGGAATTGAAAGAAAAAATACAGGATGCCGAGCTTGTTCTTGTGGGGATCGGAGAGGCGTGTCAGTACGATTGGAATGTGCTTTTGCAGGACAGCCGATATCGGGAAATAGAGGCAGAGACAGAGGGCGATGATCGCTATGTCTGGATTGCACCGTTTTTACAGAAGATGATTTTACGCCGTGGGCGTGAAGAGAGATGGGACAGAGCTTATCGCATGTTGGGGAAGATACTGAAAGGGAAAAACTACTTCATCGTATCGCTCTGTATGGACGATTATGTGTATGGCGGAGAATTTGACGAGACAAAGGTGGTGTCTCCCTGCGGCGGCTTTCGTATGATGCAGTGTGACAAAAACTGTGCGGGGAAGTTGACGCAGATGCCGGAGGAAAGCTATGAGGCGGTAATGCGTTACTATAGAGGGGAGATGCCTCTTGCGGCACTGGAGGAGCCGACATGCAGTCTTTGCGGCGAAAAGCTTCGGTTTAATCAACTTGGTGTGGAGCAGTATGCGCAGGAGGGCTATTTGGAAAGGTGGAACGGCTATACGAAATGGCTGCAAGGCACGGTAAACAAAAAATTGTGCGTATTGGAATTGGGAGTAGGAATGGCCTATCCTGGAATTGTTCGTTTTCCTTTTGAAAAAGTAGTGTATTACAATCAAAAGGCTTTTTTGTATCGGGTACACCCGCATCTTTACCAGACAGGGGAGGAAATAGCAGGCAGAAGCAGAGGAATTGCAGAAAATCCTATCGATTTTCTTGTGTCGTTGGAAAAATACAGTATATAGATTGTAGAAAGGGATTTGTTAAATAGAATATTTTGTGATAAAATGTGATGTAGTGTGACATAAAAATATAGGGGAGAAGCTATGAGTTCAAGTGAAGAGTATTTAGACAGTTTATTAGATTCTATATTGAGCGGCGGAAAATCTGATGAGGAAGAAAAGCCTGTAACCGAAGAGTCTCAGGGTGCGCCCTTGGAGAACAGGGCTGCAGATGCCGGAAAGGCTATGTCTCCGGACGAGATAGAGGAGATGTTAGTCTCCATGGGTACGTTGGGCGGCGAAGAGGAAAGGACGCAGGAGCAGGATTCAGAGGATGATGTGGAAGACATGTTGGCTTTCATGGACGAGAATCATGCTGATGAAACTGATTTGGATGTCTCAGATGAAAGTTCTGCAGATCCGGATGACTTCATGATAGAAGAGCTGCCGCTGGATGATCTGGAATCAGAGGAGATGGATGAGGGCGCTCTGGATGCGCCAGATGATCTGTCATTGGATGATTTGGATATGGGAGAGATCGGTTCGGAAGAACTGCCTACGGACGAGTTTTCGTTGGATGATCTGTCGCTAGACGGTTTGGAATTAGAGGAGACGGATGAGGGCGCTTTGGATGCGCTAGATGATCTGTCGCTAGACGGTTTGGAATCGGAGGAGACGGATGAGAGCGCTTTGGACGCGTTGGATGATCTGTCGCTAGACGGTTTGGAATCGGAGGAGACGGATGAGGGCGCTTTGGATGCGTTGGATGATCTGTCGCTAGATGATTTGGATATGGGGGAGAGCGGTTCGGAAGAACTTGCTATGGATGATCTGTCATTAGATGATTTGTCGGCAGAGGAGTCTGAAAATTTGGAGGAGGATGCGGATGGTTTCATGTCAGAGGAAGACATTGACCGTCTGTTAAGTGGTGATATGTCTACGGAAGACGAAGCAGTGGATAGTTTTGCACTTGAGGAGACAGAAGATGAAGGAGATGATGATCTGTCCGCGTTGTTAGCCGGTATGGATCATGATGAAGATTTGTCGGAGATCAATGATCTTTTAGGGGAATCTGAACAGGGTGTCTCAGCGGATGACGATATGTTGGCCATGTTGGAGGGCGTAGACGAAGACGGTAGTTTCGATTTGTTTGAGAGCGACGAGGCGGCAAGAGAGGCTGAAGGGATTCGTGAGCTGTCACCGGAAGAGGTGGCAGAACGTGAGGGCAACGACGGCCAGGGCAAGAAAGAGAAAAAGAAACGTAAGAAGCTGTTTGGCAAAAAGAAGAAAGGTGACGGCGAAGAAGCCGAGGGAGCAGGTGATGAGCTGGAAGCTCTCTTGGGGGAAATGGAAACGCCAGGGACACCACAGAAAGAAAAGAAGCCGGGATTTTTTGCAAGACTTTTGGATTTTCTGCTTGAGAGTGATGAAGATGATGATCCTCTTGCAGCGGAGATTCTGGCAGGCAATGACGGAGAGATGGGAACGGTTTCCGACGAAAATAAAGAACTTTTGCAGGAACTGAGCGACGAGGATAAAAAAGGGAAAAAGAAGAAAAAGAAGAAAAATAAGAAGGGAAAGAAAGGAAAAGAAGGGGAAGAGGAGGAAAAGAAGGCAAAGAAGCCTAAAAAGGAAAAGAAGAAAAAAGAGAAAAAGAAGAAGGAAGAAGAAGTAGATCTGTTAGCGCCTCCGGAGAAGAAACTTTCCAAAAAGAAAGTGATTACGGTCTTCCTGTTCTGCGGCACCATAGGAGCGGGTATTATTGTGCTCTCCACGATTCTGCCGGATACGGTGCAGAAGAGGGACGCACATACTGCTTACGATCAGGGTGAATATGCGGCAGTATATGATCTGCTGTATGGTAAAGAATTAAGTGAGCAGGATGAGGCTATCTTCCAGGGAAGCAATTTGATTTTACAGATGGACAGAAAGCTTTCCTCCTATGATAACTATATCAAACTTGATATGCGGTTGGAGGCTTTGAACGCTTTGATTATCGGCGTGGAACGTTATCAGATGATCCTGCCAGAAGCGGAGACCTATCATGTGGTGGCTGAAGTCAACGATATTTACGCACAGATTCTGGAGAGACTGGCTGCAAACTTCGGGCTTTCTGAGCAAGATGCATTTGATATTCTGGCATCGGAGGATGATGAGGAATATACCCGAAAGCTGCAGGCTGTCATCGATGGGGAGATATACGGTGCAGAGGAGACTGAGGAAGGCGTACAGGATGTACTGCCGGAGGAAGAAGAGATCATAGAGCGAATTGGTGGAATAGACGGAGAGACTGAAATAGAGGTAGAACTGCAACCGGAGGAGAATCCCTCGGGGGAAGCAGCGACGGATGAAGGGACAGAGTAATGGTCGCGATTATTGACTATGATGCCGGCAATATCAGAAGCGTAGAGAAGGCGGTTGAATTGCTTGGTCATGAGGCCGTTGTGACAAGGGACAGGAAGACCATTTTGTCGGCGGATCATGTGATCCTGCCGGGTGTGGGCGCTTTCGGCGATGCCATGGATAAGTTGGAAAAATTTGGATTAGTCGATACAATCCGCGAAGCAAAAAATCAAGGGCTTCCCTTTTTGGGCATCTGTCTGGGCTTGCAGTTGATGTTCGAGAGCAGCGAGGAGGCACCCGGAATAGAGGGACTTGGACTTCTGTCGGGAAAGATTTTGCGCATTCCCGAGGGGGATGGTTTGAAAATCCCTCATGTCGGATGGAATTCCCTGACATTTCCAAACAAGGGACGGCTGTTTCAGGGAATGGAACCGGGGGCTTATGTGTATTTTGTACACTCCTATTACTTGCAGGCAAAAGACCCGCAGATTGTGACGGCGGCCACGGAGTACGGAGTGACGATTCATGCTTCAGTGGAGCAGGGAAATCTGTTTGCCTGTCAGTTTCATCCGGAGAAGAGCTCTGAGACAGGACTTAAGATACTACAAAATTTCCTGAATATATAGGATGGAGCGCTGCATATGCACACAAAGCGGATTATTCCCTGTCTTGACGTAAAAAACGGCAGGGTGGTAAAGGGTGTCAATTTCATTAATTTTACGGATGCGGGCGATCCGGCGGAGGTAGGCGCCGCCTACGATAAGTCGGGGGCAGACGAGTTGGTTTTTTTGGATATCACGGCATCGTCCGATGCGAGAAACACTGCGGTGGAAATGGTGCGCAGGGTGGCGGAGAGGGTGTTTATTCCTTTTACGGTGGGCGGCGGTATCCGCACGGTGGAGGACTTTAAGGCAATTTTGCGGGAAGGGGCGGACAAAGTTTCTGTCAATTCGGCGGCGATCATGAACCCAAACCTGATCAGTGAAGCGGCGGATAAGTTTGGCAGCCAGTGCGTGGTGGTGGCGATTGATGCCAAAAGGCGTGCGGACGGAGACGGGTTTACTATCTACAAAAACGGCGGCCGCGTAGATATGGGAATCGATGCGGTGGAGTGGGCCATGAAAGCGGAAAAGCTTGGGGCAGGAGAAATCCTTCTGACCAGTATGGACGGTGATGGCACAAAAGCCGGTTATGATCTGGAATTGACAAGAGCTGTGGCGGAAAACGTGTCGATCCCGGTGATTGCCTCGGGAGGCGCGGGAACCATGGAGCACTTTTATGAGGCCTTCACGGAGGGGAAAGCGGAGGCGGCCCTGGCGGCGTCTTTGTTCCATTTTAAAGAGTTGGAGATACGGGATTTAAAGAAATACTTGAGGGATAAGGGGATTTCCGTGCGGTTGTAACTTTGAGTCGGGGAAGCGCAGGAGGAGAAACGGATATGGCAATGTTGGAAGGCGGTTGGGCGCAGGCTCTGGACGGTGAATTTCATAAGCCTTATTATAAAAATCTGTATCTGTTTGTAAAAGACGAGTATAGCAAGCGGGTGATTTATCCGCCCGCCAATGATATTTTCAATGCGTTTCATTTTACGCCTTTAGAAAAAGTGAAGGTACTGCTTTTGGGACAAGACCCTTATCACAATGAACACCAGGCCCACGGTATGAGCTTTTCCGTGCTGCCCGACCAGAGGGAGATTCCGCCGTCTCTGCAAAATATTTATCAAGAATTGCACGAGGATTTGGGCTGTTATATTCCCGATAACGGATATTTGAAAAAATGGGCAGATCAGGGCGTACTTTTGTTGAATACCGTATTGACTGTGCGGGCCCATCAGGCAAATTCCCATCAGGGAAAAGGATGGGAGGAGTTTACAGATGCGGTTATCCGGGCTGTAAATGAGCAGGACCGGCCGATTGTGTATCTCTTGTGGGGGCGTCCCGCGCAGAGTAAAATCCCCATGCTCACCAATCCAAAGCATATGATTTTAAAGGCACCGCATCCGAGTCCACTTTCGGCATACCGGGGATTTTTCGGATGCAGGCACTTTAGCCAATGCAACGAGTTTCTGAAAGCCAATGGAATAGAACCGATTGACTGGCAGATAGAGAATCTTAATTGAATAAAGAATGAGTGGAATCAAAAAATATTTATATAAATGAAATGGCATTGGAGGCAGTTCTTTCCGGTGCCATTCATGTTTTATGTGCCAGAAGAAACGATTTGCATATTTACAAAAGAGAAAGCAAAGTGTAAGATAAAAATGCGCTTACGAAAGGAGCATGGTCTAAAGATGAAAAAAACACCGTTTGTAACAAAGGAACAGATAGAGGAGATTGTAAAGACTTACCCGACGCCTTTTTATATTTATGATGAAAAGGGAATCAGGGAAAATGCGAAGGCTGTGCAGGAGGCTTTTTCATGGAATAAAGGGTTTAAGGAGTATTTTGCGGTGAAGGCATGTCCGAATCCTTTTCTCATTCAGATCATGCACGAGTACGGTGCAGGCTGCGACTGCTCATCGCTGACGGAGTTGATGTTGAGCAACGCCCTTGGCATTAACGGCAAAGATATCATGTTTTCCTCCAACGACACGCCGGCGCAGGAGTATGCGTATTGCGCGCAGGTGGGCGGCATCATCAATCTGGATGACATTACGCATATAGAGTTTGTAGAAAAGATTTTGGGAAAACTGCCTGAGACCATGAGCTGTCGGTATAATCCGGGCGGCGTATTTCAGTTAAGCAACGGTATCATGGACAATCCGGGAGATTCCAAGTATGGCTTTACACCGGAACAGCTTTTTGAAGGCTATCGTATGTTAAAGGAAAAAGGGGTGAAGCATTTTGGCTTACACGCTTTTCTCGCGAGCAATACGGTGACGAACGAATACTATCCGCAGTTGGCGAAACAGCTTTTTGAAGTGGCGGTTCAGGTCAAGGAAAGGGTAGGCGTGCAGATCGAGTTCATCAATCTTTCCGGCGGTGTGGGAATTGCCTATCAACCGGACCAACAGGCCAATGATATCCGTGCCATCGGCGAAGGGGTACACCGGGTGTTTGACGAGGTGCTTGTGCCGGCAGGTATGGGAGAGACTGCTATTTATACGGAGATGGGCCGTTTCATGACGGGGCCTTACGGCGCTCTTGTGACGAAGGCGATTCATGAGAAGCATACCCACAAAGAGTATATTGGTGTGGATGCCTGTGCGGTCAATCTGATGCGGCCCGCGATGTATGGCGCTTATCATCATATTACGGTACTGGGAAAGGAAAATGCGCCCTGTGATCATGTATATGACGTAACGGGTTCTCTTTGCGAAAATAATGACAAGTTTGCCATTGACAGAGAACTGCCAGAGATAGACAGAGGGGATTATCTGGTGATTCACGATACAGGAGCCCACGGATATGCCATGGGATACAATTACAATGGCAAGTTAAAATCGGCTGAGCTTCTGCTGAAAGAAGACGGAAGCGTACAGTTGATCAGGCGGGCCGAGACACCGAAAGACTATTTTGCGACACTTGACGGTTTCAATGTGTATGAAAAGTTAGGGCTGTGATATATAATTGAGGGAAACCTGGAAGGGGAACATTTTTATATGAAAGGGGTAAATAGGAGGATAACGGCGGTTTCTTTGTCTATGCTTCTGCTTTTTTTATCGGCATGTCAGAGCGATTACGGGAAAAAAATAGAGGAATTGCCGGCTGAGGAGGGAGACAGAAGCGTCCATATAGAGTCTCAGGGAACGGATGGGGCGGAAGCGGTGCAGGAAGAAGTGGATGCGCAAGAGTCAGGAACCCCCGAAGAGGAAACAGGGGAAATGCAGATACAGCCGGAAAACAGAATAGAGCCCTGCGTTTCTGACGGTGTCAGTTACTATTTCAAAGCGGAAGGGAAATATCTCAGCGTATATAATGGAACGGAGTTTGAAGATATTTACCTGAAAGGGGTCAATCTGGGGCTTGGCAAACCTGGCTATTTTCCGGGAGAGACAGCGATTACGAAAGAGGAGTATGCCAGGTGGTTCAGACAGATCAGTGAGATGAACGCAAACTGTATCAGGGTCTATACGGTACAGCCTCCTGAATTTTATGAAGCCTTTTATGAGTTTAACCAGAAAGCGAAAGAACCGCTTTACCTTTTCCATGGCACATGGTATGACGAGACGAGATTGGTGGAAACGGCGAATGCCTTTGATGGGCAGCTGTATGCGATTTTACAGCAGGATATGCGGGACATTGTAGACCTTCTGCACGGTAACTGCACGATTGCAAAACAGGCGGGAAAGGCCTGCGGAACATACCGGTATGATGTCTCTTCTTATGTGATTGGCTGGATTTTGGGGATTGAATCGGATGCCACATTTGTATCGACGACCAATGAGTGCAATCCGGATATTCATTCCTATGAGGGGAAATATATCAGCGCCGACCAGTTGGAACCCTTTGAGGTGTTCTGGGCCCAGACGGGAGATTATATTCTGGACTATGAGACAGAGAAGTATGGGATGCAGAGGCCTCTCAGCTATTCAAACTGGCCTACGGCGGACATCCTGGAGCACCCCAGTGAAACGATGGCGGAAGAGTACAGCGTAGATTTGAATGTGGAGAATCTGGACGTGTCTGAGGCTTTTCCCTGCGGCCTGTTTGCGTCTTATCATATCTATCCGTACTATCCAAACTTTCTGTATACGGAGTTGGAATACAGCAATTACAAGGATGAGGAGGGAAAGGTCAATACCTACAAAGCCTATCTGGAGGACTTGATGAAAGAGCATCATATACCGGTGCTTGTGGCGGAATTTGGCATTCCTGTATCGAGGGGAATGACCCATGCCAATATTTATACGGGATTTGATCAGGGCAATAAGTCGGAGACCCAACAGGGTGAAATGCTTGTGTCCATGATGGAGGATATTTACGACACCGGCTATGCCGGGGGCATTGTTTTTACATGGCAGGACGAGTGGTTTAAGAGAACGTGGAATACGGAAGCCTACACAAATCCCGACCGCAGGGCGTACTGGTGTGACATGATGACCTGTGAACAGCATTTTGGCCTCTTAGATTTTGTGGCGGGGGAAGGAAAGGAAACTGTTGTCATAGACGGTGATGATTCGGACTGGACTGCGGAAGATGTTTTGGTGGAGACGGCGGATGCGGCTTTGTCGGTCAAGCACGACTGCACCTATCTTTACCTGATGATCCGGAAAGAAGGGGCGGATTATGATTCCGAGCGGTTTTACGTTCCTTTTGATGTCACACCTAATTCGGGAAGCGCTGTGTATGAGGATAAGAAACTCGGCGCGGCGGCAGATTTCATGCTTGTTGTAGACGGGCAAGAAGATACACAGATGTTGGTGCAGAGCTATTACGATTTATACCAGTATGAATATGATAAATATGACAGAGAAATTCAGACGACTGCGGAAATGAAACAGCCGGACAATACGATATTTCAGCCGATCTATTATCTGGTGGAACGGGAACTGGTGTTGCAGGACCGCATAGAGATCATTCCGCTGCAGCGTTTTCCGGCGGGCAGACTTGTGTATGGAACCAGTGATTTTGATTCGGAGGAGTATAATTCCCTTGCTGATTTCTGCTATGAGGGCGATATTTTGGAAATCCGCATTCCATGGCTTTTGCTCAATTTTAGAGATCCGTCGAGAAAAGAGATCGAGGATGACTTTTGGAAAAATAATGGGATTTCAGGAACTTTTGTGGAAAATATCAGGATTGGGCTTGCGGAAGACAAAGAAAAAGTGATTCAAATGAGTCCATATGAATGGGAAGAGTGGGACTATTATCCTTATTTTGAACGCTTGAGGAAAAGTTATTATATGTTGCAGGAACAGTTTACCAAACTACCCTGAATTGTCTGAAAATTCAGGGGGGATAATTAACTGAAAGCATTGCCTGATTGCGGAAATTGTGGTATTATAATAAAAATAGGTGAGGTGTAGGGGTGAAAAACATACACGGAACTATCGGTTAAGAGATTCGGAAAGCGTTGAAGGCAAATGAAAACAACTGTCCGCGTAGCTCATAGGGCAAGCAACTACATAACATCGGTCATATTATCTATTGTAATTGCCGCGTGCGTGGGGTTTTTTCTCTATGTTTCCGGATTATATCTGCACGGGGATGCCGTATATGCCCAGTTATATAAATTGGATCAGGTTGCGGCCGCCATGCGGGAAGGCGCCTTATTTCCGCTATATGCGGAAAACTGGTATAACGGTTATGAGATTTTTCGGTATTCCCCGCCGACCGTTTATGTGATCATTGTCATGATTTCCGGGATCTTTGGTGCGGATTTCCATATTAGTATCTGTATTTTTTACGGGATCATGGCGTTTGTTTCCATGATGGGCTTTTTTCTGTTTGGCGTGAAACAGAGAAAAATAGTGGCGGCCTTTTTTGCCGGAACGGCGTTTCTTTTGCTGCCATCGACATTTACGGCGGTTGTTCTGGAAGGCAGTCTGGATGTTGTTATGGGGCTTGCGTTGATTCCGGGCATTCTTTATTTTTTATATAGCTTTATTTTATGGAAGAACAGACTGGCGATTTTGCCGTTTTCAGTTATGATGTGTCTTTTGGTTTTATCGCATTATATTCTCGCTATTGCTTTCGGCGGGGTGTTGGCGGTATACCTTATTTTCTACGGGATGGCTGTAAAGGAATGGAAATTTGAAACGGCGGCCATCGGTGATATTTTACTGTTGTATGTGGTTATGGGATATTTTCTGTATCCCGCTTTATCCGGCGGACTGCTGACAAGGCCCCATTCTTCGCAGTGGGATGTTGAGCTTTCGTTGGGGATTCCGATTTTGGCGATTGCGATACTTGGGCTGATCACGACGGACAGGAAGCGGTTTGCGGGATTTTTTCTGACAATTATCTTTTGCGTGCTATCCTTTTCAGTGATGGAACCGGTCAGGAAATTGATCTCCTCGCCGACGCTGCAAAGAAGTTACTGGTATTTGATTTCTATTACAGCAGTTCTTTTATTTACACTGCTGCTCTGGGATCGGCTGAGAATGCTCTTTTTGTTGATTGCCCTGTGTGTGATGGTGGGAGACGGCATTCCGCTGATTTTGTCCCTGCAGGAGGGCGAATACGCACTGCAGGACAGTGAGGCGCTGATTGACGACTATTTATTGGCGGATGCGGTGTCATGGACAGATAACAGGATCGCGCTTATGGACATGGCGACGCTCGGAGCCTTTCCCCAGTGGTATTTTTCCCGCCAGGGTGTGGATTCCATGTTTGGCTGGGACTATGAGAACGCGTTGACGATGCGGAATCAGACGTCGCTGAACGAAGCGTTTTTTGACGGTTTTTATGATTATATGTTTGACAGATTGCTGTTGTATGGCAATGATACGGCAGTTATTTTGAAATCACTTTTGGAGCAGGGCGCTTACGAGAACCTGACTGCCGCCGCCGGACGAAACGGGTATGAGGTCGTGGCGGAAAACGAAAATGTGATTGTGTTCAAGGAAACGGCGGTGGAGAGCGCCTACGGCGTGATTACAAACTATGAGAATCTGGCGATCGGAGAGAGCGCATATTATATCAGTTACATTTATCCTTCTTTCGGGAGCGGGGCCAGTGATTGCATAGATGATTACACGATAGAGGAATTGTCTAAGTATCATAAACTATATCTGTCCGGTTTCACATACCGCGATAAGGAAAAAGCGGAGAACATGCTGAAAGAGTTGTCTGTGAAAGGGACGGAAGTATACATAGATATGCAGCATATTCCGATAAACGCTGTAACCGGGAAAAATGAGTTTATGGGCGCTTATGCGCAGTTTGTACAGTTTTTTGAGGATTTCCCGGTTTTGGAAAATGATAATGGCAACCAGTTTAAACTGGATTTTCAGGCAGGCAGATACTCTGTCTGGGATACGGTTTATGTTTCGGGATGCGAGGACGTGATTAAAGAAACGGCCTACGAGGACAAGAGCCATCTGGTATACTGGGGACAGAATCATGATCCGAATGTCACGTTCATGGGATTCAATCTGGTGTATTATTATCTGACGACGCACAATCAGGATTTGAAACGCTTTCTCGATGAGGCGATGGCGTTATCGTCGGAAGATTTGCCGCAGCCTGTTATCGCTCCTTTACAGGTTGAGAGGGATGTGTCCCGGATTATTGTACGTGCACAGGATGACCATGTGAATTGTAATATTGCCGGTGTGGATGCGCTAGAGTCGGACAGAATTATTGCCATGCAGGAAAATCTTTTCGTTGTGAATCAGGGAGATACGACACTGCGGATTGTTCAAGCGGGACATGGGGAAGGCATGTTTCTCAGTATCCTTGGCATCGTGATACTGGGAATTATGTGGATTGCCATCTATGTTCTGTTGGAAGATAATGAAACCTATAGTGAAAAACGAGTTATGTAAAAGGAGGACGAAGGTATGAGGAGGCAGACAAAGAAGTTGGCGCTCACCATGTTGTTATCTGTGGCGTTGGTCAGTGCGAACTTTCAGCTCGTATCGGCACAGGAGGAAGATTTGACAGAGGTTGGGGAGACATCGGACGATCATTCTTCTGACGAGGCCGCACCTTCCCAGGATGCCGGGGAAGAAAGAAACGACAGTGAAGCGAATCAGGAGGAGAATACGGCTCCCACGGAGACAACCGCTCCGGCAGAGAATACGGCTCCCGCGGAGACGACCACTCCGACGGAGAATACGGCTCCCACAGAGACGACCACTCCGGCAGAGAATACCACCCCCGCAGACGCGGAGACCGGTAAGACGGAGGGCACAGAGACACAGGCTCCCGTAACGGACACGAACGGTTCCGGTGAGACGACGGAAGGGTCAGGAGATGGCCAGGAAGGAAATACGGAGCAGGATGCCCAGAATCCGGACGGCGCGGCGGGAGAGAACGGCGAGGCAGCGGCGGATTCAACGGAGGGTGCACAGCCTGAGCAGACATTCGTAAACAAGAACGGCGAAGAGGTGAAGCCCTCCGAGTTGGTAGGCGTGGATTATAATACCATTGCGGAAAACTATGACGGCGAAACCAACGCGGTGAAGCAGTATATGATATCCGATGAGGTTCCCGCAGGCACGATTATGGACAGCTACGTGGACGAGAACGGCAATCTGGTGATGGTAATCAGCCAGGGCGCGGCGGGAGCTGTGCAGGACGGGGAAGCAGCGACGGAAGAAGATAAGACGGTGTTGGAGGAGGTTGTCGAGGCCGTTGAACATAAATTGGAATCAGCGCTTGGCAGCAGCTCATCCGCTCCGGCGGTGGACGGCAGTTTCACCGGATGGGACGACGTCCCGCCTTCTTACGAATTTAACTGGGATAAACCGGACGCATGGGTGGACGGGGAGCACTATACAGAGACGAACAGCACGGATGTGCGGCATGAAATGAAGCTCTACAGCGACGGCGAGAACGTATATCTGCGTATCGTTTATGCGAGGGAGTTTAAGGATGGGCAGATTGCCAACGGAAATGATTTCCAGTTCTGGATTGACAATGAGCAGATGGCGGCCTATCAGGTACAGTGGCCGAACGGGAATCAGCTTTCCTTTAATAGTGGAGAGCCGGGCGTATATGCGGTTGAGGTCAGACACCGTGACAGCTCCTGGTCCTATGTGCTGACAGACGGCGCGGTTGCTTATTATAAGATCAATGAAAACAATCTGAACAACGAACTGGAACTGAAGATTCCCATGTCCGAGTTCATAAAGCAGAATCCGAATATCAATCTGGATAATTACAGTATGATCGGATTCTTTACACCGAACCTGATGAAGGATAAGATTCACACGGCGGGCGCGTCAACCGGCGCAGAACCCTTTGCTGCGGCAGCATTTTTACTGGTACCCACAAGCTGCATGCTGATTAAGAAGAAAAATGAGAAGGAAGGATTTGGCATTGCATGAGCGAGAGGCATGAAGCGTATTTATACCATATAACTTTTAATGCGATGCACAATTTGACGCCAGATGATCCGAGAAAGATGCATGCCCACACATTTTGTGTGGGCATCTATGTCATAGAAGAGCAGGAAGACCATCCTATTTTCCTGAACACGGAGAACATTTTAAAGCGCTATTTTGATCGATATCGGGGAATCCGCTTAAATGAGCTGTCTCCGTTTACGGAAACCGTGCCGACTTTGGAGAACATGGGCGAAGCATTTTACTGGGATCTGAAACCGATTTTTAAAAGAAACGGGATGAAGCTTCTCCTTTTGGAAATGGGGGACAGTCCGATTTCATCATACTGTGTCGGAGAGAGGCCGATGTTTGGAAATGTATACAGTCTGGCTTTGGAAAAATCCGTAGAGGAATACTGTGAGAGAGTTCACAAAAGATATGCAGAGCAGCAGGGGGGAATGGAATAGATGCTTAAATTTGCAGTCTTATATATTTTACTGATTGTTGTCTGGATTTATATTCTGACAGTTTTTAAAAGAAGGAAACTGGAGTTTTTCTATTTTCTGATCGGCAGTATCGGAACATTTCTGTTTTCTTTTTTCCTGTTGAGGAATGTTCTGACAAAAATATTAACGACGCTGACCTGCTTTTTGACGGGACTTCTTGGAAATGCTTTGGGGATCTTTAAGGCATATACGTCGCATTCGATTCTTTTTGTGGAAAATGCGGACGGGCCCATTTCCCTCTATGTGGATTTTGAGTGTGGCGGTGTGATTGAGATTTTGGTGTTTATCTCTCTGGTATGGTTTTTTGCCGTGTATTCGAAGAAGGAAAAACTGATATTGTCGTTGGTGGGCATTTTGTGGATTATGGCGGCAAATATTATCAGGCTTTTTTCCATATGTCTGATTATTAACTGGTTTGGCAATGAATCTTATTACGTTGCGCATACGATTGTGGGAAGATTGATTTTCTATGCGCTGTCCATTATATTGTATTTTTATGTGTTCACAAGGGCACAGATACGTAAACAACGAGTAGGAGAGTTTGGATATGATAACGAGGTTAGCGAATGAAATTTTTTTCTGGGCGGCGTGGATTATCATTCCCCTTATCATAGAGATTATTCCGGCGGTGGGCAACTTCTTTATTTTATTGTTTAAGCGTGTCAGGATTGCCAAGGATATCAAGTTGGATTATCTGCCAAATATCACTTTGATGATACCGGTTTATAATTCCGGACAGACGTTATACCGCTGTATAGAATCTGTTCATCTTTCCACGTATCCGAATCATTTGATTGAAATTATGCTTGTGGATAACGGATCAAAAGATGACAGTTTTGAAATTTTCCAGAAGGCGCAGATCGCTTTTCCGGAGCTTGCCATGTGGTGGATGCACTCTAAACAGGGAAAGTCGAAGGCGCTGAACAAAGCCATTTTTAACAGCAACGGTAAATACGTGATCAATATCGACAGTGACGGTGTTTTGGACGAGCATGCGCTGATGAATATTGTCAGGCAGTTTGAGACCTATTCCGATATCGACTGTATGACGGGCGTAATCCTGATTGAGCCTGCCCTGATTGAGGAGACGAAGGGCTTTTTCCTAAAGCAGTTTCGGAAACTGGAATTTATGGAGTATGCGCAGGCGTTTTTGGCAGGCCGAAACTTTGAATCGCAGTTTAACAGTATTTACACGTTGTCGGGAGCTTTTTCTTCTTTCCGAAAATCGGTATTGATGAAAACGTTCTTGTATAACACGAACACAATCTGCGAAGATACGCACCTGACGTTCCAGATTCGTGCGATTTTGAAGAAAAAGGTGCACCTGTGCAATGATGCCATTTTCATGGTGGATCCGATTGAAAGCGTCAATAAGTTCTACACGCAGCGGCAGAGATGGCAGATTGGCGAACTGGAAGTCTCCCATATGTTCCTGAAAAATAAGCTGCACAGACCAATCACGGGATATTTTAATGATTTTGTCATTCGTCTGCTGATGACAGACCATACATTTGCTTTTCCGCGTATGATCTGGTATTTTGTTTTGATTGCACTCGGCTGCATGAATTATAATTTCCACAATGTCGTGATCGCCTGCGTGCTGATCTATGTGCTTTATGTGTTCAGTTCCTTTTTATACTATTTGAATATCATTTCGTTTTTGAAAGGATATTCTTCGCTGCGCCGGTATTATGCAAGAAAGCTGCTCTATCTGTTCGCACTGCCGATCTATAATCTTTTTGCCTTCTTTGTCAGGTTTGCGGGAATTATCAATTCCATTAAGCGCAAGAGCAGTTGGAAGACACTGACCTTTACGGAAGAGCGTAAGATGATAAACGAGACGGTGCGGCATGATTTTTTCTTTCTATTTGGGATACGGACGCTGCTGCTCAAAATATTGGAAAAACCTTTAAAACCGTCAAAACAGAGGAGAGCTCATGGAAAACGCGTACAGACAATATAAATTTAAATTTTACCTGAATATGAACCATTATATTATTGTGGACGATAAACCCGGAGAGGTGCATCCGCATACGTGGGAAATCATTATCAGCGTGATTTCAACACAGAGCGAAATGACACCGTTTGCCAATATTGAGCGGAAGATGGATGAAATCATGGAGCAGTACCAGGACAAACTTTTAAACAGCTGTCCGCCTTTTGACAAGACGGTGCCTACGGTGGAGAACGCCGCGAAATATTTTTTCAGACTCATTCAGGACAATATTATTAAACTGGGATGGATTTTAATTATGCTTGAGGTGAGTGAAACGCCGACCCGTTCTTATATTATCAATGCGCTGTTTGATGAAGACGATATTTGGGATGAGTGGTATGATAATATTACAAGAAAAAATATGGGACTCTACGGTGAAAGCAGAAAAATGAATTAAAAAACTTGCCAACGGTGTGCCGATGTGGTAAGATATAACTCGGTTACAATTTATGGCAGCCGAGTTTCTTGTAAGCTGGTGTGTCGGAATGGCAGACGAGGCAGACTCAAAATCTGTTGTGGGCAACCACGTGTGGGTTCAAGTCCCACCACCAGCATTGTTTTCAATAGTCAAAGACATTAGGATATTACTAATGTCTTCTTTTATATTCACACGCCCGCACAGGGAATATTGTTGCTGACGCAACGTGCGGGCGGCGCGGCGAGTAGGGGGAAGAAGGATCTTCCCTACTCGATTACAAAGAGGAAATCATGGCATATGGAGAATGAAAAGAAAGAGGTTTTGGATTTCCTGCTAGGAAGATTTCAAATAGAAAAAGAGAAATTTGACAGATCTGGCATCTACGCTTTTACACAGCGCCTGCTTGCTTATAATTCAAATAAGATAGAGGGCAGCACGCTTACGGAGGAACAGACGGCCTCGCTGTTTGACCATGGGACACTGCCGAAATCGGATGATTATTACAGAGCAAAAGATGTCGAGGAAATGAACGGGCATTTTCTTATGTTCAATCGGATGTTGGACACCTTGGCTGAACCTCTGACACAGGAATTGATCAAGCAGTATCATTATGAATTGAAATCAGGTGTGTTTGAAGATCGTGCAAACGGGTATGCCATCGGGGATTATAAGAAGCGTCCTAACATGATTGGAATGTATCAGACAGTGGAACCGCAAAGTGTTGAGCGGGAAATGTGTTTGTTATTGGAGTGGTATCATGCACAGGAGATTAGCATTTCCGTATTGGCTGAGTTTCATGCGAGATTTGAAAGTATTCATCCGTTTCAGGACGGGAATGGAAGAACCGGTAGAATGCTCCTTTTTAGGGAATGTCTGAAAAACGGGATCGTGCCGATTGTGATTGAGGATGCAAACAGAAATCAATATCTGGAGGCATTAAAAGAATATAGAGAAGAAAAAAGTGTAGATAAGCTGTGCACTTTGTTTGAAAAAGAACAGCAATTTTATTTGGAGAAATGTAGATATTTTATGTAGCAAACGAATGAAATAAGAGCTAGAAATGACCGTACAAAAAGACCTGCCGAATATGGCAGGCCTTTTTGTGTTATCATATCTTTTTTAGTCGTACAAAGACGCTCCAAATTTTACTTTTCTGTAGATTTTATATCCCAATGTCCCCACGAAGGAAACGAGAAGATAAAGCGTAGACAATCCGCCTGCGGCGCCTCCGACAATAATCAGTAATAAAATTCCAATATTCATTTTATGATAATCTCCTTTTTCACAAATAAAATCTGATGAAAACCGCACAGCAAAAAAACGGCGCGGTTTTTTATGATCGTGCCTGATCGAACCATTTAAAACATCATGGGGTGAAAAAGGAATCAGGATTTTTGGCCATCCTGATGATGAATGTAATTTGTTATAATGATGCCGCAAAGGCTGTGGATCGCTATTTGATGCTGGTGAAATTGTCTGCCGATGGCGTATAAATTATCGTAAGAGTGACAGGGAATGAGATTCGCGGCAGTATGTCTGACAGAGCGAGACAAAGGTTTCATACGTTGGCTTCCGGTGGCGGACAAAGTTTCCAGGCCTTCGGATCCACGTGCGGACAGATTTTCCCGGAGGGGAAGACGTTTGTCCAATGAGATGAGGGTGGTAGGCGAAACGTGGTTTACATAACAATCAGATTCACCGCAAACCACCCCGGTAATTTCGGAAGCGGAAACCGATCCAGAGATTACGCTCCAGAAAAGCAGGGTCAGTATGTAAATAAGACACAGTGGTTTTTTACAGGTTTTTTCTCTCATTGTTTTTGTATGCCGTAAACCGATCCGTCATAAAAGCTATGTGTTTTTGCTTTGGAATCGGGATTATTATAGCAGAGTTTTTTATGTCAGGCAATCCCTTGTTACAGCGCGATAAGCTACAGTTTAAAAGGCGGAAAAAATATGATAGTATGGAAACGTAAAAGGGGAACATGTACAACGCTTATGTACATGAAAAAGAAGCTGCGGAGGAAATACCACGGCTTCTTTTGTTTTGCCTGCGGCGTTTTCAGGACAACTTTAAAAAATTTGAAATTACTTGTTGACAAAAGAAAAACAGCGTGGTAATATTCATGTAAGCTTATTTCATATTTATCCGCTAGGAATAATATGAAATAAGAAAATGCAGTAAAGAAGGGAGAAAAGAGATGAGACAGACAGGAACGATGGTGGCAACAATGATGTGTATGGGCAGGGGTATGTGTATGTGCTGCTGTTGTATGTCATGCGCGGCCGATGCGCAATTATATAAAGAACAAGAAGCGAAGCTTGAAACGTGCAGACGATCTTAGGAAATTTTCACGATGCCATGCATATAGGGTGGAATGGAAAACAGATTGTGGCGACAGGCTTGCGGGCCTGTTTTTTTGCGCGCATAAGCAGAGAAGGAAGGCTGACGAAGCAGACATCATGCTTGCATGAATGTATGCTTCGGGAGACTTACGGCGAGCAACGCGAATGAGAGATGCGCAGCATCTCGAATCTGCTTATAAGCAGAAAGTTTAAAGAAAAAAGAGGAGAAAATAATGAGCGATAAGAGACAACTGGTATTGGATGCGTTTGACAACAAGAAAACTGAGAGGGTTCCGGTGGGCTTCTGGTTCCATTTTGCGCCGGACGATTTGTTTACCGAAAAACCGGAGATCATCCGGAAGAATGTGGAGGGACATTTCCAATTCTACGATTCTTTTAAACCGGATTTTGTAAAGCTGATGAGCGACGGCTATTTCCGTTATCCCAACCCTACGCTTGAGAAGGTGGAAAAAGCGGAGGATCTGCTAAAGGCGAAGAGTGGTCTGGTGGATGAATGGGTTGACGCGCAGACCGCCTTGGTAAAAGAATTGACAGACCGTTTCGGGAATGAGGTGACAACCTTCTATAACATCTTTGCACCGGCGACGGTTTTGGGATTTGTACTGGAGGAATCGGGCAGCGGTTTGACGCTTGCGGAGCTGATCAAAAACGAGCCTGAGAAGCTGGCCTATGTGTTGAACGTAATCAAGCAGGATCTGGCGAGACTGGCCTTCAAGGTAATCACGGAGGGCAAAGCGGACGGTATTTACCTGAGCACGAAGAACATACAGGACAAGGCGGTGAGCAAGGAGCTCTATCACAAGTATATTACGCCGAGCGAGCAGGGTGTTCTGAACGTGGCCAATGCGGTCAGCGATTACAACATTTTACATATCTGCGGCTACGAGGGGGCCAGAAATGATCTTTCGGTCTATAAGGATTATGATGTGAAGGTCATCAATTGGGCGGTGGTTGTAGAGCGGGTTTCCTTGAACGAGGGGAAAAAGCTGTTCGGCGGCCGTGCTGTGATCGGCGGCTTCGACAATACGAAAAACGGGGTTCTCTACAGGGGAAGCAAAGAGGAAGTGGAGAATGAGGCAAGAAGGCTTTTGGAGGAGGCGGGAACGACCGGCGTGATTTTGGGCGCGGACTGCACGATTCCCTCGGACACGCCCCTTGAGAGACTGGAATGGGTGCGGAAAGCAGCCGAAACTTATGGAAAGTAAGACTATATGACAGGACGATAATTGGAAGACAGAAAAAAGGAAACAAAGAGAAGACAGGAGGAGAACTATTATGAAAAAGAAGATTACAACAGTGAGCGCAGTAAAAGCAGGGAGAAAAATTGCGGCGGTAAGCGTGATCGCGGCGTTGGGAATCGGCGCCACGGCTTGCGGGAGTGCTGATTCCGCAGGCGGCTCGGCCATTCAGGCGCAGGCAAAGAACAATGAGGCGGCGCAGCAGGCGTCCGGGGACGAGGGCGCACAACAGGCGGACGGGGTTACCAAAATTACGGTGGCGCATACGCAGGCTTACAAGCCTTATGACTTCATTAATGAGAACGGCGAGTCCGACGGCTACGAGGTGGCGGTGTTAAAGGCGGTGGACGAACTGCTTCCCCAGTACGAGTTTGAGTATGTGGGCACAACGGACGACGATTTGCTGATCGGAATAGAATCCGGTAAATATGATGTGGGCACAAAGGGTGTCTGGTGGACGAAGGAGCGGTCTGAAAAGTTTGTTTTCCCGAAGCACTATATCGGTACGAGCATAATCGGCATTGCCATTCGCAGCGAGGATGCGGATCAGATCAAGGATTTGGAGTCCTTTGCGGCATACAGCGGCAATCTGGTTCCCATCGGCGCACAGAACGCGCAGTATACGATTGTGGACAATTATAATAAAAAACATCCGGAGCAGCCCATCAATCTGGTCGCGGGCGATCAGTTTGAGGCGGCGGACGCTTATCAGTGGGTGCTAGAGGGCAGATATGATGCCTATATCAATATCAAGACTTCCTTTGACGCAAACGTACTGGCAGAAGACGGAGAGTACCATGATTTTGTGGATAAATTGACTTATATCGACTACGAGGGCATTCCCACATGGCCGCTGTTTGCTAGTGGCAATCAGGCGCTTGCAGACGCTTACGACGAGGCTTGGGAGAAGCTTCAGGCGGACGGCACATTGGAAAAATTGCAGCAGGAATACTTTGGGTATAGTCTGTTTGATTATGTACCGGAGGGATATCAGATCGGCGACGACTTGTAATAACCGGATCGCCGGATAGAGGAGAGGATGCGTTATGCGGCCATTTCATCCACAATATATTTTTGAGGCATTACCCCAGTTAATTCTTTATCTGCCCGTGACTGCCGCGATTGTGATCGGTACGGTATTTTTCGGCAGCCTGCTTGGAATCTTCCTTGCGGCGGGCAGAATCAGGAGGGGCAGAGTGGGACGGGTTTTCGCAAATTTGTATATTTATGTGATACGCTGTGTGCCCTCCATCGTTTTATTATTTTTGATTTATTACGGACTGCCGGAGTTTTTAAATGTGTTTGGCATCAATATCAATGACGCGGGCAAAGGATTTTTTGTAATCACTACATTTTCCCTCTTGTTTGCCGCTTCCATGGCGGAGGTTTTCCGCTCCGCCTACGAGGCGGTGGACAGAGGGCAGAGGGAGGCGGCGGTCAGCATTGGATTGACGGAATTTCAGGCCTTTTATCGGATTGTCCTGCCCCAGTGCGTCAGAGTGGCGATTCCAAACTTCACCAACGCCTTAGTAAATCTCATGAAAGAAGGGTCGTTAGCCTATACCATAGGACTGATTGACATTATGGGAAAGGGACAGCTGATGATCGGGCAGAATCACGGTTCTTACAGTTTGGAAATTTATCTGGCCCTGTTCCTTCTGTACTGGGGGCTGACCATTCTGGTGGAAAAGGGCGCGGGAATATGGGAACGGCGTTTGTCGCCGGTGAAACAGGAGAAAGGAGGCGCGGGAAAATGCAGTTAGATACACAGTTTATGCTGACAACTTTTTTGCATGTGTTACAGGGCATACCCGTGACACTCAATATCGTGGTGGTAACACTTTTATGCGCCGCACCGCTTGGATTCCTGATGGCGGTATCAAAATCGGGGGAGGGTAAGATTGGGAGGAGGATCATTGCGGCCTATGTATCGGTGATCCGCGGAACGCCGGTGGTACTGCAAATCCTTTTCCTGTACAGCCTTCTGCCCACCGTGCTCAATTATCTGATCAAAGGGGTGTTGGGATTATCCTTCAATATATTTACGATCGATCCGATTTTCTACGCCTATGTGGTATTTATATTGAACACCACGGCGGTGCTCTCGGAAGTGTTCCGTTCGGCGCTTTCCACCGTAAACAAAGGCCAGTTGGAGGCGGCGCTTTCGATCGGCATGTCCGCGCCGCAGGCGTATGTCAGGATTATCATTCCGCAGGCGCTTGTGTCGGCGCTTCCGAATATCTGTAACACCACAGTCAGCCTTTTGAAGAGCACCTCCCTTGCCTTTATGATGACGGTGAAGGATATCACGGCAATCGCCAAGATCGACGCGTCCTTCGGCTACAATTATCTGGAGGCTTATCTGGTCATCTTTGTGGTTTATATTTTCCTGTGCAGCGGGGTGCAGGGCGTATTTCATCTGACGGAGCGCGGAGCGGCGGCTTACAAGAAGCCGGCCGTTTCCTGAGAAAAGAGAAAACAGGCCGTCCTTCGGGCGGCGGAACGGAGCAGGATATGTTACAGGTAAAAAATGTGCAGAAAGCCTTCGGGGAAAATCAGGTGCTCCGGGGCGTTACTATAGAAGTGAAAAAAGGAGATATCGTGGTGATTCTCGGCCCCAGCGGTTCGGGAAAGACAACGCTTCTGCGCTGCCTGAATTTTTTGGAGCGGGCGGACGGCGGCACCATGGACTTTGACGAGATTCATACGGAATTAAAGAGCGCCTCCAAGGCGGTTGTCTCCAAGGTGAGAAAAAAGACGGCCTTTGTCTTTCAGAATTATAATCTGTTTCAAAATAAGACGGCTCTGGAAAATGTGATGGAGGGACTGGCCGTGGCGAGAAAGGTGCCGAAGGAGGAAGCTCTTGCGCGGGCAAAGGCTGCTCTTGATAAGGTGGGGCTTTCAAAGCGGTATGATTACTACCCCTCTCAACTGTCCGGCGGGCAGCAGCAGAGGGTCGGTATTGCAAGGGCGATCGCGGTTAATCCGGACGTACTGCTTTTTGACGAGCCAACTTCAGCCCTTGACCCGGAGCTGATCGGGGAGGTGCTTGCGGTGATGAAGAAGTTGGCGAAGGAGGGGGCTACGATGATTGTCGTCACCCACGAAATGACCTTTGCGCAGGAGGTTGCAAGTAAGGTGATTTTTATGGATGGCGGCGTGATTGTGGAGCAGGGCAGCGCGGAGCAGATATTCACAAAACCAAAAGAGGAGAGGACGATTCAGTTTCTGCGGCGCGTGCTGAAAGATTACGACTACGTTATCTAGGAAGAAATTTCCACTAAAAAAGCAAAAGTTTTACTGTACATTTCCGTAAAGTCATGATATAGTTTTACAAGACGGTTACATAATATGACGAAATGTAACACTTTTGTAACAAAGGTGTTGCGAAAAATGTTATATTGGCGGCTGTCAAAACGAAGGAAAAAGGAACGGAAGGTACAAATGATAAAACATAAAAAGGCATTGTTACATATATTGAACAAAGGAATGAAGCAGATTACCGCACTGTGTCTTGCGGGGGCGTTGGCATTTGTGCCGGGGCTTCACGTGGAGGCGGTGGGAGCCGGAAGCTCCATTGCCAGAGGCATCGACGTTTCCAAGCATAATCTGGGTATAGACTGGAGCAAGGTGCCGTCTTCTGGGGTGTCTTTTGTGTTTGTGAAGGCCGGCAGCACCAACTCGGGTGTCGATCCTTACTTTGATGCGAATATGCGCGGCGCCAATGCGGCAGGTCTGCGTACAGGCGTATATCTTTATTCCTATGCGAATAGTGTGGAAGAGGCGAAGAATGAAGCGAACCAATTGATACAGTGGATCGGCAATTATACGGTCAGCTATCCGGTGGTCTACGATGTGGAAGCGCCCAATCACAAAAATATGTCTCAGGCGCAGCTGCAGGAAATGATTAACGCCTTCTGCTCTATTATTGAAGCAAACGGATATTATCCGGTGGTCTATTCCAGTAGGAATATGTTCCGGGATAAGATTGGAAATATCGGTTATGACAAGTGGGTGGCCCAGTATGCGGATTCCCTTGAGTATAATGGAAACGCCGCGTTTTGGCAGCATACTTCCCACGGCAGTGTGCCAGGCATTCCCACCAGAGTGGATATGAATTACCAGTTTAAGGATTATTCTTCCGTGATCGTAGCGGACGGTTTTGCGGCTCGCGGAGACCAGACGGTGTTCTATGCGGGCTACCGGATGCAGAGAAACGGTTGGGTAAACTGGGACAATAATAAATACCGTCTGGATGAAAGCGGATTTGTGCAGAAGGGCTGTTGGTTTGAGGATGAAACCGGAAGATATTATCTGGCCACACAGGACGGACACGCTCTGCGGGATGCAGTGACGATTGAGGGCCAGGATTATTATTTCGATGAGAATGCGGTGATGCAGAGAGGTCTGATTACCAGGCCGGACGGGAACTTATATTATTATGATCCTGCCACGGGCGCATTGCAAAGAGATGTGACTGTAACCGTGGAAGGCACGAACTATACGGTAGACGGAAACGGTGTTGCGACAGAGGAGATACCGGTTTCGGATGCCTATGACAATGCAGCTTTTAACGCCGCTTATTATGCGCGGAATAACCCGGATGTATATGCCTCCTGCGGCAGTGAGGCCAAGGCGTTGTACGATCATTTTGTGAATACCGGCATCAAAGAGGGCAGGCAGTCCTCAGAGCAGTTTTCCATTAATGTTTACAGAGAGAACAATCCGGATTTGGCGGAGGCCTTTGGTGACGATTTGATGAAGTATTACGAGCATTACATTAACTGCGGGGTGAACGAGGGCCGCGTGTCCAAATAAGTCCGAGTGTTAAAATGGGACAAAAACAGATATGGCAACAGGCAGCAGAGCCACTTCAAGGAAGGAAGGGGCTCTGTTTTTGCGTAAAAAATCTCTTTCCAATATTCCGGTCATGGTATATAATAAAATCTGTATGGGCGCATCGCGTGAGAATGCCTGAAAAACAGCATTCTCCGCAGTTGGAAAGGCGTGGGCGGGTAATGAACTGTAAAGAGGCAGAGAAGAAAATACCGGCCTTCCTGAATGATGAGATGGATGGAAGGGGTCTGGCGGAGTTTGTGGAACATATTGAGGACTGCCCGGAATGTATGGAGGAGTTATCCATTCAATTTCTTGTGGCGGAGGGTATGGAACAGCTGGAGCAGGGCAATAATTTTAACCTGCAGGAAGCGCTTACGTCGAGGCTTGAAAATGCGGATAACAGGATCCGGGTCAATCGTGTCCTGCGGCATATCCTTTTGGTATTGGAGGCCGCTGTGGCGGCGGCGATTATCGCAGCGCTGATCATCGTATCAATCTAGCGCAAAATTGACAGCGTCCGGGGCGGCGTATGACGGATAGAGGGGCTTAGAATATATGGCTTTGAAACTGGTTTTGATTGACGGACACAGCATACTGAACAGAGCGTTTTACGGCGTACCGGAACTGACCAACGGGCAGGGACTGCACACGAACGCAGTGTACGGCTTTTTAAATATTATGTTTAAGATTCTTGAGGAGGAGCAGGCGGATTATTTGGCAGTGGCTTTTGATGTCCATGCGCCCACCTTCCGCCATGAGATCTACAAGGAATATAAGGGCACGAGAAAACCCATGCCAACGGAGCTTAGAGAACAGGTGCCGGTGATGAAACAGATGCTGCAGGCTATGGGCATCTGCGTGGTGGAGCAGGCAGGCTTGGAGGCGGATGATATTCTGGGAACCATTGCGAAGCGTGCCGAGCGGGAAGGAATGGAAGTCTCTCTGGTGTCAGGAGACAGGGATCTGTTACAGGTGGCTACGGATCACATTCGCATCCGGATTCCCAAGACAAAGGGCGGCAGGACGCAGGTGGAGGATTATTACGCGAAGGATGTGGAGGCTGCCTATCAGGTAGATCCCATTCAGTTTATTGATTTGAAGGCGCTTATGGGGGACACGGCGGACAATATTCCCGGCGTGCCCAAGGTGGGGGAAAAGACGGCCACGGAGCTGATGGTAACCTATGGTTCGCTTGACAATATCTACGCCCATGTGGAGGAAATTTCCAAAAAGTCGATCCGGGAATCCCTGATTGCCAACAGGGAGCTTGCGGATTTAAGCAAAACCCTAGCCACCATCAATGTGGACGCAGAGATCGCCTTTGACTTTGAGCAGGCGAGGATGGGCAATTTTTATACCGAGGAAGCCTATGTGCTCTGCAAGCGGTTGGAATTTAAAAATATCCTGTCCCGCTTTGACAGGGATGTGGCTGTGGTCAACAGTCAGGAGGAGCATTTTCGTACCCTGACGGATTTGGCGCAGGCGGAGGCCTTTTTTGGGGCGTGCCGGGAGAGCGGCGGACAGACGGGGAAAGAGCGGGAGATCGGACTGGCGCTTTTTTGCGACGGAAGGGGTGCAGAAGCGGTCTGCATGGGCGCAGCCCTTGCGGCGGACGAAGAAACTGTGGTTTTTATCCCCTGTCAGGGAGAGGTAACCGCCGATTATCTGCGGGAACGTCTTGTGGCCTTGAATAGGGACAAGTTATGTAAACTTAATGCGTTTGACATGAAATCCGTTTACGGGATGATTGAAGAGTGCGGTGAGGAGAGTATGTGGCGGGATCCTGTGGGGAAACAGGATGCACTTTGCCCTTACAGGGAGAAAAGATATTTTGACATTTTGATTGCGGCCTATCTTATCAATCCGCTGAAAAGCGATTACCAGACGGAGGATATTGCGGGAGAGTATCTGGGTCTTACCATTTCCGACCGGGCGCAGGTCTGTGGGAAAGGGACTTATGCGGCGGCCTGGGAGAAAGCGCCGGAAGATTTTGCGCAGTACGCCTGTTATCAGGCTTATGTCTGTCTTGCGGCGGCGCGGATTTTGAGAGAAAAGCTTGTGGAGCAGGGGATGGACGAGCTGTTCTACGAGGTGGAGATGCCCCTTTCCAGAGTGCTTTACGATATGGAGCGGATAGGTGTTCGGGCACAGCCCGAGGCGTTGAAAGCCTACGGGGAAGCGCTTACCGGCAGGATCGAAGAGTTGGAGCAGGCAGTTTACCGGCAGGCGGACTGCAGCTTTAATATCAATTCGCCCAAACAGCTTGCAGAAGTGCTTTTTGAGAAAATGGGCATCAAGGGCGGCAAGAAGACGAAGACCGGGTATTCCACGGCGGCGGATGTGCTAGAGAAGTTAGCACCGGATTATCCGATCGTATCTGATATCTTGGAGTACCGTGGATTGATGAAATTAAAGTCCACCTACGCGGAGGGACTGGCGGCCTGCATTGCGGAGGATGGCCGGATTCACTCGACCTTTAATCAGACCATCACCGCCACCGGGCGGATCAGCTCCACAGAGCCAAATCTTCAAAACATCCCCATGCGCATGGAGTTGGGGCGGCGGATACGCAAGGTGTTTGTCCCCAGGGAGGGCTGTCTTTTCATGGATGCGGATTACTCCCAGATTGAACTGCGGATTCTGGCGCACATGTCCGAGGATAAGCAATTGATCGAGGCATACCGGATGGATGAAGATATTCACAGGATCACTGCCTCCAAGGTGTTCCACACGCCCTTTGAGGAGGTGACGGACCTGCAGCGGCGAAACGCCAAGGCGGTCAATTTCGGCATTGTTTACGGCATCAGCTCCTTTGGACTGAGTCAGGATTTGAGCATTTCCAAGAAGGAGGCGGCCGAGTATATCGAGCAGTATTTTAAGACCTATCCGGGAGTGAAACAATTTTTGGACCGGATGGTGGAAGAGGCGAAGGAGAAGAGCTATGTGACGACGATGTACGGGCGCAGGCGGCCCATTCCGGAGCTGTCCTCCAATAATTTCATGCAGCGGTCCTTCGGCGAGCGGGTGGCCATGAATTCGCCCATTCAGGGGACAGCGGCGGACATTATGAAAATCGCCATGATCCGTGTCTGGGAGAAACTTCACAGTGAGAATTTAAAGTCCCGGTTGATTTTGCAGGTACACGATGAACTTCTCATAGAGACTTGCGCCGGAGAGGAAGAACAGGTGCGGCGGATTCTGACGGAAGAGATGCAGCAGGCGGCGGATTTGTCGGTGGTTCTGGAAATTGATCTGCATACGGGAACGGACTGGTATGAGGCAAAATAGGATGTGTATGAGAGTGATCGGAGTCACGGGCGGCGTGGGCGCGGGAAAGTCGGAAGTGTTGGCGTGGCTAGACAAAAGAAGCGACTGTCGTGTGATCATGGCAGATCAGGCGGCGCACCGGTTGGAGGAACCGGACGGCGTTTGCTATGAACCGCTGCGGGCCCTTCTGGGAGATGACATTTTGGATGCAGAAGGCAGGATAGACAAACAGAAGATGGCGGCAAAAATTTTTGGCGATAAAACCCTTCTCAAAGGGGTAAACGGGATTGTGCATCCGGCGGTAAAAGCCTATTTGACTGCGCAGATCGAGAAAGAGCGGACAGCGGGGGAAATAAAATTTTTGTTTATCGAAGCGGCTCTTTTGATCGAGGAAGGCTATGCCGGAATTGTGGATGAGATGTGGTATATCCATGCCGGGGAAGAAATCAGGCGGCAGAGGTTAAAAACTAGCAGGGGATACACGGATGAGAAGATCAATTCCATTTTGAAAAGTCAGCTTTCGGAGGAAGAGTTCCGAAGGCACTGTGATGTGGTAATAGAAAACAATGGAACGCTTCAGGGCGTTTACACACAAATAGAGAAAGAATTGGGGGAAGATCGGTGGCAGAAGCAATGAAATTTCCGGGACAGTTGGTGTTTGGTCTGGATATCGGAACAAGGAGTATTGTCGGTACGGTAGGTTATCGCACGGGCGGTAAATTTCATGTGGTGACGCAGAGTATCAGGGAACATCAGACACGGGCCATGTTGGACGGGCAGATCCATGATATTTATAAGGTGGGAGGCACCATAAAAGAGGTCAAGGCGGAGATTGAGGAGCGGATCGGCAGGCCTTTAAAAGATGTCTGTATTGCGGCGGCAGGGCGTGTGTTACAGACGGTGACCCTGCGCGTGGACCAGGATATGGAAGGCGAGAGGGAAATCACCGGAGAGGATATTTACGCATTGGATTCTCTGGGTGTGGAGAGAGCCTACGCAGAGTTTTTAGAAAAAAATAATCTGGATATGAAGTTCTACTGCGTGGGATATTCGGTTGTGCGCTATTATATGAATGGTTACACCATAGGGAATCTGGAAGGGCACAAGGCCAAGACCATAGGCGCGGATTTGATTGCCACCTTCCTGCCGGAGGATGTGGTGGACGGTCTTTATAAGGCAGTGGAAGTTGCCGGGTTAGATGTAGTGAATCTGACGTTGGAGCCGATCGCTGCGATTCAGGTGGCGATTCCGGAAATGTACCGGATGTTAAATATTGCGTTGGTGGATGTGGGTGCAGGCACTTCCGATATCTCTGTTACAAGGGACGGCAGCATTATCGCTTACGGTATGATTCCCATTGCGGGGGACTCTCTGACGGAAGTGGTGGCAAAACACTGTCTTGTGGATTTTGCTACGGCGGAACAGATCAAGAGGGAGACCGGCGTAAAGGACGTGATTGAGTATAAGGATATCATGGGGCTGACACAGACGATCACCACAGAAGAGGTGGAGCGCGTTGCGGCAGATGTGATTGACAATATGACCAGTCAGGTTGCGGAGAAGATCAAGGAGTTAAACGGGAATAAATCCGTGAGCGCCGTTTTCGTGGTGGGCGGCGGCGGCAAGCTTCCGGGGTACACCGAGGCGCTTGCGAAGAAACTGGACATTCAGAGCGAGCGTGTGGCGGTCAGAGGCGGGGAGGTTATGCAGGACATCACCTTTTTGGAGGAGGATGCCAGAAGGGATTCCCTGATGGTGACCCCTATTGGCATCTGCTTAAGTTTCTATGAGCAGAGCAACAACTTTATCTTTGTCTATTTTAACGATCAGCGCGTAAAGATTTATGATAACAGCAAAGCGGCAGTGGTGGATGCGGCCATGCAGGCGGAGTTTGCAAGCGACGGCCTTTTCCCGAAACGGGGGAAAGAGCTCAACTTTACGGTGAACGGGAAACCCCGCATTGCAAGGGGAGAACCGGGTGAGGCGGCGCAGATTACCTTAAACGGAAACGAGGCGGACATCTATACCCTGATTCATCCAAACGACCAGATCCGCGTGATTGAATCCACCGCGGGCGATCCGGCGCGGATGACCCTTGGGCAGCTGCCGGAGTTCGGCTCCAAAATGTGGGTGGAAGTCAACGAGAAGAAGGTGGATTTACCGAAGTTTGCCAGCGTAAACGGGGAGCTGCAGTCCGAATACTACGAGATTCAGGAAAACGATGAGGTCGAGATTCTGGGCTACTATACGGTGCGGCAGATTTCGGAGTTTATGGATGTGGTCATCGACTGGAATATGAATATCTATGTCAATAACAAAGTTGCGGATATGGATACGAAGGTTTATGAAAACTTTTCGGTGATCTGGACATTGGAGGAATTGCAGCTTTCCGATGTGGAGTTTTATGAACAGGCGGAGCAGGAGGAAAAGCCGGCGCAGAGTGACAGACCTGCGGGTACGGCTGGCTTTACGATGACGGCTTCCAGGATGACAGCATCGTCCGGAATGGGAACAGATACGGCTGACGGTTCACAGAGCGCAGCGCAAGGAGTGGTTCATGACGGCACGGAAGAGCCGCTTACTCCGGAAAGCGGGACGGATGGTTCAGGCACGGACGGAGAACAGAAGCAGAAGGGCGCAAGGATTGTGATGGGACCCGGCGTGAAGCGTGCCGAGGAGGAAGCGAAAGCCAAAGCCAGAGCAAGGGAGGAGGAAGCGGCCCGTGCGAAGGAAGAGGAAAATAAGCGGAGAGAAGAAATTCTGAACAAGCATGTGCCCCTGTCCATTATCGTGACGGTGAACGGCGAACAGATCAAACTTACCGGTAAAAAGAATTATGTGTTTGTGGATGTGTTTGAGTATATTGATTTTGATTTGTCTAAGCCCCAGGGAAGCGGCATTGTGACTAATTTAAATGGCAGAGAAGCGCAGTATATGGAGAGCATCCGAAGCGGGGATGTGATCGAGATTTACTGGAAACAATAAGAAAAAAGAAGGGCGGCTGTGAAAGGGTTCACGGCCGCAAAAAAAGGTTTACATAACTATGAGACTATGCAGCATTGCAAGCGGCAGCAGCGGAAATTGTATCTACGTGGGGAGCGATACTACCCACCTGTTGGTGGATGTGGGAATCAGCGGGAAACGGACGGAGGCGGGTCTGCGGGAGTTGGGCCTGTCCATGCGGGATATTGACGCGATCTGTATCACCCATGAGCACGCCGATCACATCAGCGGTCTGGGCGTGCTTTCCAGAAAATACGGGGTGCCGATTTATGCGACACGAGGGACGGCGGAGGCGGTCATGCAGTCCTCCTCGGTGGGGGAGATTGATGCGTCACTCTTTCAGATTATTACCCCCGACGAGAAATGTACGATCAAAGATATCTCCCTCTATCCCCTGCGCACCTCCCATGATGCGGCGGATCCGGTGGCCTACCGGATTGATTATGACGGGAGGCGGATTGGGCTGATTACGGATTTGGGATGTTACAACGATTATACGGTGGAGTGTCTGCGGAACTTAGACCTTTTGTATTTGGAGGCCAATCATGATATCCACATGTTACAGGTTGGCCCCTATCCCTATTATCTGAAACAGCGGATTCTGGGGGAGAGGGGGCATTTGTCAAACGAGTCGGCAGGGAAGCTGTTAAGCCGTCTCCTAAACGACAATATGCAGGCCATCGTGTTAGGGCATCTGAGTAAGGAAAACAACCTGCCGGAGCTGGCTTACGAGTCGGTACGGTTGGAGGTCACCATGTCGGACACTAAGTACAGTGGGAATGATTTTCCCCTGTATGTGGCGAAGCGCAGCGAGGTGTCGCAGGTGATTGAGGTGAGGTAGAGTGAGTGAAAGGGATGAAAATGGAGGATACGAAAAATCCTGAACAAATTTCAGAGGAAGAATTAAAAGAGTGGTTACTAAATATACATGAAAGATATTTTATTGAATTAAAAAAGGCTAATGAGCTGCCAAATTCATTTTGGGAAAGCTATTCCGCTTTTTCGAATACATCTGGCGGATGGATTATTCTTGGAGTGGTGGAAAGAGAGGGGAAAAACGAGATTGTTGGAGTTGGAAACTCAGAAAAAACATTGACGAGTTTATGGGATCAGCTTTCCAATACAAACAAGGTTAGTTTCAGGAATGTAAATAATCAGGATGTGAATACATATGTTATTGACGGAAAAACTATTATCATAGTATATGTAAAGGAAGCGGCGGAAAACATGAAGCCGATTTATATAGGTAATAAGCTTGAAAACACATGGATTCGAACCGGCGATGGGGATAGGAGGGCAACAAAAGAGGAGTTGGCAGCTTTTATGAGGAATGCGCAGCCTGAGCAAGATAATCAGCCGGCGGATCACTTCACAATAGATGATTTAGATATTGACTCTGTTATAACCTATAAAGAACGTGTAAGTAAACGATTTCCCAAAAAACGATATATTGAAATGGATAATCAGCAGTTTTTAAATGAAATAGGCGCATGCTATAAAGATAGAAATACGGAAGAATTGAAAATAAAAAGAGGAACATTATTATTTTTAGGTAAATGTAATTCAATAAAGGAGATATTTCCGCACTTCCATTTAGATTTCTTTAACAGGAGAGGCAATAATCCTAGGTGGTCAGATCGTGTATCGGATGACGAACCAAATGATTATGAAATGAATATATATAATTTCTATAATATTGTATTTGATAAAATTAAAATATTATTACAGGAATCATTTGTTTTAGATAATGAGCAACAGAGGCTTCCTTTATCCGATTTTGATGAGACGATCCGGGAATGTCTTGTTAATTGTCTGGCGCATGCGGATTATGTTCAAGGGTATCCAACCGTAAAAATAGATGTATATGATGGTTGGTTTTGCTTTGTGAATCCCGGGAAAATGCTTATATCAACAGAGCAGTTTTTTCTTGGAGGCGATTCAAGGCCACGGAATGAAACTATTATGAAATTGTTTCGTTTATTAGGAGTATCTGAAAGGCAGGGATTTGGCGGGCCATTGATATATAAGACTGCTATGCAAAATGATTGCAGAAGGCCAGAAATACAAACCAATATAGAGCGAACGGAACTTAAAATATGGAATATTGATTTAGTGGATTCTTATCCGAATTTGGCGGCTGATGAAAAAAACGTTTTGAGATATATTGTGAAAAGCAGCCAAGCCCAATCCGTTAATGCTATGAAAAAGGCATTGAATATGACAGAATATCGAGTGAGAGCCAGTATAAAAATACTTGAGGACAACGAATTAATCAGAAAAATTGGAAACGGACCCTCAACCAAGTATACAATAGAAATGGAGAGCGTAGAATTTTGGACACAAATACAGATGGCAATGGACTTATTAAAAAAGCATATGAGCCGGACTACTTCGTGATTATCTCGTGAAAAGTAGAAAAGTTAGGGAAAAACCTACAATTTTAAAGGTATGAATACAATTGGCTATCTCGTGATTATCTCGTGAAATCCACATGGTTTTCACTAGATAGAAAATTTTAATTTTCAGGCTATAACAATATTGGTTATAGTCTTTTTTTATAGAAAATAATATATGAAAATACTCCACCATTTTGAAAAATAGATATCTGTAAACCTGTTTTCCGGAATGATAACATAAAACCATCAAAACAATCTTACAAAACGGGAGGATAAGAGATGAAGAAAAAAGTAATTGCAACCATGCTTACAGCAGCGATGACAATGTCCATGCTTGCAGGCTGCGGCGGCTCAAAAGACAGTGCGCCTGCAGTGACACCGGCAGCAGAGAATGAACCGGCAGCACAGGAGACGGCACAGGAGCCGGCGCCTGCAGGGGATTCAGAGGCATCTGCGGAGGCTTCCGGGGAAGCGGTTACCATTAAGCTGTTTTCAAACCTGCCTGACCGCAAAAACGGCCAGGGGTTGGTAGAGCAGAAAATTATTGATGAGTACATGGCAGAAAACACGAATGTCACCATTGAGGTGGAAGCGCTCGACGAGGAGGCATATAAGACAAAGTTCAAAGCGTATGCCATGGACGGTATGCCGGACGTGGTCAGCATCTGGGGACAGCCTTCTTTCCTCGATGAAGTTTTAGATGCCGGGGTACTGGCGGAATTGAATGAAGAGGATTATCTGGACTACGGTTTCATCGCCGGATCGTTGGAAGGCTTCAAGAAGGATGGAAAGCTGTATGGTCTGCCGAGAAACACGGATATCATGCTTTTCTACTATAACCAGAAGATGTTTGATGACAATGGCTGGAAGGTTCCGGCTACCACGGATGAACTTTTGACACTCTGTGCGGATATTCAGGCGGCGGGAATTACGCCAGTTGCTATGGACGGCGGAGACGGTTGGCCGATGGCATGCTTCCTGACAGATATTATGGTGAAGGTTGCAGGCACTGGCTACGCGGATATCGTCAGCAATGCGATTGCGACAGGAGATTTTACGGCGCCGGAAATCAAATAGGCGACACAGATCCTTGTGGATTTTGCGGACGCGGGTATGTTCCAGGTGGGATATGATTCCCAGGATTACGGCACGACCATGAACCTTTTCACCAACGGACAGGCGGCAATGTACTGCATGGGAAGCTGGGACGCTTCCATGGCGCTCAATGAGGACATCGCGCCCGAAATCCGCGACAACATCCGTGCGTTTACCATGCCTGTAATAGATGGCGGTAAGGGCAAAGCAACCGATATCGCAGCATGGAACGGCGGTGGTTATGCGGTATCTGCAAACTCTGCGGTGAAGGATGAGGCGATCAAGTTCCTGAATTATATGTATCAGCCGGATAAGCTTTCCAAGTACGGTTGGGAGAATGGTGTAGGCATGTCCGCACAGGATCAGACAGCATATCTGACCGGCAATGAGACAGAGCTTCAAAAACAGATCATGGATATTTTGAAGAATGCAACCAGCGTTTCCGGTACACCGATCAACGACTGTGGCCCTTCTGCCTTCAAGACAGCGATTGAGAGCGAGATTCAGGGTGTATCCAACGGTTCTACATCCGTGGAAGACTTCCTTGCGGCAATCGGTGCGGCATGTAAGTAAAATGCAAATTCGTTGAATGACAGGGGAGAGGGTGTTTCAAAAGAAAGTTACTTTTGCAGCGCCCTCTCTTTTTGTCCAAAATACGAATTTCTGTTTGCGAGAAAGGAGATTCTTATGAAAAAACTGTATAGCAATAAGCCGGTGATTTTCAGTCTGGTACTGCCGGGATTGTTGGTTTTCCTGTTTGCGGTATTGGCACCGATCTGCTTAAGCGTCTATTACGGATTTACCGATTATTCGGGTATGGGGGAGGCACAATTTACCGGCTTTGACAATTATGTGAATTTGTTTCATGACAGCGCTTTTGGCAGATCTTTAAAAAATTCACTGCTGTTGGCCATCGGGTTTATCTGCATTCAGCATCCGTTGGCGATTCTGGTTGCTGCGGTGCTGGATAAGCTGCAGGGAAAGGCAGAGGGGGTGTTTCGCTGTATCTATTTCATACCGAATGTCATTTCCGTGGCGGTAATCGCCTATCTCTGGAAATTTATCTACAACCCGGATTTTGGATTGTTAAATAATATTGCAAAAGCCTTTGGACATCCGGGAAAGATAAACTGGCTTTCCCATCAAAATGCCATTTGGTCTGTGCTGATCGTCCTGATCTGGCACGGGTTTGGTTGGGGAATGCTAATTTATTATACCGGAATTAAAAATATTGATCCGGTTTTATATGAAGCGGCCTCTATCGATGGCGCGAACTGGTGGACGACCTTTTTCCGGATAACCCTGCCTCTTATGAAGCCGGTGATCCAGATCAATGTGACGATGGCGATTATTTCCGCTTTGAAGCAGATGGAAACCGTATACTTATTGACAAACGGCGGCCCTAACAACAGCACACAGTTTGCAGCGAACTATTTGTATCAGCAGGCATTCAAGGCGTTTAAGTACGGATATGGAAATGCGATTGGCGTGGTATTTATCATCATTTGCGTGTTGGCAACAGTGGCGCTGAATACCGTATTCAGGGATAAGAAAGAAGCGTAGGAGGTGGCGGCATGAAAGAAAATGATAAGAAAATCGGTAAAATTATTTTGTGGATTGTATTGGTAATGGTTGCGGTCATCCAGTTGTTTCCCCTGATCTGGCTTGTGGATTTTTCACTTGGCAGCAGTAACGAGATGTTTACGAACGGGTTGCTGATTATTCCGGAAAAAATACGCTGGGATAACTATGTGAAGGCGTTTGTAGACGGTAATTTTTTACATTATTTGAAAAACAGTGTTCTGATTAATACGTTGGCGGTGATTCTGGTTGTAATCATATCCATTATGGCGGCGTTCGCCTGCCAGCGCATGAAATGGAAGTTGAGCGGTTTGGTAAGCACACTGCTTGTAATGGGAATGATGATTCCGATTCACGCGACGCTGCTTCCCAACTATAAAATATACAGTAATTTTCACCTGACAGACACGATTTGGGCGCTTCTGATTCCGTATGTGGCGTTTTCCCTGCCACAGGGCATGTTTTTAATGACAGGCTTTATCCAATCTTTGCCAAAGGAATTGGAGGAGGCAGCAGTGATGGACGGTTGTGGAATTTACAGGATTGTTTTTCAGATTGTGACGCCTCTTCTGAAGCCCTCCATTGCAACGGTGGCGATTATGACTTTCTTAAATAACTGGAATGAGTTTATGATGGCAAGTACCTATTTGAGTACGCCGAAGTGGAAGACGCTGCCCTTTTCCGTATTGGAGTTTACCGGAGAGTATTCCTCCAACTATGCGGTGCAGTTTGCGGTTATGGCGTTGACGGCGGCTCCGGCGGTTATTGTGTACGTGCTCTTAAATAAACACATTACCAAGGGTGTTGCAATGGGGGCGGTAAAAGGATAAAATAAGTCGTATTTTATTTTTTTGAAATGATGGAGGGTGCTATGAGACAGATTAGAAATTGGACTTCCAGAATGAGTATTCGCAAAAAACTGGTGTTCTACAGCTATGCGATTATCACGCCAATTCTTCTGCTAATCAGCATCCTCCTTCTTGTGCATAATTACAGGTCAGCGGTAAAAAGCGAGGAGGAACGCTGCATTCAGAATGTGCGGAATATTTCGGACAGTATCCATGTACTGCAAAGCGATATGAAAGAGATGGGTACCTATATCAGCATCAACGACGAAATAAAAAAGATATTGACATCGGATGAGCCGGAGGTGCTGAACAGGGACAGCAGACTATGGCAGAATCGTGCGCCCATGCAGATGATACAGGATATGATAGCCATCAGCGGACAGATTAAAAGCATAGCCGTTTATCCGGAAAACGGAGTCAATCCCTATTTAAATTGTATTGACCGGTCGTCTTCTTATCTGGGCAATATGGAACAGGTAAGAGATCAGGAGATATATAAGCTTGCCGTACAGGAAAAAGGGAAATTTCTCTGGCAGCGGATTGGGCATGGCCAGACCGACACCTATCAGGTAAATCAGAATGACAAGATCGTAATGTATCGTGAAATATATGACATGGCGCGGAAACATAAGCTCGGTTATTTGGTGATCGGTTCCTCGGCGGAACTCTATGACGGGATTTGCAGAAATTCACTGCAGGGGAAGCAGGAGTCTGTGGTAGTTATGAGCGAATACGGTGCGGAGCTTGTGCGCTGTGGGGATATCGACGATGCGTTGGTATCGGAGATCATTGCACAGAAATCTTCTGAGCCCATGGGCAGAGAAGTCCTGCAGAAGAGCAGTTGGGAGGGCTATCACATCTATCGCTGCCGGAACGAAGAGACCGGCACCATGATCTATGAGATTGTGCAGCGGGTGGGATGGAGAGATATGAGTAATACGATTCTGTTAGCGCCGTTAGCTCTGTTGGTTGGTTTCCTGATTGGCCTTTATCCCGTTTTACGGGTTGTTTCGGACATTGTCTCCAAACCGCTTTATAGTTTGCGGGTGGCGATGGAAAAGTTTATGCAGGGAGATTTCAGTCAGAAAGTGGAAGTCATGACCCAGGATGAGGTGGGTGAGGCTTCGGCATGCTTTAACAGGATGGTGGACGATATTCGGGAACTGATTGATAAAAACTATATTCTGGCAATTAAGGAGAGGGAGAGCGAGCTTGATACGCTTCAGGCACAGATCAATCCCCACTTTCTCTATAATACATTGGACTCGCTGTACTGGAAGGCGACAGAGTCGGGCAACGATGAGATTGCGGAGGATATTTTGTCCCTTTCCCAACTGTTTCGGCTCGTTTTGAACAGAGGAAATGGTATTGTAACAGTACGGACGGAGGCAGAGCTTCTGGAACGGTATCTGCAGATTCAGAAAATGCGCTTTGGAAAGAGGCTGACTTACGAGATTTCTCTGGAACCAGAGATTTTGGAGGAGAAAATTCCCAAACTGATTCTGCAGCCTTTCGTGGAAAATGCCATTGTACATGGATTTGAGAGTGCAGATGGCAGTTACACTTTGGCTGTACGTGGGAGAAAAGAGAAACATGATATGATTTTCCGGATAACGGACACCGGTGTCGGTATGAGTAAGGAGCAGTTGGACGCAATTTGGGATCAGGCGGATACGCGCAAGTATGCGAGCCAACGTATCGGAAGGTATGCGATCAAGAATGTAAAAGAACGGTTGGAGCTTATGTACCGTGAAAACTATGAATTACATATTGAGAGCGGCATCGGGAAGGGAACGACAGTAGTGATAAAGGTTCCTTGTGGGTTGGAGGAGAGCAGGAACAATGAGAATTAAAATATTGATTGCGGATGATGAGGACACGATTCGCAACGGGATTGCAAAATACATTCAATTACATACAGATCGCTTCGATAAAATATTATTGGCCTCCAATGGACAGGAGGCGGTGGACATTATTTTTCGGGATAAACCGGATATTTTGTTCCTGGATGTACAGATGCCGTTACTGACCGGGATCGAGGTGATGCAGGAGGCAAAACGAGCGGGAATTCTGCCGTATACGATGATTTTGAGCGCTTATGATGAGTTCAAATACTGTCAGCAGGCGTTACGGTTGGGTGCAAAGGAATACCTGTTAAAACCTGTTCGCTCTTCCGATATCCTGCAGATGGCAAATCATGCGGCAGATCAATTATTCGGCAAAGTGGAAAAAGAACAGCCGCAGATAACAGAAGAGAAAAATTATCTGGTGGAGCAGGCGAAAGAATATGTGGAAGAGCATTATTATGAAAATCTCATGTTGTCGGATGTGGCGCAAAAAATTGGGATATCGGCGGGCTATCTGTCCACTTTATTTCAAAAGCAGATGGCAAAGGGATTTGTCGATTACCTGAACGAGGTGCGGATCGAACATGCCTGCACTTATTTGCAGCAAAATTATCTGAAAACCTATGAGATTGCTTACCGGGTGGGGTTTAAGGATGAAAAATATTTCTCCCGGGTATTTAAGAAAATCAAGGGGCAGTCGCCATCGGAGTATCGAAAACAAAATCAATAGAAAAGTGAGGGCAGTAGGATGAACGGGAAAAAAATGACCTATATCGGCACATGGTATGATAAGGGGGAGAGGCAGAGGGAAGAAAAGAAACTGGAGTTTGTGTCTGACGGCGGAGAAGAAAATCAGCTTTTCAATCTTTATCCGTCTGTGACTTATCAGACGTTTGAGGGATTTGGCGGGGCGCTTACGGAGTCGGCCGGGTATATATACGGCCAAATGGAAAAGGGGCAGAAAGAAGAAATGCTGCGGGAATACTTTGCGGCGGATTGTATGGGATACCGTATGGTGCGGATTCCGATTGACAGCTGCGATTTTTCGCTAGGACATTACGAGGCGGTGGAAAACGCGCAGGATAGCGCATTTTCCGCTTTTCAGATGAAGCGGGTGGAAAAAAGCATTCTGCCATTATTGGATGACGCGCAGACCGTATACGGGAAAAATCTGGAAATCATGCTTACGCCATGGAGCCCGCCGGCTTATATGAAGAATAACGGGACAGAAACAACGGTGGGGAGCTAAAACCGGAGTATAAAAAGACCTGGGCGGATTACATCTGCCGCTATATCCGGGAATATCGAAACCGGGGATATCTGGTCAGGCGCATCAGCCTGCAAAATGAACCCAAGGCGGTGCAGACATGGGATTCCTGCGTGTATACGGCCAGGCAGGAAAAGGAGTTTTTGCGGGATTATATGTGGCCTGCACTACAGGAGAATCATCTTACCGATATCGAGGTATTTATCTGGGACCACAATAAGGAACGCGCTTATGAGCGGGCCTGCGAGATCATAGATGAGACGACCGATCATATGGTGGCGGGTATCGCATTCCATTGGTACAGCGGCGACCATTTTGAGGCACTGTCCATGATACATGACAAATTTCCGGATAAGAAACTGATCCTTTCCGAAGCCTGTATTGAATACTGTAAATTTGCAGCGGATGATTTCCTGAAAAATGCGCAGAAGTATGCCCATGATATGATCGGCAATATGAATCACGGTATGAATGGGTTTTATGACTGGAATATCGTGTTAGATGAAAAGGGAGGGCCGAATCATGTGGGAAATTTCTGCGATGCGCCTTTCTTATTTGACACGCAGAAAAAGGAATTGCTTCGGAGAAACACGGCGGACTATCTATGGCATTTTACACATTTTATCAAACCGGGGGCTGAGCGGATCGGCAGCAGCTCCTATTCGGATGAACTGGAGGCGACGGCGTTTATCAATCCGGATGGACAGATAGCGGCTGTGCTTTTAAACAGAACCGATCATACGCTTTCGGTTAATGTCCGTCTGGGAGAGCAGATGGCGCAGATTGCGATAGGGGCAAATACGATTGGGACGGTGGTAATTGACTAACAAGCTTTCCATGTGTTGACAGAGGGAGGGATTCTAAATTAGAATATAGTTAATTCGGTACAAACCGAGTCGACAACGGTCGAATAAAACAAAGCAATCGAAATAGAGGCAAACGGATATTTCGGGCGGAAAGTGATGGGAAAGGAAACCATGCAGAAAATTTTAGTGGTAGTGGACATGCAGAACGATTTTGTTGACGGTGCGTTAGGCACAAGCGAGGCGGCAGGAATCGTAGACCGGGTGGCGGACAAAATTAAAAATTTTGAGGGCAGTATTTTTGTCACGCTTGATACCCATTCGGATAACTATATGGAGACGGCGGAGGGAAAGAAGCTGCCGGTTCCTCACTGCATCAAAGGGACGAACGGCTGGCAGCTCAATGAAAAGGTAAAGGCAGCACTGTCAAGTAAGGCGTATACGGTTTTGGAAAAGGGAACCTTCGGTTCCGTCGAGCTGCCGGACGAGATTCGGAAAATCAAGGGTAATGATGATCTGGAGATCGAATTCTTGGGACTGTGTACCGATATCTGCGTGGTGTCCAACGTTCTGCTTGTAAAAGCCCATTTTCCGGAGGAAACGATAACGGTGGATGCGGGCTGCTGTGCGGGCGTAACGCCGCAGTCCCACAAAGCGGCTTTAGAGACCATGAAAATGTGCCAGATTACTGTGATGGGAGAATAGGAGAGCAGCGCTATGAAGTTAAAACCAATCATAACAAGTCTTCTGGAAACGGATATGTACAAGTTTTCCATGGGGCAGGTCATTTTTCACCAGTTTTCCGATTACAAAACAACCTGGACTTTCAAATGCCGAAACAAAGATGTGCATTTCACGCCGGAAATGGTCGAGGAAGTGAGAGAGCAGATTAAACATTTTTGTGATCTTCGATTTACGGAAGAGGAATTGCAGTATCTGGACAACATTTTATGGATCAAGGGCAGTTACATAGATTTTCTGCGGTTATGGCGACCCAGATACGAAGATTTTCAGATTGGGACGGATGCTTCCTATGGCCTTTCCATAGAGACCAGAGGGACATGGCTGAACACATCCATGTATGAAATTCCCACCCTTGCCATTGTAAATGAGGTTTATTTCCGCATGGCCTATGATTACGGGCATCTGTTGCAGACATTTCGGGAGAAGCTGGAAGAGAAAGTAAAGTGGTTGGAAAAGGATGACGGCAGATACCATTTGTCTGATTTCAGCGAGTTCGGTTTGAGGAGACGGTTGTCGGCGGAGGCGCAGGAGATGGCGATCAGAAGACTGGCGGAGGCGGAGTACGCCAATTCCGTATTTGTCGGGACATCCAATGTCTATCTGGCAAAAATGACGGGTAAAAAACCGGTCGGGACGCAGGCTCATGAGTATATTATGTGCGTGGGACAGGGGAATCATAAGCACAACCCGGCCTACTCCAACTGGTACGCCATGGATGAATGGGTAAAGGAATACGGGATATTAAACGGAATCGCGCTGACGGATACGATTACGACCCCCTGTTTCCTGAAGGATTTTAACCTGACCTTTGCCACCCTGTATTCCGGTGTGCGGCATGACAGCGGAGACCCCTACGCGTGGGGAGAAAGTATTATTGCGCATTATGAAAAACTGGGAATTGACCCTGCGACAAAAACCCTGCTCTTCTCCGACAGTCTGGATTTTAAGAAGGCAAATGATATTTTCCGCTATTTTGAAGGCAGGGTGAAGGTGGCTTTCGGAATAGGCACCTATATCTCCAATGACACGGAAGCGGAGCCTTTAAATATCGTGATGAAGGTGACAAAATGCAATGGCCAGGATGTGGCGAAACTTTCGGATGTGGACGGAAAGGGGATGTGCCAGAATCCCGAGTATGTGGAATATTTACAGAGGTGTATTGACTGGAGGATGAGATACGAATAGGAGGGTTTTTACCCTCCTATTTTCAAGAAGTCTATGAAACGAGTGTTCCCATATCATATAGTTCGTCCGGACAGATATCCTGTCCGTCAGGCCATACGACGGTAAAGCCGTCTGTCGAAACGCGTTTAAAGTATTCATAAGCTCTTAATTGTCCATACCAGTCGCCTTTTATATAGGGTTCCACATCAAAATTCTTTTTCTCACCATTATCAAATTCGACTAAAATTTGGTAGGCGCAGATTGCTTTTGCTCGAATGGCGGTTGGTCTCAACATAATGAAATACCTCCAGTTGAACTTGTAATAGTATATATATAATATAGCATAGAAAAGGGGGTTATCCTATCTATTTTTTTCAGAAAATGAATAAAGAGCCTCTAGAATGTTTCAGAATTATGTAAACTAAGTGCAAAATATGCTGAAAAAATTACAATTTATACTCAAAGAGAAAAAAATAAGGCAGTTTTCTGGTTTAATTAAAATAGTATGAATTAGCCCGGAGAATAAACTGTGTGGAGTTATGCTTTTGGAAGCGGACTGCAAAGAGGCAGAACCAGGGAGGTAGGATTATGAAGGAACGAAATATCTTCTACGAAAATGAAGTAAAGGCAAACAAGTATGCCGCCAAATGTCTGGTGATGTGCAGTCTGGTATGCGCGGCGGCATGGATTTTTACCTTGCTGCGTATTTTTACCATGCCGTTAACGATTATGAATACGGCGATGCCGGTGGTCATTATTTGCTTTTGGATGCCTTCCCTGCTGTGCCGTCTGACAGGAGGCAGCAGGGGATGGATGAAATATGTGGTGCTGTGTTGCTCTATTGTGGGGGTCTTTATTCTTTCCAGCGCCATGCCAAAGCATGGGGTGTTGGTGTGGACGCTGCCCCTTATGCTGAGCTGCCATTACTATTCCAAAAGACTGACAACGGTCACGTTGGTGGTGTCCCAGATTTTATTTTCCGCCTCTATTTACATTGGAATGTTTTACGGAGAATGGGATCAGATGCTGTTGAATGCAGCATACTATGAGGGGCCCAGGGTGATAACGAAAAAGCTTCTTTATGAGGCGACGATGTTCATCGTGCTGACCCGGGCGGCGGCCCTGTGGGGATTATCTACCATATGTACGACATTGGCGGGAAGGACCAGAGGGCTTCTGGGACAGCAGGCAAAGGACAGTGAGGATCGTCAGCGGATCGAGACGGAGCTGGATGTTGCCAACCGGATTCAGGCGGACATGCTTCCCTGTATATTTCCGGCATTTCCGGAGCGGCCGGAATTTGATATTTATGCTTCCATGGCACCGGCAAGGGAAGTGGGAGGAGATTTTTACGACTTTTTTATGGTGGATGAAAGACATCTTGCCATTGTGATTGCGGATGTGTCGGGAAAAGGCGTTCCGGCAGCCTTGTTTATGGTAATCGGAAAGACCTTGATCAAAGACCGCACGAGGCCGGACACCAATCTCGAGGACGTATTTTCCCAGGTGAATGACCTGCTGTGTGATTCCAATCAGGAAGGCATGTTTATCACCGCGTTTGAAGGCGTGCTTGATTTGGTATCGGGAGAATTCTGCTTTGTGAATGCAGGACATGAGATTACCTTTATTGCCAGAGCCGGGGGACCTTTTGAAGCTTATAAAGTGAAGCCGGGGTTTGTCCTTGCGGGAATGGAACATATGAAATATCAGTGTGGAAGTATGCAGCTTTCGCCGGGTGACAAAATATTCCAATACACGGACGGCGTGACGGAAGCCACCAACAAAGATGAGGAGCTTTATGGAATGGAACGGCTTGGAAAGGTGCTGAAAAGGAATACGGAAAAAAGACCCGAGGAATTATTGGCTGCTGTGAGAGCGGATATAGATGCCTTTGTGGGGAATGCACCCCAGTTTGACGATATCACCATGCTTTGTGTGGAATACAGGGAGCGGATGGCGGAGAATGGCTTGACCTAATTTTTTTTATTTGATAGCATGATTTTAGAGCGGGCGCCTACTCCTAAAAATCATTAGGAGGTTATAAAAATCGCATGAAGGAAACATGGTATCAACGCTACCTGGAAACCAGTCTTTATACGGATGTGGGAATCTATAAGGAGTTTGTATTGTCACTGCCGAATGATATACCGTCCATTGGCATGTTGGTTTGCGACCAGATTACCCATCCGTCTATGTATTTTACGGAACCGTCTCCTTATCTGGAGGACGTTTATTATGGAAAATTCGCGTCCTATCCGAACCATCGCTTTAAAAATGAAGATGAATTATGTTTAGCGCCATATGTAACCCGGATTCTCGAAAACGTGACGATGAATTTTCGCCACACTTAGCCGAACCCCCT
>CAMXPV010000031.1 GCA_947245585.1 uncultured Lachnospiraceae bacterium | reverse complement strand
GCATTTGTTGCTTGTAATCCTCCAGATTTTGATTTACCTGTATCGTTCTATTACTTTTACGGAGAAGGGGAGAGCGCAGCTCAATCTCTACATCAGTGAATGGTATCGGTATTCAGCCAAATTGAACAGTATCTTTGAGGGAGGACTTAAGAATGAATAGAGCAGAATTTATGAGCAGGCTGACTGCCCTGTTACAGGATGTGCCGCCTGCGGAACGGGAGGAAGCGCTCACTTATTATAATGAATACTTTGACGATGCGGGCGAGGGGAATGAACAGAGTGTGATCGCTGCCCTTGGTTCGCCGGAGGAACTGGCTAAGTCCATCAAGGCCGGGGTGTCGGATGGCGGAAACAGCGGCGAATTTACGGAGTCCGGCTTTCAAAGTTACAGGCAGGAAAGCAAAAATCAAATTATGTCAACCGACCAACACGGCAGCGGCGGACAGGGAACGGCACAGGGCAGGCCGCAGAAGAAGCCCTTGTCGGGTGGGCAGATTGCCCTGATTGTCCTGTTAGCGGTTTTGACGTTTCCGATCTGGATCGGTGTGGCTGCAGGGCTTTTTGGCGGAGCGGTTGGACTGCTTGGCGGCCTGTTTGGTATTTTTGTCGCCTTTCTGGCGGTGGGCGTGGTGCTGACGGTGGTGGGCATTGCCCTGGTCGTTGGGGGGATTGTGGCAATGTTTGGCACGCCATTAGGAGGCCTGACGCTGATCGGCGGCGGCCTGATTACGACGGCGGTGGGTTTGGTCTTTGTCTGGCTGATGGTGTTGGTGGTCGGCACGGCGATCCCCGCGCTGATCAGAGGAATTGTGAATTTGTGCAGCAGATTGTTTCACAGGGGAGGTGAGAAAGCATGAAAAAATTTACAAAGGGCTGTCTGTTGACGGCGTTGGTTTTGTTTCTTGTGGGACTGCTCCTTTGCGCTGCGTGCGGACTGGCGGGAGGGTTCCGGCAATTATATAAGATGGGCGGCATGTACTCGATTCCCTTTGTCTCCTGGATTGACGGCGCAGGCGGTTGGGGGATTGGAAACTTTCGCTATCTGGAAGAGTTGGAGGACATAGAGGATATCGGGGATGCCAGAAAGGTCATAGATCGGGAATTGGAGAAGAAACGGAAGGAACTGGAAGAGAAAAAGGAACAGCTGTCGCTTACGGCTGACACCCTCGGCAGTCTGGAGATCGATGTGGAGGACTGTGACGTTGTGATCTGGGAGTCCGAAGATGCGCATGTTTGGATTTCGGTGTATGGCAATTCCAACAGGCCCCATTACAGCATAGAAAACGACGGGGGTAAGAGCAGGCTGCGCATAGAAAATGAGGTGGAGCACCATTTGGGGCATTGGCGCAACGGCCCAAGCGATGCCGTCTATCTGTGGCTGCCGGAAGGCTGTTCGCTTGTAGAATGCGATATCGACGTGGGCGCGGGCTACATGGGCAGCATCTTCCTGAAAGCGAAGGAGATGAAGGTGAATGTGGGTGCGGGTCTTCTTGAGGCGGATGGTTTTGAAGGAGAGGATGTCAGCCTTACCGTGGGTGCGGGGGAGATTCTGGCGGACCGCATCACGGCCGGGACGGCGAAGTTTGAGATTGGTGCAGGGCATATGGGCATCGATGATCTTTCGGTGAGCGGTGAAATGGATTTGGCGCTGAGCATGGGGCAGGCCGAGGCTGCCGGAACCATATCGGGCGATCTGGATCTGGAATGCGAGATGGGCGAGGTGTTTATGCGCCTGACCGGTTCGGAGGAGGATCACAGCTACGACGTGGAGTGCGGCATGGGCTCTGTCACGGTGGGAAGCTATGCGCAAAGCGGCTTTGCGGCGGAAAGATCATGGAACAGTGGAAAAGGCAGTCAGTTTGATATAGACTGTGATATGGGTAATGTGACGGTTACGTTTGAAGAGTGAAGGAAAAAGGAGGGCAGCGGGAAGTGAACGGGCTTTTGACGGGTGTTTTGGCGTATTGGTTTTTCGATGCGGTGTTACTTTACTATGTGCTGCGCGTGGAGAAAAGGCCGCTTTCTTCCCTGGGGTTGAAGCCGGTCTGCGCAAGGCATGTTTTTGAGGGCCTTGGCTTGGGAATTTGCATGTTTATCGTGCAGCAGATACCGCTTTTAGTCATGAGGATGGATTATTCCGCCTATGCCATGGCGCCGGATGCAGGTTATATTGTGATTATGCTGCTGTATTGCTTCTTGTGCGTCGGCTTCTCGGAGGAACTGATTTTCCGCGGTTCTTTGCTGATAAGGACGTTGGAACTTTTCCACAAAAGATGGATTTGCGTGGGAATCAATATCCTGCTCTTTTATCTGGCGCATTGGTTTACCATGCAGCATAGTTTCGGGGAGTTTTACAATCTTGCGACGAATACGGTGATTTTGTGTATTTATTTTTTTCGCAGAAAGGAGGGAACGATCGTGCCGCTGATCGTCGCGCACGGCTTCTATGATGCGCTGACATCGATTGCGCTGCCGGTTTTTGTTTATCTCATGAAATAGTAAAAGAATTGGAACAAGTGACAGGTTTTTTTAAAAACAAAAAATGTTCAAGGAGGGAAAATTTATGAATAACTTTGAAAAGAGATTGATGCGCTCCCGCGCAAACAGAATGATTTGCGGTGTCTGCGGCGGTATCGGGGAATACCTGAATATTGACCCGACGCTGGTGCGCCTGATCTGGGCGATGTGCTCCCTTGCAAGCGTGGGTATGGGCTTTATCCTTTACTTCATCGCGGCGGTGGTGATGCCGGAGGATGACGGGATCGTAGGGTAAGTCGGGTTTCGCAATTGCCTGCGTATAAGTAAAATAGAAGCGGAAGTGACATTCTCTAAGCAGGCGCTTTGGCAGAATGTCACTTCCGCTTCTCCTATTTTTATGCTTTTCCTACATTCCTTCCTGCTATGGTAAAGAACAAATCCGATTTTTTCAGCGCAGGCCGCACCGCCATATATACTAGCACGGAGACGATGGTGGAAGTCACCGCGTTGATGGAAGTGGAAGCCACATTCCATGCCAATGTCAATTCTGCGGCAGGTTTGCCGAGAATCACCAATTTATAAAAATATCCCACTAACGGATCAAAGATCACGTTGAACAGCAGCCCTGAGACAGCGGCGGCCACAGTCCATTTCAGGATCTTCGCTTTATCCGTCTCTGTGCTGATGTGTCCCAACTTGTGGGCGACAAAGCCGGCAATCAGCCCGATACAGAATTTCAGGATAAAGGTTTTGGGTGCGTAGACCACATAGACCGGATCGAAGAGGTCGCCGATGGTCATGCCGATGGCGCCGCCAAGGCCCCCGTACACGCCGCCGAGTAGAAGCGCGCCCAAAACGCAGACTGCGTTTCCGAGGTGAATGGAGGTGGCGTCGCCGCCCGGAAGGGGGATCTTAATCTGTAAAAAGGTGAACACCACGTAGGACAATGCGGCGAAGATGCCGGTAAATACAATTTTTAATAATTTCTCGTTTTTCATGTTTCTTTCCGCCTTTCTTTGGATATTCCCATCATATAGCAAAATGGTGCTTTTAAAAGTGCCAAAATGAAAAAAATCAACCATGCCAGATAAAAATGCCGCAGATATCATTATTGACAAAACTGCCGTAATTGACTATAGTATTAAATAATTGTGAAAGGCTGTGACAGAGAGGAGTACACAGGCACCGCGCATACGCGCCCTTTGTCGAGGAATCGGCGGAGGGCTTTTTTTAAGGAGGAAGGGTGAAAATTATGAGCAGAGAACTTGCGAAAACTTACGATCCCAAAGGGATTGAGGACAGATTATACCAGAAATGGATGGACAAAAAATACTTTCACGCCGAGGTGGATAAGACAAAGAAGCCTTTCACCATTGTGATTCCCCCGCCAAATATCACGGGGCAGCTTCACATGGGACATGCTCTTGACAATACCATGCAGGATATCCTGATCCGCTACAAGAGGATGCAGGGGTACAATGCGTTATGGCAGCCGGGGACGGACCACGCCTCCATCGCCACCGAGGTAAAGATCATTGAAAAACTCAAAGAGGAAGGCATCGACAAGAATGATCTTGGCAGGGAAGGCTTTTTGGAGCGTGCATGGGACTGGAAAAAGGAGTATGGCGGACGTATCGTATCCCAACTGAAAAAACTGGGCTCTTCCTGCGACTGGGACAGGGAGCGTTTCACCATGGACGAGGGCTGCAACCAGGCGGTTACGGAAGTATTCTGCAAGATGCACGAGAAAGGTTGGATTTATAAAGGAAGCCGCATTATCAACTGGTGCCCGGTCTGCAACACTTCCATCTCTGATGCGGAGGTGGAGTATGAGGAGCAGGCAGGCCATTTCTGGCACATTAAATATCCGCTTGTGGATGAGAACGGTCAGCCGAGTAAAACAGAGTTTTTGGAGTTTGCAACCACCCGCCCGGAGACCATGCTTGGCGATACGGCGGTGGCGGTGAATCCTGGTGACGAGAGATATACGTATTTAAAAGGAAGACAAGTATGGCTTCCGATTGTGAATAAGGCGATTCCTGTGGTGGAGGATGAGTATGTGGACATGGAGTTTGGGACAGGCGTTGTGAAGATCACGCCCGCCCACGACCCCAATGACTTTGAGGTGGGAAAACGCCATAATCTGCCGGAAGTGAACATCATGAACGACGATGCCACCATCAACGAAAATGGCGGCAAATATGCCGGACTTGACCGGTACGAGGCGAGAAAGCGGATTGTGGAGGAACTTGAGAAAGAAGGGCTTCTCGTGCGCATCGAAGATTACTCCCACAATGTGGGCACCCATGACCGCTGCGGGACAACCATCGAGCCCATGATTAAGAAGCAGTGGTTTGTGAAGATGGACGAATTGATTAAGCCTGCCGTGGAGGCGGTGAAAAAGGGCGAGATCAAGCTGATTCCGGAGCGCATGGAGAAGATTTACTTTAACTGGACGGACAATATCCGCGACTGGTGCATCAGCCGCCAACTCTGGTGGGGACACCGGATTCCTGCTTACTACTGCGATAAGTGCGGGGAAATTGTGGTGGCAAAGGAAGCCCCCCACTCTTGTCCGAAATGCGGGGAGGCGCATTTTACGCAGGATCCTGATACTTTGGACACATGGTTTTCCTCGGCGCTGTGGCCTTTTTCCACGTTGGGATGGCCAAAGCAGACGGAGGAGCTTAAATATTTCTATCCCACGGATGTGTTGGTGACAGGTTATGATATCATTTTCTTCTGGGTCATCCGCATGATATTTTCCGGCTATGAGCAGATGGGAGAAAAGCCGTTTCAGACGGTGCTATTCCACGGTCTTGTGCGGGATTCCCAGGGCCGGAAGATGAGCAAGTCCCTTGGCAACGGTATTGATCCGCTTGAGATCATAGAAAAGTACGGCGCGGATGCGCTCAGACTGACATTGATTACGGGAAATGCGCCCGGCAATGATATGCGTTTCTACTATGAAAGAGTGGAGGCTAGCCGCAACTTTGCCAATAAGGTTTGGAATGCTTCCCGTTTCATTATGATGAACATGGATCAGGAGGAGGAGAAAACCGGGAGGCGCAGTTGGGAGGTGTCCTATGACGAGGTGAAGGACAGCCTGTATCCGGTGGATCAGTGGATTCTGTCAAAATTAAACACGCTTGTAAAAGACGTGACGGACAATATGGACAGCTTTGAACTGGGTATTGCCGTGCAGAAGGTCTATGACTTTATCTGGGACGAGTTCTGCGACTGGTATATCGAGATGGTGAAGCCCCGTCTTTACAACGCGGAGGCAGGCGAGGAAGAGGGAAAGAAAGCGGCGCTTTGGACATTGCAGAATGTGCTTACCTCAGCGTTAAAGCTGCTTCATCCCTATATGCCTTTTATCACGGAGGAGATTTTCTGCACGCTGCAGACAAAAGAGGAATCCATCATGGTTTCCGAGTGGCCCGTATTCCGGGAGGACAGGCAGTATGCACAGGAGGAGAACACCATCGAATTGATGAAGGAGGCGGTGCGCGGCATCCGCAACGTGAGAACGCAGATGAATGTGGCGCCCGGCAAAAAGGCGGCGGTCTTTGTGGTCAGCGAAAATGAGGATGTGCGCCGGATATTTGAGGAGGGCAGACAGTTCTTCACGGCTCTGGCGGCGGCATCTGAGCTCAACGTTCAGGCAAACAAGGATGGCATCGATGACAACGCGGTGTCCGTGGTGATTCAGGGCGCAACCGTCTATATTCCCTTTGAAGAATTGGTAGATATCGCGCAGGAGATCGAACGCCTCAAAAAGGAGCAGAAGCGGTTGGAAGGAGAACTGGCCAGAGTGCAGGGTATGCTTGGCAATGAGCGGTTCATGGCCAAGGCGCCGGAACAGAAAGTGGCCGAAGAACGTGCGAAGCTGGAAAAATATACGCAGATGAAGGCGCAGGTGGAGGAGAGGCTTGCGCAGTTGAGTTGATCGTTCAGCTCACTCCATTCCCAAAATGTAAAAAAATCTGGATTTCTACTGGAAAAGTCAACCGATATGGTGTAAAGTGTTTAGTAGGAATAGTATTTTGGGAATATATGACATTTGTGTCATAAGATAAAGGAAGGGAGGTGAGTCACGTGGCGGAAGTCAATCTGTCGTTGGAACAACTGGATAAGCTGAAAGCGGCGATGGCCAGGGTGAAGAGCCAGAGCGCGCAGACAGCACAACCTGCAGCGCCACAGCAGATGCCGGCACAGCAGACAGTGCCGCAGCAGGCCGGTAAAGAAGCGACGGCAGCAGCGGCGGATGTATCTGTTGCGGTAGAGACATTGGCGCCTCCCATTGAGACGAATCTGGCGGAAGGCACTTATCTGCGTGTGGAAGAGGACGAGATGGCAGCGTGGCTTTACCTCGCGCCGCCCGAAGAGGGACAGACCTACGTAAAGCGGGATCTGGAAAGATATTTGGAGCAGAATGGCGTGATCAAAGGATAGCACAGTTCCAATCTGTCCGCCATGATTAAGAAAAAAGTTTATGAGAGAGAAATTTTGGTGGCCAGAGGGGCCGAGATTAAACCCGGCACGGACGGTTGGTTTGAGTATCTTTTCTCTCCTGAGGAGCATTGCGGGCCTAAGGTAAATGATGACGGTTCGGTGGATTATTCCAGTATGAGCGCCCTGCAGAATGTGCATAAGGGCGATAAGGTTGCGGTGTATCACTATGCGGTGCAGGGTGAGAACGGCTACACGGTGACGGGCGGTGAGATGAAAGCGTCTCCGGTCAGGGATCTGCCTCCCATGCGTGGCAAGGGCATCACAAGAGAGAACGGCATTTATTATGCGCAGAGTGACGGAAAGATCGAGGTCAAGGACGGAAAGATCGACATTCAGAATGTCCATGAGATCATGGGGGATGTGGATGCGATCATCGGTAAGATTGAGTTTTTTGGCGATATTATTATCAACGGTAACGTGGAGGGCGGTATCGTCATCCGTGCCGGACGTAATATAGAGATTCACGGAACCACGGGAGCGGCGACGCTGTTTGCGGGCGGTGACGTGATGTTGTCGCGCGGTATTCAGGGCGGCGGGAAGATTTCCGCAAGGGGTAATGTGTTTGCGGAATTTATAGAAAATACTACGGTGGATGCAGGCGGCCTGGTGCAGTCCAATGTCATCCTGAACGCGAAGGTGAATGCGAAGGATAAGGTGATTACCACAGGAAAGAGGGGCGCGATTATCGGCGGCTACACGCACGCCCTTAAGAGCATCGAGGTTATGACAGCCGGCAATGATGTGGAACTGAAAACGGTTCTGCACTGCGGTTATGAGCCGGAGGCCTTTGACAAACTTCTGGAGGCGAGACGCAAGGAGATAGAAATCAAGGAGCGGCTTTCCAAGTTGGTGGATACCATGACAGAGGCACTGCGTGAAAAGCGAATGCGGGGCGCAAGTACTTCCAAGAATACGGAAACCAGTCTTCTTGAGTGGAACCGGTTGAAGGATGAATATTTTGCCGAACTCGATAAGGTGGGAAAAGAGCGCGAGGAGTTGGAGACCACCATGGAGGAGGGGAAAGAAGCCTACATCAAAGTGGACGGCAATATCTACCGGAATGTGGTGATCGGCATTAACGCAGAGCAGATGACTCTTGACAGGAATACCTGTTTTATGAAGTATTCCGCGGATAAAGGCGTGATTGAAGGCACGGTGATCGTACACGGCTGACGGATATGGGCGGAAAAATGGAAGAAGCGTTTGACACATACGGGGCGGCGGAGAATTATATCAACGCCACCCCTAAATTTACGAAAAAAAACAGCAGAGAGGATACCGCGCGGTTTTGGGAATTTTTGGGATATCCGGCGCGGGATTGTAAAATCTTACACATAGCAGGCACAAACGGGAAGGGCTCCGTTTGTGCTTATTTGTGCTCTGTTTTGCGAAGGGCGGGCATTTCCTGCGGTATGTTCACATCCCCCCATCTTGTTGCGATGAGGGAACGGTTTGTGATCGACGGGGAAATGATTTCGGAGGAGGAATTTTTGTACGCTTTTCGCACGGTGATGGAGGGAATCAAAGGGTTTTCCCGGAAATCGTATCATCCGACTTTTTTTGAGTTTCTTTTTTTTATGGCTATGATTGTGTTTGAAAAACGCCGTGTGGAGTATGTGGTTTTGGAGACGGGACTTGGCGGACGGTTGGATGCCACCAATGTGGTGGATCAGAAAAAAATGTGTATTTTGACCTCAATCGGGTATGATCATATGGAGTACCTTGGGGAGACCCTTCCACAGATTGCAGGAGAAAAAGCGGGAATTATGCGAAACGGTGTCCCAGTGGTCTATCCGGATAAGCAGGAAAAGATCACGGAGGTCATCGAAAAATACGCTGAAAAAATAGGAGCGAAAACGGTTCCGCTTGAGAAAACAGCGATAAAAGAAATAAAGATTAAAAATAAAACGATTGATTTTTCTCTCCATTTACTCTATTATGATTATATTGGTTTTACTGTGTCCACTTCTGCGCTTTATCAGGTGGAGAATGCGTCGCTTGCGGTGAGGGCTCTGGAGCTTTTGAGAGACGACCGTATTACGGTTCCCGTGATGCAGGACGGAATCCGGGAAGCATTCTGGGAGGGCAGGATGGAGGAGGTGCTGCCGTCGGTGTATTTGGACGGGGCCCACAACGCGGATGGGATCCGGGCCTTTTTGGAGACGGTAAAGCAGCATTCCTGCTCGGGTAGAAGAAAACTGCTCTACTCTTCGATGCGGGATAAGCAGTACAGGGAAGCGGCGGCAATGCTTTCGCAGGCAGAGCTTTTTGATGAGATCTGTCTTGCGCCCCTGCAGGGGGAACGGGCGCTTACGCTTTCGCAGTTGATGGATTCTTTCGGACAATATACCGGGTTTGTGAAGAAGGCGTACGATACGCCGGAGAAAGCGCTGAGAGAGTTGTTGGCTCATAAGAATGACGGGGATAAAGTGTATATTGTCGGTTCATTATATTTGGTGGGTGAAGTGAAAGCCCTTTTAAGGAGCCTTTAGCATGATTAATTTTGAAGAGGAATTAAAAAAGTTCCATCCCAGTCTGGAAGTGGAGGACGCGGAGGAGGCAATCTACAATCAGGACCTGACGGATATGGCGGATCTGATGGTAAAGATTGTCAAGGAATCAAAGAAAGCAGGAGAATAGGGGATTGGCATAGATGAATTGTTATCAGTGTGGCTGTACACTGTCTGAACATGATTTTTGCACGAACTGCGGTGCCGATGTAGCCCTTTATAAGAGGATCATATATATCTCTAACCGTTTCTATAATGATGGATTGGAGCGGGCCGGTGTCAGGGATCTGACGGGTGCAATCACAAGTTTGCGGCAGAGCCTTAAATTCAATAAGAATAACGTGGAAGCCAGAAACCTTTTGGGCTTGGTCTATTTTGAGACCGGCGAGGTGGTGGCTGCTCTAAGCGAGTGGGTAATCAGTAAAAATCTGCGTCCGAAGAAGAATATTGCGGACGACTATATCAATATGATCCAGACAAACCAGAATCGTCTGGACACCATCAATCAGACCATTAAAAAATATAATCAGGCGCTCACCTACTGTAATCAGGACAGCCTTGATCTGGCGGTGATTCAGTTGAAGAAGGTGCTTTCCCTGAATCCGAAATTTATCAGGGCGCATCAGTTGTTGGCGCTGCTGTACATCAACAGCGAAGAGTGGGAGCGCGCAAAGCGGGAGCTGTCCAAATGTCTGGAGATTGACACGAACAATACGGCGACCCTTCGGTATCTGAAGGAAGTGGACGAAATGCTCCTTCCGGAGGACAATGTCAAAGGTTCCTCGAAGAAGCAGAAAAAGTCAGACGAGATTATAAAATATCAGAGCGGCAACGAGATGATTATCCAACCGGCCAATATGAAGGAGAGCAGGGGTGTCACCTCGCTGCTCAATCTGGGAATTGGTCTGGCTATTGGTATCGCGATCGCTTTTTTCCTGATTTTGCCGGCCAGAATCCAGTCGGCGAAAGCGAACATTGATGAGGAGCTTCGGAAGGTGAGTGAGCAGTCGGATGCAAAGACGGCTACCATCGACGAACTGCAGCAGCAGCTCGGAGAATTACAGTCGCAGAATGAGACATTGCAGCAGGATGTGGCGGCGTATATGGGGACGGATGACGGCACGTTACAGTCTGCGGAAAGCCTGATGAAGGCGGCCAACGCCTATCTGACGGAGCCGGAAGATGTCATTGCCGTTGCGGATTATCTGGATCAAATTGAGGCTGAGAGGGAAGAAGAGAGCGGCGAAGAGGGCGATCAGGAAAATACCGAAGCGTTTGACAACCTTTATAATACGCTTTTGGCGTTGGTGGGACCGCAGCTTGCGGAATCCTATGATGAGGAAGGCCATGCGGCATTCTGGGCGGCTGATTATGAGGAGGCCATTCCGAAACTGGCAAAGGCCTACCAGTATGATGCCACCAATGGACAGGCGCTCTTTGATCTGGCCAACTCCTATTACCGTCTGGGCGATGAGGTGAAGGCAAAGGAACTCTATCAGGAAGTGGTAGATCTGTTCCCCAATACGGAAAAGGCTGACAAGTCTGCGGCGACTTTGGCACAGATGGCAGGAGCGGAAGAGTAGGCCGCCGTACACATAAGAAAAAAGAATAAAACACGAAAGAGGACATGGTTCAGAAGGGCCATGTCCTTTTTCTATCAAAAGGAGGGTTTACATAATATGGAAGAGGATTTCAAAGTGATTGACAATTACCTGATGATAAGAATGCCGGAAGAGGTAGACCACCACAAATCGGTTGACATAAGTCAAAGGGCTGACCGCTATATCGTATCGAAAAAGGTGGGAAATGTGGTGTTTGATTTTGAGAGGACAACCTTTATGGACAGCTCCGGCGTGGGAATCATTCTGGGGCGGTATCGGAAAATTTCCTGTTTCGGCGGGAAAGTGTACGCGGTCAATGCGGGCAGCAGGATCAGGAGACTGCTTTTGCTGTCAGGGCTTGAGAATATTGTGCAGTTGGTTGAAAAGTAGAAGGAGGAAAACATGATAGAGGTTACGGAAAAGAAGGATTACAGGTCGATTACGAATGAAATGCGGCTGGAGTTTGCGGCTGTATCGGACAATGAGTCTTTTGCGAGAATGGCGGTGTCCGCCTTTATTGCACCGTTAAATCCAACGCTAGAGGAACTCTCCGACGTGAAGACGGCGGTGTCCGAGGCGGTGACCAACGCCATCATTCACGGCTACGGTAACCGGGGGTGCATCACGGACCGGGTACAGATGAACTGCGAGCTGAGAGGTGACATTTTAGAGGTGGAGATCATAGACCGGGGCGTGGGAATGGAGGATGTGGACCGGGCTATGCAGCCCCTCTTTACCACGAGGCCCGAGTGGGAGCGCTCCGGGATGGGGTTTGCCTTCATGGAGGCGTTTATGGACGATTTGGAGGTGGTTTCCGAGCCGGAGCAGGGAACCCTTGTGCGGATGTATAAGAAAATCGGTCTGGGCAGTTGGATCGTCAGTGAGGAATAGCCCATGGAGGAGACTGCCGTATTAATCGAACGATCACAGGCGGGAGATAAAGAGGCAAGAGAGGTACTGATAGAGGAAAATCTGGGACTGGTGCGGCATATTGTCAAGCGTTTTATCGGGCGGGGGTATGATGCGGAGGATTTGTTTCAGATCGGATGTATCGGATTGATCAAGGCCATCGACAAGTTTGACCTGCAGTTTGGCGTGCGCTTTTCCACTTACGCGGTGCCCATGATCCAGGGGGAGATCAAGCGGTTTTTGCGGGATGACGGCATGGTGAAGGTGAGCCGGACGTTGAAGGAAAACGGATGGAAAATCAAGCAGGCCGCGGAGCGGCTTTCCCAGATTCACGGCAGGGAGGCCACCTTACAGGAGCTCTCCGCGGAGACGGAACTGGAAATAGAGGACATTGTGATGGCGCTCGATGCCAATGTGGAGGTGGAGTCGATCTACAAGTCCGTCTATCAGTCTGACGGCAACGAGATTTATCTGGTGGATCAGATAGTGGGAGACGGGGCGGGATGCACCGCCGGGATTAACCGCGCGGGGGAGGATGCCGAAAAGGAAAAAATTTTAAACCATATGCTTCTGGAACAGCTTCTGGGGACGCTCTCGGAGACGGAGAGGCAGCTGATCCATATGCGTTATTTTCAGGACAAGACCCAGGTGGAGGTGGCCAAAAGCCTTGGCATCAGTCAGGTGCAGGTCAGCCGGATGGAGAAGCGGATTTTACTGCGGCTGCGGAGGGAAGTGGGATAGTGGGACGGAGTTTTCCGTCCCGTTTTTTATGATATAGGAAAGTCCGATTCTCCTGCGCAAGGCAGTTGCGTGAGCGTTTTGTGCATTATGCCGCAACAGTTTTCTTGAAACCATAAAAAATATGTAAAGCAAATGATGAAAAATGATTGATAATTCTATGAGCGTTGAATATAATAGAGAATGAAAGGGGTGATATTATGGCACAGGTAATGGTCAATTTTAGAATGGATGAAGATTTAAAAAAAAATATGGAGCAGACTTGTAAAGATATGGGACTTACTTTGACGGCAGCATTTACGATGTTTGCAACAAAAGTGACCAGAGAACAGCGAATACCATTCGAGATTGTGGCAGACCCGTTCTACAGCAGAACAAATATAGAGCGTCTGGAAAGGGCGGCGGCAGATGCGAATGATGGAAGAAATATGTCTGAGCATGAGCTGATAGAGGTATGACAATGAAAAAAATGTGGCATGATGAAGCGTTGTCAGGTAATCTTGCGGGATGGTGGAGTGTAAGAATTGATGTAAAGAGTCGAATTGTATTTCGGCTAACAGGAGGGCAGATGGAAATATTACAGTGCGGTTCGCATTATAGAGACAAATAACTTTGCGGATTTCCTTTCGGAGACCGAGAGGCAGCTGATCTGGATGCGCTGCTTTCAGGACAAGACCTATGTGGAGGTGGCGAAGCGCTTGGGGATTGACCAGGTGCAGATCAGCCGGATGGAGAAGCGGATTTTGCTGCGGCTGAGGAGGGAAGTATAGGCTTACATGTTGCTTTCCTGAAACAAAAAGGCAAGATATAAAGTGCAAAGTTGGTTCATATCATGAAAATCTATCTGCAGAAGCTCCTGTATTTGGGCGATGCGGTAACAAATGGTGTTATAGTGGATATAAAGGGCTGCAGCGCTTTCCTTCATATTGCAAGCGCATTGCAGATAGGTTTCCAATGTCTTTTTGAGTTGGCTTCCATGTTCGGCATCATATGTTTCTAACGGCAGCAGATATTTTTCACGACAATAGTAGTGAAACAGGGAGCCGGATATGTCGGGAAGAATAGAATACAGGCCTAGTGATTCAAAACGAAGCAGTGGGATTTGGATGCTGTTATATTCAGCGGCTTTTGCCATTTTGACAACGCATTCATACTCTGAGGATAATGCGGTAACCGGTAAATCGGTCGTGTAGCAGCATAGCGTGATGCCGTTTTCTTCTGCAAGTTTTTCAAGTGATGGTGACGATTGGAACCGTCTTGTGGGAAGATAGGAGAGGATGATAACAATATGGTTTTCATGAATGATATGATGGCAGGTATGGCCGTTTTGATAAAAAAAGGATTTTAGTGTTTGGTAAATGGCCTCTTTTTCATACATGACATGGTCTTCATGTTCTACGACCAACAGTAAAGTATAAAGGCGATTCACCGGAAAATCAAAACCGATTTGTTCGGCGTTGGCATAAATTTCCTGTTCGGAAGGGAAACGGCCGAGCAGAAGATTTTTAAGAAAAACGCCCTGTCTGCCTTTTTCATTCAGCAGAATTTCCTCCATGCATTCTCTGATAACAAGAGAAAAGGCAGTCTGCTCAGGAAGGAGCAGGAGCGGCAGGCCGTTTTCTTCCGCGCATGCGATAATGCTGTCGGGAATGGAATCCAGAAACCGCTTTGTCTTGATACCGAGGGCGGCCACGCCGCGTTCTTTCAATTTGGGAATCAGATCCGCAAACTGTCTGGGAGAATCCTTGTACATATAACCGGTAGTCATTAAAAATTCATTTGCCTGTACCCAGTTTTCGATATCGGGCACTTCCATAACGTTAACGTGATTGATGATATTGTCCAAATACGCTTTCCCCGCAAGTACAACGGTTCCCTGCAAAGCATGTAAGCTGCAGGCATCGTAAACACAAAATTGATGTTTCATAAAAATCGCCTCCCTTTATATTATGTGAATGAATCACAAAAAAGTCAATATATATTGTGAACTATTCACATTGCAAAAGAGACAACATTGCTATATGGTAGAAACAGATATACGACAGAGACGTCCGGAAACGGGCGTCTTTTTTTATCTAAAAAGAAATGGAGGAGAGGCGTTATGAAGAAAAGAGCGGAAGGAAGTATTTATGAACTGGATGGTTATGTGCCGTTAAAAAAGGCTGTGCCGATCGGGATGCAGCACGTGCTGACAATGTTTGTAAATAATATTACTCCTATTTTGGTAATCGGGGCACTTTGCAATTTAACAATGGGAGAGAAAAGCATGGTGCTACAAAACGCTATGTTTATAGCAGGTATTTTTACACTGCTTCAATGCTATAAGGTGTGGAAATTCGGAGCATCCCTCCCGATTGTGATGGGAACGAGCGCGGGTTTTATCGCGACTCTGACGGCGGCAAGCGCATTTGGCTATAACGCGGTACTCGGTGCATGTCTGATTGGCGGTTTGTTTGAAATTGTAGAAGGCTTTTTTGTCAAACCGCTGAAAAAGTTTTTTCCGCCGATTGTCACCGGCACGGTTATTATTGCAATCGGCCTGTCCTTGATGCCAACAGGTATTAAATGGCTTGCGGGAGGCGCGGGAACGGAAGGGTACGGCTCCTGGCAGAACCTGCTTGTAGGGTTTACCACCCTGCTTGTGATTGTTGTTGTAAAACAGTTTACAAAGGGGTTTACGAGTATTATCTCTATTTTGATTGGAATTGCCGTTGGCCTTGTGATGGCAGGATGCCTGGGTATGTTGGATTTTAGTGGCGTGGCTTCCGCCGCGTGGATTGGTTTCCCGCAGTTTATGCCATTTCGTTTTGAGTTTACCGGTGGGGCCATTGTACCGCTTATGGTGATGTTTGTGGTAACGGCAGTGGAGACAATTGGCGATACTTCTGCGATTTGTATGGGCGGGCTTGCGCGAGAGGCCACAGACGAGGAATTATCCGGTGCGGTTTTGGCGGATGGCCTTGGAAGTGCGGTTGCAGCATTATTCGGCGTACTGCCAAACACATCCTTCAGCCAGAATGTGGGACTTGTGTGTATGACGAAGGTGGTGAATAGATTTTGTTGTGCATGCGGAGCTGTATTTTTGATACTATGCGGTTTTTGCCCGAAATTGGGCGCTGTGTTATCAGCCATACCCAATTGTGTTCTGGGCGGCGCAACGACACTGGCGTTTTCCATGATTGCCATCAGTGGTATGCAGATGATTTTTAAACAGGATATGAATGGCAGGAACGGCGTGATCGTTGCGCTTGCATTAGGCCTGGGGACAGGGCTTTCGGGTTCGGGCGCATTAGAGCAGTGTCCGTATCTCGTACAGTTGATCTTTTCCCAGAGCGGTATTGTAGCAGCCTTTATTATTGCCGCGGTTTTAAATATAGTACTGCCAAAAGATCTTGGAATCAAAAAACAGGAATCGTTTAAGCAAGGGGCGCCCTTTTCGGCGGCGTAAACGAGGATGTCAGAATGACAGGAAGGTATCGGTATGGATGAAATGAAACAGATTATAACAATAGACAGGATTCGCGAAGACTACCGTCAGGGGAAATATTCCGTGAGGGAGTTGTGGAGAAGAATCCATAAAGAAGCGATGGAAACGCAAAGTATGAATATATGGATTCATCTTCTTACGGCGGAGGAAATGGAACCGCATCTTTCGTACATAGAGAGCCATAAAATGGATGAATTGCCGTTATGGGGAATCCCTTTTTCCATAAAGGACAATATTGATTTGGCGGGTATCCCGACGACTGCGGGATGTAAGGAGTTTTCCTATCTTCCGGAAAAAAGCGCTTATGTAGTGGAGCGCCTGCTTCAGGCAGGCGCGCTCCCCATAGGAAAGACAAATATGGATCAGTTTGCAACGGGTCTTGTGGGAACCCGCTCCCCATATGGAGAAGTACATAATGCGTATCGAGAAGAGTATATCAGTGGGGGCTCCAGTTCCGGTTCGGCGGCAGCGGTAGCGAAGGGGCTTTCGGCCTTTGCCTTGGGGACGGATACGGCTGGCAGCGGACGAGTACCGGCCTCCTTGAACCATCTGGTAGGATGGAAGCCTTCTCTTGGGGCGTGGAGCAACAGAGGAGTGGTGCCTGCCTGTGAGAGTATTGACTGCGTGAGCGTTTTTACCAATACAGTGGACGATGCAGTATTTGTTGATGGGATTGTCCGCGGTTATGATGAAAAATATCGCTATTCTAAAATGTCCTTGCCTGTGAGGGAAGAAGAGGCGGAAACCATTTATCTGCCGTTAAAGGAACCTGTTTTTTTCGGGGATGAGCAGAAACATTACCGAAGGAAATGGGATGAGACGGTCAACTATTTGAAAAAACACTATCCAAACATAAAATATTTAGATACGTCGGAACTTTCCGAAGCGGCAGCGATTCTCTATGACGGCCCATGGGTGGCGGAGCGGTATGCGGGTCTGCAGGAATATCTGGAGAAGCATGGAGATACCTTACTTCCTGTGACTTCTCATATTATATGCGGGGTGGCAAAAAAGACACTGACGGCGGTTGATTTATTTCAGGCGCTTCACAGACTGGCGGAAATCAAACAGAAAATCCATGTCCTGTTGGAAAAGGGCGTGTTGGTATTGCCGACGAATGGGGGGACTTTTACCAGAGCGCAGGTGGATGCCGACCCGATTGGGACAAACAGTCAGATGGGGCTTTATACCAATCATTGCAATCTGCTTGATTTATGTGCCGTCAATGTGCCGGTAGGATTTGCAGATCAAAATCTGCCTGTGGGAGTCACTTTATTTTCCAAATCAGGAAAAGAAGGGATGATTGCAAGAGTCGGAAAAGAGATTGTCGTTGGAATGCAAAAATCCTATCAGGAAATAGCGGTATGCGGACTGCATATGCGCGGATTTTCCTTAGAGCAGCAAATGCTCTCGTTGGGCGCTATTTATGAGAGGACGAGTATAACAGCCGGGAACTATCGAATGTATGAGTTGCCAACGAAGCCTACGAAGCCGGGACTGGTGAAAACCGAGACAGGGGGACGGAGTCAGGAAATAGAAATATGGCGTATGCCAGAAGAAAATCTGGGTAAGTTTCTTTCTATGATTCCGTCGCCTCTGGGTCTTGGCAAAATCCGCACGATAGAGGGAAATGAGGTCATCGGTTTTATCTGTGAAGGGTATGCCGTTGCCGGAGCCAGGGAGATCACCTCATTGGGCGGGTGGAGATACCGTATTAAGCTATTGAAGGAAGCAAAATAGAAAAAGGGAATATGACATGAGGAAAAGCCAGTTTAAGATTTGTGCGTATACAATCTAAAAGACTGGCTTTTTTCTTTCATTTGATAGAAAAACCCATGTTATTGTGATATCATAGACAGCACAACGATAAAAACTGGAGACGAACCGATATGATATACAGACTTGCAGAAGAAACGGACATAGATACGATATGCGCTTTCGTTAAAAACGCGATTAACCATATGGAAGCCCATAACATATTCCAGTGGGACGACCTGTATCCGACGCGGGAGGATTTCCTTGCGGACATTCATAAACGACAGCTTTTCGTTGGCATGGTTGATCGTGACATCGCGGTCGTTTATGTGGTGAACAAAGAGAGCGATGAACAATACCAAAACGGCGACTGGAACTATCCCGACAGCGAATACCGCGTGATCCATAGATTGTGTGTTAATCCCGCATATCAAAACAGTGGCGTTGCGAAGAGTACGCTTTTACACATTGAAGAGGAGCTGAGGGAGGCGGGGATTGAGACTATCCGTCTTGATGTATTCAGCAGAAATCCGTCTGCGTTGTCCCTGTATCAGAATAATGGCTATGAAAAGACGGGAGACGCGGATTGGCGGAAGGGAAGATTTTATTTGATGGAAAAACACTTTTAAAATGCGGGGAATCAAAGGGAATTGTGCATTGAAAACCGCGCCCGGATGTGGTACAGTGAAGACGGGCGTTTTTGGCCCGGTTGCAGACGACACAAAAGGATGATAAGAGGATGGCGGCGATGGAACAGTACAAGCAGGAATTTATCGGATTCATGGTGGACAGCCAGGTGTTGAAGTTTGGAGATTTTACATTAAAGAGCGGCAGGAAATCCCCGTTTTTCATGAATGCGGGGGCCTATGTGACAGGCGCGCAGCTAAAGAAACTGGGCGAATATTATGCGAAGGCGATTCATGACAACTACGGTCTGGATTTTGATGCCCTGTTTGGACCCGCTTACAAGGGGATTCCGCTTACGGTGGCCACGACCATGGCGATCAGCGAACTCTACGGAAAGGAGATCCGTTACTGCTCCAACAGAAAAGAAGTGAAGGATCACGGAGATACGGGGATTCTGCTTGGCAGTAAGCTGAAGGACGGCGACAGGGTGGTGATCATCGAGGATGTGACGACCTCGGGGAAATCCATAGAGGAGACCTTCCCCATCATCAAGGCGCAGGGGGATGTCACGGTCTGCGGGCTGATGGTTTCCTTAAACCGCATGGAAAAAGGCCTTGACAGTGATAAGAGCGCGCTTGAGGAAATCAGGGAGAAGTACGGTTTTGAGACGGGAGCCATTGTGACCATGGAGGAAGTGGTGGAGTACCTTTATAACAAGCCCTATCAGGGGACCGTCTATATTGACGATGAATTGAAGGGCAGGATAGACGCTTACTACGAGACCTACGGGGCAAAGTAAAAGCAGGAAGGAGCGGATAGATATGGAGGAGAAAACCTACAAGACAATGGGCGGCTCAGGCGCGCTCAATATTACCATCGGCGTGGTGGCTTTGGTGGTAGGCATAGCCGCAGGCGTGCTTCTGATCATCAGCGGCTCGAAACTTCTGGCGGGAAGAAATAAAATTATATTTTAAAGACAAAGGGTATTTTCGCTTGGCGCGGGAATACCCTTTATGGTTATGAGCGGAAACAGATGCGGATTAAGGAGAACGGCGATGAAAAATAATTTCATGTTTACCAATAAGGAACATACCCTGAAAGGAATCATGGCAACCATTCTGGGCGTGATTTCACTTGCATCGTTGGTTTACATCCTATTAGACAGTTACAGGAGTGCAGGGGAGGTTCCGCTTCAGTACGGGGCAGTGGCCTTTCTCACGATGATCTTTGCCTTCGCGGGGATCGTGCTCGGCGTACTCTCCAAATCGGAGCGGGATAAGTTTTATTTTTTTAGCTATTTGGGTATTGTATTAAATATATTGGTTTTGGCGGCGCTCAGTGTGATTTTGTATGCGGGCGCTTACGCCTGACGGTGTGATTTAGTCAGAAAGGAACGGGCGGATATGAGACGGGAAGAGTTGATTGCGGAGCGCTATGATTTGGCGCTCACACGGATCAGGGAAATACCGGATGAGTCAATTTGCAGTGAAAAATATCAGGAATACTTTGGCAGGATGGCGGCGTTTGTGGTGATGATGGATCAGGCGCTGTCGCTTTCGGAGAGCGGAGAACTTTTTCAGATGACGATAGAGGCGTTAAAGGAACACAACCGCCTGCTCTATGCGGACATTCTGCCGGAGCAATACAAGGAAAGTTATGCCAACCCGGAGTATGCCGTCAATCGACTCGGAGAGTCAATTGGGCAGATGCTGTCATTTTTGTATGCGGAACTTCGCAGCATGATTCCTTCGGCCTATGAGAAAAACCGCACTGCCATGACGATACGCATGGAACTTTTACTGGAGGTCTACCAGGCTTTTGTCTGTGCGGCCCAGGAGCAGAGCGAACCGGATGCGGAGGAGCTGCGGCAGATTTTTTACTGGTATGTGAGCGATTACTATGAGGCGGAGTTTGAAGAAAAATCAAAGGCCCTTCTGGATGCGGATCAGGATTTCGCAAGACGGCTTATTATGGAGAGTGACCTGTCCGATCTGCGGTATCTGTATTATTTCGGGGAGTATATTACGGAGAACGAGTTGGGAACGGCGGCCCATTTAAACAGCCTTTCTGCGGAGAACATTCAAAAGATGGCGGATACTTACACGGAGGGATACCGCATCGGCTTTGAGGTGACAGGCAAAGATATCTCCATCAAGGAGACAGTGGCAATCCGCTATTTTTTGGGCTTTGAGAGGGTGATCCGTCAGGCGGTACAGAATTTTGACCGAATCGGTCTACAATCCACCTTTTACCGGGCGGGCGCGAATATCTTTCAGGGTAGGAATGTGAATAAGAACGGCTACTGCGGCGCGAATCCCAACAAACAGTACGATTATGATCACAAGGAGGACTGGGCTCTCTTTTTGGATGGTGCGCTTGCCGGGCGCAGACTGGAAGCGGTGCGCAATGTCTTTGAGAGGCACAAAGAGCTAGCGGCGCTCTACGGCGGCCCGGCGGTGGTGGAGAGCTTTGGCGAGGAGCCTTTTGTGCCCGTGACAAAGAGCGCTGCCTGCCGTTTCAGCGACAAACAGCAGAAACTTTTTGTGGAGAATGCGGGGCAGATCGCGGCGGTGCAGAATGAATATATCAAGGGGGAAGAGCACAGCTTTACGATCATTGCCTTTCCGGTGCCCCAGATCGGGCCGCGCTATCGGGAAATTTTTGACGATGTGGTTCGCATAAACACTTTGGATTATCTGTTGTATCGGGATATTCAGCAGACGATAATAGACGAGCTAGACAAGGGATTGACTGTAATAGTCAAAGGATGCGGAGAAAATTGTACGGACTTGAAGGTACAGCTCCACAAACTGGAAGAACCCTCCAAACAGACCAATTTTGAGAATTGCGTGGCGGATGTCAATATTCCTGTGGGGGAGGTGTTTACTTCGCCGAGACTGACCGGGACGGAGGGGATCCTGCATGTGACGAAGGTGTTTTTGTCCGGGTTGGAGTACCGGGATCTGCGTCTGACATTTCAGGACGGATTTGTGACGGATTACAGTTGTAACAATTTTCCCTCTGAGGAGGAAAACCTCAGATACATTAAGGATAATGTACTTTTTCACCACGATACCCTGCCCCTTGGCGAGTTTGCCATCGGCACGAACACAACGGCCTACCGGATTGCGAGAAAGTATGGGATCGAGGCCAAACTGCCGATTTTGATTGCGGAGAAGACGGGGCCGCATTTTGCACTGGGGGATACCTGTTATTCCCACGAGGAGGAGGTAACAAGCTTTAATCCGGACGGAAAGGAGATTGTGGCCAAGGAGAACGAGGTGTCAGTTTTGCGTGACACAGATGTCAGCAAGGCATATTTCCAGTGCCACACGGATATTACAATCCCTTATGACGAATTGGGGGAATTGTCCGTGTTGACTCCTGCCGGGGAGAAGCGAATTATTATCCAAAACGGTCAATTTGTGTTGGCGGGCTGCGAGGAGTTAAACCGGGCGCTGCGGGAGTAAAAGATAGTTGCGAAAACGAAGAAAATCTAGTACACTGTACTTTAAGAAAGTTTGTTTTCATACAAGATGTTGTGGTTAGGAGGGTTTTGCGAATGGCACAGGTAGGCATTGTGATGGGCAGCGATTCGGATATGCCTGTCATGGCGAAGGCGGCGGACATTTTGGAGGAGCTTGGCATCTCTTATGAGATGACGATTATTTCCGCCCACAGGGAGCCGGACGTGTTCTTTGAATATGCGAAGGGTGCGGAGGCGAAGGGATTTAAAGTGATTATCGCGGGGGCCGGAAAGGCGGCTCATCTGCCGGGCATGTGTGCGGCGATTTTCCCCATGCCGGTGATCGGCGTGCCCATGAAGACTTCGGATTTGGGCGGGGTGGATTCCCTCTATTCCATTGTACAGATGCCATCGGGTATTCCGGTGGCCACAGTGGCCATTGGCGGCGGGCAGAATGCGGGAATTCTTGCGGCGAAGATACTGGCCGTTTCGGATCCGGCTCTTTTGGAGCGGGTGAAGAAGTATGCGCAGAGTCTGAAAGAGAGCGTGCAGGAGAAGGACGCAAGGCTGCAGGAGGTCGGATACAAGACCTATTTAAAGGCATAAGGTAAAAATACTCTGAGATGGAGGGAAACATGGATTATAAGACAGCGGGTGTGGATATTGAGGCGGGTTACCGTTCTGTGGAATTGATGAAGCAGTATGTAAAGGGGACGATGAGGCCGGAGGTGCTTGGCGGGATCGGCGGATTTTCGGGGGCTTTCTCCCTGGAGAAGATCAAACAGATGGAAAAGCCGGTGCTTCTGTCCGGAACGGACGGCGTGGGCACAAAGATTCAACTGGCCTTTCTGATGGACAAACATGACACGGTGGGAATTGACTGTGTGGCCATGTGCGTCAACGATGTGGTGTGCGCGGGTGCGGAGCCACTGTTTTTCCTGGATTATATTGCCTGCGGAAAAAACTATCCGGAAAAGATTGCGGCTATCGTGAAAGGTGTGGCGGAGGGCTGCAAACAGGCAGGGGCCGCTCTGGTTGGCGGAGAGACGGCGGAACATCCGGGATTGATGCCGGAGGGGGAGTATGATCTGGCCGGCTTTGCGGTGGGCGTGGCCGAGGAAAAGGATCTGATTACAGGGGCGAATATTAAGCCCGGCGACGTGTTGGTCGGCATTGCGTCATCGGGGGTGCACAGCAATGGCTTTTCTCTGATCAGGAAAGTGTTTGCCGTGACGAAGGAAACCCTTTCCGTCTATCATGATGAACTGGGGGCAACCCTTGGGGAGACGCTGCTTACGCCTACCAGAATTTATGTGAAAGCGCTGCAGGCGGTGAAGGCGGCAGGCGTTACCGTTAAGGGATGCAGCCATATTACCGGCGGCGGTTTTTACGAGAACATTCCAAGAATGCTCCCGGATGGCATGTCGGCAAAGGTGAAAAAAGGCAGCTTTGAGACGCCTCCTGTCTTTGCACTTCTGCAAAAGACCGGCGGCCTGGAAGAAAAAATGATGTACAATACATATAATATGGGAATTGGCATGATGCTGGCCGTGGATGCCGATCAGGCTGACAGGACGGTGGAAGCGTTGCGAGAGGCCGGAGAGAAGGCATGGATCGTCGGTGAAACGGTAGACGGAGGTCATGAGGTACTCTTCGCATAGGAGGAAGAAATGCTCAGAGTAGTGGTATGTGTATCAGGAGGAGGTACCAATTTACAGGCGATTATTGACGGCATAGCGCGCGGCGCGGTCTGCAATACGGAGATTGTGAAGGTGGTGAGCAATAACCCGGGCGCTTATGCACTGGAGAGGGCGAAGCGCGCAGGGATTGAAGGGGTATGTGTGTCGCCGAAAAAGTATGAAAGCAGGGAGCTGTTTGAGGACGCGCTGCTTGGCTGTGTGGAGGAGGCCGCTCCTGATTTGATTGTATTGGCCGGCTTTATGGTAAAGGTGCCGGAGAAGATGATAAAACGGTACGAAAACCGGATTATCAATGTACATCCGGCGCTGATTCCTGCATTTAGCGGCACGGGATACTATGGCTTAAGGGTACATGAGGCAGCCCTTGCAAGGGGCGTGAAGATCACCGGGGCCACGGTGCACTTTGTAAACGAGGACATGGACGCGGGGCCTATTATTATGCAGAAGGCCGTGGAAGTATATGACGGCGACACACCTGAGGTTTTGCAAAAAAGGGTGATGGAGGAAGCAGAGTGGGTGATTTTGCCATGGTGCATTAACCTGATCGCGGCCGGACAGGTAAAAGTGGAAAATGGCCGGGTCACTGTTGTGGAATAGAATAGCAGGAAGGAAACAAGAGACGATGAAAGTTTTAATTGTGGGAAGCGGCGGCCGGGAACATGCGATTGCGGCGGCCGTGGCAAAGAGCCCGAGAGCGGATAAAATCTATTGCGCGCCGGGGAATGCGGGGATCGGACAGATCGCGGAGTGCGTGCCCATCGGCGCGATGGAGTTTGATAAGCTGGTGGCATTTGCCAAAGAGAAGGCTGTTGACCTGACGATCGTAGGCATGGACGACCCGCTTGTAGGCGGCCTTGTAGATGAGATGGAGGCGGCGGGGCTGCGGGTGTTCGGCCCCCGCAAGAACGCGGCGATTCTGGAGGGCAGCAAAGCTTTTTCCAAAGATCTGATGAAAAAATACCATATCCCTACGGCGGCCTATGAGAATTTCGACGATCCGCAGAAGGCTCTTGCCTATCTGGAGACCGCGAAGATGCCGGTGGTCTTAAAGGCGGACGGCCTTGCTCTGGGGAAGGGTGTGCTGATCTGTGAAACCCTTGAGGAAGCAAAAGAGGGCGTGCGCACCATCATGGAGGATAAAAAGTTCGGGGCGGCTGGCAACCGCATGGTAATCGAAGAATTTATGACGGGACGGGAGGTTTCCGTTCTCTCCTTCGTGGACGGCAGGACGATTAAGATCATGTCTTCCGCCCAGGATCACAAGCGGGCCCTGGACGGCGATCAGGGACTCAATACCGGCGGTATGGGAACGTTTTCGCCAAGCCCCTTCTATACCGACGAGGTGGACGCCTTTTGCCGTGAGCATATCTATCAGGCTACCGTGGACGCTATGGCGGCGGAGGGAAGACCGTTTAAGGGAGTGATTTTCTTCGGCCTGATGCTGACGGAGGATGGGCCGAAGGTGCTTGAATACAATGCCCGCTTTGGAGATCCCGAAGCGCAGGTGGTGCTGCCGCGTATGAAAAATGACATTATTGACGTGGCGGAGGCGTGCATCGACGGGCATCTCGATCAGTTGGATCTTGTCTTCGAGGATAATGCGGCGGTCTGCGTGGTTCTGGCATCTGAGGGATATCCGGTGTCCTACGAAAAAGGATTTGAGATTACCGGGTTGGAAAACTTTGCGGACAAAGACGGATACTACTGTTTCCATGCGGGGACAAAGATGGCGGACGGCAAAATCGTCACAAACGGCGGCCGGGTGCTTGGCGTTACGGCCAAGGGCGGGACGCTGCAGGAGGCCCGTGCGAACGCCTACGAGGCGACGAAATGGGTGCATTTCGATCATCAGTTTATGAGGCATGACATCGGAAAAGCCATAGACGAGGCGTAGATGAAACGAGGAGAATGCGCGGCATTCTCAAAAGCGGGCGCGGAAGCGTCCAACCGGGGAAGGGGATGATTCTGTGAGCAGAGAAGAGCGAATTGAAATGCTCAAGAAGGAACTTAGTGAGATCAACACCTATAACAGGCCGACTTACTGTAATGAGTGCGGCGGTGTTATGGTTTTTAAGGGTGTTGGGGAATATCAGTGCGAAAAGTGTGGTTATCTGGATTATGACGATTACGGAAAGGTGCGCAATTATATCGAAAAGCACATGGGAGCCAATGCGGCGCAGGCATCCAAGGCTACCGGCGTGAGCCAGAAATCCATCAGGGATATGTTAAAAGAGGCGAGACTTGAGATCGCGCCCAATTCCACTTTCTTTCTGCGCTGCGAGATATGCGGCGCGGCGATCCGTTGGGGACGGTTTTGCCCCAAGTGCGAGACGGCGCATCACAGAGAGTTGGAAGATATGGCAAGGAAATCGAGACATCGCGACGACACGTTCGGTTACAGTACAGAACGGCGTAAAGGCGAGGACGGGTCGAAGCGTTTTACATGGGAATAGTGTGAGAAGTACTTCTAACCACTTACAGCAGAGGAGAAAAGAATGAAAATGCAAAAGAGCGAGCGGATAAGAGGAAGACATGCAGTGAGAATGGCTGCTGTTTTGGGAGCGGCGTTTTTCCTTGTGTGGAGTCATCCGATGGTGAGCCGGGCAGAGCCCACGGGCACTGTGAAGCCCAGTTCCGTCAATATCAGAAAAGAACCCAGTCAGGACAGTGAAGTGGTTGGCAGTACGACCGGTGGGAAAGAGATTTCGATTCGGGGAAAGGTCGATGTTTCCGGCGTTACCTGGTATCAGGTATATGTGCAGGGTGATACTTTGGGTTATGTGCGCGCCGATATGGTGGAGGCGAAGGGTGACGAGGAGATCCCCACCGTTTCCGCGCCCTCATCGGACGGTGGTTCGGAGGCCTCTTCCGGTGACGGTGGAGGACAGGATGCGGCGGAGCCTGCCGGAGGGGAGAGTTCTGCTTCCGGCGGCGCGCAGGTGCAGGCCCAGGAGGAGATGCCAAAGCAGTATGCAAGCATCAAGGTGCAGTCGGCGAAGGTGCGCCCCGATCCGTCTACCTCCAACAATCCGGTAGATTCCATTCCTTCCGGCACCCAGGTGGTGGTGAGCGGGAAGTCCGAGGGAAGTGACAGCAAGACATGGTATTACGTTACGTTTACGGGGGCAAACGGTTCGGAGAAGACTGGGTATATCCGCTCGGATCTGCTGGACCTGGGCGAGATGCTTCCGGTGGAGGAGGAGCCCGTGGAGGAACCGCCTGCGGAGGAGGAGCCGCCCGTGGAGGAGCCGACACCGAACAATGACTATGAGCTCAGGATAGAGACTGACTCCGAGGGGCAGCAGGTTTGGTATATCTGTGATAATGTGACGGAACAGAAGCAGAAGCTTGTGCCGCTTTTGGAGGCATCCTATGCGCAGGCGCTTGGAAACACGGAGGACACGGGTGCGATTGTCAAGCAGCGCATTGTGATCGTGGTGCTTGGGGTTCTTTTGGCTATCGCGCTGATCGCGGTCATCATTATGGCCTTTAAGCTGCGGGACGCTTACTACGAAGAGTACGATGAGGACGACGAAGATGAGGACGAGGAAGAGGAGTCCTCAGGCAGGAGAAGCGCGGGAAGAGAGCGGGCAAAGGAAACAGAAGAGAGACAGCCAAGGCGCAGAACATCAGAAGAGGAAGAGCGCAGGCCCCGCAGGCGCGGCGAGGAGGAGGAAGAGCGCAGGCCCCGCAGGCGCAGCGAGGAGGAAGAGCGCAGACCCCGCAGGCGTGAGGAGGCGGAGCCCGGCGCAAGGGGAAAGGCGGACAGACCGGAACGCAAACGGCGGGAAGTCTCCTATGAGGAGGAGCCGGATGCAAGGGAAACTGCCAGACCTGCAAAAGGGCGCAAAGCAAAAAACTTCCTTCTGGATGATGATGAGTTTGAATTTGAATTTTTGAATATGGATGATAAGGATCTGAAATAGAGAACGGGGAAGTGCGATATGCTTATCGAGATAGATTTTAACAGCGATCAGGCGATTTATATGCAGCTGCGTGATCAGATCATCATGGGAATCGCATCATCCCGGTTTCAGGAGGGGGATATGCTTCCTTCGGTCAGACAGTTGGCGGATACAATCGGTGTCAATATGCACACGGTCAACAAGGCGTATGCGGTCTTAAAACAGGAAGGCTATGTCAAGGTGGACCGCAGAAGAGGCGTGATGGTGGCTGTGGACATTGACAAGATGCAGGCCCTTGAGGAGATCAGGGAAGATCTGTTGGTTACGTTGGCCAAAGCAAGCTGTAAGAATATTTCCGGTGAAGAAGTGCATGCTCTTATAGATGAGATTTATGAGGAATATGGGAAAGGAATGAGAGAATAAATGCAGCCACAATTTACGGATAAGGCGAAGGCAGCCCTCGCGCTTGCGGAACGGGCAGCCAGAAGCCTGCGGCAGAGTTATGTGGGAAGCGAACATATCCTGCTTGGACTTTTGCGGGAGAATACAGGCGTTGCGGCCACCGTGCTTCTGAATAACGGCGTGGATGTTTTACAGTTAAAGGAAATGATCAAGGATTTGATTGTGCCGGAGACTTCCGTGCTGATCGCGGAGCGGGACGGCTATTCTCCGCGTGCACAGGCGATTTTGGAGGAGGCGCACAGACAGGCGGAACGGTTCCGCAGTGAGAAGACGGGGACGGAACATATTTTGTTGGCGCTCTTAAAAGAGGGCGAGAATGTGGCGGTCAGACTGTTGAATACCATGGGTATCTCCGTGCAGAAGCTGTATGTGGACGTATTGGTTGCCATGGGCGAGGACGGTGCGCTCTACAAGGAGGATCTGGGCAGAAAACAGAATAAGAAGAAGGGGGGCACCTCGACCCTTGACCATTACAGCAGGGATTTGACGGCCCTTGCAAGAGAGGGGAAGCTTGACCCTGTGATCGGCAGGGAAGATGAAATCACAAGGGTGGTGCAGATTCTTTCCCGGCGCACGAAAAACAATCCCTGTCTGGTGGGAGAACCGGGCGTGGGTAAAACTGCTGTGGTGGAAGGCCTTGCAGCCAGGATTGTGACGGGTGACGTACCCTTTACCGTACAGAATAAGAGACTTTTGACCTTGGATCTTTCGGGCATGGTGGCGGGAAGCAAATACCGCGGTGAATTCGAGGAGCGCATCAAAAAGGTGATCAAAGAGGTGATTGATGACGGCAATATCATCCTCTTTCTGGATGAGATGCACACCATCATCGGGGCAGGCGGCGCGGAGGGCGCGATCGACGCTTCCAACATCTTGAAACCTTCCCTTGCAAGAGGGGAAATTCAACTGATCGGCGCCACCACCATTGCGGAGTACCGCAAATACGTGGAGAAGGATGCCGCCCTGGAGAGAAGATTCCATCCGGTGACGGTGGAGGAGCCTACCCTGGAAGAGACAGAGGATATTTTAAGGGGGATTGCCCACAAGTATGAGGAGCATCACCGGGTTACCATCACCCCTGAGGCGATCAGTGCGGCGGTTGCGCTGTCGGCCCGCTATATCAATGACAGAAACCTTCCGGATAAAGCCATCGATCTGATAGACGAGGCTTCGGCGGCAGTGCGCCTGCACGTGACGAAACAGCCGGACAAACTGCAGGAGCTGTCAGAGGAAATAGATAGAATTGATTTACAGATTGAGCGGTCAATCCGCATGGAAGCTTTTACACAGGCGGCGGAGCTCAAGAAAAAGCAGGAGAGCTGTATCAAAAAATATGACCGCCTGATGAGGCGGCTTGAGCAGGAGGAGTTAAACCGCGCCTATGTGGTGGGAGAGAACGAGATCGCAGAGGTGGTGTCTCTGTGGACGAAGATTCCCGTCAAGAAGCTTGCGGAGAAGGAGAGCGAGCGTCTTTTGAAATTGGAATCCATTCTGCACAAGCGCGTGATCGGGCAGGAGGAGGCAGTGGTGGCAGTGGCCAAGGCCATGCGCCGCGGCAGGGTGGGATTACAGGATCCCAACCGGCCCATCGGTTCCTTCCTGTTTCTGGGGCCCACCGGTGTGGGTAAGACGGAGCTGTCAAAAGCGCTTGCCGAGGCCATGTTCGGTTCTGAGAATGCCTTGATCCGCGTGGATATGTCGGAATATATGGAAGGACATTCGGTGTCTAAGATGATCGGTTCACCGCCGGGATACGTGGGATTTGAGGAGGGAGGACAGCTCTCCGAGAAGGTTAGGAGAAATCCCTACTCCGTGGTGCTTTTCGACGAGATCGAGAAGGCCCATCCGGATGTGTTTAACGTGCTTTTGCAGGTTCTTGATGACGGACACATCACCGACTCCAAGGGGCGGAAGGTGAGCTTTAAAAATACCATTCTGATCATGACCTCCAACGCCGGGGCGCAGCGCATTATCGACCCGAAAAATCTGGGATTCGGCGCGGCCGAGACGGAGAAGCAGAGCTATGATAAGATGAAGGGCAATGTGATGGAGGAGGTCAAGCGCCTGTTTAAGCCGGAATTCATCAACAGAATCGACGAGATTATGGTCTTTCATCCGCTGAACAGGGATGATATGAAAGCGATTGTAACGCTGCTTGCAAAAAATTTGTCAAAGCGCTGCAAGGAGCAGATGGATATTGAATTGTCCGTGGGTCCTGCGGTGAAAGAGTACCTGATTGAGAAACATATGGATGTTAAGATGGGGGCAAGACCTATGAAGCGGGCCATCCAGTCGGAGATCGAGGATGCGCTTGCCGAGGAGATTCTGGCCGGAAAGGTGAAGAGTGGCGACAAGGTGACGGTGGGATTGAAAAACAAAAAAATAACCTTCACAGTAAAACCGGTAATGGTACAGACGCCATAAAATAAAAATCATAACTTAGGAGGAAAATACGATGGCTGTAGTAGAGGAGTTACTGCGTGCGGAGAGTGACAGGACAATCAGCTTTGGCAACCACAGTCTGGCGGCTAAAGCGAAACTGGAGGATTACGAACACGGCGGTAATCTGTACAAGGTGAAGACGTTCAAAGAGCTGACAAAATTGGAGAAAAACGGTATGTTTGCCTATGAGTCGGAGCCGGGAACCAGTGTGAATCATTTTGAGGAGACGGAGAACGGCCTTACCTTCAAGGTGGAAGGCGACGAGGATGCGCAGATCACGGTTGGTCTTGAGGAGGACACGGCATACACGGTGTATGTGAACGGAGCGAACGTGGGCGAGATGAAAACGAATCTGAGCGGGAAGCTGAGCATCAGCGTGGAACTCGCGAATGTGGGCGAAGTGGAAGTAAAGATCGTGAAATAGACAGGCAAAGAGAGAGGGGCTTTTCAACGGATGTGGATATCCGGTTGAAGAGCCCTTCTATAAAGAAGGAGAATCTATGGCGAGGGGAAAGACAACGGTATTTTTTTGCCAGAACTGCGGATACGAGTCTGCCAAGTGGTTGGGTCAGTGTCCCGGATGTAAAGAGTGGAACACCATGGTGGAGGAGCCGGCTGCGGGGAAGGGGAGCGGCCATTCTGCGGGCAGCGTGATGCGTCCGGCCGCAGCGCCTATGAGCCTGAAAGAAGTGGATTTGCGGGAAGAGGAGCGTATGACTACCCATATCATGGAGTTGGACAGGGTGCTTGGAGGAGGCATTGTGCCGGGCTCTCTTGTACTGGTAGGCGGGGATCCGGGAATCGGCAAGTCCACGCTTCTCTTGCAGGTGTGCAGGCACATGGCGGCGGATGGCCGGAAGATTCTTTACATATCGGGTGAGGAATCTTTACAGCAGATCAAGATCCGGGCCAACCGCATCGGGGAGTTTTCGGATGATCTCAAGCTTTTGTGCGAAACGAATCTGGAGACGGTGGAGCGGACGATCCGGAAAGAAATGCCGGCGGTGGCCGTCATTGATTCGATTCAGACCATGTACCGCGAAGAGATTTCCTCTGCGCCGGGAAGCGTGTCCCAGGTGCGGGAATCCACCAGTGTGCTGATGCAGCTGGCCAAGGGACTCGGCGTGTCCATTCTGATCGTGGGGCATGTGACCAAGGAGGGGACGGTGGCAGGCCCCAGGGTGTTGGAACACATGGTAGACACGGTGCTTTATTTTGAGGGGGACAGACACGCCTCCTACCGCATTCTGCGCGGTGTGAAGAATCGTTTTGGCTCCACCAACGAGATCGGGGTCTTTGAGATGAAGGAGGAGGGGCTTACCGAGGTGAAAAATGCCTCCGAGTTTATGTTGAGCGGAAAACCGGAGGGGGCAAGCGGCTCCGTGGTGTCCTGTTCCATGGAGGGGACAAGGCCGATCTTACTGGAAATCCAGGCTTTGGTGTGCCACAGCAATTTTGGGATTCCAAGAAGACAGGCCACCGGTATGGATTTTAACAGGCTGAATCTTTTGATGGCAGTTTTGGAGAAAAGGCTGAATCTGCAGATGTCCGACTGCGATGCCTATGTGAATTTGGCGGGAGGTATGCGAATCGTGGAGCCGGCCATTGATCTGGGCGTTGTCATGGCAGTTGCTTCCAGTTTCAAGAACAGGGTGATAGACGAGAAGACCATTGCCTTTGGGGAAATTGGGTTAAGCGGTGAGGTGCGCGGTGTTTCACAGGCGGCGGGGCGTGTGGCGGAGGCGGCAAAACTCGGGTTTACTACCTGCATTCTGCCGGCGGTCAACGCGGGACAGATTAAGGAACAAAAGGGAATGCATGTGATCGGAGTCAGGACCGTGAGGGATGCCATCGACTTGATTTAGGGCCGTTTATGTGTTACGATAATTTGAATCGTTTTTTTCAAAAGAAAATTGTGACAGTACCAATGGGAAGACAGACCTGACAAAGGAGTCAGTATGGATAAGAGGAAACACGGTTTTTTGGGGAATATTCCGCTTCTGATCGTGGAGATCGTCGTGTTGTTTATCGCCGTCGGTGTGATGGTTTTGGTCATTACCATGACGGAAGAGGTAAATCACAGGGCAATCAACGAGGAAAAGATCCGGATCAACGACGAGATCATCAGGAAGAAAACCGATGAGACACAAAAGACAAAGGTCAAGGAGAAGGAAGAGGAACCCGCAAGCTACCGCAATATCGCGCTTTTTGGCGTAGATGCGCGGGATGGGGAACTGGGGAGAGGAACCAGAAGCGACACGATCATGATTGCAAGTATCAATCAGAATACGCAGGAGATTAAACTGATTTCCGTGTTTCGGGATACCTATTTAAATCTGAGCAACGACACATACAATAAATGTAACTCGGCCTACGCGCAGGGTGGACCGGAGCAGGCGATTAACATGCTCAATATGAATCTGGATCTGGATATTACCGACTATATCACCATCGGGTTTTCGGGATTGATGGACGCGGTCGATGCGCTAGGCGGCATAGAGATGGAGATCACGGAGGCCGAGATTTCCCACCTCAATAATTATCAGCTCTGCATGGCGGAGGAGTTGGGTGTGGACTATACACCGGTTGAAAAGAGCGGCAGACAGCTTTTAAATGGTATGCAGGCTACGGCCTACTGCCGGATACGATATACAAAGGGAGATGATTTCCGGCGTGCCCAGAGACAGAGAGAGGTCCTGGCGGCGATGATGGAGAAGGCGAATGGCGCATCCATCGGCACATTGACTGATATGGTTAATGCCGTGCTTCCCCAAGTGGAAACTTCTCTGGATGTGAATGAGATTTTGAGTGTTCTCGGAAATGTGACTGGCTACCGGGTGACGGAGAGCGACGGATTTCCCTTTGAGGGCGGCCGGGCCGGCGCCAATGTGGGAAGTAAGGGCAGCTGTGTGATTCCGGTTGATCTGGAGGAAAACGTGAGACAGCTCCACCAGGTGCTTTACCCGGAGGAGCGGTATGCGCCTTCCCGACAGGTGCAAAAGATATGCGAGGAAATCAGGGAACAGACGGGAGAGTACCTGCAATGAAAAAGCTGTTGGTTTATTTAAAAGATTATAAGAAGGAGTCGGTCTGTGCGCCGCTCTTTAAGATGCTAGAAGCCATGTTTGAGCTGTTTGTGCCCTTTGTGATGGCGGACATCATCGACAATGGCATCGGGGAGGCAAATGCCGGTTTTGTGCTGCGGCAGGGCCTTCTCCTTGTGGTGTTGGGGCTGGTCGGGCTTGCCTGTTCCATCACGGCCCAGTATTTTGCGGCCAAGGCGGCGGTGGGATTTTCCACGAAACTGAAACATGCGCTCTTTGACCATATTCAGGGCCTTTCTTTTACAGAGATCGACACGCTTGGAACCTCCACACTGATCACGCGGATGACATCTGACGTGAATCAGGTGCAGAACGGTGTCAACATGGTGCTGCGGTTATTTTTGCGGTCCCCCTTTATTGTGTTCGGCGCGATGATTATGGCGTTTCTCATTGATGTGAAGGGGGCTCTGATCTTTGCGGTGACGATCCCTGTTTTGGCCGTTGTGGTATTTGGGATCATGATCATTACCATGCCCATGTATAAAAGGGTGCAGGCCGGTCTGGACGCGGTGTTGGGAGCCACGAGGGAAAACCTTACGGGGGCAAGAGTGATCCGCGCCTTCCACAAGGAGGAGGAGGAGATCGAAGGCTTTGAAAATAAGTCGGAGACCCTTGCAAATCTGCAGCTGATGGTGGGCAGGATATCTGCGCTGACCAATCCGGTCACATATATTATCATCAATGTGGCCACCGTGATTCTGCTCTACACCGGGGCGGTTCGGGTAAACGAGGCCATGATTTCCCAGGGGCAGGTGGTGGCTTTGGTCAACTATATGTCTCAGATTCTGGTGGAGCTGATCAAACTGGCAAACCTGATTATTATTATCACCAAGGCGCTGGCCTGTGCCAACCGGATTGAGTCGATCTTTGAGGTGGAAAGCTCCATGCGGTGGGAGGAATTGGCGGCGGACGCGCCCGGCGGTGTGGCGGCAAAAGAGAAAGCGGCAGGCGGACGCGGCGGGGCAGGCAGATCGGAATTTGCCGTGGAATTTGACCATGTGCATCTGACCTACGAGGGAGCCGGTGCGGAATCCCTCTGCGACATTGACATGAAGGTGAAAAGGGGAGAGACGGTGGGCGTCATAGGCGGCACTGGCTCGGGTAAGTCTTCTCTCGTTCATATGATTCCCCGGTTTTACGACGCGACAAAGGGCGCGGTGCGGATAGACGGCCGGGACGTGAAAAGCTACGGGATAGAGGAACTGCGGCAAAAGATCGGCGTGGTGCTGCAAAAAGCGGTGCTCTTTCGCGGCACCATAAGAGAGAATCTGCTGTGGGGCAATGGAGCAGCCACGGACGAGGAGCTCTGGGAGGCTTTGGCGGCGGCGCAGGCCAAGGAGTTCGTGGAGAACAAGGAGGGCGGTTTGGATGCGCCTGTGGCGCAGGAGGGACGAAATTTCTCCGGCGGACAGAGACAGCGGCTGACCATAGCGAGAGCATTGGTGGCAAAGCCTGAGATTTTGATTCTGGATGACAGTGCGTCAGCTTTGGATTACGCCACGGATGCCGCCCTTAGAAAAGCGCTCAAGGCGCTAGACTGGGAGACGACAGTTTTTATCGTATCTCAGAGGGCTTCCTCCCTTATGCATGCGGATCAGATCATTGTGTTGGAAGACGGGGAAGCGGCCGGGTGTGGAACCCACGAAGAATTGCTTGCGGGCTGTGAGGTCTATCAGGAAATCTATTATTCCCAATACCCACGGACGTAAGGGATCAGGAGGATGACAGAATGGGACAGAAGGAAACCTTTATAAAGGTCCTGCGCTATATCAGGAAATATTGGCTGTATCTGGCGGCATCCGTTGTCATGGCGAGTGTGACTGTGGCGTTGACCTTATATTTCCCGATATTGACCGGAAGGGTCATTGACTTGGCGGTGAAACCGATGCAGGTGGACTTTCCGGGTGTGCTTGCCATACTCAGGCAGATGGTCATTGTTGCCCTGCTGACGGGGGCGGCCCAGTGGATTATGAATGTGTGTAACAACAAGATGACCTATCGGATCGTGCAGGATATCCGGAATGAAGCGTTTAGAAAGATCGAGATTCTGCCCTTAAAGTATATAGACGGCCACTCCTACGGAGAGGTGGTGAGCCGTGTGATTGCCGATGTGGACCAGTTTGCGGACGGTTTGTTGATGGGATTTACACAGTTTTTTACCGGTGTGATTACCATCCTCGGCACTTTGGCCTTTATGCTCAGTATCAATGTAGCTGTCACGGGTGTCGTTGTCCTGGTGACACCGCTGTCGTTTTTTGTCGCCGGCTTTATCGCCAAGAAAACCTTTACCATGTTCCATTTACAGTCGCAGACCAGGGGAGAGCAGACGGCCCTGATCGAGGAGATGGTAGGGAACCAGAAAGTGGTGCAGGCATTTTCCCACGAGGATGAGGCTCTTGCGCAGTTTGACGAGATCAACGAGCGGTTGGGGGATTGCTCCCTGCGGGCCATCTTCTTTTCTTCCCTCACGAATCCTTCCACCAGATTCGTCAACAATCTGGTGTATGCAGGCGTGGCGGTGGCGGGCGCGCTCTTTGCCATCCGCGGAGGGATCAGCGTGGGACAGCTTTCCTGTTTCCTCTCCTACGCGAACCAGTACACGAAGCCCTTTAATGAGATTTCCGGCGTGGTGACGGAATTGCAAAACGCTTTGGCCTGTGCGGCCCGGATTTTTGCCCTGATTGAGGAAAAACCCCAGGTTCCTGAGCCGGAGAATGCGGCGGCGCTTACGGATGTGGAAGGACGGGTGGAACTTTCCCATGTGGATTTTTCCTATGTGCCGGACAGGAAGCTGATTACGGATTTCAATCTGGCAGTGAAACCGGGGCAGCGGGTGGCCATTGTGGGGCCCACAGGCTGCGGAAAGACCACGGTGATCAATCTGCTCATGCGGTTCTATGATGTAGATCAGGGAAAAATTTGTGTGGATGGTGCGGATATCCGCGAGGTGACAAGAAAGAGTCTGCGGGAAAACTATGGTATGGTATTGCAGGAGACCTGGCTGAAAGCCGGAACGATCCGTGAGAATATCGTGATGGGCAGGCCGGATGCCACAGAGGAAGAAGTGATTGCGGCCGCGAAGGCTTCCCATGCCCACAGTTTTATTAAGAGGCTTTCCAAAGGGTATGATACGGTGATCGGAGAGGACGGCGGCAGTCTGTCCCAGGGACAGAAACAGCTTTTGTGTATTACCAGAGTGATGCTCTGTCTGCCGCCTATGCTGATTTTGGATGAGGCGACTTCCTCCATCGACACGAGAACGGAGATTCGGATTCAGAAGGCTTTTGCCACGATGATGAAGGGGAGAACCAGTTTTATTGTGGCGCACAGACTTTCCACCATACGGGAAGCGGATGTGATTTTAGTCATGAAAGACGGCAACATTATCGAGCAGGGAAATCATGAGACACTCCTTGCAAAGAAAGGCTTCTATGCAGGGCTTTATGAGAGTCAGTTCGCCTCGTAGTAGGAAGCGTCCTTGTTGTAGTCCATGGATTCGGAGCGGATGTCCTGAATGACCCCGTCCTTCCATTCAAAGACAAGATACTGGTAAACCACGGTGTGATGAGTTAAGTATGCCTCCTCCGTCAAAAAGGCAAGAAGGCCGTCCTTTTCGATACCGCCGTCCTCGCAGAAGGCATCAATGTCTATGGCAGCGCCGTCGATAAAGAAAGAGGGCAGAATCGTGGTCAGGCTGGTGTCAAAGGGGATCTCCTCCGCAGGGATAAAACGGTAGTCTCCGCCGTTTATGCTGGACAGGATATCAAAGTCCTGATAGGCCGCCAGAAAAGCCTCCGCATCGTCGCCGATTTTTACGCCACGCACAGTCTGCGCCGTCTCCGCGTCCAGATCGTAGTCGGTGGGAGTCAAAAGAGGCGTTTCTTCGCCGCAGGCACAGAGCAGGCAGGAAAGAAGAAATATAAGAACAAGCGTGGGAATCAATTTTTTTGACATGGAAATCTCCTCTCGCAGAAAAAATCCGCGAGCCGAGACTCGCGGGTCATAATAACAGGGGCAGTAGGAATCGAACCCACATCGATGGTTTTGGAGACCACTGTTCTACCTTTGAACTATGCCCCTTCAATGATTGGCGGATATAAGAAAACCGCCGAGACTCATTATAGCATAGGTGAGAGAGCGGTGCAAGGGAAAGTTTACGGAAAGGAAAGAGAAAATATGTTAGAGCAGGCAGGAGCAATGTTTGACAATATGGAAGCGATGATGGATCACATCAAAAAGAAAGTTTACAAGGAGCGCATGGAAATTTTTCAGGAAAAAAATGCAGATACGCTTCGGGAAATGATCGGTATTGTGGAGAACGCTGAGGATCAACAGGCGGCCGCGGCACAGGTAGCGGCAGCGCTTGCAGATTTTGTGGAGGCCCGCTTTTCCAAGAGGGGAAAGATTAGCGGCAGGAAACAGATGGATATCAATCTGTATATGATTTACTTTATCTTTCCGTCGATTCTTTTGACAAAGAGTGCGTGCGCCGAAATGTTGGCGGATGCCATCCGGGATGAGTGGCGCGGGCGCTTTCGGGACAGCGCCCAGATGAATTACACCACCTACGAAGAGCTTTGCGGAACCTTTCAGGAAAAGATTTTCGGCATGTTTTAAGCCTCCTCCAAAATCAGGAAGTCCCAACGTGCAAGCTTGACGGAATCGCCGTCGCAAAAGCGTTTTGCACAGCAGTCTTCGGCTCCGTGCAGGAGTACGCGGGCCTCCGGGCCGTGGTAGACGGTTTCCTGCGGCGTTTCGGAATAATTAAAATAGTAAGTGATTTCTTTATGCTGGCCGTTTATGCCCCGCTTGACCACTAGGGGATAGACGGCTTCTTCCATGGCAATGGCCGCCTTCTCGCAGAGGAAGCGCAGCAGTTTTTTCAGAATGTCAGAGTCTACGTAACAGCCCAGATAGGCGGCGTAGCCCTGCCCGAAACGGTTTCCGGTAATGGCGGCGCAGCTGCCCCAGTGGGGATGGCCGTAGAGAGAAAGCGCCTCGGCCTGCTCGGGGAGAAGCAGTTCCATCCAGTGTTTGACACTGCCGGAGGGTGCACTTAGGCCGGAGAGGGCGCGGGAATCGGCAGAAAAATCGACTGGTTGGGTCAGGCCCACATTGACAGCATCCGTAAACTGGTCGTAGGTCATGCCGAACACTTCGGTCAGGCCGTGGGGCAGATCGTCGTGATAGATTTTCAGCATTCTGTCCGCCACTGCGGTTTTGAAGGTGGAGAGCAGGACGCCGCCCGCCTGCACATAGTCTTTCAGCGCATCCGTAAGTCTGTCGGAGACGCTGTAGAGGGCGGGTGTAATCAACAGTTTGTATTGACTAAATAAGTCGATGTCATCCTCGGAAGAAAGAATGTCGCATTCCACATTACTTTCATAGAGAGCGTCGAAAATGAAGCGGAACACATCATTGTAGGCAGGGCCGTCCTTGATGGGGAACCATTGCAGGGCATCCAGAGAGACATTGTCCAGAAGGATTGCCACAGGACAGCGCTTCTTTAGATTGACCAAATGAGTACTATATTTGGCAAAGTCCGCCCCGATCAGGCAGGCTTCCCGGTAGGTGGCGTTCTCTTTCAGGTTATGGCTTAATACGCCTTTCCAGTAGGATTCGATGGCGTTGTGGATGGAATGCCAGTGCCAGTATTCCACGCAGTTTGCGCCGTTTGCCAGGTGGCTGAACGCCTGCAGGCGAAGCTGCCCGGGATAGGAGAGCCATCCGTGGCAGCCCTGGGCCTCTGTCTCCAGAACCAGATAATTGTCCTGTTTCAGGGAGCGGGCGATGGCCCCGCCGAAGGCGATCTCCTTGCCGGTCAGATCCTGCGCGGAGGGATGGTAGATATCACAGCCCGCCACGGTGAGCGGTTTGGCTGCTTCCCACTGGTTGACTTCCGGCTGCATGCCGAAGGAGTAACCGCGCCAGTCGTAGTCGAAATTATGGGTGATGAACTGATCCGGACGGGCGTATTCTTGTACGATGGCGCTCTGCCATGTAAGAAAGTCGGACACAAGTTTTTGTTGGAATTTATGGTAGGCCGCGCCGAGACTGGCATTGATGGTGCCGCGCACGTCGGGGAAATCCTCCCACGCATTGATGCGGTTGCTCCAGTAGTCCAGTCCCCACGCTTCGTTTAAAAGGGAAAGATCGTCGTGAAAAAGCGTCCGCACATAGTCCACAAACTGTTGTTGGGCGTAAACAGAGCAGGTGTCGTAGGATTTGGTTTCATTGTCGAGCTGGAAACCGATCACGTGGCCGTAAGGACGCACTTCCTCCATCAGCCTGCGGATGATCCGCTCGGCATGTTTTAGGTACATGGGATGGGCGATATCCATATTCTGCCTGTGGCCGTAGCGTCCCGGCCCCTCGTGTGTTTCGGTAATGATATCCGGATATTTGCGGACAAGCCAGGTGGGAACCGCATAGGTGGGCGTGCCCACAATCACCTGAATACCGTATTTTTTTGAGCAGGACAGCATCCGGTGCAGATGGGTGAAATCAAAAACGTTGTCCTGCGGCTCCCAGGTGCTCCAGGTGGATTCCGCAATGCGGATCACATTCATCCCCGCTTTTTTCATCATTTCCATATCGGTTTCGATGCGGTCTACGGGCAGATATTCGTCGTAGTAGGCCGCGCCAAAAAGAAGTTTGTCCGGTTTCATTTTTACCTCCCCAAAAAAGAAAACTTGCAAACACGCGCTTTCGCGCTGCTCATTGTCATCACATACAGAAAGTATAACATAGACACGGAACGTATAAAATAAAAAAAACTTCTTATAATATCCTCTATAAATTTGCTGCCGGGAGACGGCAATATGGAAAAACAGGAGAAGTTATGTCAACTAATAGCGCGACAATTTATCTGAAAGCGGAACAGAATGTGGAGGTGCAGGAGCCGGAGGTGTGCGTTAAGGATATTGCCACGCTGACCTGCTCGGATTCCCATATCCTTGCAAAGGCAAAATCTCTCAGGTTGTGGAAGTTTCAGGAGGGGGAGCGCAAAAGACAGGTCATCAGCATACTCAGGGTCATTGAGGAGATCGAGAAAGCATGTCCGGGCGCGAGCGTGGAGAATCTGGGAGAGACGGACGTGGTGGTGGAGTGGATCGACGTGGACAGGCACAAGGGATTTGCGCAGTGGTGTAAGCTGGCCTTTGTGGCGCTGATCAGTTTTTTCGGCACCGGATTTACGATCATGGCCTTTCACAATGATATCGGCATCAGCAATGTATTTTCAAAAATCTATGAGATGGTCATGGGCGCGCCAAGCGATGGGTACGGTGTTCTGGAATTGGCCTACTCTGTGGGGCTTGCGGTCGGCATCATTGTCTTTTTTAATCATATCGGCGGCAGAAGGATCACCAAGGATCCCACGCCCATTGAGGTGGAAATGCGGATCTATGAGAAGGATGTGAACCAGTCGCTGATTGCGACGGCGGACAGGGAGGGGAAGACAATCGATGTTTCTTAGACAGGTTCTTTTGGCGGTGATCGGGGTGAGCGCCGGGCTGATTGTGTCGGCGGGCGTGTTTACGGTTTTGATTTCCGTGGGACTGATCCCCCGGTTTGCGGGAAAGATGCACGTGGCAAAAAAAGTGTTTGTGTTGGAGGAGGCTGTGATATGGGGCACCCTCGTGGGCAGTTTTTTGAGCATCTACAGCGAGTGGGGCAAAATCGGGGATTACGTGAGGCTCCATGAGATTTTCGGAAGCGCGACAGAGGGTGTGTGGAATCTTGCCGGAACGCTGATTCAGATTGTGTTCGGCCTGTTTGCGGGCATTTTTGTGGGGTGTCTGGCTTTGGCCATTGCGGAAATGCTCAATACCATTCCCGTCTTTGCAAGAAGGATCGGGTTCCGGCACGGGTTGGGCGTGGCCATTTTGGCGGTGGCGCTTGGAAAACTGGCGGGGAGCCTGATCTATTTTACGCAGCATTTATTTTAAAAAGGAGGAAGACAGATGAGCAATACACAGGCGGTAGAAAATACGGCGCAGTCACAGGAGGAAAAGGAGAAGGCGTATCAGCAGCATGTGGAAAAGACAACACCCAAATACAGCATGTCTGCCCGTATGGCGAAGGCCTTTGTCACAGGCGGACTGATCTGCGTGATCGGACAGGGGATTTTAAATTATGCCACTAACGTGATGGGGCTTGACAAGGAGACGGCGGGTGCATGGTGCTCCATGCTTTTGGTGCTTCTCAGCGTGGCCTTCACGGGGTTCGGCTTTTATAACAAGTGTGTGGAGTGGGGCGGCGCGGGTGCCCTCGTGCCGATTACCGGATTTGCAAACTCCGTGGCTTCGGCGGCCATCGAATATCAGAAGGAGGGACAGGTTTACGGCATCGGGTGTAAGATTTTTACCATTGCGGGGCCGGTGATTCTGTACGGTATTTTTACCAGTTGGGTGTTGGGGCTGTTGTACTGGGTCGGAAAGATGGTGGGGATCATGTAGCTTTTTTGGACTGTTTGGCGTATACTGTTGCCAGAGGGCGTTTGGCGGCGGCCGGGGAGTTTGACGGCGTCGGCGGATGTCTGAAAGCAGTGGGAGGTTGACAGGTATGTATACGTTTCGCTATGTGGTAGAAAGCATTGACGGAGATTACGCGAATTTGAAGCGCATTGACGGGGAGGATGAGGACGTGAAGCTCGTGGCCCGCGCCCTGCTTCCCCCGGAAATTGCGGAGGGGACGAAACTTTTGTATGAGATGATGCAGTATTCGGTGATCGAAGAGTAATTGCAAAAGTTCCTATGAAGAATTGCATTTTTGTATGGATTCCCTGTATAATGAGAACAGAAGAACAACAGGGAAAGAGGACTTATGAAAATACCATGCGAATACTGCGGACAGATGATTCCGGAGACAGAACAGAAGTGTCCTTATTGCGGGGCGGCAAATAAGCGGGTAAAGAGGACGGCCTACGGCGTGCCGGCAACCATAGAGGAGCTGCGGGCATGGTGTCAGGCGCACAATCTGCCCTTACAGGATATGCGGGTGTTTATCGGTGAGGATTACCGGGGCGCGAAAGCCTTCGGTATTTATCAGGATAAGGCTACCGGCAATTTTGTCGTATACAAAAATAAGGCGGACGGCACCCGGGCCATACGTTATGAGGGAAACGACGAGGCTTATGCGGTCAACGAGTTATATGTAAAGATCAAAGAGCGGGTGGACGTGCAGAGGAGCCACATGAGGCCGGGGAAGCCGCAGAATTCTTTGAAATGGCTCCGATACGGCGTAAAAGGCCTGATTATGCAAAGCATTGTAGTAGTCCTGATTTTTTGTGCTTGCATGGGCTTTCGTGAGCGTTTCACCGTCTAGCGGTTACGATGACTGGGATTCCGACTGGTGAGGCCGGCGCGCCAAAAACAGGAAATGGGGAAAGAAGTTTTGAGCGGGACAGAACATGTGGTGAGAAAGGTGATTCTCGGTTCCATTGCGGAGGAAATGGGCATTGAGGCGGGGGATGAGATTCTTGCCGTAAATGACAATCAAATAGAGGATGTGTTCGACTACCGGTATCTGATGAAGGACGAGTATGTGGAAGTGCTTGTGCGCAAAGCGGACGGCGAGGAGTGGCTTTTGGAGATCGACAAGGACTACGACGAGGAGCTTGGCGTGGAATTTGACAGCGATCTGATGAGCGGTTACCGTTCCTGCACCAACAAGTGTATTTTCTGCTTTATTGACCAGATGCCGCCGGGGATGCGGGAAACCTTGTACTTTAAGGACGACGATTCCCGGCTTTCTTTTTTGCAGGGCAATTACATCACCCTGACCAATATGAGTGACCATGACGTGGAGCGCATTATCAAAATGCAGCTTGCGCCCATCAATATTTCCGTCCAGACCACCAACCCCGCCCTGCGCTGTGAGATGCTGCACAACCGCTTCGCGGGGGAAAAGCTGCGGTATCTGGACCGTTTTTACGAGGGGCATGTGGAGATGAACGGCCAGATCGTCTGCTGTAAGGGGGTCAATGACGGGGAGGAACTGCGGCGCAGCATCGAGGACTTGATGAAGTATCTGCCCTTTATGCGCAGTGTCTCGGTGGTGCCCGCGGGACTGAGCAAATTTCGGGAAGGGCTTTATCCGCTGGAGCTGTTTACCAAGGAGGAGGCGGAGCGGATCGTCGATATGATAGAGTCCTATCAGAAGACTTGTTTTGACCGGTACGGTCTACATTTCGTCCACGCTAGCGACGAGTTCTATCTGTTGGCCGAACGGGATTTTCCCGAGGAGGAGCGGTACGATGGCTACATCCAACTGGAGAACGGCGTGGGCATGATGCGGCTCTTTCGGGAGGAGTTTGCGGAAGCGCTCCGGATGATGGATGATGACCGAAATAGTCAACAAAGACTGGGGAGAGTCAAACGCTCGCTTACGATGGCCACGGGAAAGCTGGCTTTCTCGGTGATTCGGGAGGCGGCGGACAGGATGCAGGCGCTGTGTCCCGGACTGACGATTCATGTGCAGGCCATCCGCAACGATTTCTTCGGGGAGACGATCACCGTGGCGGGGCTTGTCACGGGGCAGGATCTGATTGCCCAACTGAGAGAGCGGCAGCAGGCCGGAGAGGATTTGGGGGAAACCCTGTTGATTCCCTCCAATATGTTACGGAGCGGGGAGCAGGTCTTTCTGGACGATATTACCGTGCAGGATGTGGAGCGTGCCCTGGGCCTGCCCGTGAAAGCTGTGGAGGCGGGCGGGCAGGATTTTGTGGACGCGGTGCTTGACCCGGCGTACCGGATGGGCAGGGACAATGGCGGGGAAAGCTTTGTGTATGTGAAGGGGTATGGGGATAGATAAAATTATGTAAACTAAATGAGAGGCGGAAGGGAACAGATGTCTTACAGCATAAAAGTTTTGGCGAAAGAGGAAATCACAGAAATCTACCACACTTATATGGAACAGGATTTTCCGTCGGATGAGCTAAAGCCCTTGAGCCATATTCTGAGAAGTATGGAGGCGGGCTACGGCTTTTCTCTGGGACTTTACGGGGAGGAAGGGCTTCTCGGCTATGCGGTCTTCATTCTCTGCAGGGAGACAAGGTGCGCGCTCCTCGATTATTTCGCGATTTTGAAAGACAGACGGGGCGGCGGGCTCGGCCATCAGGCCTTTTCCCTTTTTGAGAGGTATTTTGGGGAGGAGAGGCCGGAAATCGACGGGTTGTATATCGAGTCGGAGCGGGTTTCGGCGGCGGAGAATGAAAAGCAGCGGCTGACAAGGGAAAGGCGGATTTCTTTTTACCGTTCCTGCGGCTGTGAGATGACGGCGCTGCGCTCCGTTTTGTTCGGCGTGGATTACAGCGTGCTCTACAAGCCTTTGGGGAAGGAAAAGCGGGGGAACGCTTCCGTGGGGGCGCTGGATGCGCTCTACAGGAAGATGTTTAAGCCGGAGCATTATGAGAAGTTTGTGAGGCTGACGGGGGAGTGAAAAGCAAAAGTATAACGGTTTAGACAAATAGTAGGAATTTATTGCTAGATTGTTGTAATTTGCTGTATAATAAAAAGATAAAGTTTTTACAGAATGTGACGGAAGGATAGAAATAGAGATCATTTTGGGAGGGGAAGCGAAATGCTTAAGAGAAGAAACCGGGTATACAGAAGGATAGCGGTGGCGCTGACCGTGGCTTTACTGGCGGGACAGAGCCACGCTTTTGTGTTGGCGGAAGAAGGCGATGTGCCGCAGACGGAGATATCCTCTGAAAAGACCGATACAGATACCTCAGATAGCGGAAGTGAAGCGGGCGGCGGCAGTACAGAGAATGGTGAAAATGGCTTTGTGCAGGGTGGCGCAGCTAACGGAAATACAGAGAATAATCGTAATGGCAATGCGCAGGGCGGCAATGCGGAAAACAATAACGGCGGCGCAGACAACCTGAATCCGGAGGAAAATGAAAATACCGGAGATCAGCAGGGAGACAGGGATGAACAGGACAAGTGCATCTGCGATACAAAGTGCGTGGAAGATGCGGTGAATACGGAGTGCCCCGTGTGTGCGGCGGATTATACAAAATGTGTCCAGAATGCAGGGGAGGGGGTAAAACCTGCGGGAGAAGAGGGCTTGGAGGAAGATGAGAGGATTGAGACACTGGCGGATGAGGGCGTAGAGGCACGTGCGGTTGGGGATACGTTTACATATACTTATGAGGGACAGACGCTTAAATATAAGATAACCAAGGAGGATGGAGATACAAGGGAAGTTGAAGTATGTCAGCAGTTTAACAATCCGCTAGGTAGAGAGATAAATATTCCGTCCAAAATCAAAGATTTGGATGGAAATGAATATAGCGTAACAAGTATAGGGACGAGTGCATTTGAACAACATACTATTTTAACCAGTATAGAGATCCCAGACAGCGTGACAAGCATAGGGGAGTCGGCATTTTTTGGTTGTAGAAGTTTATCCAGTGTAGAGAGCACGGGCAACCTGACAAGTATAGGGGAGGGGCATTTTACTGCAGAAAAGATTACGGCAGCTTGAATGACATGTACATTGTCATACTATCAAATGGAGAATATCAGTTTCCAAAAGTCGGGACAGACGCATTTCCAAATGATGGGTATGAGAGATATATTCATTTTGTTGATGAGAAGGGGAAAGATTTAATAGGAAAACCTTATAGAAATGCAAAGGCGGTTTTTGAAGAGGCCGCGAAAAATGACAATAACCCGGCAGATAATCCAAATGATGGTAAATGGTACGGTTGGTCTTTGAAAGAGCCGTCCGAAGAGCCGCCGGTAGTAACAGCTACCCACCAAGTAACCATAACCGTCCAAAAAGACGACAACCCATGGCCAGACCACAAGCGCACCTTCGTTCTGTCAAAGGACGGCACAACCTTTGTGACCGATCTGAATGCGGTGGAAAAGGCGGCGGAACCCTATGCTATTTATGATGTTACAGGGTTAGCTGCTGATGAATATGCGACAAAGGGCATGAATACAGGCGTTACCGTGACGGTAGGAGACGCAGATGTTCCTTCTACCGATCCCGTGAATTACTATACCGTTACCTTCTGTTATGTTGACGATGACGGTAACGAGCATACATATGGAAACGAAACGGCATGGAAACCTCAACCTATCTTAAAGACAGCCGGGCGCGTGACAGAGCCTGCCACCAGACCCACAAAAGAGGGCCATGCCTTTGACAAATGGGTAACGGTAAAGGATGGGGATGACGAATTTAATTTCACGGCGACACCCATCACAGCGACAGGAATGAAGATTTATGCCAAGTGGACAAAAACTACCGTGCCCACCCAGAAAGTAACCATAACTGTCCAAAAAGACGAAAAACCATGGACAGACCACAACCGCACCTTCGCCCTGACAAAAGACAGCGGTGCGACTTTTGTGACCGATCTGGATGCGGTGGAGACAGGAACCTATACGGTTTACGATGTTACGGAAGTAGCGGCTAGCGATTTTGCCACAAAAGGCATGGACACAGGCGTTACCGTGACGGTAGCAGACGCAGATGTTCCTTCTATCGATCCCGTGAATTATTACACGGCTATCTTCTGTTATGTTGACGACGACGGTAACGAACATACATATGGAGACGGTACGGCATGGGAACCCCAGATCATCTTAAAGGATGTCGGGCGTGTGACCGAGCCTGCCACTAATCCCACAAAGCCAGACCATACCTTTGACAAGTGGGTAACGACAAAGGACGGGGATGATGCATTTAACTTTGCGGCGACACCCATCACAGCGACAGGCACAAAGATTTACGCCAAGTGGACGGAAGATATACCAACTACTTATTACACCGTTACCTTTTATGATGGGACAACCGCCTATGGGGCGGACACACCCCAGAGTCCGCAGAGCGTTGCAAGCGGTCAAAAGGCGGACAAACCTGCAGACCCTGAAAAACCGGACTGGCAGTTTGCGGGATGGAAGACCACGGACGGCGGT
>CAMXPV010000030.1 GCA_947245585.1 uncultured Lachnospiraceae bacterium | reverse complement strand
GAGCAGAGGACTGAAAATCCTCGTGTCACTGGTTCGATTCCGGTTCTGGGCATTATTTATTTGGAAGGAAGCACTTTAAAAGTGTTTCCTTTTATTTGTATTTTATGAAAAAACAGTGGAAGGCTGTGTATTTATACGATATAATAAATCGAATACTAATGGTAAAAATAACAGGGAAAAAGATGGAAAATATTAAAATTATAAGAACTTGTCCTAACTGCGGCGCGTCAATTCCGGAACAGGGAACGGTATTTTGCCCTTATTGCGGCAGAGAATTGATTGATTTAAGCAGAGAGAAAACGGATCAGAAAATAGCGGAAGTACAAAAGGCACAGGCACAGACAACGGCAGTCCCTAAAAAGCTAGGCATTATCGCCGCGGTTACACTGTTTGTTTTGTTTGTTCTGTTCGGTCTTTTTTTCTTTTTTAATATACCGGATAAAATAGAGGAAGCCCGGATGCGGGGAGAAATGGACGGGTTGTCTCATGATTTGCGTAAAGCGTATCAGAAAGAAGACTGGGATCAGCTCGAACAATATTTGGTTTATGAGTGCGAGGATTATATTGGTGCGCCTGACTATTTCTTATATCGCACGGCGTGGTATCTGCATACGTTTCCGCCGCTGTTTGACGAGGCCTTTGAGACCGGCGATACGGAGGAAATGTTATGGATCTATCAAACGCTTGCGGAAGACTACAATATGCGGAGTGACGATATATTTTTTCAAATTTATGAGACTGATGATGCCATAGAGGCAGCGTTAGAAGAGGAAGTGGAGCGGGAAACAGAAATATTGAAGAAGGAAGGATTAGAAGATGAAATGTACAAACTGCGGCGCTGAATTTGCCAGCGATCAGTTGAGGTGTCCCTATTGTGGTACGGTAAATGAAACGGCTTTGAAATTGGCCAAAGAACTTCAAACCTATGATGCTGCTTATGAGCAGAAAAGGGATGAGCTTTTGGAGACCGGAAGCAGTCAGGTGCTTAAGCATTTGACGATTAAACTGGGAATTGTGTTTCTTGCAATTATTCTCTTTTCATTTGGGTTTATTACTTTTTATCAATACCGCTTTGGCCCCCGGTCGTCATATCAGGTAACGGGGCCGCGTCTAGAGAAAAATAAAGAAATGCTGTCGCGATATCTCAATGAGAAACAGTACATACGCGCGTATCTTCTTGCTTCCAACACAGACCCTACGGGCGAGCTGTTTAAAAACTATCCGGAGTATTCGCAGGATCTTAATGATATTTATTCATACAGTCTTGTTTTGACGAGCGTGCTGCAATCCATGGAGGCCATGGATGCGGGAAATAACTATCCCTCTCTCAGAGACACAGAGCTGACCTCGATTCAAATTTTTTACGACTTTGGGGCGGATAATGAGAACAGCGCGGTCAGACAGGATCTGATCCGGGAGGTCGACGGTTATTTAAAAAATTACTATCGGTTGACAGAGGAAGAAATTGAGACATTGAAGGGACTGGAATATGGAGACCAGTTTGTGTTGGACGGAAGCATTGATGTGGAAGCTGTCACCAAGGAGAGGATGGAAGAATATTTTGGAAAGTAAAGCGGGAAGCAAGGATAAAACGAAATATTATGTGCTGATAGTTCTGTTTACGATTGTATTTTTTATTTGTATGGCGTTCTGTTTTGTCAGGTTTGTTGGGTTGGCGCATGACCACAGGGTGCACTCCCTGTCCTACCGGATGGACAGTATAGAAAATTCGGAAATGCTGTTTGGTGTTGAGGGCGAGTTTTTAGACCTTTACTTTGACCATGATTACGAAGAGGAATTTGACGACCGTTGGGAGTTCGCCTATGCCTATCTCGCCTATGTGAAGGGAAAGATTTCCGAGGACAAAGAGCCTTATATCGAGGAAGTGAAAGCTTATCTGGAGACGAATCCGGGAGGGCAGTGGGAGAAGACAGCCAGACGATATCTGACGGAACTGGAAGGGGAGTAATTTACCTGAAAGGGAGAAGAAGGCACTGCGTTTATAAGTACAGAAAATTTGTCATTTGGCCGATATAATCCATAGAAAATGCGGAATAAAAATGTGCGGAAAAAGGATTGGCGGTGCATGGCTTAGAAAATGAGGGACGGCGAGTGAATTTTAAAAAATCTCTATCGGCAGTATTTGACCATATCAGTGAATGTATGGCTCCCATCATTCCGATTGTTCTGGCAGGCGGTATCTTTAAGATGGTTGTGCTCCTGCTTTCGGCAGCCCATATTTTGACAGGTACGACGGAAGTTATTTTATCGGCGATCGCCACGACCCCATTTTATTTTCTGCCGGTTATGGTTGCCTATTCCGCCGCGAAGCATTTTGAGACAGACCCGATGTTTGCAATTGTCAGTGTGTGTGTGCTTCTCCTTCCCGATTTTGCGGCGCTTATGGAAAGCGGTGAGAAGGTCACGTTTGCGGGGATTCCGGTAGTGCCTGCGACTTATGCGTACAGTGTGATACCAATTATTTTGTTGGTTTTCTGCATGTCTCATATTGTGCGATTTTTTAAACGGGTGATCAAAGAAAGTTTACAGCCTTATCTGTTGGCGGCGTGCGCAATTTTTGTTACGGCGCTTTTGGGAATTTTGGTGATTGAACCGGCGGTGAGCCTGATCAGCAATGGTCTGGCAGAAGCGCTAAACATGCTGCAGGACAGAGTACCTGTTGTGGCATGGGGTGTCTTTGCAGGCCTTACGATTTTTTTGGTATCTACCGGTATGCATTGGATTTTCATGACTCTGGCAATCACGCAGATCGGACTGACGGGAGTGGACTACGGTATCATGGTAGCGCTGTTTATCTCCAATATGGGACTGGCGGGCTGCGATCTGGGCGTATTTTTGAAAACAAAGGAGAAAGAAAAGAAGTCTATGGCGTTAAGCGCCATGGTTACGGCGCTCATTCCGGGTATCGCAGAACCCTCCATCTTCGGCATCTGCCTGAAAGAAAAAACACCGGCGGCAGCCAATATTCTGGGCTGTATGATAGCGGGGGTGCTACAGGGGGCAATCACGGTTCACGCTTATATCTATACGTTTCCGAGCATTCCTTCAATCCTGATGTTCTACAGCACCGAAGAGCCGGCTAACCTGATGAAGGCGGTTGTGGTGGCGGCATCTAGCTTTATATGTTGTGCAGTTTTAACGATGGCGTTTTACAGGGATAAGGGAGAAGCCAGAGAGAAAGAAGCGGCATAGGCTTTGTCTGGCGACAGATACGGGGAGATGGAAATTGACATGAAAAAGCTGTTGTTTTTTACAGGGGATATCGAGACGCAGGGGTATTTTTCCATACAGATTGCGGAAGCGATGAAAGAGATGGGGCATGAGGTTTTTATCTATGACCTGAGTAGACCTTGGGAGAGCTCGCAGAAGTTTTTTCAGTTTTTTGAGAAGGACAATACGGCGCTTATTAATTTTAATTTTCATGGGATGAGCGGTGAGGAATATTTTCTGGATGAAAACGATACGCTGATGTGGGAGGCGCTTCGCATTCCGAGCTTTGACATTGTGGTGGATCATCCTATGTACTATCATCATTTTTTGGAAAAGGTGCCGAAAAATTATTGCCATATCAGCATTGACAGGAATCACGAGGCTTACATGAAACGGTTTTTCCCAGAGATACGGACCGGCCCTTTTCTGCCGCTTGCAGGCACGCAGTTATATCCCAACAAGACGAATGTGCCGCTTGCATACCGCAAATATGATGTGACCATGGTGGGGAACTATTGCAGGCCTTCCACGTTTGACAAGTATATTACAAGGATCGACGATGAGTATACGAAGTTTTACCGCGACATGATAGAAGATCTTTTGTCCAATCCACATAAGACAGTGGAGGAGGTGGCGGAGGCGCATTTGAAAGCGGAGCTTGGCGAGGTGCCGGAGGAAGAGTTAAAAAAGGTTATGGCGGCGCTTACCTTTATCGATTTGTATGTGCGGTACACGTTCAGGGGACGGGCGGTGCAGGAACTGGTGGACGCGGGAATGAAAGTGTATGTGTTTGGCGACGGTTGGGATCTTCTGGAGTGTAAGCACCCGGAAAACCTGATGATCAGAAATAACCTGAACTCAGAAGGGTGTCTGAAAAAGCTGTGCCAGACGAAACTTTCCCTCAATGTCATGCCCTGGTTTAAAGATGGCGCTCACGACAGAATTTTTAATACCATGTTAAACGGAGCTGTCTGCCTGACGGACAGCAGTGTGTATCTGGATGAGATTCTGCATGACGGTACGGACTGTAGTATCTATTCTCTTTCGGATATGAAAAGGCTGCCGGAGATCGCGAAAGAATTGTTAGGGGATGCGGATCGTATGCAGAGGATCGCGGACAGCGGCTATGAGATGGCAAAAGCGGGGCATACATGGGCGCATCGGGCGAAGGTCTTGCATGAGTTGATAGAACAGGGGTAATATGAATACAACGGGCATCGGCTCAAAAGTTGAGGTACTATGTATATAATATTATAATATTTGCAATGGGAGAGAGACGGTATGAATTTGTTGGAGGGTTTCAGACAAAGGCGCAGGGAACGCCTGCGCAGGTTCTATGAGCGGCAGAAGAGAATCCACAGGCTGCTTAAGGAGCACGGAGAGGATATTTTACAGTCGGAGAACTTCAGGAGCACAAGGGCGCATATTCAGCATGGCACAATGACGGTGCATAATCACTGTATGGATGTGGCGCGTTACAGTCTTCTTCTGAATAAAAAACTGGGGATTGGCTGTAACAAGCATGACCTGATTCGGGGTGCTCTTTTGCATGACTATTTTCTATATGATTGGCATGATAAGGAATATCTGGCGCACAGACAGCGTCTGCATGGTTTTCATCATCCGGCCACAGCTCTTCGGAATGCGGAGAAGGAATATCAGCTGAATGATATTCAGCGCGAGATTATAAAGAAGCATATGTGGCCCTTGTCGGTAGTACCGCCCACCTGCAGGGAAGCGTGGGTTGTGACGGCGGCAGACAAATACTGTTCTTTGATGGAGACGGTCGGCGTTCACAAGGGTCATGGGGCGCAGGCTTCATGAGTGGGGAGGAAAGTCTGTATCAGGCGCTGTCTGCGTACAGTGAGAGTGATTTTTATCCCTGCCATATGCCGGGGCATAAACGCAGTCCTCTGAGCGGCGAGATGGCGGATTTTTATAGGATTGATATAACGGAAATCTCTGGATTTGACAATCTCCATCAGGCGGAAGGAGTTCTTTGGGAGGCGCAGAAAAGGGCAAACCGTCTCTACGGGACGGATGAGACATTTTTTCTTGTGAACGGGAGCACCTGCGGGGTATTGGCGGCGGTCATGGCGGCGGCAAAGCCGGGAGATGAGATACTGCTAGCCCGCAACTGTCATAAATCTGTTTATCATGCGGCAATTTTGCAGGGACTGCAGGTACGCTATTACCGACCCGAAATGATCCAGGCATACGATATTTTTGACGGGATTCGCCCAAAGGAGATTGCACGGCTTCTGGATCAATTTCCGTGCTGCAGGGCGGTGGTTATTACTTCCCCGACGTATGAGGGAATTATTTCCGATGTGGCGGAAATTGCCGCTGTGGTACATGAGCGTGGAAAAATTTTGATTGTGGACGAGGCCCATGGTGCCCATTTAGGGATTTGCGGCGCAGAGACCGAGAAAGATAAAGGGTTAGATATTGAAAGCAAAAGAGGCGCAGACGAGCGGCGGGCGGATCTGATCATCCACAGCCTGCATAAAACGCTTCCGTCCATGACGCAGACGGCCCTCCTGCATGTGAACGGTGACAGGGTAGACCGCGTAAAGCTGCACAAGTATCTTTCCATGTTTCAAAGCAGCAGTCCTTCCTATGTGCTCATGGCAAGCATGGATTCCTGTGTGCGCTTTCTGGAAAAATATGGGCGGGAACGGTTTGCATCCATGGGTCAACATTATAAAGCATTTTGTAAAAAAACGGAGAATTTGAATCATATCCGCATTGGAAAAATGACAGAATTGTCAGAAAATTGCGCACTGGCAGATTGGGATATTGGGAAAATAGTAATTTCTGTCAAAGGGACCAATATAACAGGAAAAGAACTCAGTGATATTTTGCGGGAACAATACCATTTGGAATTGGAGATGGCAGCACAGACGTATGCGCTATCCATGATGACGCTGATGGATGAGGAAAAAGGATGGCAGAGATTGGCTGATGCGCTTGTTGAGATAGATGGTAGGATAGAGAAGAAGCAGACACAGTCTGTCGAAAAGAATGCGGTTTTTTGCGAGATGAAACTGAGTATGTCGGAGGCATTTCACAGCCCCCGGGAGGAAATTCCGGTAAAGAATGCGTCAGGCAGGGTATCTGCGGATTTTGTCATGCCCTATCCGCCGGGAATCCCGCTCGTGGTGCCGGGGGAGCAGATTAACGAAGAAGCGGTAAGAGAAATCGAAAACTATCTGGACACAGGGCTTTATGTGCAGGGGGTTTCTTCGGAGGGCAGAATCGGGGTTGTGGTTGAAATTCCTTAAAAAATGTGGCATGATAAAAACGTGAGAAGAATTTCTAAGGGTAAGGATCAAATGGGAAAAATTGTGTGCCTGATGGGCAAGAGCTCGTCGGGAAAGGATACCATTTATAAAAGATTGTTGTCGCAAAAAAGCGTTCCGCTGAAAACGATTGTGCCATACACGACCCGGCCGATCCGGGTAGGAGAACAGGACGGAGTGGAATATCACTTTACGGATGAAGAGGGGTTTCAAAATCTTCTTGCAAAGGGAGTTGTAGTGGAAGACAGAGCTTATGATACCTGTTATGGTATCTGGCGGTATTTTACTGTGGCGGATGAGAAAATTGACCTCTCTGCCTATTCTTATGTGATGATCGGCACGCCAGAGGCATATTTACAGCTTCGCGAGTTCTATGGCCCGGAAAAGGTGCTTCCGATTATGATAGAATTGGATGACGGCGTGCGTCTTCAACGGGCTCTGGACAGGGAGAAAGCGCAGGATCATCCGAGGTATGAGGAACTGTGCCGCCGATATCTGGCGGATGCGCAGGATTTTTCGGAGGAGAAGTTGGCCTGCTCGAGGATTGATAAGACTTTTTACAATGATCAGTTAGATGGTTGTATCAATGAGATTATAGAGTATTTGCAAGAACATTTGCGGTAAGACAGGGGGTGGCAGGGGTGGATATTAAAGTAAATCAGATACAGCAGGCGCCGCAGATAGAGCAGCCGGCGCAGGCCCAGGAGACAGACGGGACGTTTAAGTTTACTCTTGTCAGCAGGATTGAGGAGCAGGATCTGCAAAATGCCCTGATCGGTATGATGGAGGAGATCACAAGACAGGGCGATAAACTTGCAAAGCACCGCGATATTAAAGATATGAAACGTTACCGCACATTGGTGAAAGATTTTTTAAACGAGGTTGTCAACCGCTCCCATGCTTTTTCCAGGGAAAATTTTCTGGACAGGAGAGGACGTCACAGGGTGTACGGCATTATCCGCCTGATTGACCAGAATCTGGACCAACTGGCGCAGGAGCTTGTAAAAGACGAGCAGGATAACCTTTCGATTTTGGAAAAGATCGGTGAAATCAGGGGATTGTTGTTGGATATTTTCACATAGGAGAATAGGGACTTTACGGGGGAATAAAGATGCCAAAGTTTTCAGATATTGTCGGACAGGAAGAACTAAAGCAGCACATACAAAACGCGATTGCGATGGACAAGGTTTCCCATGCGTATATCATCAATGGAGAGCGCAATGCGGGCAAGGAATATATTGCGCGCCTTTTTGCCATGACCTTGCAGTGCGAGAAGGGCGGTACAGAGCCCTGCGGAGAATGCCATTCCTGCAAACAGGCGATAAGCCGCAATCAGCCCGATATTATTTTTGTCAGCCATGAAAAACCGAACACCATCGGCGTGGAGGATATCAGGGAGCAGATCAACAGCGATATTGGGATTAAGCCATACAGCAGCCCGCGTAAAATCTATATTATGAACGAGGGTGAAAAGATGACGCCGCAAGCGCAGAATGCGCTTTTAAAGACGCTTGAGGAGCCGCCCGCATATGCGGTTATTATGATTCTGACATCCAATGTGGAAGCGCTTTTGCCGACGATTATCAGCCGGTGCGTGGTTTTGAATATGAAACCCGTGCAGGATGCGCTCGTAAAGAAATATTTGATGGAAGAACTGGCGGTGCCTGATTACAAGGCGAATATCTGTGTTGCATTTGCAAGAGGCAACGTGGGTAAGGCAAAACATCTGGCGGGCAGCGAGGAGTTTGAAAAGGTCAAGGATGAAGCGATATCGTTGGTGAAATATATCACCGATATGGAAATCAATGAGATTGTCAAGGCCATCAAAAAGATAACGGAATATAATTTGGATGTCAATGATTATTTGGATATATTGACGGTGTGGTACAGGGATGCCCTTCTGTTCAAAGCGACGAAAGACGTGAACAGCCTGGTTTTCCGCAATGAGATTCAACAGATCAGAAGAGTGGCGGACCGGAGTACCTACGAAGGGATTGAGATCATCGTGAACGCGCTTCAGCAGGCGAAGAGGAGGTTGGAGGCCAACGTCAACTTTGATCTGACGATGGAGCTTTTGCTTCTCACGATTAAAGAAAACTAGGGGGTTTATAGATTATGGTTAAGGTGATAGGCGTGCGGTTTCGCACCGCAGGCAAGATATATTTTTTCAATCCGGGCAGTTTTGAGATCAAGCAGGGCGATCATGTGATCGTGGAGACGGCCAGAGGGATTGAGTATGGCACGGTGATTGGCGAGCCAAGAGAGGTGGAGGAGGAAAAAGTGGTGCAGCCTCTCAAGTCGGTGCTCCGGATTGCGAACAAGAAGGATGACGAGCAGGAAGCGGCGAACCGGCAGAAGGAGAAAGAAGCGTTTCAGATTTGTCTTGAGAAGATCAGAAAGCATGGTCTGCAAATGAAGTTGATTGACGCAGAATATACTTTCGATAACAATAAAGTGCTTTTTTATTTTACGGCGGACGGCCGTATTGATTTCAGGGAGTTGGTGAAAGATCTGGCTTCCGTCTTTAAGACGAGAATAGAGCTTCGTCAGATCGGGGTGAGGGACGAGACGAAAATTCTGGGCGGTATCGGTATTTGCGGCAGGCCCTTGTGCTGCCACACACATCTGTCTGAGTTTGCGCCGGTGTCCATCAAAATGGCGAAGGAGCAAAACCTGTCCTTGAATCCGACTAAAATTTCCGGTGTCTGCGGCAGGCTGATGTGCTGCCTGAAAAACGAGGAGGAGACCTACGAAGAATTGAACAGGAAACTTCCCAATGTGGGGGATTTTGTGACCACGGACGATGGCTTAAAGGGCGAAGTGCAGAGTGTAAATGTCTTGCGGCAGTTGGTGAAAGTCATTGTGGATGTGGGTGACGAGAAGGAGATTCAGGAGTACCGGGCGGATCAGCTTCGGTTCAAGAAGAGGCATGGAAAGAACCGTAAAGCGGAGACCAACGATGCGGAGCTGAAGGAACTCGAAAAATTGGAAAAGAAGGATGAGGCAGGAAAATAGAGCGGAGAGCAAGTTGTGTCAAAGCGGGATATACTTCTGAAGGAAAATGAGAGAATAGACGATCTGCAGAGAAACGGGTACTGTATCATACAGGACCCGGATCGTTTTTGCTTTGGGATGGATGCGGTGCTTTTGTCTGGTTTTGCTGCGGTGAAGGATGGAGCGAGAGTGCTTGACCTGGGCACAGGCACAGGAATTATTCCTATTTTGCTTGCGGCCAAGACAAAGGCGGCCCATTTGACCGGACTGGAAATTCAGGCGGACAGTGCGGATATGGCAGGGCGCAGTGTAGCTTTAAATGAATTGGAAGAAAAAATAAATATTGTTACAGGAGATATTAAGGAGGCAGAAAAGCTATTTGACGCTGCTTCCTTTGACGTTGTAACCTGTAATCCGCCCTATATGATCGGACAACATGGCTTGAAAAATCCAGGAGACGCGAAAGCCATTGCCCGTCATGAAATTCTCTGTACTTTGGAGGATGTGGTGGAGCAGACGGCCAGACTTCTTGTGCCAGGCGGAAAATTTTTTCTGGTGCATCGTCCTTTTCGGTTGGCGGAGATCATTGTGACACTGAAAAAATATAAACTGGAACCCAAACGGATGCGGTTGGTTTATCCATTTGCGGACAAAGAGCCGAATATGGTTTTGCTGGAGGCGGCCAGAGGCGGCAAGCCGCGCATGACCGTCGAGAAGCCGCTGATTGTATACAGCAGACCGGGTGTGTATATGCCTGAAATTTATGAGGTGTATGGATATTAGCAAAAAAAGTAAATGCGCAGGAAGAAGGTACAGGCGGTGTTTGGATTTGGGGCGAAGAAGCGCGTACATAGGAAGACCGGCGTAAAGAAATGGCCGGGCCTGGTTTTCCTTTTAGCAGGGATTATGATTGCGGGATCCGGCTGTGGCGACGCAGTGCAGGAAACGATGACGGAAACAGTGTCGGCGGATGAAGCAGGGACAGAGCTTGCGGATGAGGAGGAGAGGCAGGCAAAACAGGACAGCATTTCGGGGAATGAACTTTCGGATGTGCCAGACGAAAGCCGTGCGGGAGAAGAAATGCCGCAGAATGTCCGCCCGGAACCTGTGAAAGTGAAAGGCATCTATGTCAGCGGACCGGTGGCGGGTATCGGAAAGATGGACGAATTGATAGATCTGGTAGACCGCACGGAACTAAACGCCATGGTGATTGATGTTAAAAACGATGAGGGAAAGATAACTTATAAGATGCAATCCGATATGGCGCAGGAGTTAGAAGCGTCGATCGGATATATATCAGATATTCACGGACTTGTGGAGAGGTGTAAGGAGAAAAATATCTATCTGATTGCCAGAATTGTGGCTTTTCGTGATCCTTATCTGGCTGAGAGGAAACCGGAATGGGCGGTACATACAAAGGACGGAGAAATTTTCCGCGATAAAAATGGGATGGCGTGGGTCAATCCCTATCAACGGGAGGTGTGGGATTACCTGGCGGAAGTGGCTCTACAGGCAGCCGCGGATGGATTTGACGAAGTGCAATTTGATTATATCCGTTTTTCCACCGACTTAAAGGAGGAGGAAGTGGATTATGGGCCGGAGACGGCGGAAGCGGATAAGATAGAGATTATTACGCAGTTTACAGAGTATATTTATGAGAAACTGGCAAAACAAGGCGTGTATGTGGCGGCGGATGTGTTTGGCACTGTGATTGACAATGAAACCGATCAGATGATTGTGGGGCAGGATTATGCTGAGATGGCGGCGAATCTGGATTATATCTGCCCGATGGTTTATCCTTCACACTATTATAACGGCGCATACGGAATCACAGTGCCTGACGCTGACCCCTACGCAACCATTTATGCGGCCGCATCCTCTTCCGTGCGGGAACTGGAGGCAGTGCCTGAGGAGTCACGTGCGCATGTGCGGCTGTGGCTGCAAAGCTTTACCGCAGGTTGGGTGCCGGGTCATATCGGCTATGGGCCGCAGCAGATAAGGGAGCAGATCAAAGGCGCTTATGACGCCGGCTATGAGGAATGGATTCTCTGGAATGCAGCTGTCAATTACCAGGCGGATTCCCTGCTTACCCCAGATGAAGCCGAGGCGGAGAGATTGCGGTGGGAAACAGAGGAACAGCAGGAGAGCGAAGAGGAAGCGCCGGAGCCGGAGGTGAACGAAGCAGAGCAGCCGGAGCAGCAGGGCGAATAAGGAGAACGGAACATGGCGGGAATATTATATCTGTGTGCGACGCCTATCGGAAATCTGGGCGATATGACGCCCCGGGTGACAGAAACTCTTGGCAGTGTGGATTTGATTGCCGCCGAGGATACGCGCAACAGTATCAAGTTGCTGAACCATTTTGGTATCAGGACTTCTATGACAAGCTATCATGAATATAATAAAGTAGAAAAAGCAGACTATCTTGTAAAAGAATTATTGGATGGTAAAAACATAGCGTTGATTTCAGATGCGGGAACGCCGGCTATTTCTGATCCGGGAGAAGTGCTCGTGCAAAAGTGTCAGGAAGCAGGCATTACCGTCACTTCCCTGCCGGGGCCTGCCGCCTGTATTACAGCGCTCACACTGTCGGGGCTCTCCACCAGAAGATTCTGCTTTGAGGGGTTTCTGCCCTCGGATAAAAAGGAGAAGACGCAGATCCTTTCGGAACTCAAAGAGGAGTCCAGAACCATTCTTATTTACGAAGCGCCGCACCATCTGGTGCGGACATTACAGGAACTGTATGAGACTTTGGGAAACCGCAGGATCGCACTCTGCCGAGAGCTGACAAAAAAATTTGAAACGGTGCTGTCCACAACCATAAGAGAGGCCCTCTCCCGTTATGAGACGGAGGAACCCCGTGGGGAGTATGTACTTGTGGTAGAAGGAAAAAGCCTGCGCCAGAAGAAAGAGGAGGAACAGGCATCCTGGCAGAGTATGACCATAGAGGAACATATGGCGTTTTATACGGAGGGGGGAATGGAGGACAAGGCCGCTATGAAACAGGTTGCAAAAGACCGCGGCGTATCAAAAAGAGAAATTTATCAATATTTATTGCCAAAGTGATTGACAAAACTGACAGAATCCGTAAAATTATGATTGACAAACAGTAGGACAGATCATATACTTTGAATATCAAACTATCTAAAATGGTGAAAAGGAGAACAGAAAAATGTTAGAGAGAGTTATCGAGATCATTCAGGAGCAGTTAAACTTGGACGGTGTGGAGATCACTGAAGATTCTTCCTTTAAGGAGGATCTGGGTGCAGATTCTCTGGATTTATTTGAATTGGTAATGGCTTTTGAGGAGGAATACGGTGTGGAGATTCCCTCTGAAGATCTGGAGCAGATCACAACTGTAGGTGCGGTTGTGGAATATATGAAGAGCAAAGGCGTAGAGGCGTAAGAGTATAAGGATGAAGACAAAGATAACAGAGCTTTTGGGAATCGAGTATCCGATTCTGCAGGGCGGCATGGCCTGGGTCGCAGAGTACCATCTGGCGGCAGCGGCATCGGAGGCGGGTGCGCTTGGCATTATCGGTGCAGGCGGCGCTCCGGCGGCTTTTGTGCGCGAACAGGTGCAGAAGACCAAAGAGCTGACAGATAAGCCCTTCGGTGTGAATGTGATGCTCATGAATCCGGAGGCGGATGATATTGCCAGGATGATCGTGGAAGAGGGCGTTAAAGTGGTGACCACAGGCGCAGGAAATCCAGGTAAATATATGGCGATGTGGAAGGAAGCGGGGATCAAGGTGATTCCTGTGGTGGCGAGCGTTGCCCTTGCAAAGATGATGGAGCGCGCGGGCGCGGACGCTGTGATTGCGGAGGGTATGGAGTCTGGCGGACATATCGGCGAGGCTACCACAATGACCCTGGTACCGCAGGTGGTGGACGCGGTGAGCGTTCCCGTGATTGCGGCGGGCGGTATTGCTGACGGCAGAGGGTTTGCTGCGGCCATGATGTTGGGCGCGGACGCCGTGCAGATTGGCACGAGATTCCTTGTGGCAAAGGAATGTACGGTGCATGAGAATTATAAAAAGAAAGTGATTGCGGCGAAGGACATAGACTCAGAAGTCACCGGCCGGTCAAACGGACATCCGGTCCGTCAGATCCGAAACAAGCTGACCAGAGAATACCTCCAGATGGAAAAGGACGGTGCGTCTTTTGAGGAGATGGAAAAGCTCACATTGGGTTCTCTGCGCAAAGCTGTCGTGGAGGGCGACATGGTGGCAGGCACCATCATGGCGGGTCAGATTGCCGGGATGGTGAAGAAGGAGCAGACCTGTGCGGAGATTGTGCAGGAGATTATGTCGGAGGCCAAGGCGCTTTTAAACAGCTAAAATAGGGCAAGCTGTGCGGCTTGCCTTTTTCTAAGACCAATTACTTTGAAATTCAAAATATTTGAAATTACAAGGGGAAACATCTAAGAAAGGAAGGGTTTTTTATTATGGGAAAAACAGCTTTTATGTTCCCGGGGCAGGGAGCGCAGTATGTGGGGATGGGGAAAGATTTCTATGAGCAGATCCCGGTTTGTAAGGAGATGTTTGAGTTGGCGGGCAAGGCCAGCGGCCTTGACGTAGCGGCATTGTGCTTTGAGGAGAATGAGCAGATCAATATCACGGAGTACACCCAGATCGCTATGTTGGCGGCGGAGGTTGCCATGCTGAAAGCGGTGGAGGAGAAGGGGGTAAAACCTGATGTGACAGGAGGCTTAAGCCTTGGCGAGTACGGCGCGCTTGTGGCTAGCGGCGTGATGAGTCCGGAGGATGTGTTTAAGGTGGTGCGAAAGCGCGGCATTTATATGCAGGAAGCAGTTCCCCAGGGCGGCGCAATGGTGGCAGTGCTTGGACTGGACACGGCGGTGATTGAGAAGATCTGCGAGGAGACACCCGGAATGGTGACCATTGCAAATTATAATTGTCCCGGACAGATCGTCATCACTGGCGAGGAAGGTGCAGCGCAGGCCGCTGTGGAGAAGCTGACGGCAGCAGGGGCGAAGCGATGCGTCAAGCTGAATGTGAGCGGTCCTTTCCATTCTCCGCTTCTTGTGGGCGCAGGCGAAAAGCTTGCCAAGGAGCTTGAAAATGTAGAGATTCATGATATTGCAATTCCTTATATTGCGAACGTGACAGCGGATTATGTGACGGACAAGGAGCAGGTGAAATCCCTATTGGAGAAGCAGGTGTCTTCTTCCGTGAGATGGCAGCAGACGGTGGAGCGCATGATTGCAGATGGCGTGGATACCTTTATTGAGATCGGGCCGGGAAAAACCCTGTCCGGATTTATGCGGAAAATTAATCGGGATATGAAGGTCATTAACATAGAGAAGATGGAAGATCTGGAGAAGCTCTCCTAGTTTATGGATGTGTGGGTGAAAGCTTTGGCAGATAAAAAAGGAGGACAGCAATGTTAAGTGGTAAGGTAGCGCTTGTGACAGGAGCAGGCCGGGGAATCGGCAGGGAGATCGCGCTGACGCTTGCAGAGTATGGAGCAGATGTGATCGTGAATTATAATGGCTCCAGGGAAAAGGCCGAGGAAGTGGCTGCAAAAATCAAGGTGATGGGGAGAAAAGCCGTTGCGGTACAGTGCAGCGTGGCGGATTTTGAAGCCTGCGGTAAGATGATTACGGACATGCTTGCCGAGTTTGGGCGCATTGATATTCTGGTGAACAATGCGGGTATTACGAAGGATAACCTGATGATTAAGATGACGGAAGAGGACTTTGACGCAGTCATTGACACAAACTTGAAAGGCACCTTTAATACCATGAAGCATATGTATCGTCCTTTTTTAAAGCAAAAGGCGGGCAGGATTATCAATCTTTCTTCCGTCACGGGCATTTTGGGCAATGCTGGACAGGCAAATTACGCAGCTTCCAAGGCGGGCGTGATCGGGTTGACAAAATCTATGGCGAGAGAGTTGGCGAGCAGGAATATCACAGTGAACGCGGTGGCACCCGGTTTTATTGATACAGATATGACCCAGGCGATGACGGATGCGGCCAAGGAGGCAACAGTAGCGCAGATTCCGCTTAAGCGCGTGGGCAGTACAAGGGACATTGCAGAGGCGGTTGCTTTTCTGGCGAGCGACAGGGCATCCTATATTACGGGACAGGTTCTCTCGGTAGACGGGGGCATGACTTAAGAGCTGATGATATGGCAAAGTGACGCTCAGGCGAGATCATATTCTACGTCGCCGCGCTTTCGCTCCGTAAAATGCGTAGCAGACGCTAAACTCGTGGAGTTGCAATGCAACTCCGAACCTCGTTAAGCGCTGACGCATTTTAAGGGGCTTCTTAAGAATATGATCTCGTCTAAGCTGTGCTGTGAAGACAGAAACATGACAATTAAGTTAAAGGATAAATAAAGAAGGAGTTTGAGTATGAGCAGAAGAGTGGTAGTGACAGGTATGGGAGCGATTACTCCTATCGGATTGAGTGTTGATGAGTTTTGGGATGGCGTGAAGCAGGGGAAGATCGGTTTTGCGCCGATCAGCAGATTTGACACCACGGATTTTAAATGTAAGTTGGCGGCGGAAGTGAAGGGATTTGAAGGAAAAAACTATATGGACTTTAAAGCGGCCAAGAGAATGGAACTTTTTTCTCAATATGCGGTAGCAGCGACGAAAGAAGCTTTGGAAGATGCGGGACTGGATATGGAAAAGGAAGACCCTTACCGCGTAGGTGTGGCGGTGGGCTCCGGCACGGGTTCTCTGCAGGCGATGGAGCGTGCGCATAGCAGGTTGTTGGAGAAAGGGCCTGGCAGGATTGAACCGCTTTTTGTGCCCCTTACTATTTCCAATATGGCGGCGGGAAACGTGTCAATCCAGTTCGGCTTAAAAGGCAAGAGCATCAACGTGGTAACTGCCTGTGCGACCGGCACCAATTCTATCGGTGAAGCGTTCCGTTCGATTCAGTACGGCGATGCGGAAGTGATGGTGGCAGGCGGTACGGAGGGAAGCGTGTGCCCCATCGGTATCGGCGGTTTTTCCGCGCTGACAGCGCTGTCCTTCTCGGATGATCCGGAGAGATGTTCGATTCCTTTTGATAAGGAGAGAAACGGTTTTGTCATGGGCGAAGGCGCGGGCATTGTAGTGCTTGAGGAACTGGAACATGCGAAGGCGAGAGGCGCGAAGATTTATGCGGAGGTAGCGGGATATGGCTGCTCTTCCGACGCGTTTCATATTACTTCCCCTGCGGAGGACGGTGCAGGCGCGGCGAAAGCGATGGAGTATGCGATTCAGGATGCCGGATTGCGCACAGACGATATTACCTATATTAATGCCCATGGGACTAGCACGCACCACAACGATCTCTTTGAGACAAGGGCGATTAAACTGCTCTTTGGCGATCATGCCAAGGATTTGAAAATAAACTCCACGAAGTCCATGGTAGGGCACCTATTGGGCGCGGCGGGCGCGATTGAGTTCGTTACCTGCGTGAAAGAGCTGCAGGAGGGCTACATTCACAGGACTGTAGGTTATCAGATCCCTGATGAGGAGTGCGATCTGAATTACTGTAAAGAACCCTATGAGGAGGCGTTTGAGTATGCCCTTTCCAATTCTCTGGGATTTGGCGGACATAACGCCAGTCTGGTAGTGAAGAAGTTCCACGAATAATTCTATGGAATTATCCACAGGTAAAGGAGGTAAATAGATATGTCTTTGATGACGGCGAAGGAGATCATGGAGATCATTCCCCACAGACAGCCCTTTATGCTGATCGACACGATCGAGGAGATAGAAGAGGGGAAAAAGGTGGTGGCGAAGAAGTGCGTTACCTACAATGAACCTTTTTTTACAGGGCATTTTCCGGGGGAGCCGGTTATGCCGGGTGTGCTGATTATAGAGGCCCTTGCCCAGACGGGCGCGGTGGCGATCTTAAGTCAGCCGGAGTTTAAGGGGAAAACCGCGTACTTTGCGGCGATCAATAACGCGAAATTTAAGGGAAAAGTAACGCCGGGTGATGTGCTCATGTTGGAGACAGAAATTATTAAGGTAAAGGGGCCCATCGGCGTAGGCGCGGGAAAAGCCTATGTGGACAGGGAACTGGTGGCACAGGCAGAATTGACATTCGCCATTGGAAACGAATAAAAGTGCGAAAGGCATATCATATGGGAAATGTAAGACCATTAAAAATAGGTGAATTGATAGCGAAGGTGCCAGTCATACAGGGCGGTATGGGTGTCGGCATAAGCCTTTCGTCCCTTGCGGGGGCTGTGGCTGCACAGGGCGGTATCGGCGTGATTTCCACGGCACAGATTGGTTACCGCGAACCGGACTTTGATGCGGACCCCATCGGCGCGAATTTGCGCGCGATTGGGACGGAGATCAAAAAAGCACGCCAGATTGCCAGGGACGGTATTTTGGGCGTCAATATTATGGTGGCTACCAGAAAATATGAGGAGTATGTAAAGTCGGCTGTGGCGGCCGGGATCGATCTGATTATCTCCGGCGCGGGGCTGCCGATGGATCTGCCGAAACTGGTGGGTGCGGCGAAGACGAAACTGGCTCCCATTGTGTCCAGTGTGAAATCCGCTCAGGTTATTATGCGGTATTGGTGGAAAAAGTATAACAGACTGCCGGATCTCGTGGTGATAGAGGGGCCGCTAGCGGGCGGTCATCTGGGATTCCACAGGGATCAACTTGATGATATCGAGGGCCTTCATTACGACGAGGAAGTGAAAGCGATCATAGAAAAGGTCAATGAGACGGCTGCGGAGCATGAGACAAGTATTCCGGTTGTCATGGCGGGCGGCGTATATACCCGCGAGGACATGGAGCACTATTTGGAAATGGGCGCGTCCGGTGTGCAGATGGCGACCCGGTTTGTGACCACCTATGAGTGCGACGCAGATCCGGCTTACAAGCAGAGCTATATCGACGCAAAGAAAGAGGATATCGTTATCGTGCAGAGTCCTGTGGGTATGCCCGGGCGGGCGATTCTAAATCCTTTTATGAAGCGGGCGAAGGAGAGACAGATTCCTCATGAAAAATGTCATCTTTGTATCAGTACCTGCAAGGGAACGGATACGCCCTATTGTATTACGGATGCCCTTGTCAATGCGGTGAAGGGAAAGATAGACGACGCACTTTTGTTCTGCGGTGCGAATGCGTACCGTGCAACACATTTGGAGCATGTGAAAGATATCATGGAGGAGTTTTCGTGAAAACAAGAATTATAGGAACAGGCAGCTGCCTTCCAAAGACAGTGGTGACAAATGACGATCTCTCAAAATATATGGATACTTCCGACGAATGGATCAGCAGCAGGACAGGCATTAAGAAACGGCATCTTGCGGTGGAGGAAACGACGGCTAGTATGTCCATTGAGGCGGCGAGACGTGCCATGGAAAATGCAAATGTGACAGCGGAGGAAATTGACCTGATTATCTTGGGCACGGTGTCAGGAGACTTTGTGACACCTGCCTGTGCCTGCGAGGTTCAGGCGGCCATAGGCGCGGACAGAGCAGTTGCCTTTGATATCAATGCGGCCTGTTCCGGTTTTATGTTTGCTCTGAATATTGCGAATGCCTATATACAGGCAGGACTTTACCGGACAGCACTGATTTTGGGAGCGGAGACTCTCTCTAAGATTGTGGATTGGGAAGACAGAAGCACCTGCGTACTTTTTGGTGACGGCGCGGGAGCGGCGGTGGTTCGAGCGGACGAAAATTGCGGTCTGCTTGCATTCGATCAGGGTTCTGACGGATCGAAGGGTGATGTGCTTGCCTGTCCGGGGCGGTCAAATAACAACCCCCTGATTAAGACAGATCAAAAGCTTTCTTATGTCCATATGGACGGACAGGAAGTCTACAAGTTTGCAGTGACAACAGTACCTGCATCTTTACAAAAGACTATCGAAGCGGCGGGCCTTACACCGGCGGATATTGATTATTTTGCCCTGCACCAGGCGAATATCCGCATCATTCAGTCGGTGTCGAAACGGCTGCATGTGAGTGACGATAAATTTCCGATCAGTCTGGATCATTGTGGAAATATTTCGGCAGCCAGTGTGCCGATTTTGCTCGATGAGATGAATCGAAACGGTTTGCTAAAGCCCGGCATGAAGATTGCGCTCAGCGGTTTTGGCGGCGGATTGACATGGGCAAGTGCGGTGGTAGAGTGGTAAAAGAAAGGTAATTTCATATATAAAAAAAGAAAAAATTTCCGAGAATATCAACATCTGCGAAATTTTTCCTTTTATGCCCAAATTCAGCACCTTCCCAAAAGCTGTCCATATTTTAAACCATAAAAAAAGACGGCGTTTTCTGTACGCCGCCCGCAGGCCCTGAATATTACACAATATTTCCTCTTTTCGTTGACCACATTTTTGACCATATTTAGCAGAAACCCTCATCAAAAAGCCCATAACTACCGATACATATAGGGATAAGAAATACATGCCGCTACATGATAAAATGGTCAAAAAATGGCAAACCCGCGCGGATTGACAAATCCCGAAAATGCCGCTATAATGGCGTTTAGATAGTTTTTTGCAATCAATAAAAAAATTTCGCAGATGTTGATATTCTGCGAAAAATATTTGGAAGTATACACGGTATTTTGGACGTAATGAAAAAGGAAAAAATTTGTAAAGCCATACACCAGTACAGCGACGAAAAGATAGAACGGGAGGATATGGAACGGCTATTGGATATCGCTCGGGGCTGCATGGATGTGCAAAATTACGTTTATCAAAAATACGGCGGTATTAAAAGCCTTGGAAAAATTTATCCCGGATATACGGTGCAGAATGAAATGACGGCAAGCGGGCTTCGGGAAAAACTCAATCTCCCGTCCGTATATTTTTATCCGGCAGTTTTTAATGCATTGAGAGAAATAAAGACGCAGTGGGCGCATGTAAAAAGAAATATTTATACGGCCATTAATGAAAATGAGAGATTGACTTCGGAGGATAAGCATTATTTGCGGTTTGCAGTAAAAGTAAATGGGTGCTTTGAAAATATCCTGAACGGGAAGCCGGTTCAGATTCCAGGAGAGATGTTGCCAAAGTACGAGAGCATTGTTTCGGATTTACAAGGTGATCACAGCCAACGCATAGAAAACCTGAATAGATACCTATGCAGACAAGTCAGAAAAAAACTCCGAAAGATGCATACGCAAAAATATCTCTATTTTTCCGTGTGGGAGAAGGGGTATCGGTACGGCAAATCAAAAAACAGTGAAGGCCAGGATTGTTATGGGATATTCCTGACAACAAAGGAGCGAAGGAAACGGATATTTGTACCACTTACCGACACGAATCAATATAGCGGTGTGCTTGATATCAAATTGAAACCGGACAAAAACAGCATTGAGATTGTCGCTTCGCTGTTTACAGATATCAGGGAGCACAAGGACTACACAAATGAGATCGGGATTTCTCTTGGGCTGTGGGAGATGATTACCACGAATACCGGACATGTCTACGGCAGCGAGTTTGGAAGAATGCAAAAAGAACTTTATGGTTGTGCCGTCACCGAGCACCACGATTATGGAATGGGAGGCAGTGTTCCTCCGCGGAAAAAATATGTAGTCCGCAGAGAAAAAATGGAAGCCACACTCAAAAATTACATTAATAGGGAGATCAACAGACTTTTTACACAGGAGAAGCCAGTGCGGATCTATATGGCGAAGCTGCCGCAGAATCCCGGAGGCGGGGTGGATGCAGGACAGTACCTGATGAGAGTTTGGAAAAAGGGATATGTAATAGAAAGACTACAGTGGAAATGCAGGAAAAATGCGATTGAAATTATAGAAGTGTTCGGAAAAGGATTGAGCGCAGAGTGCAGTCAGTGTGGCACATTATGCGAAAGACAGCGCCAAAACAGATATGAAAATTTTAGGTGTGAAAATTGCGGGTATGAGGAAGACAGAAAGATAAATGCGGCAAAAAATGCGCTGAACAGGGGGAAAACCGGCAGGCAGTTGAATAAGGTATTCCCGATAGAAGAGTCTTTTGTGTAAAAAATGTTAAAACGGTCATATGACGATGCCTGGCAGATGAGCCTATCTAAAAATGGGTTTTACTGCGACAGCAGACTGCGGAGGTAGAGTCTTTTGATAGAAAAGAACAAAAACGGCGTTAGAATACAGATCCGTGGTGCACTGCATCCGGTATGGAATTAGGTACGCCGGCATCTCTGTGAACTCAGAGGCCTTTTCACTGTGGAAAGACGCTCTGAGAAGTAGCAGGGTGCGAAGTGGAAGCGGGGCTTTTGGTTTTGTATGACGAAATCAAAAGACTTGATTTCACACCGTCCGGAAGGATGGCTAAGGTGCCTTATGATTTTTAAAGAAAAGGCAAAGAGATGCGCACTTTGATAATTTCATATTTTATATCAGATTACATGTACATTTTGACGATTTTGTATTTACACCATTATTCAATATATGATATAATGAATGTAAATATACGAAAGGAGAAAAATGTCCATGGGAGATGCCGACATCAGTGTGAAAAATTTTATCAAGCTTCGGTCTGTGTTTGCACAGCTGTTCAGCGAAGGGGTATACCACGGGGAAGTCAAGATAGACCCAGATAAACTGCAGGAGTTGGATACGGTAAATCAGGAAACAATAAAGCTTGCGGATGGGCAGCTTAAAAATCTGGAGAGGCTTCGGGATACACAGAGAATTACCATGCTGTTTGATAAGAAGATGGCGTTTCAGATTATTATGGGTGTGGAAGAGCAGACTGGGGTAAACTATTATATGCCTGTCCGGTGTATGGAACTGGATGCATTGTCCTATTCTTATCAATGCAGGCAGATTTCCGAAGATGCGAAGGAAAATCAGACCATTAAAAAGTATTCGGACGGTGTGCCGAAAGGGACGAAGATCATACCGACAGTGACGCTTGTCTTTTATGTGGGAAAAGAACCGTGGGACGGCCCGCTCAGTGTCTATGATATGTTGGATATTCCGGAGGAAAAGAAGGCATGGGCAAGGAAAACTATGCCAGATTACCGAATGAACCTGATTGATGCGAGACACATGAAGGAGGAAGAGGTAGAACGCTTTTCGGGAGATCTGAAAGCATTTCTGCTTCTTTTGAGGGAACGGATCGACAGGAAGGGAGCGAAGGGCGTAGTTGCCATGCATCGCGAAACATGGTATGCTGTAAGTGCAATCAAAAACGACAAAAGATATATAGAATATATGGACAGCATAGCAGAAAAGGGAATGTCAGGAGGTGTAGATATGGATGCGGCATTAGACTATTTGTTAGAAGAAGGTAGAAAAGAAGGCAGAAAAGAAGGCAGCGCCAAAGTAAACAGATTAGGTATCCTTCTTACAGCAGCCGGGAGGAGTGAAGATTTTTTAAAATCTCTGGAGGATCAGACGCTCCAGACGCAGTTATTTATTGAGTTTGGGTTGGAAGATGAGTAAGTAAGCATTTATAATAAGAAATAGAATGACAGGCTAATAAGAGATCTGATGTAAGGTATGAAATTGCTTTATGTCAGATCTCTTTTTGCGTATAGAGAAAATTTTATGAGGGAAAGGGCGGTGATAAACGGTGGAGAGGTATAAAAAGAAAGACATGCTAAAGACAGTAGACATGCTATTTCGTGCCAATGATGCCATCGTAAAAATTATCACGTCCAATCCACAGGGGGCGGGGGAGGCTCTTGTACAATGTCAGGAGTCCGCGATTGCAATGGGCACTTACATAGATACTCTAGGTGATAAGTATGCACAACTGGTACATATGCTTGAGGATTACTGTGAGAATATTTATCAGATGAGCGAGAGTATGTCTGATGAAAATAGATGTCGGAAAGTAGCAAAAAAGATTCAGAAGCAGTTAACTGGTTTACAAAATGGAATTAAGTACGACCTTCCAGAAGATAAAAAGGAAGTCGTCTTTCTTCCCTATAAGGCATCTATGTGGGATTCCCTGGAGAGCGTATGGAAAGCGGTGGATGCCGATCCGGACTGCGATGCTTATGTGATCCCGATTCCCTACTTTGATAAAAACCCTGACGGGAGCTTTAAGGAGGAACACTATGAGGAGGATTTGTACCCGAAAGATGTGCCAATTACCCGTTATGACGAATATGATCTGGAAACGCAGCATCCCGATGTTATTTACATTCATAATCCTTATGATGAGTGCAATCACGTGACCAGTGTGCACCCCTATTTTTATTCCAAAAATTTGAGAAACTATACGGATAAATTAGTATACATTCCCTACTTCATTTTGGGTGAGATCGAGCCGGATGATCAGGCGGCTATTGACGGTATGAAGCACTTCTGCTTTACGCCGGGGACAATCTATGCCGATCAGGTCATCGTCCAGTCAGAAAACATGCGGCAGATCTATATCAATGAATATATGAAAGCTGCAAAGGAGATGGGCCTTGACGGTGAGCATGTGGACAGGAAGTTTCTGGAAAAGAAGTTCCTCGGGACGGGATCGCCGAAGCTTGAAAAAGTACAGAATACAAAGAAAGAAGACTTGGAGATTCCGAAAGAGTGGCTGAGAATCATTGAGAAGCCGGACGGGAGTTTTAAGAAGATCGTTTTTTACAATACGAGTGTGAGCGCGCTCTTGCACCACGACGAGAAGATGCTTCGAAAAATGGAGTCGGTGTTTGAGATATTCAAAGAAAACAGGGACGAGGTGGCGTTACTTTGGCGACCCCATCCGCTGATTCAGGCGACGATTGAGAGTATGAGGCCACAGCTTTGGGAGGCGTATCAAAAGATCCGGGACAGATATATCGAGGAAGGTTGGGGAATCTATGATGACAGCGCGGAGCTGGATCGGGCTGTGGTGATAAGCGACGCGTATTATGGGGATCCCAGTTCTGTGGTGCAGCTCTGCCGGGAGAAGGGGATGCCGGTGATGGTGCAGGATGCAGATATTGATATACAGAAAGATAATATGCACTATTTGCTAAACAGTTTGGTTATGGATGAGAATGCGGTTTATTTTGTTCCTCACAATTTGAATGTTTTGGTTAAGTACTTAAAAGAAGAGAATAAAACTGAGTGGGCATTGCTTATCCCAAAGACCAATACGGGGCAATCTGCGTTGTATGCTGATATTAAACGATATAAGAACAAGCTTTTCTTAATTCCTATGCACGATACAAAAATCGTAGTATATGACCTGAATAAAAATTTTTTTGAGCAAATACCCATACCGGATTCTAAACATCGTAAATCTAATTGGGGAAATTTTTCTAAGGCGTACAAAGAAAAGCATTTCTTATATTTGGTAGGATATCGTTATCCCGGTGTCGTTCGATTGGATATGGAAACAAATCAATGTGAGCAGGTATTGGATATATATCAAATGTTTCCGGCAGACATAACAGAAAGAAGGATTGAACTGGACTCGGTAGAGAAAGATTGCTGCATATATTTTTTGCTTTCGAACTGCAATATACTTGTAAAATACGATATGACACAGGAAAAAGTCAGCAGTTATCATTTGGAAAACCGTAGTGAAAAATGTTATCAAATGATTTCTTATGATAGTAGAAATTTTTGGATTTCTGGTGATGGAATAGAGTATTTGAGATGGGATGAGAAAACACAATCAAAGTTTTTTTACAAACATCCGAAGCATAACGACATACTGGAAGATGATGTGTATAGATACAGCTTTTATCAGGATGGGAAAATTTATGTTTTGCCTTTTAAAGAAGCGCCAATTGTTGTTCTAGATTGTCGTGATTTTAATAAATCGAATCTCATGTGGAAAGAAGATAAAAATAAAAAAGGTTTTTCGGTCAATTATTTATTTGCTAAAGAACAAAGAGGTGTTTGCATAGATCTGGAAAGTCAGACTAATATATTTCTGGATTTAAAGACAGATAAATTTATGTATTTAGCATGGGAAAAGGATAAAGAGAAGATAGTCCACGCGCTGTTAACGGATCAATCTAAGAAGGAAATAAAAGAGGGCGGAATTTCCCTGAAGGATTTTGTGGACATGATTTTAAATGTAAGGTGGAAAAATAATGCAGACAAATGTAACTTATTGGTTGGATCAGACGGAAAGAAAATATCCTGATAAAACAGGATTTGTAGATGAAAACAAATCTATGACATTTCGTGACATGAAAAGTCAGGCATTGAAAATTGCTACTTTATTGGTAAGAGAAAAATTGTTTAAAGAGCCGATTGGAATTTACATGGAAAAAAGTGTAGATGAAGTAGCTGCGTTTATGGGTGTGGCGTACAGTGGTAATTTTTATTCACCAATTGATGCTAGTATGCCAGTTTCCAGAATTGAAAAAATACTGGAGGTTTTTGAGCCTAAAGTCATTATTACCAAGCAGGAATTATGCGGAAATATAGATTTAAAGAATAAGGATATAAGAATTATTTGCTTGGAAGACATTGAAGAATTCGAAAGTGACGAAAGTGCAGTTTACGCACAAAGAAAAAGATGCTGCGATACGGATCTTTTATATGTGCTCTTTACATCAGGATCAACAGGTGTTCCCAAAGGAGTCACCATATGTCATCAATCGGTTATTGATTATATTGATTGGGTCGAGGAAGCCTTTTCTATGGATGCGGGAACCGTCTTTGGGAATCAGGCACCGTTTTATTTTGATAATTCCATACTTGATATTTATACCACGATAAAAACAGGAGCAATTTTATATATTATTCCGCATTATCTGTTTTCATGGCCAGTAAAACTGTTGGAGTATATTAGCAAAAATAAAATCAATACCATATTTTGGGTGCCAACAGCAATGATTCTTGTATCAAAGCTAAAAGCATTATCTAAAGTGGATTTAAATGGAAGATTGACTAGAATACTGTTTGCTGGTGAAGTCATGTCAATAAAACATTTGAATATGTGGAGAAAATATATACCTGACGCACTGTATGCCAATCTGTATGGTCCAACGGAGATTACAGATGTCTGCACCTATTATATTGTGGATCGACCGTTTAAGGATGAAGAGTCATTGCCGATAGGAAAAGCGCTTCCCAATACAGATATTTTGGTATTGACAGAGGATGATCGGCTGGCGGATGTGGATGAAATTGGAGAATTGTGCGTAAGGGGAACTTCGCTTTCTAAAGGCTACTATAAGAATCCGGAAAAGACAAGGGAGGCTTTTGTGCAGAACCCGTTAAATGATTGTTATGTGGAGCTGATTTATCGCACTGGGGATTTGGTAAAGAAGAATGAGCGGGGAGAAATTCTCTATATGGGTCGTAAGGATTTTCAGATCAAACATATGGGTCATAGGATAGAATTAGGGGAAATTGAAACGGCGATTTCTTCTATTGAGGGCATTGATATGTCCTGTTGCCTGTTTGATGAAAAGAAGGATAAAATAGTTGCATTTGTTGAAAAGGATATGTCCATAAGCGAGTTAAATCATTTGTTAGAGGCTCTGATTCCGGATTATATGTTACCTAATAAACTTATAAGGGTAGAAAAAATGCCGCTAAATGCAAATGGAAAAATAGACAGAGTCGCACTGAAAGGAATTATAGGATGAGTACGTTCACAGACAGAATTGTAAAAATTTTAAGAGAATGCGAGGTAGAGGAAAAGGATATTTATAATGAGGATTTAGTTGGGAATGAAATTTTGGAATCATTACAAATTGCAGAAATTGTGATACAGATTGAGGAAGAATTTCAAATTGAAATAGATGGGGCGGATATCATTCCTGAAAATTTTATCAATCTAAAACATATGGAATTGTTGATAAAGAAGTATCTGGATAACGGGACTGGGGGGGGGGGTAAAACCATCTCTAAGAAATGAAATATTATGGGATATGATAGCTAGAAATTCCCAAAATCAGGTGGAGCAATCCGGTTGGAAGAGCAGTTTGACAGGCAAATTATTTTCAGAAAAGGAGATGGATGAGTTTGCAAAAAATGTGCAGATGAAACTGAGGCCTTACATACATAAAGAGTGCAGGGTTATTGAAATTGGAATTGGATCAGGCATTATTGCAGCAAAAATAGCCCCTTATGTAAAAGAGTATATCGGAATAGATATTTCGAACGAAACGTTAAGAAAAACAGAGGAACGCTTTAGAAAGGAGGATATAAGAAATATAAAACTTTTTCAGGGGGATGTCTTAACACTAACGGAAGCAGATATGGGATATGCGGATATTATTATCATGAATAGTGTGATCCAATATTTCAGCGACTTTGAAGAATATAGGAAAGCAGTACGAAATTTACTGAATCTTATCAGGAACGGAATTCTTTTTGTGGGTGATATTTTGGATTTGGAAAAAAAGGACTGTTTCTTAGATGAAATAAGTGTGTATGGAGGAAGTGCAAATAGGAGCGATCAGTGGTATTTGAGAGACAGTATAGCTAGTTTGAAAAATGATAACAAATATATAAAGGATGTATTCATCACAGATAAAATTGGATATACAATTCAAAACGAACTTACAAAATACCGTTTTGATGCAATTTATGAAATAAAAAAGTAAAGAGGAAGATCAGTGTGAAAAAAGATGAATTTATGGAGCAACTCTTTCATAAAAAGCTTGTCATAAGAGGCGCGGGCGCTTGGGCAAAGGAGTTTTACTGTACATATGGTCATATATTGAAATTTGCCTACTGCACCACGAATCGTCCGGAAGAGAGCATAGAGGGACTTCCAAGGATTGAAATGAGCCAGATTTTGGAGAAGAGTACGGATTACTTCATTATTGTTTGTGTGAGCGATTATGAGGCGATTTCCTATGAATTGATTTCAGAAGGGTTATTGCCGGGAAAAAATTTTTTTTCGTCGAAAATTGTGGCGGGATTAGTAGATAAAAAGAAAGTATTCCTTGCGGTTGGGCAGTGCGAACTTGAAATCACAGATTATATTTTTCGGCGTATGTCTCTGATAAAAGAGTATGTTTTCCTTTATTATGATGAATATAAAGTTTTGGGAATTATGGAGGAAAAACCGCTTTTGCAGTGGGTGCTTGAAGTGAATGCTCTGATTGAAATGGCTGACTATTTTATTTGCCCTGTCAATTTATCTGCCCGTGGAGATTACTATAAGGAGCTAATGGGCAAGGTGAATGCAGATTGCCATACGGTGCGTGTTCCGCTGTCCACATTCGAAGGGTATTGGCCACAGGACAATGCAAAAAATTATTATGAAATATCTCCGTATTATTTGTCTTCAAAAAGTTCTAAACTCAGGCGTGATATAAATATTGAAAAAGCTTTTGAACATGGCACGGAAAATGACATTTTACAAGATATTGTAAAAGATAATTTTTATGATGAAGAAACAATACATAAAGGATTTGAAAGAACTATAAAGAAGTTTGAGGTCATGGAAAGAATAGCTGATGTCAAGATCAGTGACTATTATAGAGAAAATTATAAATCGAAGAGGCTTTTTATGGATCGGGGACATGCGGCGGCCTGTGTACTTAAGGAATATGCAAAACGAATTTTGGAAAGCTGTAGAATTGATTTTGCATTACAGGAAATAGAGGATGCTGATCTGAGGTGGTATAACGATTGCCATATGGAGTTTCCAATATATCCGAGCGTAAGAAAGGTATTAAATCAGAATGACAGCGGGAAATATAGATTAATCGAGGGAGATACGATAGTCTATTTAGATTTTAAGGAGTATTCGGAGACTATTTATCATTATGTGAAAATGGGGATGGCGTACTTGGGAGGAAGAAAAATTTGAGAAAAAAAATAGTATGTATTGCAAATGATTTTTGGGTAGATAGTGATGAAAAATGGGGATTAAATTTATTTCATCAAAACGGATATGAAATAGAAATCTGGCGAGTGGGGGCGATCACTCAGAATTTTAGCATATTTGAGAATCTTAGTTTCCCATACCCGGTGAAACTGATAAAAACATGGAAAGAATTTTACTTGTTGTTGACCAGACAAAGTATGAAAAATACAATTTTTTTATTTTTTGGAAGACATGAAAGTTTAAATCGTGGTATGGCGGAAATATGTCTTTTAGGTGGAAAGTATTGCGTGGTGGAATGGACTTCTGCCAATAATACGAGATGTGCCATTTTAAATGAAAAAAGGGTCAGAAATACGGAAAAACACTGGATGGATCGTTTCCTTCCTGCTTATAGTTTTCTCGGCAGTAAACATAATATGTTGGCAATGAATAGCAATTTTCAAATAAAGCATGGCAATAACATATATTTACACACTTATGATTATGATGTCTTTTTAAAAAGCAAACACAACAAGAAAGACAATCAAGATAGGGAGTCTATGGAACCTTATATTTTGCTGATTGATCAGAATTTTTTGGATCACAAAGATCAACAAAATGGAGCTATGAAAAAATGGATTCCTAACGAAGAAGAGTATATTTTGGAAATGCAGCGTTTTTTGGACAAGGTAGAAGGCCAGTTTAAACTGCCGATTGTAGTTGCCGCGCATCCGGTAACCTGTAAAAGGATCAATGAAATATATGGGGACAGAAAAATTGTTTATGGCGATACATGTGGCTATACAGCGAATGCGGAATTGGTGATTTCGAGCAGTTCAGGAGCTATGGGTTTTGCAGTTATGCACAAAAAACCACTTCTTTTATATAATAACTGGCAGTTAAAACGTAGTTTCTTTTATATGGAATTACAGATGCCAAAAGCAAGACTTTTAAATGCAAAAATAGTCAATATATCCCGTGATTTGGACGGTATAGATTTAAAAGCATATGTGACAGAACCAGATTATAGGAAATATATAGAGTATCTAACGGCAGATGCTAAGAAAGAGGAATTGTTTATGGATGTCGTACTTAGACATTTAAATACCTTATGATGTGAGGGCCGATATATGAGGAAAATTCAAAGGGAAGTCATTCAAATTAAAAAGGAAAAAGAAAAGTTTTACAGAATGTTTCGCTTTATGGATGATTGGATGAATAAAAAAATAAGAGGAATTAGCGTAGAAGATTATTTGTTAAAGAAAAATTTTAACAACATTGCTATATATGGCATGTCTTATATTGGACAGACATTAATCAATGAACTAGACGGCTCTAAAATCTGTATAAAATACGGAATAGATAGAGATGAGGAGGTATACTGGGATAGTTTTCCCATAAAGAAACCTGCTCAAGTTTCAGATGATGTAGATGCTATTATTGTTACGACGATGATTGACTTTGGTGAGATTAAGCAAATGATACAGAGCAAGGCAAAGTGTCCGGTCATTTCCTTGGAGGAAATAGTGGATTCTATGTAAAAGAAGGGGGGGGGGGGACGAAAGTGAAGACAGTGGCTATGGTACCAATCAAACTAAATAGCGAAAGGGTGAAAGAAAAAAATTTACGCACTTTTTGCGATGGAAAGCCGTTGATACAGTTTATATTGGAGGCTTTGAAGGGAAGTAAATTAATTGATGAAATATATGTCTATTGCAGTGATGAAAGAATTCGGGATTATTTGATTGCAGGAGTTAAATTTTTGAAAAGGCCAGATTTTTTGAATTCAGATTCTGCAAACTGTAATGATATTATCAGAGAATTTATAAAAGAAGTGGATGCGGATTATTATGTTGTCTCACATGCAACGGCACCGTTTACAAAAACAAAAAGTATAGATCAATGTATAGATAAGGTTGTTCATTCAGATGAATTTGATTCGGCTTTTACAGTGGAAAAGATTCAGACATTTATGTGGCAAAATGGGTCGCCCATGAATTTTGATCCTTCTCACTTCCCGCGAACTCAGGATTTAGAGCCTATTTATATGGAAACATCAGGCGCTTTTGTGTTTTCCAGAAAGGTATTTGAAGTATATAATCGAAGAATTGGAATAAATCCTTGTCTGGTTGAAGTGGAACCTATAGAGAGCTGTGATATTGATACAGAATATGAGATGGATGTTGCGCAGGCTTTATATCAATATAAGATGAAAAAGGAGTCGAGATAAAATGAGTGTTCAAATATCAGATTGCACAATTAGAGATGGCGGATATCTGACTGGTAAAAATTTTTCTGACCAATTTATTAGCGGTGTTATAGATGGATTGGTAAAAGCCGGAATTGATTATGTAGAAACAGGTTTTTTACAGACACAAGTAAATGGTGAGGCATTGGTCTACCATAACTCGCGAGACGTAAGGAAATACATACCGGCGTTTAAAGGTCAAACAGAGTTTGTTGGATTTTGTGATAATAGTAGGTACGCAATAGATGATTTAGATAATTGTGACGGGAAGTCATTTGAAAGCCTGCGAATTTCCTTCGCGAAGCATGAATGGAGAGAGGCTTTAGGGTTTTGTGCAATGGCAAAGGAAAAGGGATATCATGTTTTCGTACAACCCATGGATGCTCCAGGGTATACGGATAAAGAAAGGGAAGAACTGATAGCTGCGGCTAATGAAATTCAGCCAGAGGCATTTGCCATTGTGGATACATTTGGAGCAATGCATCTTGATGATTTAAGCAGGATATTCAGGCAGGTGGATCGCTTGTTGGATAAGAAAATAAAGATTGGCTTGCATTCCCACAATAATCTGCATTTATCCTGTGCATTAGCAGAGCAGCTAATAACGATGGCAGAAGAGACGGATAGAAATGTTGCGGTAGATGGTGCGCTGTTTGGCATGGGGAGAGGAGCTGGCAACGCATGTACGGAAACAATCGTAGATTTTTTGAATACAAGATATGGCAGAAATTATGACCTGGGTGTACTTTTGGAAACCATAGAGAACTATATTATTCCGCTCAGGCAGAACGTACATTGGGGATATGATATGCCGATGTTTATTTGCGGAAGCGAAGGTGCGCACGTGGACAACGTGTATTATCTACAAAAAAACACAGATTGTACTTATAAAGAAATGTTTGAGGTATTACATAGCATGGACTCTGATAAGAGAAAGCGATATGGAAGCGGCTATTCAAAGACGGATTTTACAATACTTCAAAGTGCATTGGAAGAATATCGGAAATGAGGGAGAACTAGATAAATGAACTGCTCGGAATATTTAGTTGACTTTTTGATTCAACATGAAATTAAAGATGTTTTCGGGTATGCAGGAGGGTATATTGTCCCGTTTATGGATGCATTAAACCGAAGAAAAGAGATTAACGTACATGTGTGTTACAACGAACAGGGATGTGCTTTTGCGGCGAATGGGTATGCAAGAATGAGTGGGAAATTAGGTGTTTATTTTACGACTTCTGGACCAGGAGCAGTTAACGCGCTAGGAGGTCTTGCGGATGCATGGTTTGATAGTATTCCTTTAATGGGAATATGTGGGAATGTCCCAACAAACGAAATGAAAGGCTTTTCCGGAATCCGACAGATTGGCTTTCAGGAAATGGATATTGTTTCAATTACTCGAAATATTACGAAATATTCAGTAACACCAAACAGTGCGAGAGAATTTCCGGAAATCATTTCTCGTGCGTATAATATGGCGCTACTGGGGAGAAAAGGAGGTGTGCTCATTGATTTTCCATTTGACATCCAAAAAGCCAGTATTGTTGGTAGGTAATGGTGTACGGGCAGCCGGCGCGGCTGAACTTATAGTTAAGTTTGCGGAAAAAACCAATATTCCGGTTCTTACAACGATGAATGCTGTGGATTTGGCGCAGGACAATTTGCGACTGGGTTTTGTTGGAACTTACGGAAATAGAGTTGCAAATATGATTATCGCAGAGTGTGATTTGCTAATTTCGGTAGGAGCGCGTCTCGGACTTCGGCAAATTGGGCCAGTACCTGAAAGGTTTGCCCCTAATGCGAAGCTTATTCGTGCTGATATTGACCAGTATGAACTAAGCAGAAATGTTAAATGTGATGAGGAGAAATATCTGATCGATGCCAAAGATTTTATGAAAATGCTTTTAGAGGAGAGCATTCCTGATTATGTACAGTGGAAAAGTAGATGTCTAGAGGCAAAAAAAATACTGGAAGAATTCGATAAGGAAGTGGGGAATCTGGCGGTTGAGGAAATCGCTTCTTTATTGCCAGCGAATCCTGTCGTGGCTGTTGATGTCGGACAGAATGAATGTTGGTGTGCACAGTCTCTTTCTTTGAGTGGAAGTCAGGGGCGCATTTTTATTGGGGGTGGGTACGGTTCCATGGGCTGTGGACTGCCCTTCGCTATAGGAGCATCTATTGCAATAGGGAATAAAAATGTTTTCTGCATTACGGGAGATGGTGGAATGCAGATGAATATTCAGGAATTAGAGACAGTGAAAAGAGAAAGGCTTCCTGTTAAAATTTTGATTTTAAATAATCATGTTCTTGGAAAAATAAGTGAAATACAATATGTTTCTTATGATTCAAGATTTGCCCAGACAACTATAGAAAGCGGATATTCTGTTCCTGATTTTGAAAAAATCGCGATTGCATATGGTATAAAAGCAGCAACTCTGATGTCGTGTGATGGGTTAAGCAAATATAGGGACTGGATGACAGATGATGAACCATGTCTAATCAATATTTGCATACCAGATAATACGTTGCTGATTCCAAAAATTAATTGGGATACAGGAGAAATTTGTCCTCATTTGGAGTCTGAGGTGGTGCAACGAGTAAATGATATATTAAAAGAAGTATAAATATTGATATCGTTAGAGAGGAAATATGTTAGGTGCGGCGGAAAATTCTATTTGTATTGGGCAAGGATGTACACAATAAGGGAACATATAGAATATATAAGGAATGTGTACGGAGAGGATTTGGAACAGAAGTATATGCGACTACGTTTGCGGATAAACATAATATTTTGTTTTCAAAAGAAAATATAAATATACAGCCTATAGAGTCTTTGGATGAGGAAAAGTTAAAAGAGTATGATTATATTTTTTCTGCGGTGCCTTTATTTGGCAAAAAACTATTCAGGGAAGCGGATAAGTATATTTTTCTGAATCCATCCACACATTTAGATGAGGTTTACTTTTCGGGGGATTTTATTTTTACATCTCGTGATTTGTCTGTGCCATTAGTGGAAGGGGAATGTTGGCCGATTGAAGAGTTTAATTATCGGAAATCAGTGCCAGCTATGGCTGCAGGGGGAGCAGCTTTGGTAAAAAACAAAAATAGTTCTCAGGAATCTAATGTGATTCTATTTATTGATGCGGGGCATTTTCCTTTTGGAACCAAAAAGCAATTGGCAGAGTATGTAATAGAAATTGCAAATTATTGCCCTAATTATGAAGTTAGAATAAAACCGCGATATCTTCCCTCAGATACAAACACAACGCATGTAAATAAGGAAAATTTGTTTCACTATTTGACAGACAATTATAATTTACCCCATAATTTGAAATTAATTAAAGAGCATACTGATCTTGCAGAAGAGATGAAGACGGCTTGTTTGGTGATTTGCCCAGAGGGAACGACTAGCTATGAAGAGGTGATTTTGGCAGGAAAAAGATTGCTTATATTTACAGGGTTTCCGAACAAGGAAAGCGTGTTGTGGCCTGAAAAGAGAGTAAGGTTGTTTAATGGTATTCCTAACGGTTTAGTTAATCGAGTGCCTTATAAGGAAATAACGGCTTATTTACCGACTGGGATTCCAACAAATGTCGACGATTTGAAATTCAGTTTATATAAAGTTGCGGACGTGGCAACGGACATTGTGGATGCAATGGAATATATTTTTAGTAAGTTTATATGCTTTCAGAGATTTCCTGAGGTACGTTATTATAAAAGTGAAGATTACATACAGAAAATGGAAGCAGATATTCATTTAAGGTGGGAGGATATTAAGCGTAGACGGTATCAAGTCATGCTTTATGATACAGTGGCAGAAAAAATCAGATATTTATATGCAAAAATAGATTGTAATAAAATATTTCACTATATAGAAAAATGCGGAGATGCGATAAATGAATTAAATTTTTGTGAAAAAAGAGATAAATTGAATGAGATTATTTATGAAGTTTTTATTCAAAATAAGGATGAAATGATAGATACAGCCTATGCGCAAAGTTTATTATGTTTAGCGTATTATAAAAAGCATAGATTTGCGGAGTTTAGGCCGCCCGTATTAAAATGCAGGGCATATTACGAATATTGTTTGGCAAAGATTGATTTTGATAAAAACGGATATAGAGAATGTTTGAAGCATTTGGATAATTATTTTGAGGAGATTAATAGTAATTTGTATGAGGTTTCCTATGCGGATAATGAAGGGGTGAAAATTATGGCTCATTATTACAAAGGAGCAGCTTTATTTCATGTAAATGATTTGAAAAATGCTAGAATACATTTGAAAATTTGTGATAAAGCATGGGATGGCAATCATAAAAGGGCGGCAGAATACCTACATTTCATAGATGTAATGTCGGAATCCAATTCTTAATTAAAGAGACCTTCTATGTTAATAACTAATTTGTTTAATTGGATGAGAAGTTAGAGGGGGGAGAGAAAAGTAAAGATGGTTTCTATAATTACATCGGTATACAACTGTGAAAAATATATTGCAGAAATGTTGGATAGTATTTTGGAGCAAACATATAAGGATTGGGAATTAATTGTCTTTGATGATGCTTCCACAGATAACACTTGGGATATCATTTTAAATTATCAGGATCAAAGGATAAAAAAGTATAGAAATAAAAAAAATCATGGCTTAACAGTAAATCTTAATAAAGCATTGAATTTGGCAAAGGGAGAATATGTTGCACGAATTGACGGTGATGATGTGGCATATCCGCGCAGATTGGAGAAGCAGGTTCAATATATGAATGAGCACCCGGATGTAGTTTTGTCAGGATGTTGGATGAAGCGCTTCGGATCAAATGAACTTATTCTACAAGGGGCAGTGGACTGGGAGGTCTTAAAAGTCAGCCTTTTATTTCATGCGATTGTTTTCCATCCGAGTTTTATCATGAGGCGTTCGATATTAGACCAAGATAATATTAAATATAACGAGCAGCTTAAATGTGCTCAAGATTACGATATAGAATATCGACTCAGTCGATGCGGAAAGATTGAAAATATTGCTGAAGTTTTAATGAAATACAGGGTTCATGACGATCAGGTGACTGCTAAGAAAGCAGAAGAACAAAAATTTTATGCCAATATCACCAGAAACTTAATTCTCAGTGATTTGGGAATAGAATTAGTTGATAAAGAACGCATAGCGTGGGAGCATTTTGGAACATTTGAGGTTGCTCCAAATTTTGATGAAGAAATAGGATATATTAGAGGAATTATTGAACAAATTATAGCAATCAATAAAACAAAGAAAGTGTATCAAGAAAACATCCTCCAACATATCATATCAGAGCGTTTGAAAAAATATATCGATAGCAATAAGGCAACAAATCAAAATCTGATTGGCGCAAATAGAGAATGTGAAAAGTATCATAGGCTGTTTTTGATGATGACACAATGGAAAAGATTAAACCAACAAGGGATCTGCTTGGAAAACTTTTTTATACAAAAAAACGCACATAGTATCGCGATCTATGGAATGGGACATGCAGGGAGAGCTTTGGCAGAGGAATTAGAAGGCAGCAGTGTAGAGGTAAAGTATGGAATAGATGGAAATATAAAATTTGCATTTGGAATAGAGGATATGGAAATTGTTACATTAGAGGATTACTGTGAAAAAGTAGATGCAGTAGTTGTGACGGTTATATCCCAATACGAAAACATAAAGAAAAAATTAGAAAAAAAGATGGAATGTGCTGTATATTCATTGGAAGATATTATTTTTCGTATGTAAATGGTAGAGAATGAATGAAACGACGTGTTGACTGCGCTAAGAACAAGATGGAGTATACAATGAAACGGCTTTGTATCTATGTGACTTATGATAGCGATGGCACTGTTGATGATTATATTGGGCATATGCTTAAAGAACTGCACAGCGTAACTGACAGGATCGTAGTGGTATGCAATTATGAGTCTGTTTCTAAAGGAATGGAGAATGTGAAGCCCTATGCGGATATGATAATATACAGACCCAATAAAGGTTATGATGCAGGGGCATATAAGGAGGCGTTAGAACAGATTGAAGAGATCGAAAGCTATGACGAGATCGTTTTTTCCAACGACACATTCTTTGGGCCGTTTATTCCGCTAGCGGAAATCTGGGACAGGATGGAAAAAGAGTCCTGTGATTTCTGGGGATTAAACCGCAGACATGTCCCGATGTACGATTTTACAGCGTCGTTTTTTGTAGTATTTAGAAAGCCGGTGATCTCAGCGGTGATCAGATACATACGTGGTCATAGGTTTGAATGCATGGATCGGGACGGTATATTGAAAATGTTTGAACAGGGTATTTCCAATTATTTAAAAAAAGAAGGATACCGCATGGGGACTTACTGTGACATAGGGGCAGTAGATATGTACAGAGATCCTGATTATCTAATTAATATAATGGGTTCTCCGGTTATGAAGAAGCGTTGTTTTGAACGAGGGTATTATGAAGAAGAAAACTGCAGAAGGGCTCTGAGATATATTGAACAGGAAACTAAGTATGATATATCCCTTATCAGGAAAACAGTCGAACGCAAATATGGGATCACGTTTGACAAGGAGTATACAGATATCAATATGGCCAAACCGGATGATGCCAGAGGCATGTACTACGGCGCGTCGGAAGAGGAGTTAGAGGAGTTCCTGAGGAAAAATCAAAGGATATATTTGTATGGAAACGGTAATACGGCAAAGGATTTTGAAAGAATATATGGTAATAGAGTAAAAATTTTGGGACATATTGTATCGGAGGGTTTTCGGGAAGAGGGAATGGGAATAGCAAGTCAAATAGAAGACAAAAATATCCCGGTTGTCGTGGCGCTGTCTAAAGAGAATTCCAGGGAAGTTTCACCTCAGATGCAGGAATTTACAAACGTTTTCTATTTGTGGAAGTGGAAAGAGCGAAACATCTTGCAGTTTTCTAAATAGGAGAGTTCACAATGTTTCAAAAAATTATAGGTTGGGGAGTTGGGTATTTTTTTGAAAAATATTATGGAGAATTGGATGAAGAACTGGTTTATGTAATAGATAACGATAAAAATAAGCAAGGCGCTAGAATTAATGGGATTACCGTATTTGGCCCGGACATATTAAAATGTGAGGATTCAGAGCAGTGTCTGATTATTGTATTTTGTGATAACTACAGTGAAATTTATGACAATATAGGACACTATGGCGATTTTGAAGCAATTGATATTATTACATACCTTCTCGTGGAAAATCTACAGGGAAAGCCAAGATTTTTATTGAAAAGCAATTCTGCCGCAACAATTTTATCCGTTGCTTGTCCGGAGGCGATATGGAAGATAAATGGGTGTCATAAACTTATGGAAAGCCAGAATCATCTGATTCTGGAAAGAAACTATTCGCATATTGTCATTGCTCCGATTTCTGTCCGAAAAAGGGAAAACAGAAAGGATGATATAGTTGCAGTTATTTATAATGACAATTTTGAGGGGTTTTATAGGCTGCAGGAGTTTATAAGATATAAAAATAGTTATCAAGGCGTAATCATTCACAGCTTGTTTAGAGAAGAGGGCGTTATTGCGCCGCTTTTAAACAATATTGACGTGAGGGGCAAGATCTTATACTTTCTTCATGATTATTATATTATATGCAGATATAGATTCTTGTATTTAAAAAACGAGTTCTGTCTGGATAATAAAGAAGTATTACGATGTTCGGAGTGTAAAGTCAGGGAAGAGAATGAAAAACGATATGGTTATTTGAAAAACATATTTAAAAAGCATCATGTTTTGTTGATTGCTCCTTCTGAAACGGTTAAAAGAATTGTAAGACAGGTTTATGTGGAAGAGGAGATATTAGTGATCCCGCATCTGACGTATGTCAAAAAGACATGCTCAAAAAAAATAAATTTTAAGAAAAAAATTGCTTATGTAGGGTTGGCCAGTCCATTAAAAGGCTGGGATGAATTTATTAAAATTGTGAAGGCATTACACGGTTTGTATGATTTCTATTGCCTTGGGTCATGCGGGGAGGAGCAGAGGGTCGAAGGAGTCACTTATGTCAGCGTGGGGAGTCCGGAAGCAGAATTTTTAACAATGAATCAGGCGCTTACAGAACTTGAAATTGACATAGCGTATTTGGGTTCTTTATGTCCCGAGACTTATTCATATACTTATTATGAGTGCTTTGAGGAGGGAATATTTGTAATTACAAATGTGCGGAGCGGGAATATAGCGGAAGAAGTTTTGCGCAATGGAAATGGTAAAGTGTTTACATGTACGGCAGAGATGATAGAATGGCTATCTTTGACGGATGAGGTTCACTCCTGCCTGTCGATTCCCGGTATGAGGTTAAGCGGAATAAAGCCAAATGAGTATCTTTTACAAATTTTATAAATAGGGGTGCTTACCATAGGTAAGCCAACAGGAGGCTTGGATTGAAAAAAGTAATCATCATAGGCGCGGGCAACGTAGGCAAAAACGCGCTTGATTTTTTGGGAACGGACTTTGTTGAATGCTTTGCCGACAATCAGAAAAAGGGGAAGACGGCATATGGAAAAAGAGTAATCTCCGTAGAAGAAGCCGTAGCTTGGCAAAAAGATCATATCCTCCTCCTTGCTGTGACAAATTATCTGGAGGAATTGCAGGGGCAGTTATCATCGCTCGGAGCGGAAAAGTATTACTGTTTTAGCGAGGCGGTCTACTTTTTCGACGGGATCAAACAGTGGGATTACAGAAAGATATACGAAAAAAATTCCTTGTTGGAAATATACGGCGGATACGGATTGGACAAGGCTGTGATAGTTGGCAAAAGGAATGCCTATGCAGATTTTATATCCGAATTATTTGGGATCGAGATAGAAGAAAACGGAATTGATACATACACAGAGGATAAAAAGTATCTACTGAATATGGGGCCGGAGGAAGCGGAGAGTTTCTTCCATAGATGGAATGTAGAGGATAAAAGTAATATTTTTATACTTCCGCAGCTACAGCATGAAAAGATCAGGCAGAATCATGAAAATCTGAGAGTATTCAAAGGAAGTTATGCGGGGAAGAGATGCTTTATCATAGGAAACGGCCCGAGTCTGAGGATGGAGGATTTGAATAAACTTCAGGAAAGTGGGGAGGTATGCTTTGGATTTAACGTGATACATAAAGCCTATGAAAATACAAAATGGCGGCCTGATTTTGTCTGTTTGAATGATCCGTTGGTAATAGCGCAGAATTATGAATCTGTTAAGGAAAATAATGACTGTCCGCTGTTCGTCAATGACAGGAAACTATTTTATCATTGGGATACTGATGAGAATGAATATCTGTTGCATGACATACAGGACAAGCTCTATTTTTCTGATGATATTGTGATGGGATGTAGCTGTGGGGCGTCGGTGTCTTATACGGCAATACAGATTGGCGCTTATATGGGATTTTCTGAGATATACTTATTGGGCATGGATTGCAGTAATTGGGGAAAGCATTTTAACGAGGATTACTGGGAGGAGGAAGAGGCTTTCAGGGAACCCGATGAAATGAGAATTTTTAAGGCGTACCAGATAGCGGAAGAGTTTTCGAGAACTCATGGGTTCAGGATATTTAACGCCACCAGAGGAGGCTGTCTGGAAGTGTTTGAACGGGTAGATTTTGATTCGCTATTTTGAGAAGGAGAGGGAAAATGAGAGTTGCAGCATTTGTGCCGATCAAGCTGAACAGCCAGCGTCTCCCGCATAAGAATACATTGCCGATCGCGGGGAAGCCGTTATGTTATCACATATGCAGGACGTTAACAGAAGTAAAAGGGATAGATGAAACTTATGTGTATTGCAGTGACCAGAAAGTGACAGATTATCTCCCGAAAAATGTGATCTTTTTAAAACGGGATGCCTGTCTTGACGGGGATCTTGTGAAGGGAAAAGAAATATATGAACGCTTCATTGCGGAAGTGGATGCGGACATCTATATCCTTGCACATACCACGTCTCCTTTTATCAAAAGAGAGAGCATAGAAAATGCCTTGGAAAAGGTGACGGGTGGAGAATATGATTCCGCTTTTTCGGCGGAGCGGAAGCAGACCTTTTGTTGGTATAAAGGAAAACCTATTAATTATGATCTGGAAGATGTTCCAAGGACACAGGACATGGAGCCGGTGTGGGTGGAGACAAGTGCCTTTTTTATTTTTAAAAAAGAGGTCTTTGTAGAACATGGAAGACGAATCGGATTTCATCCGTATATCCAGGAAGTTTCCGGAATGGAAACTGTGGATATCGATACCAGAGAGGATTACGATTTTGCAGTCAGTATGGCGGAAGGAAGAATCCATTAAAAGAGGGCGGATTAACAATGACAGATATACTCATAGAAGCGCAAAGGGTGTTTGAAAAAGAGATAGCGGCGATAGAGAAGACCAAAGATCATATGGGTGAGGTTTTTTTGGATTTTTTGGATGCAATCATGTCTTGTGATGGGAAGCTTATACTTACAGGGATGGGAAAGGCCGGACATATCGCAAGAAAGATCGCTGCTACCTTTTCCAGTCTTGGGACACCCTCCTTTTACATACATCCGGCAGAATCCCTGCATGGCGATCTCGGTATGGTCACGGACAAAGATGTTGTCATTGCGATCTCGCACAGCGGCGAGAGCGCGGAAGTGGTGCAGATGATACCCGTGATCCGCAGGATCGGGGCAAAGCTTCTTTCTATCACAGGGAATGCGCAGTCTACGTTGGCAAGACACAGTGACATGACAGAGGTTCTTCCCGAGTTTGAAGAAGCATGTTATCTCGGGCTAGCGCCAACTTCGACAACGACGGCCGCTCTTGTATATGGAGATGCGCTTGCGGTTACGGTAAGCAGGATGAAAGGCTTTAAGAGGGAAGACTTTGGCCTTTACCATCCGGCGGGGGCGCTTGGGAGGAAGCTGATTACGACCGTATCGGATATCATGATATCGGGTGAAGACAAGCCGCAGGTAAACTCAGATGTCTACCTGAAAGAGGCAATTATAGAATTGAGCCGGAAAAAGGCGGGAATCGTTGCCGTCATGCAGGGAGGCAGGCTTGAGGGGATTATTACGGAGGGAAATCTCAGGCGGGCATTGGAACAGGAGTTGGATGTATATGCCATGAAGGTAAACGAAATTATGACGTGCAATCCGGTATGTATTTCAGAAGAAAGACTTGCGGTAGATGCCATGAAACTTTTGCACGAAAAGAATATATCATCGCTGATCGTGTTGGACAGTCAGGGGGATTATACTGGGGTAGTAACGCTGCAAATGGTCATAAATGCTTTATAAAATAGGGACGGAGGAAACCGGATATGGGTTTTATATTGATAGCGGGCCCCTGCGTGATTGAATCGGAAGACATGGTCATGGAGATCGCAGGAACGATGAAGGAGATCGTGTCAAAATATGATATAGATTACTATTTTAAGGCTTCCTTTGACAAGGCAAACCGTACGTCACTGTCATCCTACAGAGGACCGGGTATAGAGAAGGGACTGGAAATATTAAAAAGAGTAAAGAGGGAATACGGCTTAAAGATATGTACGGATATCCATGAGCCGTGGCAGGCGCAGAGAGCGGCTGAGGTGGCGGATGTGATACAAATACCAGCCTTTTTGTGCAGGCAGACGGATCTGCTTACGGCGGCGGCTCAGACGGGCAGGATTGTCAATATCAAAAAGGGGCAGTTTATGGCACCGTGGGATATGAAAAATGTTGTTGAGAAAGTACGTATGTCAGGGAATGACAGAATTATGCTGAGCGAGAGGGGTTCTAGCTTTGGATACAATACTCTTGTTGTTGATATGACGTCTATTGTAGAGATGAAAAAAAATCATGTGCCCGTTATCTTTGATGCGACACATAGTGTACAAAAACCCGGAGGGAACGGCACTTCTACCGGAGGTAACAGAGAATATGTGGAATATCTTGCCAAAGCGGCCGTTGCGGCCGGGGCGGACGGGGTGTTTATGGAAGTGCATCCGAATCCGGAAGAAGCTCTCTCTGATGGGCCTAATTCCATTCGCTTAGCTGATGTTGAATGTATGCTTCAAAATTTTACTAAAATTTATGAAGCAGTAAAATCTGCGTAAAAGAGGAAAGATATATGAATCTCGCCATCTACGGCGCCCAGGGCTATGCCCTTGGCACATACAAAGCAATTAAAACATTATATCCCAAACGGGAGATTTCCTGCTTTATCGTAACCCGCATGGACGGCAACGCCTCTGTCCTCGGCGGTATTCCCGTGAAGACGTTGGCGGATTATGCAGGGGAGCTTTCCGGGGAAGAAAAGCGCCAGGTGGAAGTTTTGATTGCCACCCCGGATCAGGTGCAGTCAGATATAGAAGAGATTTTGGAAAATTTCGGCTTTCGGCATCACAGGCGGCTTACCTTTGCCCGCCACGCGGAGTTAATGAAGCTGTTTCATGCAAGGCTTGGAAGATTCCTGCCGCTTTCCGCGCTGCCGGTGGGCTGCCATATGCCTTTCATTAGAATTTATATGGCAAAGTCCCATGTGGACAAGCCGCTGCGGAGCAATGTGCCTTTGCCGGAGTATGTGTTTCCCATTCAGGTGGGGGCGGACCGCTGTGACGTGCGGGTGGCGGATCTTTCGGATAATACAGGTGGACATATTTCCGGAAAAAATGGCAACTACTGTGAATTGACGGCGCTTTACTGGATGTGGAAAAATAAGCTGATGATGGCAGGCTCGGATGATGGCGAGGAGGGACAGTATTTCGGACTGTGCCAGTACAGGAGGGGATTTGATCTTACCGAGGATGATCTGTTACGGCTTGCAGATAATGATGTGGATGCGGTTCTGCCCTATCCGATGCCTTATGAGCCGGACATCCACGCTCATCACGAGAGATACATAAAAGATGCGGACTGGAATGCAGTGCGGCAGGCCATTGAGGAGCTGCAGCCGGAATACGCGGAAGCATTTCCTCAAATTTTGGGGCAGCAGTATTTGTATAATTATAATGTGATTCTTGCGAAAAAGAAGGTACTTCGTGAATACTGCGACTGGCTGTTTCCGATTCTTTCGCGGACAGAGGAACTCAGCGAGCCAAAAGGATGGGAGCGGAGCGACAGATATATCGGATATATGGGGGAAACCTTGGAGACGTTATATTTTATGAAGAATGCGGACAGGCTTAACGTGGTGCATAGCGGATGCAGGATGTTAGTGTAGTTTCCTGCGGTCAAAAAGTTTTAATGATGCAGAGTACATTGATAATTGAATAAAACGCGCGGAAAGGTTATAATATTCTTCAAAGAAGAAAGGAAGAACGAAATATGGACTTTGAATTAAATGCCTCCATGATGTGCGCCAACTATGGCAATCTGCAAAAAGAAGTAAAGGATCTGGAGGAGGGTGGGATCGACTCCTTCCACATCGATATTATGGACGGGCGCTATGTGCATAACTTTGCCATGTCCTTAAATGATATGGCCTACATAGCCTCCGCGACGGAAAAACCTCTGGACGTGCATCTGATGATTGAACACCCCAACAATAACATTCATATTTTTCTGGAAAAACTCCGCAAAGGTGATACAGTTTACATTCATCCGGAGGCGGAGTACCATCCCTCCACCACCCTGCAGAAGATTATCAACGCGGGCATGGTGCCGGGCATTGCCATCAACCCGGGTACCAGTATAGAGACGGTGATGGAGATGCTTGTGATCGTGAAGAAGGTGCTTGTCATGTCAGTGAACCCGGGCAATGCGGGGCAGATGTACCTTCCTTATGTGGGAAAGAAAATCACGAAACTTCTGGCCATCAAAGACGAGATGAACTTTGAGATTTACTGGGACGGGGCCTGCGGGGCGGACAAGATCAGGCAGTATGCGCCCAGAGGGGTGAAGGGATTCGTGTTGGGGACAACGCTGTTGTTTGGCAAGGGGACGCCCTATGGGGAGACACTGCGGAATATCCGAGAACTGCATTTTTGAAAGAGGCAGAGTCTTTTAGAAAATTTTGCCGGCATAGTTGATTGTGTTTAAACATAGATTGCTATGGGGGATGAAAATATGGTGACAGCGCTTCTTTTGTCCGGTGGAACTGGGACAAGAATGGGAATGGAGATGCCAAAACAGTACATAGAGGTAAAGGAAAGACCGGTCATCTCCTACTGCCTGCGGACGCTTCTTCTTCATGAGGGGATAGACGCGGTGCAGATCGTGGCGGATGAAATGTGGAGGAAGACGGTGACGGAATGCGTGGAAAACGCTGACAAATTCCGCGGGTTTTCCAATCCCGGCAAAACAAGGCAGCTCTCCATTTTAAATGGGTTGGAGGACATCAAACAATATGCGGAGGATTCGGATTATGTGTTGATCCATGATGCAGCCAGACCTCGGTTGGGTGAAAAACAGATATCGGATTGTCTGGAGGCTGTGCGTCTCGGACATGACGGGGCGCTTCCGGTTCTGCCTATGAAAGACACGGTATATTACAGCGAGGATGGTGGTACGGTCACATCCCTGTTGGATCGCAGCCGGATTTTTGCAGGACAGGCGCCGGAAATTTTTGTGCTTGGAAAGTATTATGAGGCGAACAAGGCACTCTTGCCGGAGAGAATCTTGGAGATCAATGGGTCCACAGAGCCGGCGGTATTGGCGGGGATGGACATTGCTATGATACCGGGGGATGAAGGGAATTTTAAGATTACAACGAAAGAAGATTTACAAAGATTTGAGCAGACCATTCCGCATTAAGGCGGAGTGATCTGCTCTTGTTTTTTATTCCTGATTCCGAATCCGGTCAATCAGGCTTTCTTTTTCCATTTTTTTACGAATCAGCAGAGTGATCAGAAGCTGTCCCACAACCAGAACCAATGTAAGGCCGATGGTTTCCCGGAGGGGATAATGATAGCGGCTGATACTCATAAGGTGCTCTTTTTTGGCCCAGAGAAACAGCAGATATCCGGCTGCGTTACCTAAAGTCAGGCTGATGATAAGCGTGCCTGCGGTGAAGACAAGACCTTCCCCTGCAAGCATACGGACAAGCTGTCTGCCGGAAAGTCCGATGGCCTGCAGGACACCAAGCTCCTTCTTTCTGGTGACAATGCTGGTAATCATGGTGTTAATCAGGCTGATAAAACCGATTACGGCGATCAGCACAAGAAGCAGATAAAGCGGATCTCTTGTGAGCCCCACGCCGGAGCGGCTGATTCTCATCTCCACGTCCATGGAGTAGAGGGTAAAATGCTCATTTTCCGCCACAATATCCATAAGCGCCGCTTTTACGCTGTCGTAATGCGTTTCGTCCGTATACAAATAAATATCCGTGGTGGGATCGCAGGTCAGTCCCAGACTGTTCCAGGTGTCCTCCGTCATAATCAGAGGAGGAATATAGAGAGGGAAGCCGTTGTCCGGCGTTGTCACAGCGGTAAGTGTGGCTGTAAAGGGAATTTTCCGGTGGCCGTCATAGAGGGTCAGCGGATATGTTTCGCCAAGGGAAAGGCCAAACTGCTTAAACCAGTAATCACTGGTGTAGGCGATTTCATTATTTGCCGCCATGCGGTCGTAGTCAATGCTGCCCTGATTCAAAACGGCGTTTAATGCCGCCGCCTCGTCTCTGGTAAAATAAGAGAGCGGCAGACGGTTTTCGTAGTCTTCATACAAAAGGGATTCCTTGTCTGTGGAAGAAAGGATTCTACCGTGTTCGCGTTCTACCGATTCTATGCCTTCGATGGAAAGTAGTTGTGTAAGAAAGGCGTCATTAAAGTATTCTTGCTGTACCAAACTGTCCAGATTGTTTTCAGGATATTCTTTATCGTGGAGGGAATATTCCAGTGCAATATGAAAATCGCCTCTGGGAATATTCCGCCTTGCCATATCCTCCACGCTTATACTGCTCAACACGGCTGAGACGCAGATGAAGAGCACACAGCTCAAGCCCATCGTGAGGATGGTGACGGTGGTACGCTTCCTGTTGCGCGTCAGGTTGGCAAGAGTCAGGGCGGCGACCTTCACTTCCTTGTGGCCTTTACGACTCTTGCGGTTGGAACTGCTTTCCTGATAGCGGATAGCCTCCGCCGGGGATACTTTTTTTGCCAGACGGATGGGTTTCCATAAGGAAACAGCCACGGTGATCAGTGCAGCCAAAGCGACTGTAAACAATACGGGCAGGGAGAACATGTGAATCTGTCCGATAACCGCCTCCACCGCGTCGCGGGAATAGGAGCTGATAGCGGAGCCGCTTTGGTATGCGTACAGAACCAGTGGAAACAGGAAATAAGGCAACAGGAATCCGATCAATAGTCCAATCGGAATCGCAAAGACGGACACGATGGCACCCTGCCAGAGAAACATTTTAGCAATCTGGCGGCGGGATGCGCCCAGGGCTTTCAGCTTGCCGATCTCTTGTACGTCTGTGATTACTCCCACATAGTAGATGCTGTAGATTACCAGGGCAGAAAAGAGGATCACAATCAGGCTGATCATGGCTACGATAGCTATGATTTCCGTACCGGGATCGGTTGCGGTGACAAGATATTCTTTGTTGAGATTTACGTGGGTTTCGTCCACACCGATATCTGCGGCCACAGAATTGATTCGGTCCGCGATTTCGTCATAGGTCAGCTCATCTTCCCCGTAAACGCGCAGAGTGGCGTTTAACGAAGGCTCGTAAAGCCCGGCGTCTTCATATTCTGATAAAAGGGCTTTGGAGACATAGGCGGCCCACATAAGACGGCTGTCGTCTATTTCCTCGGAGATTTCCACGTCGGGTTCCAGACCACTGATGGTAAATTCTTTTGTTTGAATTTCCCCTTTGCCGTTTACCCGGAAGGAGAGGGTTACTTTGCCGCCGATCACGGGCTCTGCACCGACACGGCGGAAAAAGATGGGGGAGGAACAGATTTCCTCTTCCGTTTCAGGATAATGGCCTGATTCCAGCGTCTGTGAATTTGAAAGAGCATCTTCGTCCGTAAGCCGCTCGTCTTTTATGCTTTCCCGGAAGACAAGGGCACCGTTCATTTTCCCATTGACAATATCCGCAAAAGTTTCCGTGGTGCTCAGGGTTTCCACGTTGATATGTTTTGTCAGAATGGTTACCTGATCGGCAGCCAGATCTTTAAAAATGGCATGGTAGTCCATTTCAGAAAACATCTGCCGGTTCATGTCGAACATGGCGACGCCCACGGTGCCGATGGCCATAAGCAGCATGGCGGTGAGCATGATGGCAATACCGGTAAGCAGGGTGCGGCTTTTCTGGTAACGCAGTCTGCTTACTGCGAGGGTAAATACCGTGTTAGTTTTCTTCATTGGAAACCACCTCGCTTTCTCCGGAAGAAACGATGCGCCCATCCGCTAACATGATGGTGCGGTCCGCCATCTGTGCGATCTCCTCATTGTGGGTGATCACCACAAGAGTCTGACCGTACTTTTTGGCAGAGGTTTTTAAGAGGGCCATGACTTCATCGCCCGTTTTAGTGTCCAGATTGCCGGTGGGCTCATCCGCCAGAATAATGGAAGGTTTGGCGGCGATGGCTCTTGCAATGGCGCAGCGCTGCTGCTGTCCGCCGGATAAGGTGTTGGGAAGATTCCGTACCTTTTCTGAAAGTTCCAACGTCTCAATGATATCGTTTATAAATGATTCATCCAAAGGTTTGCCGTCCAGACCGAGGGGAAGGACGATATTTTCCCATACGTTCAAAGAGGGGATCAGGTTGTAGGATTGAAAAATAAAACCAATTTTACGCCGGCGGATTTTGGAGAGGGCATCTTCTTTGAAAGAAGAAATATCTTCTCCGTCAAGAAAGACCTTGCCGGAGGTGGGATTATCCAATGCGCCTAGTATGTGAAGCAGGGTGGATTTACCGCTGCCGGATTTACCGACAATGGAGACAAATTCTCTCGGTTGGATTTTTAAATCAATATGGTCTACGGCTCGGACAAGATTGTCTGAGGTACCATAGTATTTGCACAAGTCCTTTGTTTCTAAAATGATGTCTGCCTGTTTTTTCATAAGAGTTCCGCCTTTCTTTTTGCAGTTAGCATGGCTGCGCCGCCAGGTATGCGATGTGATGCCATGCCAACAGAACTATTTCGTATAGACACAGTATAGATGACTAATCTTACAGGAAACTTACAAAAAGAAAAATTTCATATGGAGGATTTGCACAACACTATATGTTGTATTTTGTATGTTTTATTATATTTGAAATCCCCATATCTTGTTAGATTAACCCGCAAGAACGAAATAACGTTTATAATTTTTCTACAAGAGAAAGATAAAAAGGAATTGTATGCGGAGGCCGTTTATGGTATATCTGTTTTAACAGAGACGAAAATAGTATTTTCGCATATCACATCACAGATCATTCGGAATTCTTCTGTTGAGTTCCGCCATTCCTAAGGCTGAGAGATAAAGCGTTGTTGACTTTATTATAGCCGGAGGAGTCAAGTCGAAAGGAAGGCACATCTATGAAAAAGAATCTAAATCAGGAATTTCTAAACGCGAATGGACCAATTTTGTACCGTATGACCAATGACTATCTGTTTAGGGCCGTATTACAGTCAAATAATAAGGCGCTTCGGGGGCTGATCTGTGCCTTACTGCATCTTGCCGAGGAGGAAGTATTTTCTGTGGAAATTACGAATCCTATTGTACTTGGTGAGGCCGTAAAAGATAAGGAATTTCGGTTAGATATTAACATAATTTTAAATAATCAAACTTTGATTAATCTTGAAATGCAGATTGCAAATAAATTGAATTGGCGGGAGCGCTCTGTAATGTATTTATGCAGGTCTTTCGACCAGTTAAATCACGGACAGGATTATATGGAGGCGAAGCCGGTTATACATATTGGCTTTTTGGACTATTCTCTCATGGAGGAATGTCCTGAGTTCTGCGCATCCTATAAATTAATAAATGTAAAAAGCCATATGAGATACAGTGACAGTCTTACATTGTATGTGGTAGATTTGTCTCATATAGAATTGGCAACTGAGGAGGATAAGCAGTATCATATTCATGAATGGGCTTTGCTATTTAAGGCAGCTACATGGGAGGAGGTCAGAATGATAGCATCGAAAGACGAATACTTGAAGGAAGCGGCTCAGACAATGTTTCGGATGAGCGCAGATGATTTAGTCCGCAAGCGATGTCGCGATCGCGAAGAATACTATCAGGACTTGCGCAACTATGAGAGGGCGATAGAAGCGAAAGAGAAAATTATAGAGG
>CAMXPV010000029.1 GCA_947245585.1 uncultured Lachnospiraceae bacterium | reverse complement strand
TGATTTTATTATATCAAAAAAAGCCAGCTTTTGCTGACCTTTTTTGACAGTCTGTAAGGAGCTATGTACATAGCTCCTTTTAAAATGAACTTTTGTGTTATAAAACAATGGGATTTCATTTATAATATAAAAACCAAAATTTAGGCAAACAATTTTTCATTAGAAAGGAGAAATCATTATGAAGAGAAAGTTTTGGGCAGTCTTAATGACTGTAACTATGGTAATGGTTGGTGGATGTGGAAATCAGATTGAAACCAATGAGAATACAAAAGATGCTATTGTTAATAGCGATGTCAATACTGTTGAAGCAAATGAAATGGAATCAACTGAAGAAGATACTACAGAAGTAGTATCTACCGATGTAAATGCAATACAGGAGTTTGATCCTGTAATCACAGAAAAAGATGATTCTGAGTTGCATCTGAAAAACTATCATGATTATCTTGAAGATAAGACTCTGTGTACAGATGAAGATGTTTTCAGTAATGGAGCATTTGAGTCTGTAGAAGATGTATATTTTCAGACAACAAAGAAAGTTCCTATGTATGCTTCAAATGGAGTCAGAACAGGTTATATTGATGAAGATGTAGGTTTTTCAGTAATTGCTACTTGTGGAGATTGGTGTTATTTCTATATTGGTATGGATAACGCTAAGAGATATGCAAGACTCTCTGAAATTGAAGAAAATTCAATGACTCTTGAAGAAGTAGATGCAATGAGAGCAGAAGCTGAAGTACAGGCAAAAGTAGATGCAGAAGCTGAGAAACAGCAGACACAGACTAAACCTGTTGAGGATACTTCTTTACAGAATACTCCTCCTGCGACAGAGCCTGTTGAAACACCTATAGAAAGTAATCAATATACTCCTGAACAAGCGATGGCTGATTATCGTTCCATTATTGAAGGCGGAGGAATGACTTGGGATCCTTCTCTTAAAGGTGTATCAAGTTGGGGAACAGGCTTCTTCTATCTTGATAAGGATTACATTCAATGGGCAGGAGAAACAAATCTTGAATCTTTTGCAATGGGAGATAGTGCAGGCAATCCTTGTACTCGCTTTTATTTTGAAATGACAGGTTCGGATGATGAATGTGTTTATTTCACAGAATGGCATAATTAAATATAAAAATAGTAAGGGATTTAAGAGAAGTATAAGAGTTGGACCTCACCGGTCCAACTCTTATACTTTAAAACTGGTTTGAAAAATTTAAGGAATAACGTGATATTTGTTCGCTATGTCACACGGAAGATAACTTACATTTATATTATCCCAAAGAGAAGGTCTTACACCAAAATTTGCTAAAAAGGAATCAGATCGCGGTGTATCTTTGTAGGTTTTTGTGAAATAATCAAAAACCCTGCGGTCTTCCTGATTATAGAAATTGTCTGCCCTGCCCTGTGACCAGACATAAACGGTCAGGTTTATTTTCAATTCTTTTTTGCAATAGCGGTCTATCATATGGACTATCCCTGCAAGGTTTAAATATAATTTTTCCAGAGCAAGGTTATCAAGGGAATCAAAGCGGATAAGATTCACAGCAGTTTCTTCAAGGGAAGTAATGTAATATCTGCTTGCCATCATGTTTGCAAGACTGTAGGTATATTTTGTTCTTTCTATATTGCTCAAATAAGTTTGACAGATGGATTCCCTCATCTGTTTATCTTTTTTATATGTATCACATAAATCGGTAAGGTCAGGATTGGATTTTTTGAGAAAATTTAATTGATCATAGTAATATGCTTTCCAATCGTAAAAAAATTCTTCCGTAAGGGCAATACCTAATCTGTCGGTGGTAAATTTGAAATATTCAAAGTAGTCGCTGTAATAAAGCTGGTGGCTTGGAATCAGGAGATTACTCGCATTATATCGTAAAAAATTGATTATATTTTCTGGATTTGTTTCAAACTTCCCCTGCATTTCGGGCAGTACATTAGTTATCAGATATTCTGTCGCAAAGATATTCTCAAAAATCTTTTTCCTGCTGAAAGAAATGGCAGGGACATTGGCAGAGGGGGTTTCTGTAATCTTTCCAACTGCAAACTTTGAGAGATACAGAATATCTGTTTTACTTCCTGTACAGATATTTTTGCGGTATAGCAGACCGCTATTCATCATTTCTGAAATCATAAAATCAGTATTTTTTTCGTTTATGCGGTAAGCTGCAGATACAAGCAGCCTAAGCTGTGAGCGAAGCATCATGTTATCAGAACTTAAAACGTGCATGGTGTTTATAATAGGAAAACATTTCTGAAAAGTGTTCTCCTTTTGAGCAAGGGGAATATCCCTTGCACTTTTGGTAAATTTATTCATTATTAAAATTCTCCTTTCTATTTCTATTTATGTGGCACTGACAAACTGTATTGTCATGCCTAATTCATCCGCAGCCATTTCCTTTGCGGTTAGGTCAGCTTCTTTATAAGAAGAAGTAGTGATTTCTATACAGACCATTTCACCTGTGGAAGAATCTTTGTAAATAAGATCAGGCATGGAAATTTTTCCATGTTCTAACTGTTCCTGCAGTTGATAGTATCTTTCAAAGTCTCCTTGTTCACGATATTGTGTAAGATGGTCTTCTATCATATCCCTTGCCTGCCTTTCGTTCAGAATAGAGCCTATTTCCTGTTTGTTCAAGTTCTGGCATATCCAACGGGAAACATTTTCATTGTGGTGGTAGCTTTCTCCGTTAGAAACAATTTTTTCAATATGGCACTCATTTTTTATGAACTGTTTGCCTGCGTTTGTTAAGACAAAACATTCTCTTGTGCCAGAACCATATTTTTCTGGATAGGTTACTTTCTTAATCAGGCTTTTTTCAAAGGTCCTGATTCTGTTTTCAGAAACAAAATTTTTAAGGCTTTCCCTGCTGATACTGCCAGAATGGCCTATTACAGACAATGCAAGGATATCTTTGGGGTATATGTGGCTCATGCCTTTATATTTTGCTATATCAATCATTCCTTTTCAGCAGATGTGCTTTTGCAGAGGAAATCCAAATAAACTGGATTATTTTAGAATCTGGCATAGTTCCACAGCTTCCGAGCGAACCTCGAATGATTTTCCGGTAAGAGTGCGGCGCACTCTTACCGAAAAATCATGGCCCGAAGCAAGGTCGCCGACAGGCAAACTTCTTCCCAGATGGGGAGAAGTTTCCTTGTGGGAGGGCGAGGCACCACTTTGGCTGCTCGGAGAGCAGACATTGGGGTGGCGAGGGAGCTGGACTGACAAGTTATTACATACATAGATTATTTGGGGTAAGTAAAACACGCTATGCCAGTAAAGCGGTGTATTTCCTCTACTTAGGATAATGATAGAGAAAGATATGTAAATTATTATAAAAAAACGTATGATTGGAATAATGAAAGGATTGAAAAATAAAAACCAGCGGTTCCGCTGGTTTGAGGTTAATTGAAAATGGAAGATTCGCTTTCAATTAGAAAAGCTATTGCACGATAAGAAATGCCGCTTTCAATCAGGTACTTGATATATGATTCTGACAGTCCATGCCCTTTACAGAGTAGTTTTAGACCGTTGCCGAAAGAGAATCCAAACACATTCATAAAACGCTGTAAAGTATCGGAAGGAAGTCCTAAATGGAGAAAATATTCTAAAAGGATAATGCTGAGGTAGTTATAATCAATCAGGGAAACGTTAATTTTTTCAATATCCCCTTTTCGTGGCCGCAGATGGCGGTCCTGTGTTCCGATGGTGGTAATAGTTTGGGAGAGGATATCAATGTGGTTGCTTAACAAATCTGTTTCACCAAATTTGTTGTTTTTTCCCACTGTATAATAATTTTTTTCCCCGTTTTCTCTTTTTCTTGTATATCTGTTTGGGGCAAGGTTTTCTATCCTGAACAAAAAAGGTATCTCGTTGATTTTGTTTGGATTCTGGCGGAGCCATTCTTCTATTATGCCTGAATATTGTGCTACATTTGCGGAATCAAGCCTGCCTTGAAGTGAGTTCTGCTCATATGCTTCTGTTACATAATATCTGCCCCCGCTGGATTCTTCCATAATCGTTAAGTCCGCAAAAAAGGAAATGGAAAATTCTTCCCTGAAACATAGTGCGGAATACAGCTTTTGGAATAGGGCAAGCAGGCCATTCTGGACTTCAGAAGAAGGATAAATCCTGCTTTTATGCTTTTCCGTCAGATTTTTGCTGGCAGTATAAAATTCCTCTAATTTTTCCTGATAGGTAAGCATAAACTGGTTCCTTATTTCCAGTTCATCAGGGGTAATTGTAAGGGTATTGCGGTGGTCTGGGATATAGTTCTTGTAAATGGAAGAAATGGTTTCCATATTGCAGGTTTGTGCGCTGCTGTTGACCATATGGCAGGCAAAATATACATCTTGTTGCTTTTTCACTTCTTTGACGAAGTTGCGGAAATTAACATCTGTCAGGGCAAAGGCATTGCCTTTAAGTATATAGAACAGGGCATTTCCGTTCAGTCCGCTTATTGCAGGGATATCAGGCTCACATTGGCGGTATGCGTTAAGGATAGATTGTCCTGTTGCGTCTGTAAGGATACCTGTTTTGTGAATCTTTTCTATCAGATTATCAATATCCCCGCCAGACAGGATCCTATCCCAAACAGAAGCGTTGTAATCGGAGAGATATGTATATATCTGTGCAGGAGACATTTCACATTTTGTTTCCATAAAAATCAGCTTCTTCCTTCTGTGTTTGTGTGTACTTATGGTATCATAGAAAAAAGAATTTCACAATATAAGGAGAGCATAAGTGAGAAAAGAGTTTTTGGTTTCGGTAGCATATACATATTTTACAGAACAAATGAAGCAGCAAACAAAATTGTATGTATTTGGAGAAAAAGGCTGTGTGTGCAATATTTTAAAAAATCATGATATGGCAATAATGAAATATAAAGTGTCTGCCTGTTTTGACTGGTATTTTCTGCATGAGCAGGAGTTCATTAACCTGTTGGACAGTTGGAATATTACAAAGGGGTACAGGAACATAGAGGAATTGAACAGTTATGAGGTATGTGTGCTGTCTTACAGGAGATATGGGGACTGTATTTACTCATTGCGGATAAAAGATGCTTATTTGGCTGTGGATGGAAAACAATACATTTTTTTAGGGTGCAGAGAATGTGATACCTGTTTTATGGACTATGATAATTTTATTTATGCAAGTGCAAATGAAGAAATAGAGTGCAAACTATACTGCAACCTTGATATTATTGCAAATATAGGAAATTATCTGGAAGATGAAGAAATAACAGATTTTACTTATAGAATACAAGATGGGAATGTTTTTTTCAAAAAACAAACGTGAATAAGCAATTTTCCCCTGCCAGAGAAAGAGAATACTTGCGTCTTTCTTTTTTTGCAGATTTCCATGGCACTTTTAAAATAAAAAACTGCTGATCTGAGTTTCAGCAGTTAGTGGTACAGCCTAATAAGGCTGGCGTATCGTTTGATGGATCTGACGCTTAAATGGAGCAAGTCGGCGATGGCTTGGTATTTTAATCCCTGTTTTTTTAGGGAATGAACCTCAAAGCAGATACTGTCTTCTTCATAATATTTTTTCTGTTCTGTAGATTCGGCAAGCAATCTTTGATTGCTTGCCGGTCCTTTTCCGATCCTTCGGTTCACAGTTCTTATATCTAAAGAAAATTCTTGTGCAATCTCCCTGTCAGACATATTTTCCATAAACCTGCAATAAAGCATTTCATTCAGCAATTCATTCTGTCTGTGCCTGTTTTCTAAAACCCTGAAATGTGCATTGGCTTTATCCCATGCTTTTTTCCGCTTCGCTCTTGTCTGTGTGCTGATCAACTGGTGCATGGATTCCTGTTCTCTGTCAGAGATATGTAAGGCTTCTACAATGTGATTGTTTTTATATTTTACCTTGCAGATTCCATTTTCATCTAGTTGGTTGTTAAGGTATGATATAGTTCTTTCTAATTCCATGTCAGGGAGTGGCTCATGGAGTCTGCTGTTAAGATTGGAGCAGTAGGCAAGGACTTCCTCGCAGGGCATATTCATATTATAGCAGTTGATGGAGACATAGAGGAAAAACAGATCCCTCATATGGGGGAGATCATAATTCCGTAAAGCGAGGAGATGCTCATAGTCTTCCATGCGCTGCTGATTGGCATTGGTATACCTGCTTTTTGCCCCTTTGTGATATTTCTGAAAAGCGGTCCTGTTATTCTGCTCTACGGTATGGATGCCCAGAGAATCCGCAAGGGCAGACAGGTTTATGGTGATGTCTGGATTGAAGCGGCATATTGTTACCTGATTGCCTGTTTTAAAGTTTATAGAAGAAGGGACTTTAAAAACTCTTGTCAAATCTGAGCAGGCAGGATCAGCTCCGATTGGTTCAAATATCTTAATCATCTTCTGTACGGTGGTCTGGTATAATCTCCGCATGGATGAACTTTTCAGATTGATATTCTTATCTAACCTGAAATAAAGGTAATATCCATGCCCGCTACTCACAATGGCAGTAGGTTCATATCCTAATTTATCAATGAATGGCTGTAATTCCTGACAGAAATCCTTGTCATTGTCAATATCTTCATATTCAGTTTTGTAATAGTCTAAATCTATCATTATGGCAGATGTGCAGTACAGATAATCGGTTATGCGGCGAGGTCTGTAAAAAGCACTTATGCTTATGTGTGTGTTAAGGCCTAAAAAGTTCGCATTGTGGATGAGAATAGCAAGTTTTTCCACCGTCAGGTCCTTTTTCAGATAACACAGGGTGTAAGGGGTAACACTCTGTTCTGCAAAGTCTTCAAAAATATCCGCGCAATCTTTATAACCATAGGTAGTTTCCGCTATGGAAGGAGTATTGAAAAAAAACAGGCAGATATACTGGTTATCGGGGCATGTGTTGTGTAATGTGGATATATATTCAAATACACCGTCATCAACAGGAATTTCTCCAATCTTTGTTTCAATAATTTCTTTAAATTGTCGGTATTTTGCTGGAATCCCATTTAGATCCTTATATTTTTTAAGCAGCATTTTCTTCTGAAAGAGAAGCACAGCGGTTTCAAGGTCAATATCCACATTATTTACAGTTGCGGAAACTGCATGTTGTATTCGTGTAAGTGTGCTGTTTTTATCATAAAAACGGACAATGCAGTTTTCTACTTCCTGCCTGTCGCTGGAATCAATCAGCGCAGTTTCCATAAAGTTATTGTTAAAGCCATTTTCTATCTTAATGTTAAAAACATCATCTATTATGATGGTATATCCGTTATTTTCCATATGCCTTTCTCCTTTTTCAATCATTATAATCAATCCTATTATGAATTATATATCAGATATAGTTGTATGGATATGCCTTGGATATATGAAAAAACTGAATCTGCGACAGGTCGTGGTTTGGGGATTTCAGGCATTTCACGCCCGAAGACAAATTAAAAAATTTATGACATGATAAAAGAGGATTGAGAATCCCAGAAGACCTGATTGCAACAGGAAAAGTCACGTGACAAATAAATAAGAAGAAAGGAAAAGAAAAATATGGAACAAAATAAAAATCAAATGGTGCTGCAAGTCAAGGAAGATTTGAAGCGCAAAATGCAGGCACTTTTAGCCGAAGAAAATAAACATGTACAGGATGAAAAAGAATTTTTGACAATGGACACCAGTGTAAGGGCCTTTCAGTTCCCTTTTAAAAAGGTAACAGATATACTGGCAGATACGCTGAAAGTAAGGATACATGAATACCGAAGCCCAATCTTCTTTGAAGGTGTGGAAGAACAAGATGGTGCGGAATACTATTTCTATGTTGAAGGCCATTCTGTCAATATTGATTGTTATTCAACACTTAACAGTATCATCAGCGAAGTTGTGTGGTCATTTTTAAATGAAAAAGCTCCATCGCGCTTTTCACACTTAATGGTGGATAGGAAATATATAGAAAATCTTTATAAAGAAATTTCAACACATGTGGCGGAAGAAATAAGCATCTTTAATGAAGAATGGGCATTTGATTCTCCTATCAGCATGGATGTTCCGATGGGATATATAGATGATGACATTTTTAGGATTATAGGCACAGTTATAGAAGAAGTGATTGGAATTGAGTTTGTGGATGAAGATGGTTCTCCCAAAATGAATGTGGATGGTGATGGTTTTTATTACTATTTTGACATTGGCATACAACGGGTTGAACTAACCAGAACAAAAACAATAAATCAGGTTATATGGGAAATAGTGTCGGTCATTGCAGATGAGATTCTCTCAAAAGTAACGGAAGAAAAGCTATGGGAGCATTTCTTTAAAGAATCCTGCACATCAGATTGGTATCGGCTGGATGGGGAGATCATTTATGTGAAATGTGAAGATATATGGCTACTGTTATTTTCAAAGCTGGATAGTGACAGATGGTGCGATTCGCATATGGAAGAACTTTTAATAAAAAATGGCTATGAAATAAGAGAAGGAAAGTTCGCAGATTATCAATGCAAATATGTTTCTTTGCCACCAAATAGTAATTTGGCAGATGCACCTGGGGACAGAATGTGGCTTAAGAGGTGGAACTTTAATAATGGATTGGAGCCTTGGGACAGGCCACGGATAGAAATTCTGTCGATATTGGCTAATGCGGAAAATGTTTTCTTTTAATAGCTTCATTTGCATAACCGGCAACGCCGGTTATGCAAACCTAAAAAACAAATAAATGAAATAAAAAAGCAGGGATCTGACAAATGTGGGAGAGCGCGCTAAAATGAGGGTGGCTTCCATGGCATATCCCTAGAAAGGGGAAAGTCCTATGAAAAAGGTTAAAACAATCAATAATTTTAGAACTGTGCAACATGGGTATACAGAAGAAATGATTCCTGTGGCAGATGAAGAAAGCCAGATCATTATGGAGTTAAACTTCAAGCAGTTCATTTGTGTACTTGCAGATGTTCTTGTCAAGTATGCAGCGGATGAAAATCCGCAAAATTTTAAAACGGGGCAGGCAGAGGGTACATACCCTTGCCTGCAGACATATATGGTTGTTTTAGCTTTTGGCATTGTCAATACATAAAATGGAAAGGAGATTTTAAAATTATGGTAAAGAAGAATTTATTTGAAAAGAGGACAAAATGTGTGATTTATATTCGCGTCAGTTCTGAACGTCAGGTAGAGGGTTTTTCGCTGGATGGACAGAAAAGGGAACTTGTAGAATATGCAAAGGCGAAAGGCTATGAAGTGGAAACTGTTTATGTGGAGGAAGGAAGATCTGGAAAGAATATAGAGGGTAGGGAAGAATTTCAAAAAATGATCTATGATGTGACGAGATCTGATTCTGCGGTTGGGTATGTTTTGGTCTTTAAGCTGTCGAGGTTTGGGAGGAATACAAGGGATATCTTAAACTCTATAAATCTTTTGCAGAAGTATGGCGTCAACCTGCTGACAAAGGAGGAGGGGCTTGATTCCAGTACCACAATGGGGAACATGCTGATTGCAATATTAGGCACAATAGCGGAGATGGAAAGGGAGAATATTATCACACAGACCATGTTAGGCAGGGAGGAAAAGGCAAGGCAGGGCGGCTGGAATGGCGGCTTTGCCCCTTTTGCCTATGATGTGGTGGATGAAAGGCTTGTTCCAAATGAGTATGCTTATATTGTGAAAATGATTTTTGAGAAATATGTCAATGAAAACGTTGGAATTAAGGGCGTTGTGGATTATTTGAATAAAAATGGAATTAAGAAACCAGTTCCGAAAAACAGACAGGACTTTCAATTTACAGACTGGAGCACTCATACGATTAAACATATTTTGGATAACCCTGCTTACACTGGCTTTGTAGCTTTTGGCAGAAGAAAGACTGTCCAATGTCTTAATGAAGAAACAGGAGAAATAGAGTATAAGCTGAAAAAACAGGATGAATATATTTCTTCCGTAGAACAGTCCCACGAAGCAATTATAAGTCAGGAAGTTTTTGATATGGCGCAGCAGAAAAGAAAGAGCAGGGCCTGTAAGGGAAATAAAAATATAGGGCAGACACCAAAGCATTTATTGTCTGGATTGCTGAAATGTCCTCAATGTGGTTCTCATATGGTTATAAATTATAACAAATGGAGTAATCAGGATAAAACAGCGAGAATAACGAGGTCATATATCTGTGGACATTATAACAGGGCAGGCGCTCATGGGGAATGCAGCAGGAATGGGATTGCTGCAGAGCTGATTGAAAAAGAGGTTGTCGAGTATACGAAGAAGTTGATTTCTAATCCAGAGTTTACAATATATCTGGAACAGAAGATCGGGAAGTCTTTGGATGTGTCGGAAATAGAAAAGGATTTGGAATTTTGTGATAAAAAGCTTAAACAGTTAGAGAGGAATAAAGGCAATCTGGAAAGGGATATTGACAATATCATGGAGGATGATAAGTCCGCTGACCGAAAGAGGAAAGATATGAACAGGCGGCTGGACAAAATTTATGAGGATATGGAAGAACTTGAAGTACAGAGAGAGGGGAGCCTGAATAAGCTGTCTGCTGTGCAGGAACAGCAGTTAAATCAGGAAAAGATATTCCAATTACTGCTGAATTTTGATAAGATATATGATAAGCTAACGAATGATGAAAAGAGAAAACTGCTTCATTCCCTGATTTCGGAAGTTGAGATATATAGAAAAGATGAAATTAAGGAAACTAAGACTTATATCAAAAAAGTTAAGTATGCTTTTGAGGTGGAAAATGTTGCCCAAAATTTAGGCAACAAAGGTAATAGCGTGGAGACGGTAATCTTACTGGAGAAGAGAAAAGAGGAACAGAAAGGACATAGCGTATGTTAGAAATTCTGATGATTATCCTGCCTGCCGTTATGGCAGTTGCGGCATATCGAATTTTTCATTTGGAAATCAATTTTAAAAAGAATTGGAAAATTCTTATCGCTCTGATTTTTGTTTATATTCTGAGTGCGAATTTATTTGTCCTGGGCGGATTACAGATGATCGGACTGGGGCAGTTTCACTTGCTTGAAATGAGTGTCCGCTTTAAGCTCAAATGGCTTGCAATGGAGTTGGCTTTCGGGATAATCCTTACACTCATCTATGGAAATTTGAGAACGATCTATACGCAGAAACTGTCTTTGTGGCGTCACTTTAAGAGACTCTTTCCGGCGCTTTTGTTTTTGGATGTCACTTACGCAATTTATACGCCAAGTTCGCTGTTTTTAAGCAATATCAACGAATTTGCGGTTCCCTATCTGCATATTTTACCGATTATAATAGCGGTGACATTGCTGCTTACGGTGACGGTGTTTATCGCGGCAGTCCTTTTTACCAATGAAAATACGGCTGCCTATTCTGCGGCTTTTATCTTTGCGCTCGCGCTCGGGGTATACATACAGGGGAATTTCCTCAATCCGGAGCTGCCGACACTGAACGGAGTAAAGGTTGACTGGAGTGCATATGTGAGGGAGATCAGGGTAAGCAGCATTGTCTGGTGCATTTGTATTTTGGGCATCCCCCTGTTGGTCTGTTTTTGGAAGGAGAAAGTGGAGAAGGCGATCAGATACGGTTCGCTTTTTTTCAGCGCGGTTCAGATGGTGTCATTGGTTGTGCTGGCGTTTACCAATCCCCTGAATGATTCGGTAAACTGTGGGTTTACGAAGGAGGGGCAGTTTAGCGCCGGTTCCGAAGAAAATCTGATTGTGTTTATCGTAGATACCCTGCAGGCGGATTCTCTGAATACCTATCTGCAATCGGACGCATATCCGGAAGGGGCGCTTAACGATTTCGTTTTTTATGACGATGTGGTGGCGGGAGCGGCGCCGACAGGGATAGCGATGCCGCTGTTGTTTACGGGCATGGAATATGATCCGGGCCAGCCTTTGGAGGAATATAGAGAGGCGGCGTGGCAGGAAACCTCCTTTTATGATGACTTACATGCAAAGGGATACGACGTAAGATTTTATACACACACAAACGATGTCGGGGAGGGGTGCACGGAGGAGATTGCTGACAATTATGCGGTCACCGGTTCCCATTGGATTGGCAGTTATCCGGCGTTTGGCCTGCAGCTATACAAGCTTGTGAATTATTATCTGTCGCCGCAGGTTTTTAAGTCCTTTTTCTGGCTGTCAACGGACGCGTTGGTGGATATTGTGGAAGAGGAAAGCAGCCAATACAGAATTGACGACGTTACTTTTTATAAAGAGCTGAAAGCGGCGGGGGGGGGTATAAATTTAGCCTATGAAAAGGCGTTCAGGGTATATCATTTAAACGGCGTGCATGTGCCCTGTCACACAGATTCCAACATGGAACTTGTGGGAGGCGGAAATGAGGAGGTTCCCGAGCAGGAGACGCTTCAGGGAGTCATGAAGATTTTATATACCTATATAGACGGATTAAAGGAAGCGGGTGTTTACGACAACAGCATGATTATGATATGCGGGGACCATGGGCGGATTGAGCCGGGAAATTTGTCAACGAACCCTCCGATTCTTTTGAAGCGTGCGGGTGAAAAACATGCGCTCTCGTACAATTCGGCACCCGTACATTTTCGTAACGCCATGGCTTCCATGGCATCCTATGCGATGGACGATTATTCCATGTATGGCCCGGCTTTCTGGGATATCACCGAAGAGAGCGATGTGGAGAGAATGCACACCGTTCACAAGGTGGTATACAACCAGATTGATGTCAGCGAACCACATGAAGACGACGATTATCTTCGGTTTATTATTTCAGGGAAAGCGGACGGCAGCGACTATCGGCTCTGGAATCCATACAACATGAATTGTATTAAGTACAATTTAGGAGATAAAATTGATTTTACGGCGGATACCGGATATGCGAAAGACATCAATGACCGCCTCTATAAAGAAGGCGGGGCGGCGATTGCAAGTAATGAATTGAGCATTTGCTTTGATTTTGGCGAAGCGCCCCTGAAGAAATCACAAAAAGATATGGAATTCCATTTTGTCTACTCGGATGTCTGTAACGATTCGCAGCGTATGTTGGTTTATGTCAATGCCCAAAAAGCGGGGGAGATTGTCTGCACAAAAGAAAATGCCGGAAAGGAACAGGTGATAAGCATATCACCGAAAGGGATGCGGGATGAAAAAATGGTAGTGCGCATGGTGTTTCCGGGGGCGGTGACAGCAAACCAGCTTGACAGCGCCGACAGCGATACAAGGCTTTTGTCAGTTTCCTTTGCCTCCATGTGGCTGACGCAGTAAGCCGCTTTCGATTGAAAATATATTTGCAAACCGTCACCACTTACAGTAAGATAAAAGAAGAGAGGGACAAAGGAGGGACAAGCGGTGCTTAATATACTGCGGCGCTTTTCGACACAGGAAAAGACGCATGGCAGATCTGACAGGAAACAGTATGCGGCCGGACAGAGGGATACACTCACAGGGGCGGCAAACAAGGGCGCGTTCCAGAAGAGCGTGGAGAGTGCATTGGCAGGCGAACATGCGCACGGCTGCCTTCTTTTGGTGGATGTGGATTGTATGAAGGAAATCAATGAAAACTTTGGCAGGGAGACGGGCGACCGTGTTTTGCAAAAGGTTTTCAGCACGCTGCAGGAAAATTTCAGGGGAGGGGACGACATCGGCAGACTGGGAGAAGATTCTTTCGGCATTTGGATCGATGGCCTTTGTGCCGGCCAGGTAAGCGGTATCCGCCGCCGGATTGCGATTGTGAATGATAAGCTCCTGCATGGAGACATGGAGTTCCCTAGAGTGACATTGAGCGCCGGGGCGGCGTTGGGGGAATCAGGTGAGAGTTATAAGGAGATTTATGGACAGGCGCAGAAGGTGCTGCACCGTGTCAAAGAAGGCGGCCGGTGTGGCTGTGAAGTATATACAAATTAAGAGGAGAGATGAGTATGGGCGGCTTTTTTGGAGTGGCATCAAAGGAGAACTGTATATTTGATTTGTTTTTTGGGACAGACTATCATTCCCATCTGGGAACCAGACGCGCGGGTATGGCGTTATATGATGAGAAGGAAGGGTTTAACAGGGCGATTCATAACATTGAGAACACGCCGTTTCGCACGAAGTTTGATAAGGATCTGAATAAGATGAACGGCACGTTGGGAATCGGGTGTATTTCGGACTATGAGCCCCAACCGTTAATTATCCGCTCTCATCATGGCACCTATGCGATCACGACAGTGGGAAAAATTAACAACAAGGACGAGATTGTGTCGGAAATTTTTCAGCATGGCAAGGGACATTTCCTTGAGATGAGCGGGGGAGATATCAACGCCACGGAACTGGTGGCCGCAGTGATCAACCAGAGAGATAACCTGATCGAGGGGATTCAGTACGTGCAGGAACTGGTGGACGGCTCCATGACCATACTGGTTATGACGCCAAAAGGAATTTTGGCGGCGAGAGACCGGTTGGGACGGACACCGGTTTCCGTGGGTAAAAAGGAGGATGCTTTCTGTGTGTCCTTTGAGAGCTTTGCGTATCTGAATCTTGGTTATGTGCCGGAGCGGGAATTGGGGCCGGGCGAAATTGCCATTGTGACACCTGAGGGAGCGCGGACGTTGGCGGCCCCGGGTAAAGATATGAAGATATGCACGTTTTTGTGGATTTACTACGGTTACCCCTCCTCCTCCTACGAGGGAGTCAGTGTGGAGGAAATGCGTTACCGCTGTGGCGCAATGCTAGCTAAGCGCGATGATGCAAAGCCGGATATTGTGGCGGGAGTGCCGGATTCCGGCATCGCTCATGCCATCGGGTATGCAAACGAGTCGGGGATTCCTTTTTCCAGACCCTTTATCAAGTATACGCCAACGTGGCCGCGTTCCTTTATGCCGACAATTCAGAGCAAACGGGATCTGATTGCCAAGATGAAGCTGCTTCCCGTACACGATTTGATCAAGGACAGAAAACTGCTTCTGATTGACGATTCCATTGTGCGGGGCACACAGCTTGGGGAGACGACGGAGTTTCTCTACCAGAGCGGCGCAAAAGAGGTACATATCCGGCCCGCGTGCCCGCCTCTTCTCTACGGATGCAAATACCTGAATTTTTCACGTTCCACATCGGAGATGGAATTGATTGCAAGACGGGTGATTAAGGAGATCGAAGGGGAGAATAAATACCCCAATCTGGCGGTTTATGCGGATCCGGACAGCGCAGAGTATGGACAGATGCTTGAAAAAATCAGGGAAAAATTGAATTTTACCACCCTTCGATATCACCGTCTGGATGATATGATGGAATCCGTCGGCATCGACAAATGCAAGCTCTGCACCTACTGTTGGGACGGACGGGAGTAGACTATGTATATATTTTTGACAGTCCTTGCGACAATTTTCATTGCAGAGATGGGGGATAAAACCCAATTGCTTTTGGTGGCTATGGCGGGGAAGTATAAAATTCCTCATATTCTGACAGGCACTTGGCTTGCCACGGCGGTCTTAAACCTGTTGGCCGTCGGTTTGGGTGCGGCTCTTGGCAGCTATCTGGATATGCGTCTTATTAAAGTGGCAGCAGCGCTTGCGTTTTTCTGGTTTGCTTACAGCGCTCTGGGAGGAGACGACGATGCGGAGGGGGAAAAGGAAGTAAAAAGCAAATTTGGGCCGATAATCGGTATCTTCCTTTCCTTTTTTATCGGTGAGCTGGGGGATAAGACGCAGCTTTCCGCGATTACGCTGGCGGCGACTTACACGAATCACAGAATTAGTAACGCGTGTTATGTATTTTTTGGCTGTACGTTGGGACTGATTCTGGCAGACCTCATCGGGTTGATCGCAGGTGTGGTTTTGAAGAGTAAGATACCGGCGGGTATACTGAATAAGCTGTCGTTTTTGATTTTTGCCTTTTTCGGGGTGAGCAGCCTGCGGACGGCCCTCGGATTGATTCTTGGAGAGAATACGCCCGTGGCGGCAGCGCTTCTCGTTGTTTTGACGGCGGTGTTTGTACTGTTGTGCGCGGCAAAAATCATAAAAGGACGCAGAGTGGACAGGCAGGGTATAGAGTGAAACAGGGATATTCATTTTGCGGGATATCAGGCAGCATGGTAGGAGATGAAAACAGGAGGATCCGCGATTATGTTATTTAAATGTAAAAACTGCGGTGGCAATACGGTATACTCTCCGGAAAGAGGAAAGATGTACTGTCCCCACTGTGAGAGTACGGACAGCGAGGAAAAAATCGGGGATAATTCACTGGCGCAGTGTGTGAACTGCGGCGCGCCCCTGCAGTTATCGGAGTATACGTCTTCTTGCAGATGCGAGCACTGCGGGACCTATCTGATCTTTGACGAACGGGTGAGCGCGCCCTATGAACCCCGTATGATTCTGCCCTTTGGCGTGGGAAAAGAGATGGCTGTGGCGCAGTTGGAGAAAGAATTTTCCAATCGGCTTTTTGCCCCCTCGGACTTTATGTCGGCAAAGAGTCTGGAGAAGATGGAAGGAATTTATGTGCCGTTTTGGCTGTACGATTATGATGTCAACTATGATTTTGCGGGGGAGGGCACGAGAATCCGGACGTGGAGAAGCGGGGATACGGAGTATACGGAGACTTCCTATTTTGAGGTGATCCGTAAAATGGATGCGGATTTTGAGCGGGTTCCCGTAGACGCTTCCTATGTGATGGCAGACGGTGTCATGGATTTGATGGAGCCTTATGATTATCGAGCGCTTGCGGATTTTGTGCCGCAATATATGTCCGGTTTTCTCAGCGAAAGGTATAACCAACAGGCGGAAGAGTTGTCGGGCAGAGCCGAGGGTAAGGTAAAGGAAGCCTCGGAGAGTCTGATGCAGGGGTCGCTGTCCGGTTATACTTCCATGCGGACGTATCATAGGAACCTCAATTTGCAAAAGAAAAACGACTGTTATGCCTTGATGCCCGTATGGCAGTATGTTTACCGTTACCGGGACCAGACCTATTTGTACCATGTCAACGGGCAGACGGGAAAGGTGGTCGGCACAACGCCTGTTTCCAAGGCAAAGGTGATTGCCTATGGGGTGTCGGTGTTTGCCATTGTGACGATGATCTGTGGTATGTTGGTTCAGGCGTTTGAGATTTTGTAGAAGGGAAAGAAGACAGTGAAAGATTACTTTCGTTATTTTAAATGGGTTTATATCCTTTTTGCCGCTGTGGCTATATTTACTGCGGCGCTTTATGGGGGACACTGGGGTCTGGCGAAAATGGCGGATTACCAGAGAACAAACGAATCATGCGCGACGAAAGAGCGGGTCTTTGATTATGCGGATGTACTTTCCGACAAGGAGGAGAACAGTCTCCGGGAGCTGATCGCAAAACGGGAGAAACAGACGGGCTGTGATATCGTGTTGGTCACCCTGGACGAACCTTTGGAGGAATATGCGAGAGCCATCGAGCCAAATGTAATTTCCAGCGAATTTGTGAGAGTATATGCGGAGCGGCAGTGGGAGGAAGTCGGATTTGGCTACGATCAGCCGGATGGGGACGGCGTGATATTGGTGGATAACTGGTCCAGAGAGGACGATGGCAGGATACATACCTGGTTTTGCACCACCGGAAGGGCGAGGGATGCCTATTATACCGACGATATCGATCATCTTCTTGATCGGGTGTACCGCTATGTGGAGGATAACCCGTATCGCGCCTACAAGACTTATATCAATGACTTTTATCATGATATGATGGGATGGCGGCTGTGTCATTTGAATGTGCCGGGTTTTGTTCCCGTGCTGATTGGATTCATTACATGTGTTATATTTATAGCCTTGAATTGGAGTTCCAAGGAAGGCAGGAAAACCACCACGGCCACTACTTATGTGGCAGGCAGGCAGCCTGAATTTCGCGTGTCAGGGGACAGGTTTTTGAGAAAGACCGTGACGAAGCATAAGATTCAGACGAGCAGCGGAGGTGGCGGAGGCGGACACAGCCATGGAGGCGGCGGAGGCCATCACGGCGGCGGGGGCCACAGCAGATGATAAAGAAAAGCGGATGCAGATGCACCCGCTTTTTGTACGTGTTATTCGTTCAGTGATACCACAGGAATCCTTACGCCATCTTGTTTACGGCAAGCGTCATGCGGGAAACCTTTCTGGCAGAGGTGTTTTTGTGATAGACACCCTTCTTGGTTGCTTTGTCAAGCGCAGAGGTAGCAGCAAGCAGTGCGCTCTGTGCAGCCTCCTTGTCCTTTGCGTCGATGGCAGCGTACACTTTCTTGATCGCTGTCTTAACGCCGGATTTGATAGATTTGTTTCTGTCAGCCTTGGTTTTGTTTACCAGAATTCTTTTTTTCGCGGATTTGATATTAGCCATAATTTCCTCCATTCAAAATAGTTACATTTACTGTAGTTCTTATAAGGACGTGTCTCATTAAAGACGGACACGGACGTTTTAATTGAAACACATATAGAAACACACGCATATTATTTTAGAATATGAAAATAGGGATGTCAATACATATTTTGTTTATTTTTGCAAAAAATAGAAAAGAAAATGGGCAGGCGGAAAAAAGACGCATAAAATATAATAGCTGCAAAAGAAAAGTAAGCGGCTGCGAAGCAGACATCGGAAAGGAATGGATATCGATATGGATAGCTGGTCGAATGTCAGGACGGACTTGGCGTTGGAAGCCAGAGAAAGTGTTGGGGAAAATGAATCCGGGCTTCACGGCGTTGCCGTGGAGGAGCGCTATGACGAGGAGAGCGATGTGCATATTACCCGGGTAGTGATAGAGACAAAAAACGGAGCCAAGGCTCTCGGAAAGCCTATGGGAATTTATGTCACACTGGAGGCTCCCGCCATGACGGAACCGGAGGAGGACTATCATCAGGAAATATCGGCGATTTTGGCGGAGGAAATCAGAGGGATTCTGACAAATCCGGATAAGGAGCAGTCCATTTTGGTAGTGGGACTGGGAAACCGTGAGGTGACGGCGGATTCCCTGGGGCCTAATGTGGTGGATAACCTCTTTGTCAACAGACATATTGTGATGGAGTACGGCAAGGTGGCTTACAACCGGACGAAGATGCATCTGGTGAGCAGTTTGGTGCCGGGGGTTATGGCCAAGACCGGAATGGAGTCGGCGGAAATCATTAAGGGAGTGATCGCAGAGACCAAGCCCGATCAGCTGATCGTGATTGATGCCCTCGCGGCCCGGTCCACCAAACGTCTGAACCGCACGATTCAGATTACAAACACAGGGATTCATCCCGGCTCCGGCGTGGGCAATCACAGAAATGCCATCACGGAGGAGACTTTGCATATACCGGTGCTTGCGCTTGGCGTGCCGACGGTGGTGGATGCGGCAACCATTGTGGGCGATGCCATGGGGGAACGCCCGGCGACCTTGAAGGAATTAAATAATATGTATGTCACAACAAAGGATGTGGATCAGCAGATTCGTCAGATCAGCCACATTATCTGCGACGGGATAAACGGCGCTCTGAATTTCTGAGAAGAAGAGGTGGCATGAAGTCCTGTTCGAGGCGCATATATCTTAATATGTGCAAGAATAGAAAGGGACTCAAAATTTTATTAATAGCAGTTGTTATCATAGCTCTTGGGTTTGGATGTGCGGAGCTTATGCGGGAGAGAGAGAGTACGACGAGACCGGCGGTTCTGCCTTTGCGCGAAATGACAGAGCGTCTGGTGATGGAACCTTATCTGCCCGGTATTTGCAGGATGTGTGAGGGGAGCGGCCGGATATCGGAGAACGGCTTTTTTATGAAAAGCCTGTTATCGCAATATCCAGGTCTGCTTTTTGCATGGGAAAACGGGAGCGAAAGTGTGACGGAGAGCGACTATGCAAGGATTTTTTTGTCTGAGGGGAGCGACGAGGATCACAAGGGACTGCCGGAGGAAGCCCTGGATTATGGTGACGATGCCATGCACTTGGAGAAAAGTCTGGAATCCGCTTTTTTGAAAGAAAACAGCAGTTATTTATCTGCACAGGAAGAGGCGCGGGAGCAGGAGGAGCGCGAAGCGGGCGCGGAAGGAGGACCATTTGTACCGGTGGAAGAAAAAAGTTACCGCTATCAATGGGAGGAACTTTCTTCTTACGAGGCGCTTGTCAAGGCGTTTTATGCTGTGGACAGCACAACCGTGGCGGGGGAGGAACTTTTGCGCACGGACGCGCTTCTGGAAAGGGATATGCGGATACAGGGGAGTCCGGATGCGCCCCAGATTTTGATTTACCACACCCATTCCAGAGAAAGCTTTGCGGACTCTGTCCCGGGGGATGAAAACAGCGGCATTTTGGGAGCGGGAGAGTATTTGGCCACACTGCTGCGGGAGCGGTACGGCTATCATGTCATACATAATACCGATTGTTATGATCAGGAGAGAGACTATGCTTACAGCAACTCGCTGCCTGCCATTGAGGCGATTTTGGAGGAGTATCCTTCCATTGAGGTTGTGATTGATTTACACAGGGATGCGATGCCGGAGGACAGGCGTCTTGTGACGGATATTCAGGGTCGCCCCACCGCCCAGTTTATGTTTTTCAACGGACTCTGCCGCACAAAAAAGGGGGCGATCGAACAACTGGAGAATCCCTACCTTGCAGACAATCTGGCGTTGTCCTTTCAGATGCAGGCGGCCTGTAACGAATATTATCCCGGAGTTGCCCGCAGAATTTATCTGAAGGCGTACCGGTATAATATGCATCTTTGCCCCAAGTCACTGTTGATTGAGCTGGGAGCGCAGAACAATACCGAGGAGGAGGTACATAATGCCTGCGAACTGCTTGCCCATGTGCTTGATCTGGTTTTTAGCGGCAGGGAGCCGGAACGGTGATTTCTGTGGACATCCGCCTGCATTTTTGATATACTATTTTAACAGTTCAGCCAGACTGAATTTGCCGAACAAATCATGCTTGCATGAATTTGAGCGGCAAATGATAGTCTGAGGGAACGCCCGTTTATGAGCAAAAGGAGCTGCAAGGCAGCGGAGAGCGCAGAAGGCGCGTTTTGCGAATGGCGTGGGCTGAACGAGCAACGGAGAGGATAAGAAGCATGGCAGCAATGGACCAAAGTAAAATCAGGAATTTTTGTATCGTCGCCCACATTGACCACGGAAAATCGACGTTGGCGGACAGGATCATAGAGAAGACGGGCCTGTTGACAAGCCGTGAAATGCAGGCGCAGATATTGGATAATATGGATTTGGAGCGGGAGCGGGGCATTACCATCAAGGCCCAGACGGTCCGCATCGTCTATCAGGCGAAGGATGGAAATGAGTATATCTTTAATTTGATTGATACGCCCGGCCATGTGGACTTTAACTATGAGGTGAGCCGTGCACTGGCTGCCTGCGACGGGGCGATCCTTGTGGTGGATGCCGCCCAGGGAATCGAGGCCCAGACACTGGCCAACGTATATCTGGCGTTAGACCACGATCTGGATGTCTTTCCGGTGATCAATAAGATCGACCTGCCAAGCGCCGAGCCGGAACGCGTGAAGAATGAGATTGAGGATGTGATCGGTATTGAGGCCCAGGATGCGCCGCTTATTTCGGCCAAGAACGGGATTGGCATCGAGGATGTGCTGGAGGCCATTGTGGAGAAAATTCCCGCGCCAAAAGGCAGCCCGGACAATCCGCTGCAGGCGCTGATTTTTGACTCTGTGTACGATTCCTACAAGGGCGTGATCGTGTTTTGCCGGATTAAGGAAGGCCGGGTGAAAAAGGGCACTAAGATTAAAATGATGGCTACCGGTGCAGCTGCGGAGGTGGTGGAAGTAGGGTATTTTGGTGCGGGACAGTTCATTCCCTGCGACGAGCTTGCAGCGGGGATGGTGGGGTATCTCACAGCCTCCATCAAGAACGTGAAGGACACCGCCGTGGGCGATACGGTTACGGATATGGAGAATCCCTGCGAAAAGCCACTTCCCGGTTATAAAAAGGTCAATTCCATGGTTTACTGCGGCATGTACCCGGCGGATGGGGCGAAGTATCCGGATTTGCGGGATGCACTGGAGAAGCTTAAGCTCAACGACGCTTCCCTCAATTATGAACCGGAGACTTCCATTGCCCTCGGATTTGGTTTCCGGTGTGGTTTTCTGGGGCTTTTGCATCTGGAAATCATTCAGGAGCGGTTGGAGAGGGAGTACAATCTGGATCTGGTGACCACCGCGCCCGGCGTAATCTACCGGGTATATAAGACCAACGGGGAGATGATCGAGCTGACCAATCCCTCCAATCTGCCGGACCCTTCCGAGATCGATTACATGGAGGAACCGGTGGTCAGTGCGGAGATTATGGTGACCACGGAGTTTATCGGTCCCATTATGCAGCTTTGCCAGGAGCGGAGAGGACGCTATGTCAGCACGGAATATATCGAGGCCTCCAGAGCCCTGTTAAAATATGAGCTGCCGTTAAACGAAATCATTTACGACTTTTTTGACGCGCTGAAATCCCGTTCCAGAGGTTACGCCTCTTTTGATTACGAGCTCAAAGGCTACGAGCAGTCGAAGCTGGTGAAGCTTGATATTCTCATTAACCACGAGGAGGTGGATGCCCTTTCCTTCATCGTCCATGCGGACAGCGCCTATGAGCGGGGCAGAAAGATGTGCGAAAAATTGAAGGAGGAGATTCCCAGACACCTCTTTGAGATACCGATTCAGGCGGCGGTGGGCGGAAAGATCATTGCCAGAGAGACGGTTAAGGCGGTGAGGAAGGATGTGCTCGCAAAATGTTACGGCGGGGATATCACGCGAAAGAAGAAACTCCTTGAAAAACAGAAGGAGGGAAAGAAACGGATGCGTCAGGTGGGCAGCGTGGAGATTCCCCAGAGCGCCTTTATGAGCGTGCTGAAACTGGACGACAACTAGGCAAAGAAGCGGCGCGGATGCCTGTCGGCAGGCGAAAAGGGGACAAGATGAAAGAATTGAGTATCTATATTCATATCCCGTTCTGTGTCAGGAAATGTCTCTATTGTGACTTCCTCTCAGCGCCGGCAGAGAGTGGGGAAATGGAGAATTATGTAAACCTACTGCTGCGGGAAATAAAAACACAGTCGATATTTTATGGAGATCACAGGGTGATCTCCATCTTTCTGGGCGGCGGTACGCCCTCCCTGCTTCCGGCGGCGGATGTGGGGCGGATTCTGGAACAGATCGGGAACAATTATTCTGTGGCGGCGGACGTGGAAATCACGGTCGAGTGTAATCCCAAAACTGCCATGGGGGAGAAATTAAAACATTACATAACATATGGTATTAACCGCCTGAGTATCGGTTTGCAGTCCACGGATGACGAGGAGCTTGCGCGCATCGGACGGATTCACAGTTACCGGGATTTTCTGGAAACATACAGCCTGGCGAGGGAGGCCGGTTTTTGTAACATCAACGTGGATCTGATGGCGGGGCTGCCCGGGCAGGGCGTGGATTCCTACCGAAGGACGTTGGAGCGGGTTGTCGCGCTTTCGCCGGAGCATATCTCCGCCTACAGCTTGATTTTGGAGGAAGGGACTCCACTTTATGTAAACCAATCCGCCTATTCCTTTCCCACGGAGGATGAAGACCGAGAGATGTATGCGTTTACGGGGAGATATCTGGCGGAGGCGGGCTATGGCCGCTATGAGATTTCCAACTATGCGAGGGAAGGATTTGCCTGCCGCCACAACCAGGTCTACTGGCGGCGGGGAGACTATGTGGGTTTTGGATTGGGCGCTTCCTCCATGGTACGGAATGTCCGGTGGAAAAATCCGCAGACCCACGCCGATTATGCGGCCTATGTGACGCGCATGATGCAGACCGGTGCGGACGAAGTACAGCAGCTTTCGCAGGAAGAGCAGATGGAAGAATTTATGTTTCTTGGCCTTCGGCTTATGGAGGGCGTGGATATGGAAGCGTTTCATCGCATGTTCGGGAAATCCATGGAGGAGGTTTACGGGGAAACGATTGCCGCGTTTGAGGCGCAGGGACTGCTTGAGAGGAAAGGATGCAGGCTGTCCCTGACGCTTCGCGGAATTGACGTGAGCAATATGATTTTCGCGGCGTTTTTGTTTTGACGTGCGGGGAGACATATATTATAATAGTAGAAATAGAATTGGGACAGATGGAAAGGCACTTGGGAAGCCGCCGGTTCATAGAATAGAGTAAATGGACTTTGGAGGCTCCTTTTGAAAACATTCAGCCAGCCACTTTCTGCGAAGGATGAGGCCGTTTATCTTGGGCGGCTTAAGACGGGAAGCGAAAGAGAGCGCGGGGAAGCCAAGGGTATTTTGATAGAGCGGAATCTACGTCTGGTGGCGCACATTGCCAGAAAATACCAGAACGTGGACGAGGACATGGAGGATCTGATTTCCATCGGCACCATCGGCTTGATCAAGGCTATTGATTCCTTTGACGCCGGAAAGGGGAAGTTGAGCACCTACGCTTCGCGCTGTATTGACAATGAGCTTCTGATGCTTCTTAGGGCAAAGAAAAAGACCTCCAGAGAGGTGTCTTTGTATGAACCCATCGGTACGGACAGGGAAGGCAATGAGATCAGCCTGCTTGACGTGATTGAGCAGGAACAGATGGATGTTGTTGACAGAATGGAAGTGGAAGCGAAACTGTGCCGGTTGAAGGGGATAATTGACAACAGGCTTTCGGACCGGGAGCGGAAGATTATCACCCTGCGGTACGGCCTTGCGGGAGGCAGGGAGATTACCCAGAGAGAAATCGGTCACAGGCTTGGCATTTCCAGAAGTTATGTATCCAGAATAGAGAAGAGGGCATTGGAGAAGCTGAAGGAGGGCTACGAGGCCTTTGGCCTGACATGAGAATAGATAGGAGGAAACAGGACAATGCGTTTTGTGAAGAACGAAGATTTAAAGACGGGAATGAGACTGGCGCGTCCTATATACAATAAAAACGGCGTTCTGCTTTATGAGAGGAATTCCAAGCTGACGATACAGGGTATCAACAGTGTGAAAAACTTTGGGCTCCTTGGCATCTTTATTTTGGAGCCGGCGGAGCCGGTTCCGCCCATGACCAAGGCGGATGTGGAGTTTGAACGTTTTCAGACCATGTGCGTGTTTTCAATCCGGGAGGAGTTAGACAGCATTGTGGAGACGGGACGCGCCCAGAGAACCCAGATGATAGCCTCCAATATTATTAAAAATTATGGACATCTGGATACGAGAATCAATTTTATGCAGAACCTTCGGAGCAAGGAAGATTACATATATAAGCATTCCCTGAATGTGGCGATTCTCTGCGCACTAATAACACATGTTATGAATATAAGGGTGGAGGAGCAGATGGAGACCGTGCAGGCGGCGCTTGTCCACGATATCGGAAAGATGATGCACTTTGAGGAGGAGGACGTTGCGGGCGGCCCTGTTATTGATATGACTATGGATGACAGGGAGAAGGCGGGACATGCCCTCTTAGATACCGCCTTTTCAGCGAGGCCCAATATCAAGCGGATCTGTTCCCAGGCCCACAAGACACTTTCCAGTCTGCGGACGGGGGAAGATATATCGGCGGTCCGCCTGGTGAACGGTGCGAGGGTGTTGGCTGTGGCGGAGACTTACGACAGAATGACGGCCATGAAGTTTGACGAGGAGCCGGCTTCCGAGGTGGCGGCCCTGAAATACCTCCTGAGCAATCCGGAAGTATTTCACAGCAAAGTGGTGGAGGCGCTCATCAAGTCCGTCAACATTCTGGCGCCCGGTGTCAGCGTGGAGCTGAATACAGGGGAGAAGGCGCTTGTTCTTGCAGCGAATGAGGCTGACGTTCTGCGGCCCATGATACTGATGTTTAAGGACAATTCCATTATTGACCTGTCGGATACGGATCTGTATGGGGATCTGGAAATCAAGGACATTATGAAGACACTGGACAACCGTCATGTGATGGACATGGATCTTTTGAAGAAAAACGGCATCGAGCTGGAGGAAGCGGAGTACGTGGAGATTCCGATTATCTAGGCGCAGGGCAGGCGGCTGGTATAAATATTCAGGAAATAAGTGGGGCGGGGGCTTGACAAAAAGCCCCCGTTGCTGCATGATAAAGCTATCTGAAATCTTTGTATATTCTTTTTCATCATTTTCAGGCGTTTCGCCGCAGAGTTTCAAAGAAGCAGAAATTTACACAAAAGAAAAGGGAAAAGGAGGAAACGTATTTGCTCAGTACAATGATATCCGGAGCTGTTTACGGCGTGCAGAGCCACTTGATTCAGGTGGAGGTGGACGTTTCCCAGGGACTGCCCTGCTTTCAGATCGTCGGCCTGCCGGGCTCTGAGGTGCGGGAGGCGAGGGAGCGGGTGAAGGTGGCGCTAAAAAATGTGGGAGTTAAACTGCCGCCCATGTGTATCAATGTCAATCTCTCCCCGGCAGATCTGCCGAAAAACGGCACCATGTTTGATCTGCCGGTGGCGGTTGGGATTATGACCGCCCTCGGAAAACTTGCGAAAGAGGAGTCGGAGGGGATCCTGCTTTTAGGGGAATTGGGGCTCTCCGGGGAGTTAAAGCCGGTGAAGGGTGTGCTTCCGATCGCGAGGGAGGCGGCGGCACGGGGAATAAAAAGATGCCTTGTGCCAATAGAAAATGCGTGGGAGGGGGCGTTGGTCCGGGAGATCGAGAGTTTCGGCGCAGCCAATGTGCAGGAGGCGGTGGCGTTTCTGAGGGACAAAGAGCGCAAAAAGGTTGTTCCGGACGTGCAGGAATACGTCGTTGTACCGCCGGATACGGAGGAGAATCTTGATTTCTCGGACATCAACGGACAGTCCGTTCTAAAGCGTGCGGCCGAGGTGGCAGCGGCCGGTTTTCACAATCTGCTTATCATAGGCGCGCCGGGGTCGGGAAAGACCATGCTTGCCAGACGGATTCCCACGATCCTGCCGCCCCTTTCTTTGGAGGAAAGTATGGAGGTTTCCACCATCTACAGTATCTGCGGTCTCCTGCAGTCGGCAGGTTCCTTAAAGACCACCAGACCTTTTTTACATCCACACCATACCATAACGGGCCGTGCCCTTGCGGGCGGCGGGCGTATTCCCATGCCGGGCGTGATCAGTCTGGCCCACAGGGGCGTGCTCTTTCTGGATGAACTGCCGGAGTTTAAAAGGGAGACATTGGATATTCTGAGACAGCCTTTGGAGGACAGACAGGTGCAGATTGCCAGAAGCGTTGGCAGTCAGTGCTATCCGGCGGATTTCATGTTGGTGGGCGCGATGAACCCTTGTCCCTGCGGGTTTTATCCGGACAGGGAGAAGTGCCGCTGTACGCCCTATGAGGTAAAACGGTATCTGAACCGGGTGTCCGGGCCCATTCTGGACCGCATGGATATCTGCGTGGAAGCCCTGCCCATGGGGTTTTCCGATATCACGGCGCAGGGAAAGGAGGAGAACAGCAAGACGGTCAGGGAGCGGGTCATGGCGGCAAGACAGAGACAGGAATCCCGCTTTGCCGGGACAAAGCTGCGCTTCAATGCGGATATGGGGCCTAAGGAGGTGGAGCGGTTCTGCCGGTTGGGGCAGGGAGAGCTGCGCTATATGGAGCGGATGTTTTCCTGTATGCAGCTGACCGCCAGGGCTTACCACCGCATTCTCAAGGTGGCCAGAACCATCGCCGATCTGGCGGGCAGTGACCGGATTGAGGAAATCCATCTGGCGGAGGCGATCTGTTACAGGCAGTCCGACCGCAAGTTTTGGCAGTAGAAGTGATTGCACAGAAAGACGGGCGCAGGAGGAGAAGGATATGACGGAGAAAAGCAAAAGGACAGGAATGGTGACAGAGGAGGAGCACGCGTACATCCACTGGATGGCGCAGGCGTTGGGCGCAGGAAACAAAAGATTTCTGCGTGCGCTCTCAGAGCTCGGGGAGCCGCGGGAAATTTATGGGATGGCGGTTTCTGGAAAACTGGCTGACAGGCTGACGGAATGTTTCCGGGAAAAAGCGGCGCAGCTTTCAGAAAACAGCAGACTTTTTGACGTGCAGGGAGAATATGAGCGTCTTACCGGGCGGGGCATTCATCTTGTGGCACAGGGGGAGGAGGCTTATCCGCGCCGCCTTGCCCAAATTCCGGACAGACCGTGGGTTCTGTACTATGCGGGGGCGCTGCCGCCGGAAGATCAGCCTGCGGTGGCGCTGATTGGGGCGAGGGACTGTACGGAATACGGCAGGTACATGGCCAGACAGTTCGGGGCGGCGCTGGCAAGGGCAGGCGTGCAGGTAATCAGCGGCATGGCAAGGGGAATAGACGGCATCGGACAGGAGAGCGCCCTCCGGGAGGGCGGATACACCATAGGGGTTCTCGGCTGCGGCGTGGATATCTGCTATCCGGGGGAGAACAGGGAGCTGTATGAGGCGCTTCTTGCCAGGGGCGGCGTCTGTTCCGAGTACCCTCCGGGCGTGGAGCCGCGGGCCTTTCTGTTCCCTCCCAGAAACCGGATTATCAGCGGTCTTGCCGACGCGGTGGTGGTGATGGAGGCCAGAGAGAAGAGCGGCACCCTCATCACGGTGGATATGGCCCTTGAGCAGGGCAGGGAAGTCTATGCCCTGCCGGGACGCGCCACAGATCCCTTAAGCGGCGGCTGTAACCGGCTGATCCGGCAGGGAGCGGGGCTTGTGTCCTCACCGGAAGAGCTGTTGGAGGAGATGCTCGGCGCGAAAGGAGCGGAGGCGCGGGCGGTAGAAGGTGTGAAAGCGGCTGTGCAGACAGAACTCGTTTTTTTGGACGGAGTTGAGGGGGAGCTCTTTTCGGTTCTCGACTTTCAACCTCTTTCCACAGAAGAAATTGGGCGGCGGTTTCAGGAAAAATATGGGAAGCCCATAGAATTACCCCTGCTTTTTCAAACTCTTTTGGAGCTGTGCATAAAAGGGCATGCGGGGCAGATCGGCGGCGGGTATTTCATGCGAACTTCTTGACCGGATTTCCGGCTTTACTTATAATCATCTTAAAGACAGAAAAACCGAGGGAAGGGAGGAATCAGAATGGAGGAAACCATGGGAATGACAGACAATCAGTATAAGGATTTTGTGGAAGCAATAAAAGAGGATCTGGAGGAACTGAACGAGTACAAAGAAGCCGGGGACGACGCGGGATTTGAGAAAAAATACGGCAGGATTATGGAAAGACTGGAAAAATCGTTGAATCGGTGACAAGAAAAAATTTCCCCTTGCAACCGTCTGGGATTTGGTGTATAGTGTTGCACGTTAGACAGGAATGAATCATATAAGTAGGGGATTGCTATGGCAAAATATTTGGTGATTGTGGAGTCACCTGCAAAGGTGAAGACCATTAAAAAATTTTTGGGTTCCAACTACGAGGTCGCGGCCAGTCAGGGACATGTGCGCGATCTGCCCAGAAGTGTTTTAGGAATTGATGTGGACAACGATTTTGAACCGAAATATATCACGATTCGGGGAAAGGGCGATATTCTGGCCAATCTCCGCAAGGAAGTGAAGAAGGCTGAGAAAGTCTATCTTGCAACTGACCCGGACCGCGAGGGGGAGGCCATTTCGTGGCATCTGCTTTATGCTTTGAAATTGGAGAACAAAAAGGTATACCGCATTACCTTCAATGAGATTACCAAGACGGCGGTGAAGGAATCTTTGAAGAATGCCAGAGAGATCAATATGGATCTGGTGGATGCCCAACAGGCCAGAAGATGTCTGGACCGTATGGTGGGATATCAGATATCTCCCGTGTTGTGGGCGAAGGTGAAAAGAGGCCTCTCCGCAGGCCGTGTACAGTCGGTGGCGCTTCGGATCATCTGTGACAGGGAGGAGGAGATTAACGCCTTTATCCCGGAAGAATACTGGACCCTTGACGCGAGTCTTAAGGTGGACGGGGAGAAAAATCCCCTGAGGGCGAAATATTATGGCTCCAGGGAGGAGAAGCGTACCATCTCGTCTAGGGAGGAGATGGAACAGATCAAGAAAGAACTGGCCGGAGCATCCTACAAGGTGAGTTCCGTAAAGACCGGGGAGCGGGTGAAGAAGGCCCCCCTGCCGTTCACGACCTCTACGTTACAGCAGGAGGCCAGCAAGGTTTTGAACTTTTCCACGCAAAAGACCATGCGTCTGGCCCAACAGCTCTATGAGGGTGTGGAGATTAAGGGGAACGGCACTACCGGTATCATAACCTACCTTCGTACCGACTCCACCCGAATTTCGGAGGAGGCTGAGGCGGCGGCCAGGACTTTTATCACGGAAAAATACGGAAAAGAATATGCGGCGGCCACGGAGCAGGAGAAAAAGCAGGATAAAAAGATTCAGGATGCCCATGAGGCGATTCGTCCCACGGATATCGCGAGACTCCCTCTGGAGATCAAGGAGTCCCTTTCCAGGGACCAGTTCCGGCTCTACCAACTGATTTGGAAACGGTTTACCGCAAGCCGGATGGCGGCAGCCCAGTATGAGACGACCTCGGTAAAGATTGATGCCGGGGAGCATCGCTTCACCGTGGCTGCGTCTAAGATAAAATTTGACGGCTTTATGAGTGTTTACACCCAGGAGGAAGACAAGGAGGAGGGGAATACATTGATCCGCGGGATCACAGAGGATTCCAGACTTTCCCTTGTCTCACTGGAGGAGAAACAGCATTTCACGCAGCCTGCGCCCCACTACACGGAGGCATCCCTTGTGCGGGCGATGGAGGAGCTTGGAATCGGACGGCCCAGTACCTATGCGCCCACCATCACCACGATTCTTGCCAGACGCTATATTGTCAAGGAGAATAAAAACCTCTATGTGACAGAGCTTGGCGAGGTGGTCAACAACATGATGAAGGAAGCTTTTCCCTCTATCGTGGACGTAAACTTTACCGCCACCATGGAAGCGCTGCTTGACGGCGTTGAGGAAGGCAGTGTGAAATGGAAGACCGTGGTAAAGAATTTCTACCCTGATTTGAAGGAAGCTGTGGAGAAGGCGGAGAAGGAGCTGGAGGAAGTGGAGCTTGCCGATGAGCTTGCCGACGAGTACTGCGAGCTCTGCGGACGGCAGATGGTGATCAAGTACGGCCCACACGGCAGATTTCTGGCATGTCCCGGCTTCCCGGACTGCCGCAACACGAAGCCATACTTTGAGAAGATCGGTGTCGCCTGTCCCAAGTGCGGCAAGGACATTGTGTTAAAGAAGACGAAGAAGGGGCGCAAGTATTACGGTTGTATCGATAATCCGGACTGCGACTTTATGGTCTGGCAAAGACCTGTGGAGGAAAAATGCGACCGCTGCGGTTCCATTATGCTGCAGAAGGGGAGCAAACTGGTGTGCGCCGATGAAACCTGTGGGTTTGTCAAGGATATGCCAAAAGAAAAAGTGGAACAGGCATAAAATGAATGTAATATTTGGATGTATTGCCCAATTTGCGTGAATTACGGATGAATTGTACTGGAATACGTTGAAATTATTCAAATTGTGTGATAAAATCAATATATTATAGGCAGTTTAAGGTAAGGAGCGAGAGGTAAATACATGAGTAGTGTGCAGTTGTTAGATAAAACCCGGAAAATAGGGAAGCTGCTTCACAACAACAATTCGGGCAAGGTAGTGTTCAACGATATCTGCGATGTGCTTAAGGAAATTTTGATTTCCAATGTGTTGGTGGTGAGCAGAAAGGGCAAGGTTCTCGGAATCGGAGACTCTCCGGCAGTGGAGTCCATTACGGAGCTGATTGTGGATCATGTGGGAGGGTTCATTGACCCCATGTTAAACGAACGGCTTTTGGGGGTGCTCTCCACAAAAGAGAACGTAAATCTGGAGACGCTTGGCTTTGAGAGTCCGGGGATCAGGAGGTTTCAGGCGGTGATCGCGCCGATCGAAATATCCGGCGAGCGGTTGGGAACCCTGTTCCTCTACAAGAGCGATGACCAATACGACATAGACGATATTATTCTGTGCGAGTATGGCACTACGGTGGTGGGACTTGAGATGCTTCGGGCGGTGAGCGAGGAGAATGCGGAGGAAAACCGCAAGGTGGCTGTTGTGAAATCGGCCATATCCACGCTGTCCTTCTCGGAGATGGAGGCTATCACACATATCTTTGACGAGCTTGGCGGTATGGAAGGAATTTTGGTGGCCAGCAAGATAGCGGATAAGGTGGGAATCACCCGCTCGGTGATCGTCAATGCGCTCAGAAAGTTCGAGAGCGCGGGCGTGATCGAATCCCGTTCCTCCGGTATGAAGGGGACGTATATCAAGGTGTTGAACGATGTGGTGTTCGACGAGGTGGAAAAATTAAAAGAACAGGGAAGGTTCTAGAAATTAATGGCAGAGGATCTGCGAAAAGTGCCGTTTTTGCGCACAGCAGGTCCTTTTTTGCCGCTTTTTGTGGATACTAATTTGTGAAAATCGATCGAAAAACCTTGTATTTTTTTATAATTTATTTATAATGGAATATGGATTGTATTAATGTGGAAGGAGTGTGACTATGAGTTCACTTATTGATACGAATGCTTTTGATTATGTGAATGTGTTGGATAAGGCGATGGATGCGTCCGCGATCAGGCATGAGGCGATTTCCAACAACATTTCCAACGTGGACACCCCGAATTATAAGAGGCAGGATGTGAATTTTGAGGTGCAGCTTGCGAAGGCTTTGCGGCATTCCCGTTATAAGTCTATGGATGCGAAGGTGTCGGATTTGAAGATGAACCGCCTAAAACCGATCACTTACACGGATTACGCGAGCTTCTCCTACCGTTTGGACGGCAATAACGTAGATCCTGATACAGAGGCCGTGTATCTTGCAAAGAACCAGGTGGTTTACCAGGGCCTCTATCAGAGCGCGCTGCAGGAGTTTAAGAATTTACAGACAGTTTTAAAGTGATAACAGGAGGAATTCATCATGGCTTTATTCAGTGCATTTGACATTAACGCCACGGGTATGACGGCGGAGCGGTTCCGTATGGACACGATCTCCCAGAATGTGGCGAACGCAAATACGACGAGAACAGAGGACGGTACGCCCTACCGCAGGAAGATCGTGGTGTTTGAGGAGAAGAACTCCCAGACCCCCTTTCATCAGGTGCTCAATAAAGCGAGAGACCGCTATTCGGGTTCCGGCGTGAAGGTGACCGGCGTCTATGAGGACAACGTGACGGAGGGCAATAAGGTTTACGACCCTTCCCATCCGGATGCGGATGAGAACGGCTATGTGATGTATCCGAATGTGAACATCATCACAGAGTTTACGAACCTGATTGATGCGTCCCGCGCCTATCAGGCAAACTCTACGGCGTTTAGCGCAAGTAAGAATATTGCTACTATGGGATTGAATATACTGAACAGTTAACAGTGACAGAGGAATAGCTAGTGTTATTTAATTCCGCACGGATAAGACGGATATCAGTATGAAGCAGGGGAATGTTGGAGGAAACGGAAATGGCTTTGGATATTACAGAATTATATAATGTGTCTTCGGGCGCGATCAGGGAGGCGGCCAAGGCGGCGCCTACGACCCGCATTGAAGACTACAAGGAAAACGGCTTTGAAGTGATGTTACATACGGCAATCGACAATATCAACACGACGAACAGTTATCTGTCGGATGCGGAAAATGAAGAGATCAAATGGGCGCTTGGCGAGACGGAGAACAGCCATGATCTCGGTATCGCCCTGCAGAAAGCATCCACGGCATTACAGTATACGGTGGCGATCAGGGATAAGCTTCTGGAAGCCTATAAAGAACTGATTCAGATGCAGATCTAGTTCTGTTTGGCAAGTAAGAGGGAGATGCAGAAGGAGATCGAATTGCTGTGGAAAAAATAGTAGAGAAACTAAAAGAACTTGGAAATAAAATAATGGAGTGGTGGAATCGCTTTACGGCCAGACAAAAAACCTTGATTGTCGGTGTGGTGGCGGTGCTTATCATTGCGTTGGTTGCCATTGTCACCGCGCTTACCAGACCGCAGTACGTACTGCTTCGGGAATGCGAGACTACGGCGGAAGCCGCAGAGGTGCGGGATCTGTTGGAGGGAGAGGAACTGACCTACGAGATCTCCGACGACGGACTGATTGTGCGTGTGCTTGAAAAGGATATTTCACAGGCGAATCTGCTGCTTGGCGCAAACAACATTCAGGCAGCCGGTTATGGCATTGAGAATGTGACGGACGGCAGTTTTTCCACCACCGAGTCCGACAAACAGAAAAAACATGTGGTATATCTGGAAAAGCAGTTGGAGAATGACTTCCTGACCATGTTTACGGCCATCAAGAATGCCCGGGTGAAGTTAAACATTCCGGAGGATGACGGGACGTTAATTGCCAAGGAACAGGAATCTTCGGCTTGGGTGCTTTTGGAATTAAAGGACGAGTTCTCCCAGGAGAGCGCGGCCTATTTGGCGCGCGCCATCGCTACGGCATTGGGAAATGATACGACCAACAATATCGTCATCATGGACTCGGAGGGCAACATGCTCTTTACGGGGGACGAGAATTATTCGGCTTCCGGCATGGCCAACGCCCAGCTCTCCGTAAAGAGTGAGGCGGAGAAGAACATGATCAACAACGTGCGCAGGGTGATTCTTGGCACGAACGAATTTGACAATGTGGAAGTGTCCCCCAATCTGGTGCTTGATTTCTCCACCCAGAGCCGGACGGAGCACACCTACACGCCTGCGGACGGACAGACCCAGGGCGTGTTGAGCCATGAGGATATTTTCAACTCTGAGAATGTCAGCGGTACGGGCGGTGTGCCGGGCACGGACTCAAACGACGATGACACCACCTATGTGTTGGAGAACAACGCGAATTCCTCTTCGACGCAGAGCGAGGAGTCCAGAGACTATCTGCCAAACGAGACCATCACCACCACGGAGACACCCTCTGGCGTGATCAACTACGGCTCTTCCTCTCTGGCGGCTTCCCTGATCCAGTACAATGTGATCCGGGAGGAGGATGCGGATGCACAGGGCCTTTTGGACGGCGTGACCTGGGAAGAATACAAGCTTGCCAATACGGCGCGCACACCGATTACGGTAGATCAGGCCTTTTACGATGCGGTGGCGAACGCGACCGGCATTTCGCAGGATAGCATTACACTGGTAGCCTACACGGAGAACCTTTTCTTTGACGCAGAGGGTTCCGCAATTACGGCTACGGATATCCTGCAGATTATCTTAATCATCGTAATTCTGGCTCTTCTGGCCTTTGTGGTGCTGCGGAGTATGCGTGGCGAGAAACACGAGGAGGAAGAGGAGGAGCTGTCTGTGGAGACGCTGTTGCAGTCTGACGTACAGCTTGAGGAGATTTCCTCTGAGAATGAGTCTGACGAGAAAAAACTTGTCAGCAAATTTGTGGAAGAGAATCCGGAGGCAGCGGCAAATCTGCTGCGCAACTGGTTAAATGAAGACTGGGGGTAGGATAAATGGCAGCGAGAGCCACGGAGGAGAAGATTAACGGAGTCCAGAAGGCGGCTATTTTAATGATTGCTCTCGGACCGGAGAAATCGGCGGCGATATTTAAACACCTCAAGGAAGATGAGGTGGAGGAGCTCACCCTGGAGATTGCGAACACGAGAAACGTTACGCCGCAGCTCAAGGAGAGTATCATCAACGAATTTTATCAGGTGTGCCTGGCACAGCAGTATATCGCAGAAGGCGGTATCAACTACGCCAAGGAGCTTTTGGAGAAGTCCTTCGGTGCAGAGAAGGCGATGGACGTGATTGGCAAGCTGACGGCATCCCTGCAGGTGAAGCCTTTCGAGTTTGTCAGAAAGGCGGATGCGGCGCAGCTGTTAAACTTTATTCAGGACGAACACCCGCAGACCATCGCGCTTATCTTGTCCTATCTTGCGCCGGGACAGGCGGCGATCATCGTGTCGGCGCTCCCGCCGGACAGACAGGCGGACGTAACCAAACGTATTGCAGTGATGGACCGGACGAGTCCGGACGTGATCAAGGAAGTGGAGAAGGTCTTGGAATCCAAACTGTCATCCTTAGTGAATCAGGATTACACGATTATCGGCGGCGTGGATGCTGTCGTGGAAATTTTGAATACGGTGGACCGTGGTACGGAGAAACATATCATGGAGACTTTGGAGATCGAGGAGCCGGAACTTGCGGACGAGATCAGGAAGAAGATGTTCGTCTTCGAGGATATCCTGCTTTTGGACGACCGTGCGATTCAGCGTGTGCTGCGTGATGTGGATAATTCCGATCTGGCGATCGCCCTTAAGGGCTCCAATGAAGAGGTGCAGAATGCCATTTTCAACAACCTCTCCAAACGTCTTGCGGTTATGATCAAGGAAGATATGGAATTTATGGGTCCTGTCCGTATGAAGGACGTGGAGGAAGCGCAGCAAAAGATTGTAAACATCATCAGGAAACTGGAAGACGCTGCTGAAATTGTTATCTCCAGAGGCGGAGGTGACGAGATCATTGTTTAAGATGAAGCCAAGAACTTTATATAAGGCCGGCTGGGTCAGAGTGGACGGCGAAGAGAAGTGTGTGATAGACAGCAACAATCTCGTTGCGGAGCGTATCGAGGAGTGGGAAAATATCCGCCGGGCGAATGCTGCTGCAGCGCCTTCTTTCGAGGAGGAAGAAGGGGAGGGAGAAGCGGCGGAGTTTGTGGGCGGTATCGCCGGAGAAGAACTGGATGCCCTGTTTGACGACGGTGAGGGCGCAGGCAATGTGATTAAGGCCAAGGAGGCGGAGGCCAGCAGAGAGGCGGCCGAGGCTGAGGCGGAACGCATTTTGGCCGAGGCAAGGGCGCAGGCTTTAGAGATTGAGACACAGGCCCGCCACGACGCTGAGGTGCAGAGAGCCAATGCGGTTGAGGAAGGAACGAGACAGGGATACGACGAGGGCTATGCAAGGGGCATGGCGGAGGCGGACGGTCTGAAGCAGGAGCTGGCGGAGAGAAGACAGCAGCTTGAGGCGGAGTTTGACGATCTATTGGAAAATCTGGAGCCCCGGTTTATCGATACCATTACCGATGTGTACAGCCATATTTTCGGCGTGGATCTCTCGGATAACAGGGACATTCTGGTCCATTTGATCGACTCGACCCTGCGCAAGGTGGAGAGCAGTAAAACCTTCATCGTGCATGTGTCGGCGGAGGATTACCCGTATGTCAACATGCAGAAGCAGACCCTTATGGAGGGCGCTGTGGCAGGCAGGGGACTGATCGAGATTATAGAGGATATTGCCCTCGGCAAGGGAGACTGCCTGATTGAGACGGACGGCGGCATCTTCGACTGCGGCCTGGGCACGCAGTTGGAGGAACTGACCAAAAAGTTACAGGCGTTATCCTATGAAAAGGTTTAATGATACGGCAGAAAGAAGCGTCGAATGAACACAGCAATTAATTTTTATAAATACAGCAGCATAAAGGACGATACCTTCTTTCGGAAAAAAGGCAGGGTAGAGAATGTGGTGGGTCTTACCATCGAGTCTGCGGGCCCCGAGGCAAAACTCGGGGATTTGTGCATCATCTATCCCGTGGATGAGGAGTATCCGCCAATCACGGCTGAGGTGGTTGGATTTAAGGAACGCAAAACTCTTTTGATGCCCTGCGACAAGACGGACGGTATCGGCCTCGGGTGTATCGTGGAGAACACAGGAAATCCCTTGACCGTGAATGTGAGCGAGGAGCTTCTTGGAAAGGTTCTTGACGGGCTTGGCAGGATCGACGGCGAGTATATGCCGGGCGTGCCTTACAGTGTGGAGGCGCAGCCGCCGGATGCCATGAGCAGAAAGATTATCTCGGAGGTGCTTCCTCTGGGCGTGAAGGCGATAGACGGTCTGATGACGGTTGGAAAAGGCCAGCGTATCGGTATTTTTGCGGGTTCCGGTGTGGGAAAATCCACGCTGATGGGTATGTTCGCGCGAAATACCAAGGCGGACATCAATGTGATCGCTCTGATCGGGGAGCGGGGCAGAGAGGTGCGCGAGTTTGTGGAACGGGATCTGGGCGAGGAGGGTATGCGCCGTTCCGTGGTGGTGGTGGCCACTTCGGATAAATCGGCCCTTGAGAGAAACAAGGCGGCGAAGACCGCCTGTGCGATTGCAGAATATTTCAGGGATCAGGGCAAGGACGTTTTGTTGATGATGGACTCCCTGACCCGTTTTTCCATGGCGCAGCGTGAAATCGGGCTTGCCAGCGGGGAACCGCCGGTGTCAAGAGGGTATCCTCCCAGTGTGTACTCGGAGATGCCAAGACTTTTGGAGCGGGCCGGCTGCGCGGCGGTGGGATCGATCACCGGGTTATATACCGTTCTGGTGGACGGCGACGACATGAACGAGCCGATTACGGACACGGCCAGAAGTATTCTGGACGGCCATATCATGTTAAACAGAAGGCTGGCGCATCAGAATCACTATCCGGCGATCGATGTGTTACAGAGTATTTCCAGATGCATGAGCCAGATTGTGAACAAGGAGCACAAGAGTCTTGCGGGCAAGTTGAAAAATGTGCTCGCCACCTACAACGAGGCGGAAGATCTGATTAATATCGGCGCTTATAAGAGCGGAAGCAACAGGAATATTGATTATGCCATTGCAAAAATAGAGGCGGTGAACGAATTTCTGATGCAGGATGTGGATTCAAAGTACGAGTATGAGGAAGCGGTGGATATGCTGCGGGAGCTCTTTGCGGAAGCAGAAGAATAATGGCGAAGTAAGGGGTGACCGGCCATGGCGAAATTCAAGTACAGGATGCAGAGCATTCTGGATATCAAATACCAACTTGAAACGCAGGCGAAGATGGAGCTTGGGAAAGCCCAGATGGCTCTGAATGAGGAGCAGGAAAAGCTGCAGAGGTTGATCGACCGGAAGGCTGCCTATCTGGAAGAGGGCAGACGGATGCGCGAAAATGCCATCAGTGTGAACGATCTGCGGGACAACCGCAATGCCGTGCTTATCATGGACGAACTGATTGTGGCACAGCGGATCGAGGTGGCGAAGGCCGCGGAAGTTGTAGAGCTTGCGAGACAGAAACTGACGGAGATCATGCAGGAACGCAAGATGCACGAGAAGCTCAAGGAGAAGGCGCTTGTCCAGTTTTTGGAGGAGGAGAAGGCAGCCGAGGCCAAGGTTGTGGATGAGTTGACGAGCTACACCTATGGGCAGCGTGGAAAGGAAAGCGGAAATGGCGACGGAACAAGCAATGAATATGGGCATGCAGCCCCCGATTGATGAAAAGGCCGAGAAAAAGAGGCTGAAAGAAGAACGCAATAAGATGAAGGCCGACCGAAAGGCCCAGAAAAAGGAAGCAAAGCAGCGCGCCAGAGAACTTGACGAGCAGGAGGAGAGGCTTGATGGCGAGGGCGGTGTTTCCGTATTTTTAGTAACACTTGTTATTGTAATTATCTGGATTGCAATTCTTTGTCTGTTGATTAAGTTGGATGTGGGCGGTTTCGGATCAAGTGTACTTACGCCGCTTTTAAAGGACGTGCCGGTGGTTAACAAAATCCTGCCGTCGGATTCCACGGTGACGACGGATGAGGAGGATTCCTACGGCGGTTACACCAGTCTGCGCGAGGCGGTGGACTATATCAAAGAGTTGGAGTTACAGTTGGAGGACGCGCAGGCGGCCAGTTCCGTGGACTCCGAACAGTTGGAGGAGCTTAGGGCGGAGATCGAAAGGCTGCAGACTTTTGAGGATGCGCAGGTGGAGTTTGAGCGCATCAAGACCGAGTTTTACGAGGAAGTGGTTTACGCCGAGAAAGGGCCCGGCGCGGACGAATATGTGAAATACTATCAGACGATGGACCCGACTACCGCGGAATATCTCTATAAGCAGGTGATCCAGCAGCAGGAAGTGGATCAGGAAATTAAGGATTACGCTCAGGCTTACGCGGAGATGAAACCCAAAGCTGCGGCTGCTATTTTTGAGGCGATGACGGATGATCTTGATCTTGCGGCTAAGATTCTGGACCAGATGAGCGCGGAGGACCGCGGCAATATTCTGGGGGCCATGGATGCCGAGACGGCGGCCAGACTGACCCGGATTATGGATCCCGATTCATAAACGGCCAAAATCCGGAAACTTTGCATATTTTCAGAAAAACCGCTTTACTGACAGCGGGAAATGGCCGATATATTTAATGATATATTTCATGTGCGAAAGCACATGTCATATATACAGCTTTAAGAACCTTGAAAACTGCAGAAAGGAGGAAAGAAACAGGAATGACGGTAAACAATGTAAACGCTCTGGGAGCCTTAGGGACGGCTCAGGGCAGTCAGACATCTGTGAAGCCGGAAGAGATCGCGCAGGAGCGCTTTGACAAGCTCATGGATAAGATGAGCGTAAAGCTTAACGCGACGCAGAAACCGCAGCCGTCCAATGCGCAGGCGGGTCCGCCCAAGCAGGCAGCAGTCGGAAACGCGCAGGAAATCGTGCAGACGAAGGACACAGTGAAGCAGGAAAATGCGGCGCAGACGACCGAGACCAGGAAGCCTGAAGACACATCTGCCAAAGATGATAATGGCGCTGTATCGCAGGATGAAAAAGGCGAGACATCCGCAGTGCAGGAAGGAAACGCACAGGATGCCGAGGTTCGCGAGGATGTGGAAGAAGCGGCAGGAGAGCTTGTGGAAGAAGTTTCCAAAGTGCTTGACATTCCCATCGAAAAGGTGGAAGAAGTCATGGAAATTCTTGGACTTACGGCGGTAGATCTCTTTGATCCCACAAACCTGAAACAGCTGTTACTCAATTTGACGGACAGCACAGACGAGTTGTCTCTGGTGACGAATGAGACTCTGTACAATAATTTACAGCAACTCTTCGGAAAGGTGAACGACACGTTGGGGGTGCTTCAGGAGGAGTTGGGACTGGATGCAGATGAGCTGAAAGCGCTGCTTAGTGAGATCAGCGCGGAACAGAAACAGCCTGTGGAGACACAGGAGCCTGTAACAGCGCCTGTGGGCGAAGAGCCTGAGGTGAGCGTGGAGGGCATGAAAGACTATGCGGTGTCCGTGGAGAAAGACGGGGGCACAGTGCAGATCAAGGTGACTGTCGATGATGCGAGCGGACAGAAACACGTCAGCGAACAGGTGACAGACACGGCGAAACCCGAGGCAGCGCCTCTTGCAAAGAAGGGGAACGAAGCCGACACAGGGTATAAGGAGGAGGGCAATGCGGGACAGAATGCTGCAAACGCTTTCTTACAGAACCTGACGGGGGGACGCACCGAGGAAGTGGAAGCGCCGGTGGAGCGGCCGGTATACACACAGCCGGAGACGAATCAGATCATGGATCAGATCGTCGAGTACATGAAGATTAACATCAAACCGGAGACACAGGAGTTGGAGATGCAGTTACATCCCGCAAGCCTTGGCACGGTACATGTACAGTTGGCGGCGAAGGACGGGGTTATCACAGCGCAGTTTGCTGCACAGAACGAGACGGTGAAGGCGGTTTTGGAAACCCAGATGATTCAACTCAAGGAACAGTTTGAGGAGCAGGGCATCAAGGTGGAGGCTGTGGAAGTCACAGTCGCGAGCCATGCCTACAACGACCAGTACGGGGAGCAGCAGGAAGCGGCCGATCAGGAGAACGAAGGCGCGAAGAAAAACGCCAGAAGGATCAATCTGAATCTTGATGAGATGGAGGAGGAAGGTCTTGAGGAGCTCGACGATTCGGAGCGGATTGCGGTGGAAATGATGCAGGCAAACGGCAACACGGTAGACTATACGGCATAAGATAACCAAAAGAAAGGAGTGAGAGTTATGGGAGTAGTACAGAAAGTAGAAGACGGCAAATTTGTGGAATCCAATTCCGCTGCTTCTCTGGCGGAGGCGACTAAGAAAAAGTCCAACGACAGTTTGGATAAGGACGCATTCTTGCAGCTCTTGGTGGCACAGATGAAGTACCAGGATCCTCTGGAGCCCACTTCCAACACGGAGTATATTTCCCAGTTTGCGACATTCTCAGAATTGGAGCAGATGCAGAACATGAGCGCATCCATGGATCTTTTCAGGGCTTCTTCCTTAGTAGGGCAGACGGTGCTTTTGAAGGTGACGGACGGCCAGGGCAGAACGGTCGATGTGCAGGGTAACGTGGACTATGTGGTTTACGAGAAGAATAAGGCATATCTCTCCATAAACGGGGAGCTGTATTCCATGGACGATCTGGATACAGTGGCGGATCCCACTTATCTGGAAGCTTACAAGTTGGGAGCAAACTGGCTGAATATCTACAACAAACTTCCTAAGATCGAGGATTTGACCACGGCCGACAGGGAGAAAGTAGAGAAACTGGATGAGATGTATCAGGGCATGACCGATTACCAGAAGACCTTCCTGACGGATGAGCAGGTGGCTGTCATGAAGAAGTATGTGAAGAAGATGAAGGATCTGGTGGCGATTGCCGAGGCAAACAAGGGTGATTCGGATGAAGATTCCGATAAAGATTCGGATAAGGATGCCGATAAGGACACGGACATCTCCGGTGACAAGTAATTGCCATAGGAAAGATGGCTATCTCAGGGAGGAGAGATTATGAAGATTCAAGGCAGTTCTTTTCCTTCGATAGAACAGCTGCAGGATCAATATTTAAAGACGGGCAGATCCAAGGATGGAGCGCCTGCGCAGGGAGGCATAAGCTTCCGGGATATTCTGTCGACGAAGACGGACGGGATGCAGCAGCCCGGGGAAGTCAGATTTTCCAAACATGCGGCAAACCGGTTGACAGACAGAAATATTGAACTGACCGAGGATCAGGTGGAGCGCCTGAACTTGGGGGCAGCCAAAGCTTCGGCGAAGGGGATAAAAGAATCGTTGGTCATGGTAGATTCCCTCGCGTTTATCGTGAGTGTACCGAATCAGACGGTCATCACGGCGATGGATCAGACGGAGGCCGATGAGAATGTATTCACAAACATAGACGGAGCGGTCATTATTTAAGCCGGACCTTACAGGAGGCTTACGGTTCTCGACTGACAGAGAGGACAGACGGTTTCTCAACAGAAATAAGGAGGTCATTTTACTATGATGAGATCATTGTTTTCTGGCGTGTCGGGCCTAAAAACCCACCAGACCAGAATGGATGTTATCGGTAACAACATTGCAAACGTAAACACGACGGCATATAAGTCGCAGAACATGGTGTTCAGCGATCTGCTCTACCAACAGACGCAGGCGGCATCCGGCGCAAACGCTGACACGGGCCGCGGCGGTATCAACGCGAGACAGATCGGTCTCGGTTCCAAGACGGCGGCCATCAACACGGCCATCACGAGACAGGGTTCCGCCCAGTCCACCAATAACCCGTGGGATGTGATGATCACGGGCGAATCCTTCTTCATTGTAAACAGCGGTTCCCAGAACTTCTTCACCAGAGACGGTTCCTTCACCATTGACGGCGCGGGCAATCTGGTTATGGCGAGCACCGGTTACCGTGTGATGGGTTGGCAGTATGATGAGGAGACGGGCGATATCCGTTCCGATGTGGTTTCCGCATTACAGATCATGAATGTGGAGAATTTGACGGCACCGGCGGAGTCCACCACCAAAGCGGTGGTGTCCGGTATTCTGGACAGAAATAACGCGGATGTGAACAGCAGCAAGGGCCGCGTTATGACGTTGCAGTTCTATGATAACGCAGGTTATCAGTACACAGCTTTGATGAGCGCGCATAAGCTCAGAAGCGCGGGCGAGGGCAATTATTATGTGCAGCTCGACGACATTATCAACAGTGACGGCGTATCTTTGAAGACCTACTACAATGTCAACGATATCAGCCAGATTGCCACGTTCGGTTCGCCCGAGAGCATTGAGGAGACCAAGGTGTTCTCCCTGCCTGACGACGGCAGCGTAAGCTATATAGACGGACCCAATGCGAATGTGACAGGAAGTACGGGAACATTCCTTGTTAGTTTCAACAATGGAGAAATTCTCGACGGCTTCGATAAGAACGTGATGATGTCTATGGCAAAGAATCTGAAGGTGGCAGGAATAGATAAGGTAACACTTACGCCAGGTACCACTCCTTCTGTAACTAAGGGTACAGAGGTGACGATGCAGGGCGATGTGACGCTTGATAAGGATATCCTGCAAAAAGAGTACGGCATGACCTACGACGAGAAGCAGAAGCAGTACTATTACAATAAACCTACCGGTACGGCGCCCAATATCACTTATACCAGAACACCTCTCGGTCCCAGTAATCCGCCTACGGCAGCGGAGGGAACGGAGTGGGCGACGGTGCTTGGTAAGCTTGGCGGCAACGGCGTGACTCTGGCAACAGATGCGAACAACTTGCCCGTGATTTCCATGGACGAGAGCGGCGCGGTAACCCTGTCCTTCACGGCCAAGTTCGCTACTAAGCAGGATTCAACTTTTGATGTAGATGATGGGAAATTCGGTGTGACGCTGACCTATCCTGCGGACAGCGAGCAGATTCTGCAGAAAGCCTACGGTCTGACCAGTGACGATACGATGAAATACAGCATCAACTACATTACGCCGGACGGCCATGCGAGTATCACGAGCACCGAGTCCTATACCGGAAACCGTCTGGTATTTAATACCAAAGACGCAAGTTTCAGTTATGTGGGCAATCCGGAACAGAAAAGCGTGACGTTGAACTTCAGCGCTTCTACCACGGATATGACCGGTAAGACCGTGGATTTGGAGCATTTTACCGACATCGACATCGACTTTTCGGCCACATCCAACGTGAACAACGGCAAGGTGTGTACCATCAATATGGATTCCGGCGACGGCACGGAGAACAATCTGGGCAGCGGCCGTAAGTACGGTGAGCTGATCGGCTTGGAGGTAGGTCAGGACGGTAAGATCAGAGCCTCCTATGACAACGGCATGACGAAGCTCTTGGGACAGATTGCGGTTGCCAAGTTTGCCAACGCTGCCGGTCTGGCAAAGGCTGGCAACAACCTCTACTCTGCAACCATGAACTCCGGCGAGTTCGACGGCGTGGGTCAGGATATCACGGCGGACGGCGAAGGTTCCATGGAGTCCGGTATTCTGGAGATGAGTAACGTGGATCTGGCGGGCGAGTTTACCGAGATGATCACGACACAGCGTGGTTTCCAGGCAAACAGCCGTATCATCACCACCTCCGATACACTGCTTGAGGAGTTGGTAAATCTGAAGAGGTAATTAAAAAATTTAAGGGGAACTTTCCACGGATTTCTGTGGAAAATTCCCCTTTTTCGGGTATATTGCAAAAAAAATTGGTAAATTTTTTTTTGCAGTTTTTGTAGATGTGTGGTAAAATGATCTAGTTGCAGTGTATAAAACCTAAAAGGGGGCTTGCCCGTGGTAGAGGTAACGAAGATTAATGGCGTCAAAGTTTTGATCAACCCCGATCTGTTGGAATTGGTGGAGGAAACGCCTGATACGGTGCTCTCTTTTACTACCGGACGGAAAATAATTGTAAAAGAAAGTAGACAAGAAGTGAAAAATTTAGTAAAATCGTATAGAAAGGATATTTTTGCAGACTAGTGTAAAAGTGGGTGTGTACATATGGATATAGCTTCAATTATTGGCTTGGTAACATGTTTTGCGTTGATGATATTCGGCATGGTGTTCGGCAAGAGTTTCTCCATGGTGTTCAGGTTCCTGGATCCGCCGTCGATGCTGATTACTTTTGGCGGTTCCTTCATGTGTATCTTTGCGAGCTATACGATACCCGAGTTCGTTGCCGGACTTAAAAGTATGGGGCTGATCTTCAAGACTTCCACTATGAATGTGCCGGAAATTATCCAGAAGATTATAGATTTGTCCAACGTTGCACGTAAGGAAGGTCTCCTCTCCCTGGAAGAGGCGGCCAGTGACATTGAGGATGAGTTCCTGAAAAAGGGCATCCTGCTGATTGTTGACGGTACCGACCCGGAGCTCGTGCGTGCAATTATGGAGACGGAGCTTGTCAGCGTGGAGGGCAGACATAAAGATAAGATCGGTTTTTGGGAGAACGTTGCAGCTATGGGTCCCGCATGGGGCATGATCGGTACCCTGATCGGACTGATTAACATGTTGGCCGATTTGTCGGATTTCGCATCCATCGGACCAAACATGGCGGTCGCTTTGGTAACCACCTTCTACGGTTCACTGTTGGCGAACTGGATTTGTGCGCCGGTATCGACGAAGCTTAAGAATAAAAACGCGGAAGAGATGATGGTGAAGGAGATTGAGATAGAAGGCCTTCTCTCGATTCAGGCGGGTGAGAACCCGCGTGTCATCGAAGAGAAATTGAAGTCCTTCCTGGCACCTGCCGACAGAGGCAGCGCGGGAGCCGAGGGCGGAGGTGAAGTGGATGGCTAAAAAGAAGCAGGAAGATGCCCCTAAGGGCTCGCCGGCGTGGATGGCCACTTTCTCCGACTTGATGAATCTGCTTCTCTGCTTTTTCGTCCTGCTCTTTTCCATGTCGTCGATTGACGAAGTGAAGCAGGAAAAGGTGGCCGCCTCCTTTAACCAGATGTTTTCCGTTTTTGAGGGAGGAGCACAGGCGATCGGGGACGGTATGCTGATCAGTAACGGTGTCAGCCAGCTGAACGAGTTGGATGAATTCATAAACAGCACTGGTAAGATGAACGAGGGGCAGATGATTGACGAGGACGTTGCCCAGGACCAGGATGTTGCCGAAGCAAAGGAAAAAATGGAAGAAGCGCAGATGGAAGAGTCTGAGGCGATGGCCGAAAAGATTCAGGAAGCGCTTGACGAGAGAAATCTGGAGGACGAAGTGGATGTGACATTTACTGCCCAATTCGTCCAACTGACTTTGAAAGGCGCGCTGCTCTTTGATTCGGGAAGCACACTTTTGAAGGATGACGCTAAGCCCATACTTGACCAGGTGGGATTGATTTTAGAGCGGTATGCGGATGGTACGATTGAGATAGAGGGACATACGGATAATGTGCCGATGTCGGGGGCAAAGTATTCTAATAATAATGAATTGAGTTCCGGACGTGCGCTGTCAGTGTTCGACTATATTCTCTCCATCACAAATCTGGATCCTGCGAATATCAAGCATGCCGGCAGGGGTGAATATCTTCCCGTTGCGGATAATTCCACACCGGAGGGGAGAGCTAAGAACAGGAGAGTGGAGATTAAGATATACAATTCGCTTAGTTCTTATTAACTTGAGTGTAGAAGGAGAAGACAAAAGCTATGAAGAAGAATCTGATTTCCGTAATTATTCTGGCGCTGTTGATTGTCAATATTGTTTTGACCGCCATAATGATGTTCAGTGTGGTTGGGGCTTCCAAAAAGACCGCCCTGTTGGTGGACAATATTGCGACAGCCATGAATCTGGAACTGGCATCTGGCACGGCAGGGCCTAGCGTGGTCGTTTCTATGGCGGACACGGAGACTTATTCCTTTGCGGAGACTATGACGATCCCGCTGAAAAAGACAGAGGGAGACGATAAGGATCACTATTGTGTTGTTTCGGTTACACTGTCGATCAACAATAAGGCGGAAGGGTATAAGGAGTATGGTTCCGCTGAGAAGCTAGGCAGCATGGAAGGTTTGATGAAAGACCAGATCAACAGTGTATTTGCCCAGTATACGATGGAGGAAGTGCGGGACAATCAGGAGAAGGTTAAGGAAGAAATTCTTGACAGATTGCAGACTATGTTCGATTCCAAGTTTATCTATAACGTGTCGTTCGGTGACATCATGTTTGGGTAGTATTGAGAAGGAATAAGAACCACAGGAGGTGAACTTTTCGTGGGAGAGGTACTATCGCAAAGTGAGATAGATAATCTGCTCGCCGCGCTGAGCAGCGGTGAGCTTGACACGGATGAACTGAATGGCGCTGATGAGAAACAGGTCAGGGATTACGACTTTAAAAGGCCGACTAAGTTCTCAAAAGAACATCTGCGCACACTGGAAATTATATATGAGCATTACGGGCGTCTGCTCTCCACGAGTATGCAGGTGCACCTGAGAAAGAATGTACAGGTATCGGTGACAAGTTCCGAGACGGTTATTTTCTCGGAGTTTTCAAATTCCCTTTCCAACCCGGTTATTCTGGGAATTGTGAATTTCCATCCGCTGGGCGGAACCATTCTGATCGAGTTAGCGTCCCAGTTGGGATTTGCGATGATAGACAGAATGCTTGGCGGCGCGGGAGACTCACTGGAAAAGAGCCGGGAGTTCACCGAGATTGAAATGACAATCATAGAGAAAATGATGGTAGTCTGTATGCAGTTGATGCGGGAACCATGGAAGAATGTGGTGGAGATCAACCCAGTGTTGGAGCGAATAGAGACAAATTCCCAGTTCGCGCAGATCATCGCCCCGAATGATATGATTGCCATCGTCACCTTGAATATGAAAATAGGCGAGGTGGAAGGATTTATGAATGTATGTCTCCCCTTCTTTACGTTGGAGAGCGTCATGGATAAGCTCAATACGAAGTTCTGGTACGCGAATATGCAGGAACAGAACGACGAAGACTTCGAGGAATACATCGAGGCCCTTGTCAAGAGAGTGGATGTTCCTGTCAAAGCAGTATTGGGAAAGACGAGCATATCGGTCACCGACTTTGTGAATTTACAACGCGGCGACATTATACGACTAGATACCGAAGTCGAACAGGATCTGACAGTGTATGTGGGCAATATTAAGAAATTTACCGCCCTCCCGGGTACTAGCAGGGATAAAAATGCTGTGAGAGTCACTTCGGTAATCAGAGAGGGGGAATAAGAGCATGGACGGAATGTTATCACAGGATGAAATCAATGCGCTTTTAAACGGCGATGACGACTCGGCCGGAAGTGCGGCGGATACGGACGCAGCAGCTTTTGACGGGCCAGACGCAGACGACTCGCTGTTGACGGAAGCGGAGAAGGATGCTGTCGGTGAAGTTGCCAACATTAGCATGGGTGCATCCGCGACCACCCTGTTTTCTGTAGTTAACCAAAAGGTTAATATCACGACGCCGGTTGTCAAGTTGGCGACTTGGAAGAATGTACTGGAAGATTACGAGAAGCCTTGCGTATTTATTCTGATTAAGTATACACAGGGTTTGGATGGGTCGAATATCCTGATCTTAAAGGAACATGATGTAAAGATTATCACCGACCTGATGATGGGTGGCGATGGCAGCAATACGGATGGAGAATTGGGGGAACTGCACCTTTCGGCTATTTCAGAGGCGATGAACCAGATGATGGGCGCTTCGTCCACCGCACTCTCCACCATGTTTGGCAAGATGATTGATATCAGTCCGCCGGAGGCAAGTCTGATTGACCTGACGGCCTTTAAGTCCGGTGGTGATATTGCGGATTTCCTGGAAGGGACTTTTGTCAAGATTTCCTTTAGGATGCAGATCGGCGAATTGGTGGATTCCACCATCATGCAGCTGTATCCGGTTGAGTTTGCGAAGGATGTTTACGATACTTTCATTATGGGGCAGGATGACGCAGCAGCTGCAGCGTCGGCTCCGGCACCAGAACCGGCTCCACAGCCGATGCCACAGGCGCAGCCAATGCCGCAGGCACAGCCGATGCCGCAGGCGCAGCCGATGGCTCCCCAGATGGATATGAGTCAGATGCAGATGATGCCTCAGATGGGAATGCCGCAGATGATGCCCCAGATGGCGATGCAGCCTAATATGAACATACAGCCTGTTCAGTTCCAAAACTTTGCCGGAGATTTTAACCCGTTGCAGAGTCAGGAAAACATCGAGCTGATCAAGGATGTGCCGTTGGAAGTAACGGTGGAGTTGGGAAGAGCTTCCAAATCCATTTCAGAGATTTTGGACTTCGCGCCGGGAACCATTATTGAGTTGGATAAAATTGCCGGTGAGCCGATAGATGTTCTTGTGAACGGTAAGTTTGTAGCAAAGGGCGAAGTTGTGGTAATTGAGGAGAGCTTTGGTATTCGGGTAACCGAAATTATCAAATAATATGTGATAGGAGAAGAGACATGGCAAAAAATATTTTAGTATGTGATGATGCAGCGTTTATGCGAATGATGATCAAGGATATCCTGACCAAGAACGGCTATAACGTAGCAGGTGAGGCAGAGAACGGTGCCAAGGCGGTAGAAAAATATAACGAACTTAAGCCTGATCTCGTGCTGATGGATATCACAATGCCGGAGATGGATGGAATTCAGGCACTCAAGAAGATCAAAGAAGGTGATCCCGGAGCTATGGTTATCATGTGTTCTGCTATGGGTCAGCAGGCTATGGTTATCGAATCCATTCAGTCCGGAGCCAAGGATTTCATCGTAAAACCTTTCCAGGCAGACCGTGTATTAGAGGCCGTTAAGAAGGTCGTAGGTTAATGCTTCTTGCGTTATCTGACAGAAGAACCGACTCCTATGTGCAGTTTGTAACCGTTTTACTGCTGTTTCTCTTTGTGTTGGCAATTACTGCCTTTGTCACAAAGTGGATTGGCGGCTACCAGAAAGGCAGATCTGTCGGGACGAATATGGAACTTGTTGAGGCGCTGCGGCTGTCAAACAACAAGTATGTGCAGATCGTCAGGATAGGGCGGAAGTATTTGGCACTTGCAGTCTGCAAAGATACTGTTACAATGTTATCAGAGATTCCTGAGGAGGATTTGAGCTTTCCTGAGGGGTCTACTGGAAGTGCGCTCGGTTTTAAGGACGTACTTGCAAAAATTCAGAAAGAAAGAATCCTGGAAAAAGAAGACGGGCGAGACGAATGAAGAAATATTTTTCCGGATATCATTTGGCAAAATTAATATGCCTGCTGTTGGTGGCAGGCATATTGTATCTTAGTTGGGGTGAAACCGCCTTCGCGAGAGACAGTACATCGACTGCGGTAACTGACACTCCTTACCGGGACTCCAATCTGACTGGTACCTCCAATGAGAGGACAAACCTGGATCCGCCCGGTGCATCGGACAATGCCGATGATCTGGCTGAAATGAATATTGCCAATACGGTGACGGTTACATACAACAACGGTAATGGCAGCGTGAACGGCGCGTTGCGGATTTTGTTGATCCTTACCTTGATTGCTATTGCACCGTCATTGATTATTATGTTAACCTCGTTTACGA